>CAZNIC010000001.1:0-138330 GCA_964572985.1 uncultured Oscillospiraceae bacterium
TCTGGATTACACAGCAGGCAATGGCAAACGCTGAAAACAAGTTTGCCGCAGCAGACTATTTAAGCCTCTCTGCCGAAGAACAGGCAAATCTCATCAAGGAATGTCTTACATACACAGCTTCCTATCAGGTAGGCGGCACACTGGCATCCGACCATGTGGCTGAATATAAGATTGTTAAGAAAACATATGAAGAATCCTATGATATCTGGCGTGGTCATATGTGCCCCTGCTGGCTCTACGAAGTAGAAATGGAAGGCGACGCACCCGGTCAGTTACATAAGTTCACATTTGTAAGTAACGAAGAAGACGTTCCCATGGTTGAACGCAGTATCGAAGCTATCGCAAGAACACCTTACGCTATCCGTCAGTATGTGCATATGCTCTACTGGAAAGCAGGCGACGGTGCCAACAGCTTTAACGGCGGCGGTAACGCAATCTGGATTCGTCTTAACTACGAACCCGCTACAAGCCAGCAGATTACAAGCACACTCTGCCACGAGCTTGGTCATATCTTAGACAGTAACGTGCTTCCCAACAACGACGTTTGGAGCTATGCCGAAAGTATGGACGCTATTCCGATTTCAGGCTACGGTGCATCCAACCAGGCAGAAGACCTTGCTGAATTCAACAAGCTCTTCTTCATGAGCCGTGACACAGAAGCTTTCGAGCATCTTGAAGAAATTTATCCCAACCGTTCAAATATTCTCCGCGGTATGCTCTACCGTGCAGACAACGAATATTTTGCAGACTATGCTCAATATGAAAAATACATTACAGACATCGAAGAAATCCTTGCTAAGAAAACAGAAGGCAGCGTTGCCGCTGAAATTGATGACTCTATGTATTACACAGTAAAGGATAAGGAAACAGGCAAGGTGTGGACAGTTACAGACGCATCTCTTGACAACGAAGTTCCCGTTATCCTCGCAGACTACGAAGAAGGCAATGCTTCTCAGCTTTTCGCAATCGAAAAGACAAGTGATACAATCCGTTTCTTTGCAAAGCACTCAGGTTCCTCCTTACAGCTTGATGACTCCGGTCTTCCCACAATGACAATCAACCAGTACGGCGGCACATGGGCAATCAACGAACAGTTTGCAGTATATCCTGCCGATGGCGGTTACACATTTGAAAGCGAAAGATACTCTCTTTCTATCGACGTTAAGGGCGACAACCTTGTTTCCGGTGTTGAAGGAGGCGGCAAGGTATTCGTACTCGAACCTGTTGAAAAGAACAACTCCAACCTTGACTATACTATCGCAGTTAATGGCACCGAAAAGTACCTCGGCGCAGTTGATAACGGTGCAAACTACTTGTTTGTACAGGCAACAGACGACGCTGCAACATGGAAGATTAAAGACATGGGCGAAGGAGTATGCACACTTGTTTATACACCCGAAGGCACACTTATTGACATTCTTGACCTTTCCACTGAACCCGGCAAGGCAGCAATCCTCTGGAGTGCTACAGGTGCAGAAAACCAGATGTTTGTCAGCGAAGAGGCAGAAGGCGGCGTAATGTTCAAGGCAGTTCACAGCGAACTTTACCTTACAGTAAACGCTGACGGTTCTGTTACACAGGAAGCTAAAGACGAAACAAAAAACCAGGTATTTACAGTAACAGCAGCTGAATAATCCCACAAACACAAAAAAGGAGTTTGCATTATGCAAACTCCTTTTTTATGCAGTAGTTCAACACAGCTTCCATCTCTTTTGACACCCATTTATTTTTATGGTACAAAAGCTGTTTCCACACTTCGATTTCAATATCTTCAACCTCAATATATCTGAGTTCTCCTCGTTTTACCCTTTCTTTGGTTACATAGTCGGGCAATAAGCCTATGCCCACACCTTGTTTTATAATCTCGCATATAATATCCGTATTACCTGTTTCTAAAACGGGTTTAATCTCCAAAGATTTTTTGCTAAGCTGTTCTTCAAAAATTCGGATGTAGCTCATGCCTTTTTCGGTAAGCACAAAGGGACAGTTTATTATATCTTCAATTTTCACCTTGTCTTCAACATCGCTGTCCGGTGCAACAATAAAATGCACGCCTACCCTTTCTTCCTTGGCTATTATATAATCAGTGTTATATATATGGCTGTCAAGGGTAAGTATCATATCAACCTCGTTATGGTCAAGCAATCTGAACATTTCTCCCGTGCCTGCTTCAATTACTTTCAATGTTATATTCTTATGCTCTTTGTAAAAAGGAGCATAGTTTTCGCCCAGCATATTGCGGCAAAGACTGGATGCCGTTGCCAAAGTAACGTGTCCGGATGGTTCAATTTCATCCGACATACCTTCCTTCAGCTCATCCGTCATCCTTTTGACGCTGTGAGCATACCTCAACAGCTCTCTTCCTCTTTTTGTAAGGTTTACCGAGTGATTTATCCTGTCAAAAAGCTGACAAGAAAGCTCACTTTCAAGCTGTTTTATCTGAAACGACACCGTCGATTGTGTGTAGCCTAATGCCTGTGCCGCTTTTGTAAAGCTGTTCATCTCGGCTACATATATAAAAGTAGTTAAATTTTTGATATCCATAACGCTAACCTTTCATCTAATTTTTCAATCATGTTTACAAATATTATCAATTTGACTTATCGTTACTTATAGTATATACTGTGTTTATTAAAATTTCAACAGAAAGGAACAGGAAAATGGATATTTTTCAAAAAATAATTGATTTTATTTATTACATTTTCTCGGATGCCAACTTCATCACCTTTACTCTTCCCAATGGTTTTTCAATCGGCATCCCGCTTTTGGCAATACTTTTGATTCCCACAGGCATTTATTTTACAATCAAAACAAAGGCGCTTATCGTGAGGTTTTTCCCTGAAATGCTCCGTCTTACAGTCGAGAAGAAACCCGAAAACCAAAAAGGTGGTCTTTCGGGCTTGCAGGCACTTATCGTATCTACTGCTACAAGAGTAGGTATGGGTAACCTTCTCGGTGTTGTAGCGGCAATCGCCTTCGGTGGTGCAGGTAGCGTTTTCTGGATGTGGGTTACAGCTCTTTTGGGCACGTCCACAGCCTACATAGAAGCAACCCTTGCACAGCTTCATAAAGAAAACGACCCCCTTTACGGTGGTTTCCGCGGTGGTCCTGCATATTATCTTCATGCACTTTACGCAAAGGCACAGAATAAGAAAAAATCCATAATTGCAGTTTTATTTGCTGTCAGTGCACTCCTCTGTTGGGGCGGTATCAGCCAGGTTATCGGTAACAGCGTCGCATCTGACCTCAAGTCTACATTTAATATCGACCCTTTGTACACATCTATTGCGCTTGTAGCTATCTGTGCAGTCGTTGTCCTCCGCAAGAACACAACGGTTAAGGTGCTTGATATTATAGTTCCCATTATGGCTGTATTGTACTTTGTTGCTACAATCATTTTCATGGTTATAAACTACCAGGCAATCCCCGGCGTATTTGAGCGTATTTTTGCCGAAGCCTTCGGTTTGAGACCTGCTGTAGGCGGTACCTTGGGTGCGGTTATCTCCATGGGCGCACAGCGCGGCCTCTTCTCCAACGAAGCCGGCTCCGGTTCTGCTCCCTGTGCGGCAGCTGCAGCAAACATTGACAACCCCGTTAAGGGCGGTTTACTCCAGGCGTTTGGCGTATTTATCGATACAATCGTTATTTGTACATGTACTGCAATGCTTGTACTTATCGCAAATCCCGCACATAGCGATGACCCCTCCGTTATATTGAACGAAGCTATGAACTTCCACATGGGATATGCAGGCGAAGTATTCATGTCTGTGATTTTGTTCCTCTTCTGCGTATCTACACTTTTGGGCGTACTTTTCTACGCAAGAAGCAACGTAGCTTATCTCTTTGGCGACAACTGGACAAGCCAGACATTGTACAAAATATTTGCACTTGCAATGCTTTTCATGGGCGGTCTTTCAACAGCTGCCGATACATGGCATCTTGCAGACATCGGCATTGCACTTATGACGGTGTTCAACCTTATGGCACTTTTCCCCATGGCAAAAGAGCCTCTCCGCATGCTTAAAGAATACAAGAAAACTAAAAAATAATTGCGTTCTCCCACCTTTCGGAATATAATATATTCCGAAAGGTGGTTTTATTTTATGAAAGTATTATTAATTAACGGCTCCCCTCACAAGGAGGGCTGTACATACACAGCACTTTCTACTGTAGCAAATGTGCTTAACGATGAAGGTATCGAAACCGAAATTATCAATGTTTCCAAGACAAACTCAGGTTGTATGGGTTGCGGATATTGCTTCAAAATGGGCAAATGCGTAAATGATTCTGACTGCGTAAACGAGGTTATTGCCCGTCTTAACGAGTTCGACGGTTTTGTATTCGGCTCACCCGTACACTACGCCTCTGCATCAGGTGCTATCACATGCTTTATGGATAGACTTTTTTATTCGGGCAGTAAGGATTTACGCTATAAACCCGGAGCAGTTGTTGCATCTGCTCGTCGCGGCGGTACAACAGCAGCACTTGACCAATTAACAAAGCACCTGACCATCTCCAATATGCCTGTGGTATCCTCATCATATTGGAACATGGTGCACGGCTCAACACCCGAGGATGTAATACGCGACGAAGAAGGCATGCAGACAATGCGCAATTTAGGCAAAAACATGGCATGGCTCTTAAAGTGTATTGAATTAGGCAAGGAAAACGGCATCCCTCATCCTACACCCGAAGCGAAAATTAAAACTAACTTTATAAGGTAACATAAAAGCTCTTAGCATTTTGCTAAGAGCTTTTATGTGTGAATTTTCAAACCGTTGATTTGAAGTGAAGTTATGACAAGTCATAGTGAAGTTTTTGTCTTCGACAAAAGTGAAGTTAAGTTTGCACTTCGCCACAGGCGAAACTTCACTACGCAGTAACTTCACTGCCGTAAGGCAACTTCACTTGCCCTTGGGCAAACTTAGTTAACAAATCTGCGTTGCAGATTTGTTAAATCATAACCGCATCAACAGCATCCTTAATGGATTTTTCCATTGCTTCCTTGCCGTATTTGTCAACTTCCATTTTATTTTTCACTTCACTGTGTGTAAGGCATCCGGCACCGTTGATACAGCCTCCTATACAAGCCATACCTTCGATAAAATTAAAGTCGGGCATCTGTCCTGCTTTAAGTTTCTTAGATGCAATAAGAAGATTCTTTATGCACTCCTCAATACCGTTACAAACCAAAGGCTTTGCCTCAAAGTCGATATTCTGCTCTTTTAATGCCTGTGCTGCAGCTTCGCTTACACCACCCGAGCGGGCAAAAATTCTGCCGTAGTAGGACGCATTGTCAAGCATATCCTCAGGGAGATTTTCAAGCTCAATATCACGGCTGTCAAAAAGTGCCTGCAATTCTTCAAAAGTAAGCACTTCGTCTATATAGGGCATACTCTTTTCCAGCTTTGCCTCGCCTTTTTTAGCAGTACAGGGGCCTATAAACACGCATCTTGCATCCTTGTCAGTTTCTTTTATAAACTTTGACATTTCAACCATTGGTGAAAAGTTGTGCGAAACATACTCAACCATGTCGGGCATTGCAGACTTGATATATGCCACAAATGCAGGACAGCAGGAGGTTGTCAAAAAGCCCTTTTCAGCCAGTTCACGGCTTTCCTTAAGTGCTACCATATCGCCGCCCAATGCAGCCTCTACAACAGTGTGGAAGCCTAAGCTCTTAAGTCCCGACACAACCTGTCCCAGCTTTGCGTACTTGAACTGGCTGTAAATAGCAGGTGCAACAATTGCATAAACCTTGCCCTTGCCTGCCTTGCTCTTTTTAAGTATATCAATTACGTTAAGTATATAGCTCTTGTCCGTAATTGCACCAAAGGGGCACTTATATACACACGCACCGCACTGAATGCACTTTGAGTTATCGATAACGGCACTCTTACCGCCCTCGGCACTAATCGCCTTAACCTTGCAGGCTTTCATACAAGGACGTTCTCTCTTCACAATTGCGGAGAACGAGCAGTTTTGTGCACACTGACCGCAGTTTTTGCACTTATCCTTGTCGATATGTGCTCTGTGGTCACGGTCAAAATAAACCGCACCAAACTTACAGGATTCTTCACAGCTGTGGGCAAGGCAGTTACGGCAGCTGTCTGCCACAACCTCGTAGCCACTTGCGGGGCACTTGTCGCATGCCATGGGCAAAACCTCAATGTTGTTGGGGTTTTCACGATTTCCGCCCATTGCCATTTTTACTCTTTCAAACAAAATAGCTCTTTCTTTATTTATACAGCAACGCATAGTGGGTTCTTCCCCGGGAACAATAATCTTGGGAATCTCCATAAAGTTTTCGAGCAAGGTATCGTCCCAAGCCTGACGGGCAACCTCTCTCAAAACCTTGTATTTAAGATGCTGTACTTTAGTGTCAAATTTTCTCATAATTATTCACATAGCCTTTCTGCCATAAATAGAAATTAGAAATAACTCACCTTGATTCTTTTGCCCATCTGCCTCAAGCTGGAGCTGAGCTCTTCAACAAGATTCATCTTGATGTTGAAATTAATGGGCAATTCGGGGTTCTGGTGCGCGGGATTAATTGCTCTTCCCACATAAAAATTGATATCGGTCGCCTCTTCAAAAAGCAGCCTCGAAATCAGTGCCGCACCGTCACGCTTAAAATTCCAGTTTTCATACAGGCGGTTTTCGCCAATATAGTCCTTGGCGTATTCAACCACCTTATTAATGGTGATAACGCCCTCCGTAACAAGGTCAACACCCTCGATTTCCGCGATGGGAGGTATATCGGAGCGTTCAAAATTAAGGCTTGCTTTAAGCGGTTTCCCGAGGTATTTTGCCGCAATGGAGCTTGTAGTACCGCCGCATATAATATGCTTGCCTTCCTTTGAAAAGAACAGTGCCATCATGCGGTTGCAGTCATCGCGGTTAAAGGGCGGGCCAAACAAAAGATTCATCGGTTCGCGGCGTCTTATCCTTACAACGCAAGCCGTGGTATCGTCACCGGGTTTGTTGTTATAAAGCTTGTTGCATTCATCCACAAGGATTGTAGACAAATTTTTTGCCGTATATCCGCAAATGCTCATCATTTCCATAAACTCGATGATTTCTTCTCTTTTCCAGCCAAAATTATATGCCATACCAATACCTGCATGAGGACAACCGTCACTCATTGCAATCAAAATATCGTTTTCGCACAGCTTTATGCTGGAGCGGAATATTTTTTTGCCGTCTATATTCATTTCTGTTTTTGGATAATCATAGTTTTTTCCGTCTCGGAGCATTATCACCTGGGGATTATCGTACTGGATAATGTCTGCGTTTTCGTCATCTATAAGATGAATAATCGTAAACGTTGAGTAAGCAACGCCTCTTACCGAGCACACGGGAAGCGTTTCTGCAATGGTTTTTACACATTCCTCAATGCTCAAGCCTGCCGCCATCATGGTGGATATTATCTTTGATGTCAACGTGGAAAGAATACTTGCCTTTACGCCGCTTCCCAATCCGTCAGCGAGCACTATAACAGTTGAGTTTTCGTCCTGCTGTGCTATATCCACATGATCGCCGCAAAGCTCTTCGCCCCAGTGATTTATGCTTTTAAAGCCGATTTCAGCACATAAATCATTCATCAGTTATCGACTCCTTCAATTTTGAAAGTGCAATCTTTGTTTCAGCTGCAGTTTCGCCCAAAAGGGAAGCAATCTCCTGCACTATTCGCATCTGCTTTTCAATAACCTTGTCTGCAACCTCAACAGTCTGGCGGCTGATAGATTCTTTCTTTTCTCTTTCGTTTTCCTCATCTGTCACGTCGCGAAGTATCGCAACGAGCATTCTGGATTCTTTGTCGTATACAATAGTCTGGTCAGCATATCTTTTATATTCTGCCAGGTAAACTCTCTTGTTTCGCACCTCTTTACCGCCACTTAACACATCCAAAAAGTCCTTGGGGTCAAGAATACGCACAACAGGCTCACCCAAAATATCCGACGCATAACGAATATTCATCATACGTCTTGCCGCTTCGTTTATCTGCTGAACCTCCAAGCTCTCGTTAAGCGCAATAAGTCCGTTAGGAGTGTTTTTAACAATAGTATCGGAAAAGCTTTCGGCTTTTTCCTTCAAGAACGGCAAACACATGCTTACTTCTGCTTTGCCCTGACAAACAGCCGTTGCCTTGTCACGGCATGTGTTATAGCCGCAAAGTCCGCAGTTGAGCTCGTCTCCCACTTTAAATTTGCCCATTTGACGAAGCACCGCGGCAATCTCATCCTCTGTGGGCATCTGCAGTCTTCTCTCTATAAATTCAAAGTTCTTTCTCAAATCAAACGAATTTGGCTGGTTTACGTCATAATCTGCACTGCCTGCAAAATTTTTCACACTGATATAATCTCTCACGGGGGAGTATTTCTTTTTACCCATTGCCGGGCCGTTTACGCATCCGCCTGCGCAGGCTGACATTTCGATGAAGCACTTTGTAATATTGCCTTCTTCGATTTCCTTTAAAACTTCCATGCAGTTTTCAATGCCGTCGATTGCAATATAATCATACTCGGGGGCACTGCAGTCCATAGTCTTTAATACGCCACCCGTCACAGGGAAAAACCTTGCTCTGCTCTTTTCTGAGGCTTCAACATTTTTCTCTAATGTAATGCCTTCTTCTCTAAACCAGTCCTCAAGCTCTTCAAAGGTAAGGGTCGCATCAACAAAGCCTTCGTAATGCTCTGCCTCGTCTTTTTTTGCAATACAGGGTCCGACAAACACAACCTTTGCGTTATCATAACGCTTTTTGATGTCTGCACCGTGGGCAAGCATGGGGCTTAATACATCCGCAAGGTACACAAGTGCCTTTGGATAATATTTCTGTATGAGCAAATTCACGCTATGACAGCAAGAGGATATAATAACATCTCTGTTTTCCTCACGCAAAATTCTTTCGTATTCATTTTTTACGATTGTAGCACCTATAGCTGTTTCCTCTGCAGCGGCAAAGCCCAGCTTTTTAAGAGCATCTTCCATGGCCACTATGCCGACAGATTCAAACTTTGTAATAAAAGATGGCGCAAGGCTTACAACAACCGGCTCTCCCGATTGAATCAGCACCTTTACCTTTTCTGTTTCACTTACAACCACCTTTGCATCCTGTGGGCATACAGTGTAGCATCTGCCGCACAATATACACTCATTGCCGATAATATGTGCCTGATTTCCCGAAAAACGTATCGCCTTCACAGGACAATTACGTATACATTTATAGCAATTTTTACAATTACTTTTTTTGCTTGTCATACAGTTTGGCATAACAAATTTTCCTTTCGGTCAGTTTTTCTTTAAAACATATTTGTTGAAAAACTCCTTAAAACCCTCAGGGGTAATCCCCGTATAGATTTCGTCATCAATCTGTACTGTTACGCCGTCACGGTTGCATTTGCCTGTACAAAAGCTACCCGCAAGCGTAACCTCGGCTTCCAAGTCATGTGCTTCGATTGAATTCTTGAACTTTTCAACCAACTCATACGAACCTTTTAAATGGCACGAACTGCCTATACAAATCTGAATAATCATTATATTCTCGTCATAACCTCTCTTGTGAAAAAGTCTTCAGTACTCTCCTGGGTCAATGAGTAAATCACATTATCCATTTCTACACATACACCGTCGCGGCATTGCCCCAAACAAAAAGTTCCGCCCAGTTCAACCTTATCACCAACATTATTCTCCTTAATAAGTCTCTGCAGGTTTTCAACAACACCTCTTGAGCCCTTAACATGGCAGGAGCTACCGACACATACTGTAATTTTCATTTTCCATTCCCCTTTTTATTAAAAATGAGATTTTTTATCCAATCCAAAAGCTTTTCTTTATCGCTCTGATTTGCATCCGTACTGAGTGCCGCCGCAACAATCGGGAACCATTTTTTCACGTACTCTTTATCTGCTGCGTTCTTTTGGCAGTACAAATCAACGTACTTTTCCGAAAGGTCGTCTCGATCTGCAAGAGAAAACAAAATACATGTTCTTGCAACGTCGGCAGCAGCGTTACCCTGTGCCGCATGTGACCAGTCAATAATATACATCTTACCGTCTTCGGCAACGGCAATATTTGAAGGCGTAAAATCCCCATGGCATATTTTGGTGCGTGTGGGCATTTCAATTATTTTTCGGCAAAAATCAAATCTTGTTATGGCGTCTAATTCACTTGCCATAATCTTGCTTGTCAGCTTGTCATGAAGTCTGTTCATAATTCTGCAAGGCTTTGAGATGATTTCGATATGCAAATCCACCATCTGCTCCAAAAACTCATCTTCTTTTTCGGGGTTTTCTTCCATTAATTGCAAAAGTGTTTTACCCTCAATATATTCGGACACAATAGCCCACTTACCGTCAATACATTCCACATCAATAATGGCGGGCACGTTAAGACCTGTTTCCTCAACCATTGCCTGATTGAGAGCCTCGTTCAAAACATCAGCTTTTGTAAAGCTTTCATCAAACACTTTAATTTTTACATCTCCGTCACGGTAAATGGTTTTATTGTTTCTTACCGCAACAACTTTTTCAAGTTTCATATGCAAGGCTCCTTTTCAAAGTTTTTTCATATATACATATATTTTATTCTATCATACTGTTACGCCATTTTCAACGACTTTCTACACAAAAAAACAAGAGAAAGTTTCCTACTTTCTCTTGTTTTTCTGTGCCGCGGCACTCGCCTCTCTCCAGCCGGAAATTCCCGCCGTACACATAGCGGTAAAAAGTCGTTGCCTGAACCCCGGGAATTTAGCTTCCATCTCAAAAAGAAGCTTCTTAATCTCTTCGCGCATAGTATTGCCGTCCGCTTCGCATTTGTTTTTCACAATGGGCAGTTCTTCCTTTTCTGCAAAGCTCTTTACAAACCACTCGGGCATATAAATCATCGGTCTTATAACCCAGACCTCCTTGCGGTCAAGGTATGTAACAGGCGAAAAGCACCCTAATCTGCCTTCAAAAATCTGGTTCATCCAAAAAGTTTCGATAACATCGTCATAATGGTGCCCAAGTGCCACCTTGTTACTGCCTATCTCCTTTGCGGCTTCATTAAGTGCACCGCGACGCATGTTTGCGCAAAGACTGCACGGGTTCTTTTCTTTTCTTACATCAAATATGATTTCACGTATATCTGTCTTTTTTACATAATAGGGCACATCAAGTTTTTCGCACAGCTCTTTGACGGGCGAAAAATCCATCCCCTCAAAGCCCATGTCGATACTTATTGCAGACAGTGTAAACTTTTCGGGATAAAACCTTTTCAGTGCTGCCAGTGTTACCAAAAGAGTAAGGCTGTCCTTGCCACCTGATATACCCACAGTAATATGGTCGCCTTCCTTTATCATATTGTAATCTTCAACTGCTTTTCGCATATAGCTCAATGCTTTTCTCATATAATCACCTGCTTTTCCTGGCTCCCTTGTGTAAAGGGAGCTGTCGGCGTCGCCGACTGAGGGATTGTCCTAATCCTGGAATTTTCTTTATTATACAACGAATATTATCTCTCTGCAACATAATTTTTTCAATTTGCCCCAAGAGAAAACAAGAGATTTAAAGAGAAAACGCGAGAAAACAAGAGATACTTAAGGATTTTTTATTTTTTTATAAAAAAGGTGTTGACATTTTTAACCCTGTGTATTAAAATACATCATGCTGAAAGAAAAAAACCACAAACCAAGGTTTATTTCAAATATACAAAACGGAGGTAAATTCTAATGAAAAGCTACATGGAAAATGCCGGCACAGTAAAGAGAAGCTGGTATATTATCGATGCTACAGGCAAGAGCTTAGGACGTGTTGCTGCAGAAGCTGCAAGCATCCTTCGCGGTAAGAACAAGCCCACATTCACACCTCACGCAGACTGTGGTGATCATGTAATCATCCTCAACTGCGATGCAGCTGTACTTACAGGCAACAAGCTTAACCAGAAAATGTACCGTCACCACACAGGTTGGGTAGGCGGCCTTAAGGAAGTATCCGCAAAGGATATGATGGCTAAGCACTCCGACAGAGCTATGTACATGGCTGTAAAGGGTATGCTCCCCAAGACAAGCCTTGGCGCTAAGGCACTTACTCGTCTCAGAGTATACAAAGGCGCAGAACACAACAACGCTGCTCAGATGCCCGTGGCATGGACAGGCGAAATTAAGTAAGGGAGGTAATTAACAATGGCAGTAACACAGTATTTCGGTACAGGTAGAAGAAAGAAGTCCGTTGCAAGAGTTCGTCTTGTACCCGGCACAGGTAATGTTATTATCAACAAGAGAAGCCTTGATGATTACTTCGGTCTTGAAACACTCAAGCTTATCGTTCGTCAGCCCCTCACACTTACAGGCACAGTTGACAAGTTCGACGTAATCTGTAACGTACAGGGTGGCGGTTTTACAGGTCAGGCAGGTGCTATCCGTCACGGTGTAGCTCGTGCACTCCTTAAGGTAGATGAAGCAGCTTATCGTTCCGACCTCAAGAAGGCTGGTTTCCTCACAAGAGACCCCAGAATGAAGGAAAGAAAGAAGTACGGTCTGAAGGCAGCTCGTCGTGCTCCTCAGTTCTCCAAGAGATAACTTCATATTTTATCTATACAAAAACACACAACCGGTCGGTTGTGTGTTTTTTGTTATTTTTTATTTACCTATTGACAAAGTAGGTGTTTAGTGCTATTATCATATCAAAGTTAATATACTAAACCGATGAGACAGAAAAAAGTCAGTCAACAATTCTTACAGCGAGCGGATTATGGTGTGAGTTCCGCAGAATTGCCTGAGCAATATGGGCTGTCGAGGGCGGCGTTAAATGCGCTGACGTTAACTCGCGTTAGTAGTCGGAGATGTGTTGGCATCTCGCAGAGGGGTTTCAAAGCCCGAACCAAGGTGGCACCGCGGAATTATAAATTTTCGCCCTTGAATTGTATGTTTTTATGCAATTCAAGGGTTTTTTAATTTTTGCAAAGAAAGGGGTGTAATTTTAATAACGGTGTCAAATTGTATCAAGCAGCACAAATAAAGCCGTATAAAAATAAAGAAAGGATGTATTAAAATGACAGAAAACAAAATTCCCTACAAAATTTATTTGAACGAAAATGAGATGCCCACTGCTTGGTACAATATGCGTGCAGACATGAAAATTAAGCCTGCACCGTTATTAAATCCCGCCACACTTAAACCTATGGGTAAAGAGGAGCTTTCGGGCGTATTCTGCGAAGAGCTGGTAGAGCAGGAATTAGACGATACTACCGCTTACTTCCCCATCCCCGAGGAAATCCTTGATTTTTATAAGATGTACCGCCCTGCTCCGTTAGTGAGGGCATATTGCTTAGAAAAGAAGCTCGGTACCCCTGCAAAAATCTATTACAAGTTTGAAGGCAACAATACCTCTGGCAGTCACAAGCTTAATTCTGCCATTGCACAAGCCTATTACGCCAAAAAGCAGGGCCTCCGCGGCGTGACTACAGAAACAGGTGCAGGTCAGTGGGGCACGGCACTTTCCATGGCATGTTCATACTTTGACTTAGACTGTAAGGTGTACATGGTAAAATGCTCATATGAGCAAAAACCCTTCCGCCGTGAGGTAATGCGTACCTACGGTGCATCTGTTACTCCCTCTCCCTCTATGGAAACACAGGTAGGTAAAAAGATTTTAAAAGAGTTCCCCGGCACAACAGGCTCATTGGGCTGTGCAATCAGTGAGGCTGTTGAAAAGGCAACAACCAGCGAGGGTTATCGCTATGTATTGGGCAGTGTACTAAATCAGGTGCTTTTGCATCAGAGCATTATCGGGCTTGAAACAAAAGCCGCACTTGACAAATACAATATCAAGCCCGACACAATCATCGGCTGTGCAGGCGGTGGCAGTAACCTTGGCGGTCTTATAGCCCCCTTTATGGGCGAAAAGCTCCGCGGTGAAAAGGACTATCGCATTATTGCAGTAGAACCTGCCTCCTGCCCCAGTTTTACAAGAGGCACATACGCATATGACTTCTGTGATACAGGCATGGTTTGTCCTCTTGCCAAGATGTATACCTTAGGAAGCGGATTTATCCCGTCTCCTAGCCACGCAGGCGGGCTCAGATATCACGGTATGAGCTCTACTCTTTCCGAGCTTTATCACCAGGGCTTAATGGAGGCTGTGAGCGTAAAGCAGACAGACGTGTTTGAAGCCGCAGAGCAGTTTGCCCGTGTGGAAGGCATACTCCCTGCTCCTGAGAGCAGTCATGCAATACGCGTCGCCATTGATGAGGCGTTAAAGTGCAAGGAAACAGGCGAAGAAAAGACTATTGTCTTCGGTTTAACAGGCACAGGCTACTTTGACATGGTAGCTTATGAAAAATTCCATGAGGGACAAATGAGCGACTATATTCCTACCGATGATGATTTAAAAAAGAGCCTTTCAAAGCTCCCTTATATTAGATAATAATGACGGTGATTTTATGAAAACTTCTGTACAAAAAACAGTATTTGCGTCACTTCTTGCAGCTTTGGTATGTGTTGCTACTATGATTATCAAGCTGCCGTCTCCTTTGGGAGGCTATATGAACTTAGGTGATTGTGTGGTTCTCTTATCCGGTTGGATGCTAACTCCGTTCTACGGTTTTCTTGCCGCCGGTATAGGCTCGCTTCTTGCCGATATTTTCTCAGGCTTTATACTTTACGCCCCCATAACCTTTCTGACAAAAGGACTTATGGCAATCTGTGCACATTTTGTATTTAAGCTTACGGAGAAAAGAATGGGCAATTTCCCCTCAAGAATTTTAAGCGGCACCTTTTCAGAAATTATTATGATTTCCTCCTATTATATCTTCGAAGGCTTTTTATACGGATTTATACCCGCCTTGTCCAATATGCCTGCAAACATCATTCAAGGCGTTTTCGGATTAATTTTAGGTATTATTCTTATAAAAATTTTTGAGAAACACATTATTCATCAGTTATAAATCAACATAAAAACCGCGGCTAAGTTAGCCGCGGTTTTTCATTAAATCCTCAAGGGTGATACTATCAAAATATTCATTTGCCATGTTATGAAAACCCTTCCACATAGGTAGTGTGGGACATTTGTCTGCCTTTTCGCATTTTGGTGCGTTACATTCGAGGCATGCAACAGGTGCCAAGCCGTCTGTAAGACGTAAGATATCGCCCACACGATATTCGTGCGGTTCTTTTGACAGCTTATATCCGCCGCCCTTACCGTGAACGCCCTCTACCATGCCGCTCTTTACCAGTATGGGCATAATCCGTTCGATATATTTAAGCGACAAATCCAGTCTTTCGGCAACGGATTTCATGGGGATATACCCCTCGCCCCCATGTTCTGCAAGGTCAAGCAGTACTCTTAAGGCATAACGCCCTCTTGTAGAAATCATCATAATTAATATCCCCCTTCGTTATTTACCCAAAATATCCGAAAGATTGCTTTGTATTTTCCCTGCGACATCAGGCTTATTCATGGAATACACGTGCACATTTGTTATATTGTTTGCATACAAATCTATAATCTGGTCCGTTGCATATGCAATACCCGCCTGCTTCATCGCGTTGGGGTCCGAGCCGAATTTGTCAACTAAGCTCTTAAACCTTTGAGGCATAAACGAGCCCGAAAGCTTGATCGCTCTTTCTACCTGATTTGCATTTGTAATGGGCATAATACCCGGGATAATGGGCACGGTTATTCCCGCCTCACGGATTTTGTAAAGGAAATTATACAAAAGATTGTTATCAAAAAACATCTGTGTTGTTAAGAAATCACAGCCTGCGTCAACCTTTTCCTTAAGATACTTTATATCCTCTTTTTGATTTATGCTCTCGGGGTGAATTTCGGGATAGCACGCACCGCCTATGCAAAAATCACTGTTAGCACTTTTTAGCTCGTGGATCAGCTCAATTGCATGCTTATAGTCCCATTTTGACCGGTCTGCACCCTCAAGCTCCTTTGGTATATCACCGCGAAGAGCCATAATATTCGTAATGCCTGCATCTTTAATAGCCTCTATTTTTTCGTGCACGGTCTCCTTTGTGGACGAAACACAGGTAAGATGCGCCAGTGTAGGCACATTGTAAAGTGCTTTTATGTTTTTTGCAATATCCAGTGTATATTTGCTTGTGCCGCCGCCTGCACCGTATGTAACGCTCATAAACGACGGTTTGAGCTTTGCAATCTCCTCCGTTGCGCTCTTTACGCTTTCAAAGCCCATTTCGGTTTTTGGCGGAAAAACCTCAAAGGATAAAGACAGCGTATCTTTTTTAACTAAATCTATAATTTTCATATTTTTGCTCCATCTTTTGCTTTTTATTTATTATACTACTTCCCAAGTAGGTTAGTCAACCGTAAAAATGCCGACATCCTAAGGTGTCGGCATTTGTTATTCTTGAAACAGCGGTGTCGAGAGGTATCTGTCTCCCGTATCAGGTAGCAGGACAACAATGTTTTTCCCTTCGTTTTCAGGGCGTAGCGCAAGCTGTATTGCCGCATAAGTCGCTGCACCAGAGGATATTCCAACAAGTACACCTTCGCTTTTACCGATTAACCTGCCTGTTTCAAAAGCATCTTCGTTTGAAACCGTTATTATTTCATCATAGATATCGGTGTTTAAAACGTCGGGTACAAAGCCTGCACCGATACCCTGAATTTTGTGTGCTCCTGCAATGCCAGTTGACAATACTGCAGAGGATTCAGGTTCAACGGCAAATATCTTTATATCAGGGTTTTTGGATTTGAGATATTCCCCTACGCCTGTTATAGTACCACCCGTGCCTACGCCTGCCACAAAAATATCAACCTTACCGTCAGTATCAGAGTATATTTCAGGGCCCGTGGTTTCTCTGTGTGCTTTTGGGTTGTTGGGGTTTACAAACTGACCGGGTATAAAGCTTTGAGGTATTTCTTTTGCAAGTTCCTCTGCTTTGGCTATAGCCCCCTTCATACCCTTTGCGCCCTCTGTCAGAACAAGCTCTGCACCGTATGCCTTCATCAGCTGACGGCGTTCAACGCTCATGGCTTCGGGCATAACAAGTATAATTTTATATCCTCTTGCCGTGCTTACTGCCGCAAGCCCTATTCCTGTATTGCCGCTGGTCGGTTCAATAATAACACTGCCTTCTTTAAGTTTGCCGTCCTTTTCCGCAGCATCAAGCATTGCCTTTG
This sequence comes from uncultured Oscillospiraceae bacterium, assembly GCA_964572985.1. Lineage (GTDB taxonomy): Bacteria > Bacillota > Clostridia > UMGS1883 > UMGS1883 > RGIG1927. Next base: position 17,136 of record CAZNIC010000001.1, read on the forward strand.
CAATGCGGTCCTTTACCGAACCCGCAGGGTTAAAATATTCAAGCTTTGCCAAAATCTTCGCCTTAAGATTTAAGTTCTTTTCAATGTTTGAAAGCTCTAAAAGTGGCGTTTTGCCTACAAGCTGATCTGCCGATGTATACACATTCATTATATTTCTCCTCCTTTAACAGCGTCAAATCCATTTTCCAGGTCTGCAATGATATCATCAATATGCTCTGTACCGATTGAAAGGCGAATAGTATTATCCTTTATGCCCACACTTTCAAGCTCTTCTTTTGAAAGCTGATTGTGTGTTGTAGTTGCAGGGTGTATTACAAGGCTCTTAACATCGGCAACATTTGCAAGCAGTGAAAAAATCTTCAAGCTGTCAATAAACTTATGTGCTTCTTTTACTCCGCCTTTGATTTCAAAAGTAAAGATAGATGCTCCGCCGTTCGGGAAATAGGATTTATACAGCTCGTGGTCCGGGTGCTCGGAGAGAGAGGGATGATTCACCTTTTCAACCAAAGGATGCTTTGACAAGTATTCAACAACCTTTTTTGTGTTTTCCGCGTGACGCTCAAGTCTTAAGGATAATGTCTCCGTTCCCTGAAGGAGCAAAAATGCCGCAAAAGGTGAAATTGCTGCCCCTGTATCACGCAAAAGTATCGCTCTTATATATGTTACAAACGCAGCTTTGCCTGCCGCTTTCGTGAAAGAAACACCGTGATAACTGGGGTTAGGTGCACTGATTTGAGGATACCTTCCAGCCTTTTCCCAATCAAAATTGCCCGAATCTACTATAACGCCACCTAATGTCGTACCGTGACCGCCGATAAACTTTGTTGCGGAATGCACAACAATATCAGCGCCGTGTTCGATAGGACGGATAAGGAAAGGTGTTCCGAAGGTGTTGTCTACAACAAGAGGAATATTATGTTTATGTGCAAGAAGCGCCAAAGCATCAATATCGGGGATATCACTGTTGGGATTGCCTAAAGTTTCGATATAAATAGCTCTTGTATTGTCCCCTATTGCCGCCTCCACTTCATCAAGGTCATGTATGTTAACAAAGCTCGCCGTAATCCCAAAATTGGGCAGGGTGTGTGCAAGAAGGTTGTAGCTTCCGCCATAGATTGTTTTTTGTGCTACAATGTGTCCGCCGTTTTGTGCTAACGCCTGGAGGGTATATGTAATAGCTGCTGCCCCTGATGCAAGTGCAAGAGCTGCATCACCGCCCTCTAATGCGGCAATGCGCTTTTCAAAAACCTCCTGTGTTGAATTTGTTAATCTGCCGTAGATATTGCCCGCATCTTCCAGATTAAATCTTGCCTCAGCGTGGGCTGAATTGCGGAACACATAGCTTGTTGTTGCATAAATCGGCACAGCACGTGCATCCGTTGCCGTATCGGGTTTTTCCTGTCCTACATGGAGCTGGAGTGTTTCAAATTTATATTCTGACATAATTGTTACTTCCTTTCGGTAATATAATTGTATGTTTTTTTGTTTTAATACATACCTTCACATTCGACCAAAACGGAAGTTTTCTCTCAGGAGTTTTTCAAAATACCTTCCCATATTGACACTTCTTTCATTTGCCTACTTATTTGGTAGGTGGATTGTTTGTATTTTAGCATCTTTTGCCTACTTTGTCAATAGGTAAGATTGAAAATTTAAAAGCTTCGGAAAATCCCGAAGCTTTTTTATGATTATTTCAAAACAAAGTATAACAAAACTATAATACCCAGTACAATTCTGTACCAGCCAAACACTTTAAAATCATGCTTTTTGATGTAGCCCATTAAAAACTTAATTGCTATTACCGAAACAACAAACGCTACAATCATGCCCACAATAAGCACCATAAGTTCAATCTGCGTAAAATCAAGTCCAAACTTCAAAAGCTTTAATGCGCTTGCGCCAAACATAACGGGGATAGCCAAAAAGAAGGTAAACTCTGCTGCAAGTTCTCTTGACGTGCCGATAAGGATACCGCCAATAATTGTGGAGCCCGAGCGGCTTGTGCCGGGCACCAGGCTCAATACCTGAAAAACGCCTATTAAAAGAGCGTCTTTGAAACTCAAGTCCTTAAGGCTTGTTACCCTGGGAGTACGCTTTTTATTGTAGTTTTCAATAAGTATAAATACTACGCCGTAGAAAATAAGCGCTATTGCTACCACGATACCGTTATGTAAATGTTCATCCATCCAGTCATCAAGAGGCAAGCCTATAATCATTGCAGGCAGGCACGCAATAACAATCTTGAACCACAAAACGATTTTGTCCATGTAGCAATAATTGTTTAAAAGGTTCTCCTTTTGGTTTTTGTCTCTGTTTTTCTTTGAATGAAATGGCCACAGCTTGCTCCAGTAAAGCACCACAACAGCCAATATTGCACCCAGCTGGATTACAACGTTGAACATCTCCATAAACTCAGCACTCTGCTTAAGCTTTACAAACTCATCAACCAGTATAAGATGCCCCGTACTGCTTATGGGAAGCCACTCAGTAATACCTTCAATAATGCCAAGCAATATAACCTTAAACCATTCTGCTATATTCACTCTGATCCCTTCCTCCATGTTTTTGTACTAATATAGTATACCATATTTACCATAAAAGAACAAGATATATTTATAATAAGAAAGGCGCTGCTTAATGCAACACCTTGTTTGTCTACGGCGCCGCATAAATCGATGCAGAGTGAACTAAAAGAGCCCGACGACGTACTTATTATACTTCGCGGAACTCTTTTGGTTGATATACGCGTTTTGGCAAGCCTATGGCGCCGCATAAATCGATGCAGAGTAAAATAAAAGAGCCCGACGACGTACTGAGTGTACTTCGAGGGCTCTTTTAGTTTGCTATGCGCGATTTAGGCAAGCCATTTATTCTACGATTTCAACGGCAACCTTCTTATTATCCTTGTTTGCAGCGGCTTTCATAACTGTTCTGATAGCCTTTGCAATTCTGCCCTGACGGCCGATTACTTTGCCCATGTCGGAGGAAGCTACCTTTAAGGAAAGAAGGATTTCGCCGTCTTCCTTTTCGGTTTGAGTGATTTCAACTTCCATGGGTTTTTCAACCAAGGGAAGAACTATTGTCTTTAAAAGTTCTTTCATTCTCTTAATCCTTTCAGTCAGTCAATTAACCGATGATGCCTTTTTTCTTCAAAAGAACCTTTACTGTATCTGTGGGCTGAGCACCCTTAGCCATCCACTGCTTAACCTTGTCAGCATCAACTGTGAATGTGCTAGGTTCTGTCATAGGATTGTAAGTACCTACTTCTTCGATGAATCTGCCATCACGAGGATAACGAGAATCTGCTACTACTACACGGTAGAAAGGAGCCTTCTTAGCGCCCATTCTTCTAAGTCTGATTTTTACTGCCATTTTAATGCACCTCATTAAATAAAATTTTTTATAGTAAATCGGGCTTTTGCCCTAATTTAAATCAAAAGGGAAGTCTCATTTTCTTGAGCTTCTTGGGGTCTGAGAACATTTTCATCATTTTACGCATCTGTTCAAACTGCTTTAGGAGCTGATTCACCTCAAAAACCTCTGTGCCGCTACCCTTTGCAATACGCTGTTTACGGCTGTGGTTTATAATATCGGGGTTTTCCCTCTCCTTTTGGGTCATCGACTTGATAATAGCCTCAATATGAGCCATTTTCTTTTCGTCCACCTTTGCGTTTTTGAGTGCCTTGGAATCAACACCCGGAAGAAGTTTTAACATGTTTTCCAAAGGACCCATGTTTTTCATTTGTTCGAGCTGTTCGAGATAATCATTAAGGTCAAAAGTTTGTTCCTTGATTTTCTTTTCAAGCTCAATTGCTTTTTTCTCATCGATAGCCGCCTGTGCTTTATCGATAAGGCTCAAAACGTCACCCATGCCGAGTATTCTCGACGCCATACGGTCGGGGTAGAAAGGCTCAAGGTCTGTAAGCTTTTCGCCCATACCTGCAAACTTGATAGGCTTGCCCGTTACAGCCTTTACGCTAAGCGCCGCACCGCCACGTGTATCACCGTCAAGCTTTGTGAGAATCAGAGCATCGATGCCGAGCTGCTGGTTAAAGCTTTCGGCAACGTTTACCGCATCCTGACCTGCCATAGAGTCAATTACCAAAATTATTTCAGCAGGATGAGTTTCGTTTTTTATATCAACAAGTTCGTTCATAAGAGTTTCGTCAATATGAAGTCGACCTGCTGTATCCAGAATTATAGTGTCATACTTTGACAAATCGCAGTTTTTAACTGCTTTTTTTGCAATGTTGACAGGGTTCTTTTCGTCGTAGTCTGCGTATACATCACAGCCCACCTGACCGCCTACCACCTCAAGCTGTTTTATAGCTGCAGGACGGTACACGTCACAGCCTACAAGCAATACTCTCTTTCCGCCCTTTTTTAAAAGCGCACCGAGCTTTGCAGTAGTGGTAGTTTTACCTGCACCCTGTAAGCCGACCATCATATAAACCGTCGGAGGCTTGGGAGACACGGTCAATTTGCTCACATTGCCGCCCATAAGCTCAGTGAGCTCATCGCGTACAATTTTGATAATCTGCTGACCGGGAGTAAGACTTTCCAAAACGCTGCTGCCTACGGCTTTTTCAAAGACTCTTTTTTCAAAGTCCTTGACAACCTTGAAGCTTACGTCAGCCTCTAAAAGTGCCAGTCTGACTTCACGCATGGCTTCCTTCAAATCTTTTTCGGAAACCTTGCCCTTGCCCGTCAGCTTTTTAAAGGTATTCTGTAGTTTTTCGCCGAGGGACTCAAAAGCCATTTACCTCTTCCTTTCTGTTATCTGAGTTTTTGTGCGGAGGCAACAATATCGCCTGCAAGAGCATCGATTGTTTTGTTGCTCCATGCGCCAAGGTTAATCTGTTTTATCTTTGCGGCGTTTTCTTCGATTTTTTCAATGAGTTTTGTCTTCTCGTACAAGCCAAGCTTTTCCTCATACAAATCCAAAAGCTCCTCACCGCGCTTTATAAAATCTCTCACACCCTGACGGCTTATGCCTGTGTTTTCGGCAATCTCACCTAAAGAAAGATCCTCGTCATAGTAATATTCCATTGTGTCGAGCTGTTTTTCTGTTAAAAGTGCTCCGTAAATTGATAAAAGAGCACTGTATCGGAGATTTTTTTCCATAATTTGCACCTCGTGTAAAGCGATTTAACTTTACATCTCTGCTATTTTACACTACATTACCCCTCCTGTCAAGTGTTTTTTTCGATAATTTTTCACCTTTATTCGTCCTTATCGGTTGCATATTTTGTCACATTTTGATATAATTTATATAATATTATTGAATCGGGGGGATTATAATGGATAATCTTACAGTAAAAGCTTTTGCAAAAATTAATCTTTCGCTTGATGTTTTGGGCACTCTTCCCAACGGCTACCACGAGGTCAAAATGGTTATGCAGACGGTTTCGCTTTTTGATACGGTTGAGCTTACAAAAAAGGACGAGGGCATAAGCTTGGGCTGTTCGTTGAAGTTTTTACCCACAGGACCCGAAAACCTTGCCTACCGTGCCGCAGAGGCGTTTTTCCGTGAAAGCGGTATATCGGGCGGAGTAGATATTTATCTTAAAAAGCATATTCCCGTAGGTGCAGGCTTGGCAGGCGGCAGCAGCAACGCAGCGGCTGTGCTCACAGGGCTTAACCGACTTTACGACGCACATCTTTCAACGCACAAGCTTTGTGAAATCGGCAAAGCATTAGGCGCTGACGTACCCTACTGCATTATAGGTGGTACTCGCCTTGCCGAGGGTATCGGCGAAAAGCTCTCTCCGCTTCCAAGGCTTCCGCACTGTTACATCGTGCTTGTAAAGCCCCCGTTTTCAATTTCTACAAAATGGGCATACGACAATATTGACTCCTGCCCCAACATTGTTCATCCCCCGACGGACAAGCTTATCGAAGCGTTGCATAATTGTGACCTTCATGCAATATGTAATAATATGGGCAACGTGTTGGAGGATGTGAGCATTGCGCACCACCCCATCCTGAGCGAAGTAAAGGAAAATCTTATTTCCTTAGGTGCAATCGGCGCACAGATGTCAGGCAGCGGACCAACAGTTTTCGGTATATTTGAAGATGAAGAAAAAGCCCGTGCCGCTAAAGATGTTTTATGGAAAAAATATAAAACGGCATATGTATGCCGAGGTATAAATCCCTCAAACAGACGATAGGAGATTGAAAAGTGCAGCTTTCAGAATTTTTCAGTATTTTTAATCTTAATACTCCCAACATGGAAAAGGTGAACTACTATGTTTGTTCAAACGATTTTCAGAGCGCGAAGCGTGAACTTTTAAACTACTTCATCTTCCGCAAGAAAAATCGACTTTCCTCAGCTGAGCCTATACGAGAAAGCGACCGTAATTTTTCTCAGGCTTATATTTCCCGTCATTTTATTCTCTCAGGTCCCAACGAGGCCGATTTGTATTTGTCCTCAATGTTTTTGTCCGGCAGTGACGATTACACTACGATGGATGTTATGCCCTTTATCCGCGAAAAGCTTTCGTTTATGATAATGAGCAGACAAAAGGATGGTAACGGTGCGCTTTTTTACTCACCGTCATCGATTTTTCCGCCCTATATTCTCATAACCGACAACGAAGGGCAGGAAATTAAAATCACTCCCGAAAAATACGCATACATATCCTCCGCATCGGCTCATGCACCTCTTTCGGAGGAGGATATTTACGAAATTTGCGAAGAAAGCGACGACCCCGCATCACCCTACGGCGAGCATACAGGCAGGGTTTATTTGGGTTTTGATTTTTCAAGGATTGACCTTTCGCTCATTAAGTCTGCGCGTTTTTGTGCAAAAATTACTCTCCCCTCATGTGAAATGAAGGAGCTGTTGTTTTTTAACATAAATGACTATTCCTGGCAGAATAACCTTACTTGGGCAGACGTCAAGGGCAACGTATATTCGTACGAATCTTCTCCCACGGGTCCCGAATGGATACAGCCCGAGGGTGCCGACAGCGAGTACCTAAACGTCACCTGCCGTTTTTGGTTTGCGAGACCCATGGCGTATCAGTATCTGTCTGACGTTGAGAAAAACGCAGTATACGGCGAAAAGCTATTGTTACTTATGGATGCTTTTTCGGCAAAAAAAGAAGGCGGCTTTAACCGTGTTCTTGAAACAGGCGAAAGGCTTTCAAATTTTGCTTGCGTACTCAACGCACTTGTGGACACACCGGCTATGACGCCCGACTATCTTATATCAATTCTTTGGATGATGTATCGGGACATGAAGCATCTTATCGAAAATCCGGATTTGGGTTGGAGCAACTGGGCAGTTGTGAGAACAAGCGGACTTAGTAAGGCTATAGATTTTTTGCCGGAATTAAAAGAGCACGAGGAATGGAAAAGTCATACCCGAAACATTATGAACGACCTTTTAAACAAAATGTATTCACCCGACTTTTCTTTCCGAGAATCAGGGCTTGCGTATTCATTTTGGTGTCTCAGCTTGTTTTCGTCGGCGTTTTACACGGCTGAGTTAAATAACGACCCCTACAGTGCATTTATGCGCAGCCGACTCGAAAAAGCCTTTGACGCATCAATTGATGCGCTTTATCCCAATTTTTACGACACTAATATCGGCGACAGCAACTACGCCGACAAAACAGACTATCTCAGGCTTTTGAGCAATCTTTTCCCCACAAAAAAGCTCAAAGCTTTTGTTACCGGAACAAATGACCCTTCGGTTCCGCTTTCTGTAGCGTACCCCTATGCGGGCAGCGTTATTATGCGAAACAGCTTTGAGAAGAGCAAATCCGTTTACCTTGCTCTTCATGCGCTCAATTTTGACGGTCATGCACACGATGATTTAGGCAACCTTGTACTCTACGGCTATAACCGTCCGCTTGTGTGCGACACGGGCAGATACGGCTATTCACACACAAGTATTGCCGAGCACCTGCGAAGTGCCCGTGCCCATAATTCAATTGAGATTGAAGGGGTAAAATATCTTCCCCATTCAAAGAGCAATGCAAAGATTGACGTATTTGTTTCTAACAGTGCTTTTGACTTTGCGACGGTCTCCTTTAACCCATGCGAAGGTGTCCGTCATGTACGCCGTGTGCTTTTCGTAAAGAACAATCCGTTTGCAATCGTCAGCGACCTTATCAAAAGCGACGAAGATGTCAAGATTAATCAGCACTGGCATTTTATGCCCGAAAGCAATGCGGCTGTTGATTTTAACAATCATGTCAAAACAGACTTCAAGGAGGGTGCAAATATTAAAATCATTTGCCCCGACTCCTGCATTGCAACGGTTGAAAACGATATTTTCTCCTCAGGCTACGGCATGGCAGAGGCTTCCGAGAGAGCCTCGTTCACAAAATTCGGATCAAATTTATCTCTGACAACACTTCTTTTGCCGTATACAGGAACCGAACCTAAGGTTTCTGCGGCTTCGCTTTCGTCTACAGGCGGTTCATCTGCGGCAGTTTTTGATATAAATACCACACGCGGAGTGTTTTACATCAAAAACACCGATTGTGAAAACTTTGCTTTTTACTCCTTTGACGGAGATATGGCATATATTTCCGGAGACCGCATATTTATTTCGGGCGGTAAAAAATTTGTGTCCAACTCTGTAGCGGTCATCGAAAGTCCTGTTGTAATCAACGATATGAGCGTGCGGATATCAGGCGGTATTATAGAGATTGAAAGCTCCTCGCTTTTACCCTCCACAAACCGCGAGGAAGCCGTGAAAATTTATTCACCAAAAACCACTCACGTACTCTTAAACGGTAAATCCGTGCCGTTCACACTGTATTCAGATTACGTGTATGCAGTAAAATCCAAATAAAATAACAGCAAGGCGTTGCCTTGCTGTTATTTTATTTGGATTTAAAACAGTCCTTTTTTCACTTTTACTTCAATAGGCTTAAAGCCTGTACGTTCAACACAGTCGGTGAGTGCGCTGTCAATCACATTGCCTTCGAGCTTAAGAGTTGCGCATTTGTTTTTGAGGTCGATTTTGCAGCTTTCAACGCCCACCATTTTTTCAAAGGCTTCTTTCATGCTCTTTGCACAGCCTTCACACATCATACCTTCAATATAAACTATCTTTTTCAAAAAATCACCCTCCAAAAATCGTCACCTTTATTTACGGGTATTGTATCATATATTTTGTTAATTTTCAATAAGAATATTACGAAGCTTTTTTGGAGTGAGTCAATTGAAAAATCCCGTACACATACATCCGTCAACCCTCATATTTTTTGCCGTAATGTTTTTCACGCCTTACAAAAGTCGGTTTTTTGTTCTCTACGGTTTTATTTTTCTTCATGAACTTACACATATGCTTACCGCATTAATCCTTGGCGAAAAAATCCATAAAATTCACCTTCTGCCCTTTGGCTGTATGCTTTCGCTGTCAAGTGTGCCGTCAAACAAAAAAAGCCTTGTTATTTTTCTTTCGGGGCCTTTTTTTAATCTTGCAATGTTTTTATTGGGGGTTTTTCCTCGCGAAAACCTGTCTCTTGCACTTTTTAACCTTATTCCCGTTATGCCGCTTGACGGCGGAGTTGTCTCAGGGTTGCTTTTTCCGCGATTTTCTTTTGTTTTGTCCGTTTCGTCGGTTATCGCAATAAGCATATTTTGCTTTGCGGAGGGCAAAGGCCCGGGGCTTCCCCTGATGCTTTTTATTGTTCTTATCATTTCCGAAAAGAACAAAATCGAAAAAAAAATCAATTCACGCGTTATAACTCATTTTTTTGTTGAAAAAAAAGCGGAAAAATTATATAATACAATAGATAAATTATGAAAGGAAATAGACCATGCTTAATATAGACAATATTTTAAAAAACGTACAAAAACCTGCTGCATATACAGGCGGCGAACTCAACAGCGTTGTGAAAAATCCCGACGAGGTTAAAATCCGCTACGGTTTCTGTTTTCCCGACAATTACGAGGTGGGCATGAGCCATCTGGGTATCAAAATTCTTTATCACGTTTTAAATCTTCGTCCCGATACATGGTGCGAAAGAGTTTTTGCCCCCTGGATTGACATGGAAGAGGAAATGAGACGAACCAACACTCCTCTCTTTGCGCTTGAAAGCCGCGAGAGCGTAAGGCATTTTGACTTTTTGGGCTTTACCCTCCAGTACGAAATGAGCTATACAAACGTTTTGAATATGCTCGATTTGGCAGGTGTGCCTCTTTTGGCAAGCGAACGCGGCGAGGGCGACCCCTTTGTCAACGCAGGCGGTCCTTGCGCATACAACCCCGAGCCTTTGGCTGAAATCTGCGACTTTTTCACCATGGGTGAAGGCGAAGAGGTTATCAATGAGCTTATGGATGCCTATATCGAATGGAAAAATGAAGGCGGCAAGCGCATTGACTACCTCAAGAAGATTGCAAAAATCGAAGGCATTTACGTGCCGTGCCTTTATGATGTGGAATATAACGAGGATAACACCATAAAATCCTTTACCCCCAACTGCCCCGAAGCTCCCGAAAAGGTAACAAAGCGTATTATCCGCAATCTTGACACTGTTACTTTCCCCGACAAGTTTATTGTTCCCTACACCAATATAGTACACGACCGTATTTCCATCGAGGTTTTCCGCGGTTGTATACGCGGTTGCCGTTTTTGTCAGGCAGGCATGATCTACCGTCCCGTACGTGAAAAGAGCTACCAAACCCTCACAAAGGATGCCATCAACCTCATCAACTCCACAGGCTACGAGGAATTAAGCCTTTGTTCGCTTTCCACAAGCGACTATACCGAGTTTCAGGATTTGGCAGAAAGCCTTCTCAATATTACCGAAAAAGAAAAAATCGGTCTTTCGCTCCCCTCACTTCGTGTGGATAATTTTTCTCTCGATTTGATGGAAAAAGTGCAGAAGGTAAGAAAGAGCGGTCTCACCTTTGCCCCCGAGGCAGGCACACAGCGCATGCGTGACGTTATAAACAAAAACGTCACCGAAGAGGATTTGCTCCGTAGTGCCCGTCTTGCTTTCCGTGGAGGCTGGACAACCATCAAGCTCTACTTTATGATTGGTCTGCCGTATGAAACCGACGAGGATATTTTGGGTATTGCTGATTTGGCACACAAGGTTGTTGAAGCATATTACGAGGTAACTCCCAACAAAAAACGTCCTCCCAGTGTAAATATCGGCGTGTCGAGCTTTGTTCCCAAGCCCTTTACCCCCTTTGAATGGGCAGCGCAGAACACCCGCGAAGAATTAAGACGCAAACAGCAGCTTTTAAAGAGCGCTATCACAAACCGTCACGTAAAATACAGCTATCACGAAAGCGACGTAAGCGTACTCGAAGGCATTTTTGCACGTGGTGATCGCAGGCTCAACCGTGTACTTATCGAAGCTAACAAGTTAGGCTGTAAGTTCGATGCCTGGAACGAAACTTTCAGCATGGAAAAATGGTATCAGGCATTTGAAAACGCAGGTGTTGACATGGCTTTCTACACACGTGAGCGTGATTATAGTGATTTATTCCCCTGGGATTTTGTAAATATCGGTGTTACAAAGGATTTCCTTATGCGCGAAAACGAAAAAGCAAAGGAAGCCTCCACCACTCCCAACTGTCGCGAAAAATGCTCCGCTTGCGGTGCAAATACTCTTTGTGAAGGAGGAAAATGCAGTGTTACAAAATAATTTTTATGCCCGCTACAAAAAATTTGGCAGGGCAAAATACATCTCTCATTTGGACATGGTACGTGTTTTTAACCGTGTTTTCCGTCGTGGTGGGATTCCGGTAGCATACTCAGAGGGCTTTAACCCTCATCCCAAAATCTCCTTTGCGTTGCCGCTGTCGGTTTTTTACGAAAGCGAATGTGAAATCCTTTTGTTCTCTCTGTCCTCTCCCATGAGCACTGACGAACTTTCAGAAAGGTTCAACCGTGCAATGCCCGAAGGACTTGAAATTGTATCGGTTACAGAAGGCAAGCCCGACGTAAAGCATCTTTCCTATTGCCTTTACAATGTTTATTGCACTCTTCCCACGCAAAGTCAGCTTGACGCATTTTTGGCTTTGGGCAGTATGGTTGTGCCCAAAAAGACAAAAAGCGGCATAAAGGATACGGATATAAGATGTGATATTGCAGATATTAAAATAGAGGAAAACCATCTTAGTATGCTCCTCAGCGCAGGCAGCAGCGCAAACCTCAAGCCCGATGTTGTTATCAAGGCTATGAATAAATACATCGATGACTATTCCTCAGGCGATTGTGAATATTTAAGAAAATCAATATATACAAACGATATGGTGGAAATTTAAATGGATATTAATGAATTACGTGATTTAATAAACTATCATTCAAATCTTTACTACACACTTGACACTACGGAAATCTCCGACTTTGAGTACGACAGGCTGATGAGCGAATTAAAGCGTATGGAGGCAGAAGACCCCTCTCTTATAACGCCCGATTCTCCCACTCAGCGCATAGGCGGCAAAATAGCCGAGGGCTTTGAAAGTGTAGCTCATACTGTCCGCATGGAAAGCCTCAACGACCTTTTCAGCCGTGAAGAGGTTATCGATTTCGGTAAAAAGGTTGAAGCTGTCTTAGAAGACAAGGTTGAATACGTGACAGAGTTAAAAATCGACGGCTTAAGTGTATCGCTGGAATACCGTGACGGCGTGTTTTTCCGCGGTTCTACCCGTGGTGACGGCGATGTGGGCGAAGATGTTACCGAAAATCTAAAGACTATCCGTTCTATTCCCTTAAAGCTTACAGAACCCGTTCCCTACCTTGAGGTACGTGGCGAGGTTTATATGCCTCACAAAAGCTTTGAAGCTCTCAACAAAAAGCAGGAAGAGTTGGGCTTGGAGCCTTTCAAAAACCCCCGCAACGTTGCCTCGGGCACATTAAAACAGCTCGACAGCAGTGTTGTGGCAAGTCGCAGACTTGATATTTTTGTTTTCAATATTCAGCAAATCGAAGGCAAAGCTCTCACAAATCATAAGGAATCTATCGACTACCTTGCCCATCTCGGCTTTAAAACTATCCCTGTTGAAAAAACCTTTGATTCTATCGAAACGGCTTTTGACGAGGTTTTGTCAATAGGCGAAAAACGCGGCGAATTAGGCTTTGACATAGACGGTGCCGTAATCAAAATAAATTCCTTTGAGCAGAGAAATTCTCTCGGGTCAACGGCAAAATTCCCCCGTTGGGCAGCGGCATACAAGTACCCTCCCGAGCAAAAGGAAACGAAGCTTAACCGCATTGTTATCCAGGTTGGCAGAACAGGCGTTTTAACCCCCAATGCGGAGTTTGACCCTATCCGTCTTGCGGGTACGACGGTAAGTCGTGCGACACTCCACAACCTTGATTTCATACGCGAAAAGGATATTAAAATAGGTGACACAATCGTCGTGCAAAAAGCAGGCGAAATTATCCCCGAGGTGGTAAGGTCACTCCCCCACAAACGTACGGGCGAAGAAATAAACTTTGAAATGCCCAATGTTTGCCCTGTTTGCGGCGCACCTGTGCACCGTGAAGAAGGCGAGGCTGCATACCGTTGCAGCGGCGGTGAATGTCCCGCTCAGCTTGCGAGAAATGTTATTCACTTTGCATCAAAGGGTGCTATGGATATTGAAGGTCTGGGGCCTGCGGTTGTGAATCAGTTACTCGACAACAATCTTATCGCATCTGCGGCAGACTTATATTATCTCAAGCGTGAGGACATTGTCTCCCTTGAGAAAATGGGCGAAAAGAGCGCCGACAATCTTCTTTCCGCTATTGAAAAATCCAAGTCAAATGACCTTTCCAGACTTATTTTTGCACTCGGCATACGCAATATAGGTCAAAAGGCAGGCAAAGAGCTTGCAAAGCGTTTTGATTCTCTTGATTCTCTCATGACAGCTACAGTTGAAGAGATTTCCTCCTGTGAGGATTTTGGCACAATCATGGCTGAAAGCATCAAAAGCTTTTTTGAAATCGAGCAGAATATGGCGCTTATTGAAAAGCTCCGTGCAGCAGGGGTTAACTTTATGTCCGCACAAATGCCGCAGGGCAACATTTTCTCGGGTAAGACCTTTGTTTTGACAGGCACGCTCCCCACTCTTACGCGAAGCGAAGCCTCAAAAATAATAGAAGACAACGGTGGCAAAACGTCCTCCTCCGTCAGCAAAAAGACAGACTTTGTACTCTTAGGTGAGGATGCGGGCAGCAAATTAGACAAAGCATTAAAATTAGGCATCCCCACTATAACAGAAGACGAATTTCTGCAGATGTTGAATGTTTCCCACTAAAGCCCACGTTTGGGGACACTGCCTACCCACAGTCAGCCCACAAATTCGTATTGCCACAAGCCCAATGACAAATGAATGAATGGCTGTATCCCCATACCTTATTAAACTGTTGTAATTACCTAATCAAATTTTAAAGGGGGATTACCACAAATGAAAACAGCAGTCAAGCTTTTAAAGGCGGCAAAAAAATATCATTTGTTTCTTTATATAACCGCCATTGCTACTATTTTAAACTCCGTTTTATCTCTTTACACACCACGGCTTATTTCAAGCCTTGTCAACTTAATTGCAGACGACCCTGCACGTCTTCCCGAGGAAGCACCTCGTCTGGCAATGATTTTTCTTTTGATTGCCTTTGGCATTTTTGTAACACAGGCGATAAAGGTTTACGTAAGCCACTATGCCGCGTGGAATTTTGTTGAAGAAATGCGCAACAAGCTCTATGACCACATCCAGCGTCTTTCCCCAAAGTTTTTTTCTGACAAGCAGACAGGGCAGTTAATGAGCCGCGTTATCAACGATACGCTTACCTTAGAGTTATTCACGGCTCACTGTGCACCTGATATTTTGGCACATACGGTTATGTTTTTCGGCGTTATCATAATGCTTTTGTCCATGAATGTGCGTCTGGCAGTTTATGCAATTTTAACACTGCCCTTTGTTGGTATTTGCGTGTGGTTTTATGCAAAAAAGGTGCGCCCGCTCTTTAACAACCGACATCAGACGGTTGCCGAAATCAACGGCACTCTTCAGGACAATTTCTCAGGCATAAAGGAAATTCAGGTTTTCAACTGTCTCGACCGTGAAAGAGACAAGTTTGCCTCCCGAACACGGGAATATACCCACCTTACAATGTCCGCCTTTAAAAAGAGCAGTATTGTGCACCCGTTCATAGCATTTTTAAACCAAATGGGAACAGTGCTTGTAATAGGCATAGGCGGCATCATGGCGGCAGACGGCTCGATTGACGCAGGTGATGTTGTGGCATTTTTGTTATATCTGTCGTCACTTTATGCACCCATCAACTCTCTTGCCCGCACCAATGAAGATTTGCAGGATTCACTTGCCGCAGGCGAGCGTATTTTTGAAATGCTCAGCATAAAAAGTGATGTCACCGACAAAGAAAACGCAGTCGATATCGGCAACGTAAAGGGCAACATTGAGTTTGATAACGTATCCTTTTCTTATAACGGCTCAATCGATGTTTTGTCTGATTTCAACCTTAAAATCCAAAGCGGTGAAACCGTTGCACTGGTAGGTTCGACAGGCGTAGGCAAAACCACAATAGCATCCTTGGCGACACGCTTCTACGACCCTACAAAGGGCTCAATCAAACTTGACGGAGTAGATTTGAGAGACATCTCTCTTCATTCTCTCCACGAAAACATATCTATGGTATTGCAGGACGTATTCCTTTTCCATGGCACCGTTGCCGAAAACATCCGCTACGGAGCAAATGACGCAACCGACGAAGAGGTTTTCGAGGCTGCCCGTCTTTCCAACGCTGACAGTTTTATCTGTGAGCTTGAGAACGGCTACGATACAATCGTAGGTGAACGAGGCGTGCGCCTTTCGGGCGGACAAAAACAGCGTATAGCAATTGCCCGCGCAATACTCAGAAACAAACCCATACTTATCCTTGACGAAGCTACAAGCGCAGTTGATAATCGTACAGAACGCCTTATCCACGAGGCTATCGACACGGTTATCAAAAACCGTACAACAATTATAATTGCCCATCGTCTTTCCACAATAAGAAATGCCGACAAGATAGTAGTTATCGAAGACGGCGGCGTAAAAGAAATGGGCAGTCACGAAGAGCTTATAGCGCTTAACGGAATGTATAAAAAACTTTATGATACAGGACTGAATGGCTAAATAAAAACGGCATTGCTTTTGCAATGCCGTTTTTATTTAGGTTTTATTCAACTGTTATCTGAATTTTTTCTTCTGTTCTGTTGCCTACAAAGTCTTCAACATAGATTACAACATCATATGTGCCCTCTACGGTAACATCAAGATAGGATACATCTGCTTTTACAAAGCTCTTGAGGTCTACGCCGTTAACATCCTCGGCAATTTCAACATACTGCTTTGCCCAGTCTACCGTTGAGGTATCTGCTTCAATTGCAATGTTGGGTCTTTCTTCTTTAAGCACCAGCTTTGGTTGAGCGGTACTGTTTTCGTCGTAAATATATGCTGTAAAGTTGCGTTCGTACGTATTACCGAAGGTATCTGTTATAGAGGCGTGGATTCCGTCAACATAGCCTCCTGTAGTATTGAAGTCAACGCCCGACGCATCCACAATCAACTTGTCTGCCATGTAATCCCATTTTTTCTTTGTGGTTGTGTCGTCCGAGAGCGGATTGGGCTTGATCAGAATCTTGCCGTCCTCCATCTTAAGAGTATAATCACCGTCAACATTATCGCTTGCCACAAGAATAGTCGACCAGTCTATTTCATCGGGATTTGTACCCTGCGGGAAAACTATAGGCACGTTTGCGTTTTTCTGTGCAACACTCGGCGCTACGGCATCCACCGCATTTTCGCTCTTAAGCGACTTTGCTATATTATCGATTCTGTCCATCAGCCCTGCCTTTTTGGACTTAACTGCAATAGGATATTTGGGTGAACCGTCAATACCGTAAACACTCTTACCAAAAATATTTACACCGAAATCACCTAAAAGACCCATGTTTTCACTAAACTCGTTTGCAGGAAGACTGCCTAAAAGTTCAAACACCTTAAGATTATCCTCGCCACATTCGGGATGGAAAATATCTATACCGAAAGTAAGTGCTTCACTGGGCGCCATAGATTCGCGGTATTCTGCAATGGAGTCAACTCTGCCCATGTTCTTGTAAAGCTCCTGAGTATAAAGCACGTATGCCTTTACGGCGAGCAGGCTTTCGTCCTGGTCAAAACCGCGGAGAAGACCGATAGCATCGCAGGCAGGCTTGCTGATTTCGTAATCAGAGGCACCGGGAACGTATTCTTCGCCTGTAAAGGGAACATCATCGGGGCGGGGCCAGAAAATAATACCCATACTTTCGCCGCGTCCTGCCAATACGTTACTTGCACCGCCCATTCTCCAACGAGCCATGTGTGTAAATACGGATTCACTGTTACGGAAATATCCGTCGATACCTGTACCGCCGTTGTTTGCAGAGCTGCCAAAGGATGCCGCAGTACAGCTTACAAGACCTTTCTGCATAAGCGAATCAAGATACTCTGCCGCTTCAACAGCCTCGGGTGTATCAATAGGCATTGCATTACCGTCATAAATAGCCGCGCCGTTTGAATGGAGTGCCATCTGGACAGCATAAATATAGTTTGTGTTGAAAGGCACTATATCGTTGCCCGCAACACCTTTTTTACCTGTGTAATAGTTTTTGATTTTTGTAAGATAATCTTCAAAAACGCTCCATGTCCATTTACCCTCACGGTACAAATCGTAAGGATAAATTGTTTTGCCTTCTTCGTCCTTTAAATCGGGCACTTCTTCAATAAGATTGATATTGAAAACCATCGGCCAGTCAGTAACGTAGATAAGGTCGCGTTCCATGAAATAATGGTTACCGAAAACCTCAGGCATAAGTATCCATTCTGCATCGGGGCCTTCAAAAGCCTCAAGATACGGGTCAAGGGGCTGGAGTACGTTCTGAGTCAAAACAGTTGCCTGTGCACTACCCGACAAAACTGCCATGTGTGCATAGGGGTCGCCTGCAAGTACTGTCTGCAAGCAGTCGCGTGTTGCACCGCCTACCCAGGCTTTCCATTTGATATCTACGCCGAGTTCTTCTTTAACTGTTGCAAGAGCAGCCAAAGCACACTTCATCTTATCAGGTGCCATAGTAGGCTCACCTGTAATAGGGTCAACGTATGTGGGGTCAATTTCCGGTATGTAGTGGTGTCCTATATAAATTGTATCAACAACCGGGCCTGTCTGTTCTTCTTTTTTTGCACAGCCGGGCATAAATGACGCTGCCATTATAATCACCAAAAATAAGGCTGTTATTTCTTTTAAAGCTTTTTTCATTCTCTTTTCCCTCCTAATACTAACATATTAACACACCAACGCATATTTGTAAATGCAATTTTGTCATTCCGGCTCATTAAAATATGTTTTTATATATTTTTATTGTTTCATTTTTGTTAAATTTCACAAAACCTATTGCAATGAAACTAAAGTAATTGTATAATATACACAAAGAAAGATGTTTCTTTCTTAAAAGACACAAGGAGGCTACTGTATGAAGATTACTATCACAACAAGGAAAACATTCGTTAACGAACTCGACCGCGAAATGATCGAAAAAAAGATTGGCAAGCTGGCTAAATTTTTTAACGACGACGCAGAGGCAACCATTACAGTTTCCTCTCAGAAAAACGATAAAATTGTTGAAACCACGATTTTTGCAAACGGTATTGTATACCGTGCCGAGGAACGTAACGAGGATTTGCTCGATGCTGTTGACAAGGCAGAGATTGCCATCGACCGTCAGATAAGACGCAACAAAACAAGACTTGAAAAAGCCATCAGACGCGAAGCTCTTGTCCACGAGTTTGAAGATTCTCCCATCGAAGAAGAAAAGGAATTCAACATCATCCGTACAAAAACTCATTTCTTAAAGCCGATGACACCCGAGGAAGCTATTTTGCAGATGAACCTTTTGGACCATGAATTTTTCATTTTCTTTAACGCAAACAGCGAATCTAC
Organism: uncultured Oscillospiraceae bacterium; assembly: GCA_964572985.1. GTDB lineage: Bacteria > Bacillota > Clostridia > UMGS1883 > UMGS1883 > RGIG1927. The sequence continues at coordinate 36,076 of CAZNIC010000001.1, forward strand.
AGATATCGTATACAAGAGAAAGGACGGTAACTACGGTCTTATCGAAACTAAGTTATGATTAAAATAAAAGAAGCTGTCATTGTTGAGGGTAAATACGATAAAATGCAGCTTAAGAAGGTGTGTGATGCCTTAATTATCACGACCGACGGTTTCCGCATCTTCCGCGACAAAGATAAGAGAGAATTTTTAAAAGCCCTTGCCAAAAGGCAGGGGCTTTTAGTTCTGACCGATTCTGACCGCGCAGGCTTTGTCATACGAGGGCATTTAAAGAGCTTTATCCCCTCCGAACAAATAAAAAATATTTATATCCCCGATATACCCGGCAAGGAAAAACGCAAGGACAAGCCCTCCAAGGAGGGGCTTTTGGGCGTTGAGGGCATAGACGAGGAAACTCTTGCCTCTCTTTTGCAGGAAGCCGAAGCAACAAGCATAGAGGCAAAAGGCGAGCCTATCACCAAAGCTGATTTGTACGAGCTGGGGCTTTCGGGGCAAAAGGGCAGCCACGCACTCCGTAGTGCACTTATAAAGGAGCTGTCTCTCCCTTCCCGCCTCAGCACAAATGCACTACTCGAAATTTTAAATTCCGCCTATACCCGTGAGGAATTTTTTGAATTCTGCAAAACTATAAAATAGCAACCGTTCAGTCACAAACGGTTGCTATTTTATTTCCTGCTCAAGGTTTTTAAATAAATCCGAATGAAAAAACTCTTCAATATTTATTTCCAATCCGTCACATATTTTCTTTATGGTAGATATGGTGGTGCTGTTATTTCTTCCACTTATAATATTACTTAAGGTAGACTGAGTAAGTCCGCTTATGGTAGCAAGCTTATTTACGGTTATTTTCTTATCCTTGCACAGCTCAATTATCCTGAGCTTTACCGCTTCACCGATGTTCAATATTACTACCTCCCCTAACAAAAGATAATAATAATACTTTACCGCTTTTGAGTTAAAATAATTACCTCAATTGAGTTGACTTCCGCTTTTTCTTATGTTATACTCGTATTGATCTGTATAAAATAATTTTGGGAGGATCAGAAAAATGAAAACCTTAAAATTTTTATTATATGCTGTGATTGCAGTGGCATGTACGGTATCTTTACTTTGTTACTATAACGATTCGCATTCCATCGAAAGTCCTATCGTTCCCTCAATAAACGTAACAGACAAAGAAATTGAACAAATCATTGACGATGCAATCGAAAACAATAATATCAATTTCAGCAAAACAACTGTTGACTTTTCAAATAAATTTGTTGATAATAATTCGCATACATCCACTGATGACAGCCTGTATAAAGAATCCTCAAAAACAGATACAAAAAGTACTGATGCGGACCCCAATTGTAAAATCTGTGGTGGCAACATTTTTTACACCTGCACCTCTTGCGGCGGCGACAGTTTAAGAGTTTGTTCTCTTTGTAATGGAAAAAAAGAAGCTTGCATAATCTGTAATGGCAATGGCAACATAAAATGTATGGGGTGTGCAGGCCTCCGTCGTACATGTTCAATTTGCGATGGTTCCGGAGTAACAAATTGCATAAGTTGTAATGGCAGCGGGTATAGCTTTTGTTTCAGCTGCCGCAACACGGGCACGGTAGAATGTTTTTCGTGTATAGACGGTAAAGCCACTTGCTCTATATGTGCCAACATCAACCAAATGAGTAGCGAACAAATAGAACAAATAATAGCTCAAATGGAAGGTAATCTTCAGCTCGATTTTGACACATCAATATACACCAACACCAACTGCTCTATATGTCACGGCAACGGACGTGTCACCTGTAATATGTGTGACGGAAAAGGTAAGTTTTTCTCCACCCGTGACTCTATCGACCTTGGCGGGGGCAGTAGCTCATACCAAATATCAAGTACCTGCAAAACCTGCGCAGGCTCAGGTATGATGGATTGCATTTATTGTTAGACTAAAAAGCACCCCTGCGTGAAGTGATATAAAGATGGTAGACACTAAAAAAACAGTGTCTACCATCTTTTTGTATGTTAAAATAGAAATAAGGAGTTGATAAATATGGGAAGACCGAAAGGTGGAACAAATGTGCATCACAGCAAAGAAGAAAAACTTTCTTTAGTCTTGCGTAATTTAGCTGGTGAAACTGCAAGAAGTTTAGAAAGGGAAACAGGCATATGTAATACGCAAATTCACAAATGGACAAAGCAGTATTTAGAAGGCGGCGAAGCACTTGTCAACAAACGAAAGTCTGGGAATCCACCGGCAAAATACCATCGCAAGAAAGAACTTACACCCATGGAACAGCTGGAATATAAGGTCGCATTGTTAGAACGCGAATTATTAAAGAAAGATGCAGAGGTAACTCGGTTAAAAAAATCAATAGAACTTGAAAGGGGCGATGTCAAAAGAAAGTAATTTAACAGATTTATTCCTGCATTGAAAAGGAAAGCTGTAACCATTCAATCAAAGAACTTTGCGACGTGTACGAAGTTTCTCGTTCGGGCTACTACAAATGGCTTAAGAGAAAAGGAACATTAAACCGTTATGAAATTCAACAACAAGAGTTAGATTATTATGTTGCTGACATACATTCACATTATCCAACCCAAGGTTATAGAACAATAGCTGACACCTTGCTCAATATGTATGGTTGGATTGTTTCAACGCAAAGACAAGCCCTCCAAGGAGGGGCTTTTGGGCGTTGAGGGCATAGACGAGGAAACTCTTGCCTCTCTTTTGCAGGAAGCCGAAGCAACAAGCATAGAGGCAAAAGGCGAGCCTATCACCAAAGCTGATTTGTACGAGCTGGGGCTTTCGGGTCAGACGGGTGCAGGTGCTCTCCGTCAGGCACTTATCAAAGAGTTGTCGCTTCCTTCCCGTCTTACAACAAATTCCCTGCTTGAAATTTTGAACTCTGCGTTTACTCGGGATGATTTTTTTGAATTCGCAAATAAAAACCGCCAATAAAGGCGGTTTTTTAATTGACAAGGTTTTTCCTGTTTGATACAATCGAATAAAACTTTAAAAGGACGAAAACAAATGAAAAAACGTATTGTATCCGTAATTTTATCATTAATAATATTATTATCTGCGTATAGTTTCGCTTTTGCGAAAGAGGATGTTTCCGTCACGGTGTCAAACGGCTTTGGCAAAGCCACGAGTACAGCTACTGTTTCATGGGACGAGGGTTGGTTTTTGTCTCCCGCTGTAAGCTACAACCATTCTCTTGCTTCATTCAGCATGGCGTTGAGCGGTGCGGCATATGTTGCAACCTACAAACAAAGTCTCGAAACCCCGCTTATTAATTCGGGCTTTGACAACATTACGCCCTATTACTCAACCCCCACGCGTGATGACTGCGATACAGTGTCATACACCTTCGCATCACAGCCTCTTTCAGACGGCAGTCTTTTAACTGCCATCGTTGTTAAAGGTACAGGAGGCAATGCCGAATGGTACAGCAATTTCAATATTGGCTACGATTTGACCCATGCAGGCTTTAAAACAGCATCCGATAAGCTTATCGAAAATTTCAACCATTATATTGCTTCCGTAAATACCCACAATTCTCCTGTCAAGGTGCTTGTAACCGGGCACAGCCGAGGCGGTGCAGTCGCCAACATAGTCGCCGCACAGCTTACCGATACTTTGGGGCGTGATAATGTTTACGCATACACCTTTGCAACACCCAACGTAACAGTGTCTGAAAACGCCAAATCTGACAGCTATTCAAATATTTTCAACATCATAAATCCCGAGGACTTTGTCTCCAATGTTCCCCTCTCAGGCTGGGGCTACACACGCTACGGCGTAGATTTATTCCTCCCAACCGTAAGTGTGGATACGTACGACAATTTCCCCATTTTGTATGAACGCATGAAAGCAAATTTTTATAATATGACAGGCGAGGAATTTGACGGCTATGAGGATGGTACGCGTAAAATCAAAAACCTTACACAAAAGGCATTGAGACTTGCTCCGACAGTTGAGGACTACTACACAAAAGAGCATTATCTTGTGTATCCTAACCCGATTTTTAAAGAGGCGGAATATGCAACCACAAGTGATTATTTCAATTTTCTTGCCGCCTTTTGTGCGGAGGGTGACCTTAACGCGCTTAAATCAATGGGCAAGGCTTTAACAGGTGAATTCGCCTCTATTTCGGCATTTTTTATCACCCAATCGGGCGCAGGCATAGGTGATTTAAAATTCAATGCAAGCGTGTGGTGCGCTCATTGCCCTGCAACCTATTTAAGCTGGCTTTTAACGTCTTCCGAGGCTGAACTTTTCGGCTATGAAAAAGCTTTCCCGTTTAATGATGTTATCGCATCGTCCCCCTATTATGATGCAATCTCTTACGTGTACAAAAACAACCTCATGACAGGCGTGTCGCAGGATACCTTCTCTCCGTTTACCACAACCACAAGGGCTATGATTGTTACAATTCTGCATCGTGCATCCGCATCGCCCATTGCCGCTGCGGGCAATACTTTTAGTGATGTTAAGGACAATTTTTGGTACACCGATGCCATTTGCTGGGCAAACGAAAACAGCATTGTAACAGGCTACGGCAACTCTAATTTCGGTCCAGACGATAACATAACACGCGAACAGCTTGTAACAATTTTGTACCGCTATGCCCTCTTAAAAGGCTTTGACACAAAAGCCTCGGAAAATCTCCCCGATAGCCTTGACGTAAGCGAATACGCAAAAGAGGCATATTTGTGGGCAATTTCAAACAGCCTTATCGATACATCGCTTTTGCCAAAAGGCGATGCAACCCGCGCAGAAGTTGCCTATGCTATTGCAAAGCTTATAATTGCAAACTAATTTTGAAGACTAAAAAAAGAGCCTGTAGGCTCTTTTTTTAGTCTTCAAAATTGAATTCGTCCTTATACTTTTCCTTGAATGCTTCGAACACTGCTGTAAGTGTATCGTCATCTTCAACGGGAGAGTAAACGTCTTCCTCGTCGTTTAATTCTTCCAAAAGCATGATAACTACTTCGTTATCATCGGGAGGAAGCATAACAGCATAGCTGTCGCCTTCGTAATCGATAACATCCAAAAGCTCAAACTCGATTTCGGTACCGTCTTCATCAAAGAGGGAAACCATCTCGGGTTCGTATTCTTCCATGTTCATATCTTCGTTGTTATTGATATCTGCCATTTTGAAAAACTCCTTTGCGTTTAATTACATTCATTATATAGAAACAACGGCAGATTGTCAAGAAAACAATAATTTATAAGTGTGCAACCGACTTACCGCTGTAAGTTGCAGGGACATTTCTCACCAAAAGGTAGGTAGTGAAAACCCACAACAGGGACAGTGGGTGAAAAGACCTCCGCAGAGGTCCTTTTTCAAATCGTCTTCCGATTTGAAAAAGCAGCCCTGTCCCTGTTCCTTATAAAAATGGGTGAAGTGTGCAGCCGACTTACCGCTGTAAGTTGCAGGGACATTTCTCACCAAAAGGTAGGTAGTGTGTTCGCACTGTCTTATCGTATGCAGGAGATGTGTCCCTGTTCCTTATAAAAATGTTGCAATTATTCAATCAAAGTAAACTGATATGACCCGTTTACGAACAAAACACATGCTTACCGATGGTCAAAATTATCGGTCTTGACCGTATCCATTTATTTGTGGCGGTCACGGGGTTATAATAATATATTGCCCCGCCTGTGGGGTCCCAGCCGTTTAACGCATCGCGGGCAGCTCTTTCGCAGCTCGATGTCATTGCGGCATCAATCTGTCCGTCGTCAACAGCGGTGAAAGCCCCGGGCTGATAAACAACCCCTGCAACAGTGTTGGGAAAAGACGGATGCTTGACGCGGTTAAGGATAACAGCCCCCACCGCAACCTGTCCGGCATAGGGTTCGCCGCGAGCCTCGCCGTTGATGGCGCGTGCTAAAAGATACACATCATTATTTGCCGCACTTGAGCCGGATACTGAGCTTATCCCCATGGCGGCAAGGGTGGCACTGCCTGCAATACCGTCAGCGGTAAGCCCGTTTTTCTTTTGAAAATCCTTTACGGCTTTTTGAGTTTGTGCACCGTATTTTCCGTCAACAGAGCCTTTATAATAGCCCCAGTTTTTGAGTTTTGTCTGAATTTTTGTGACCTCGCTTCCTGTTGAACCAAGTCTGGACAGTGCGTCGGTGGTGCGGTTGTTATAAAGATGAGCACCTGTTAAAAGTAATGTACTTGCTATAATAAAAGAAATAATTTTTTTCATAAGAAAAAACCTCCTCGGTGGTTAGTCTTTACCACAGGGGAGGTTTATATTCATTTATCTTGTTTTATTTGCGATTTCGTCCATAAGAGCGAGGATAAATTCATTAACCTTCATGCTGCCCTTGTCGCCGTCCTTACGGCTACGAACACTGACAGCCTCTTCTTCCATTTCCTTATCGCCTACAACCAGCATGTACGGAACCTTTTCAAGCTGAGCTTCACGAATCTTGTAACCGATTTTTTCGCTTCTGTCGTCAACTTCACTACGGATGCCCATATTTACAAGGCGTGTGTTAAGCTCACGGCAATACTCGCGGTGACCTTCACCGATAGGAAGCAACTTAACCTGAACGGGCGCCATCCATGTGGGGAACGCGCCTGCGTATTTTTCAATAAGAAGCGCAAGTGTTCTTTCGTAGCAACCGATACTTGTACGGTGGATAATGTAAGGATGCTTCTTTGTGCCGTCAGCATCTGTATAAACCATGCCAAACTTTTCTGCAAGCATCTGGTCAATCTGAAGAGTGATAAGTGTATCTTCCTTACCGTGAACATTCTTAATCTGAATGTCAAGCTTAGGACCGTAGAAAGCCGCTTCGCCGATACCTACAACATAAGGAATTTCAAGGTTATCCAAAATTTCCTTCATCATGCCCTGAGCTTCAGCCCACTGTTCATCTGTACCGATATACTTTTCTCTGTCTTCGGGGTCCCACTGACTAAAGCGGTAGGAAACATCTTCATAAAGACCGAGAGTTTTGAGCATATAAATTGCCAATTCAAGACAGCTCTTGAATTCATCTGCAAGCTGTTCGGGAGTACACATCAAGTGACCTTCACTGATTGTGAACTGTCTTACACGGATAAGACCGTGCATTTCGCCACTTGCCTCGTTACGGAAAAGAGTACTTGTTTCGCCGTAGCGGAGAGGCAAATCACGGTAAGAACGGGCACGGTTAAGATAAGCCTGATACTGGAAGGGGCATGTCATGGGACGGAGAGCAAAAACTTCCTTGTCCTTGTCTTCATCACCTAAAACAAACATACCGTCCTTGTAATGATCCCAGTGACCCGAAATCTTGTAAAGGTCACTCTTTGCCATGAAAGGTGTCTTTGTTCTGAGCCATCCGCGTCTTGTTTCTTCGTCTTCTACAAATCTCTGCAGTGTCTGCATGATTGCAACACCCTTAGGAAGCATAATCGGAAGACCCTGACCGATAACTTCGCTTGTTGTAAAGAGTTCAAGCTCTCTGCCCAATTTGTTATGGTCGCGCTTTTTTGCTTCTTCAACCTGTGCGAGATATTCTTCCATATCAGCTTTCTTGGTGAAAGCTGTTGCGTAAATACGTGTAAGCATCTTGTTCTTTTCACTTCCGCGCCAGTAAGCACCTGCAGTGGAAGTAATCTTGAACGCCTTTACAGCACCTGTAGAAGGCACATGAGGACCTGCACAAAGGTCAGTAAATTCGCCCTGCTTGTAGAAAGAAATTACGCTGTCAGCGGGCAAATCGTTGATTAATTCAACCTTATAGGGTTCATTTGCTTCTTCCATAAGCTTTAAAGCTTCTTCACGAGGAAGTTCAAAGCGGACAATGGGATGATTTTCCTTAACAATCTTTTTCATTTCAGCTTCGATTTTTGCTAAATCATCAGGTGAAAAGCCCTTGTCGAGGTCAAAATCGTAATAAAAACCGTTTTCAATAGCGGGACCGATAGCAAGTTTCGCTTCGGGGAAAATGCGCTTTACTGCCTGAGCGAGCACATGGCTTGCACTGTGGCGAAGTGTGTTTTTTCCCTCGGGTGTATCAAAGCCTTTAAATTCAACGGTTGCATCAGTGGTAAGGGTTTCATACAACCCTACTGTTTCTCCGTCTTTTGTTGCGCAAAGAACGTTTCTTGCCAAGCCTTCGGAAATGCTCTTTGCAATGTCCATATACGTAACAGGTGCTTCAAATTCACGCACATCGTCACGCAATGTAACCTTAATTACCATACTGATCAACTCCTTAATTATTTTAATATACCATATTATTTTATCCCGATAAACCTAAATTGTCAACACATATTTTCCGCCGATACGAACACCGTTCAGGCTGTTATTTTCAGTCAAAGTGCAGGGAATGCCCTTTTTTTCAAAATAGGTTATATTTTCTCTTCTTTGTCCGAGCACTTTACTTAAAAACCGCCTGTTGTACTCAATATGAGCACATTTTTCCTTCTCTGCTTGTCGGCGCACTACCCTTGAATACACAATCTCGCCGAGCGCGTCATGATAATAACCGCCCACAACGCTCTCCTTAAGTCCATCAGAATTCTGCAGACCTATCCTAAGCACCTTAACATTGTTTTCAAAAAACACACTGTAACAGTCAGCCGCTGTGTCTACAGCCTCGTCAAAGCTCATGGGCGTATATTCTTTATCATTATACATCTGTGCAAGGCGGGTATCTTTTAAAATAACCGTAGGATAAATTCTTGTTTCATTTGCTCCCATCTGAACAAACCGCTTTGCAGTTGCAAGGCTTTTTTCGTATGTATCATATGGCAGTCCTATCATCATCTGCAGTCCCAGTTCGATATTGCGCTCTTTTATCATCTTGGCTGCGTTTTCAACATCCTCTGCGCTGTGACCTCTGTCCACAGCACCAAGCACCTCATCGTCAAGGCTTTGGGCACCAAGCTCAATGTTTGTCACCGAGTATTTTTCCAGTATATCAAGGATTTTAGAATCTATATAATCGGGTCTTGTGGATAATCTTATTCCGCTTACAAGATTTTTTGTCACATATTTATACGCAACCTTCAGGTAGCCCTCCATCAGCTCATCGCCTATACCGGTAAAGCTGCCGCCAAAAAAAGCAATTTTATTATCATTACCTGTTAAAGTAGCAAGATTTTCTTCTATTATTTTTTCCGCCTCTTCAAAAGTAGGCGGTGTAATTTTACCCGTGATGGATTTCTGATTGCAAAATGCACAGTCGTTTTTGCATCCAACATGAGGTATAAAAATCGGAATATTTGACATTTTACATTTCTCCCAAGGCTTTTTTTGCAGCCTGTTGCTGTGCCTCCTGCTTTGTTCTGCCGCTTCCTTCGCCAAGCACTTTTCCCCATGCGGATACGCTCATTGTAAAACGCTTGTCGTGGGCAGGACCCTCCTCACCGATTAAAGTGTATTCAATCTTCACACTGCCTTTTTGCTGGAGCTTTTCCTGCAAAGCTGTTTTATAGTCAGTATTAAGCTTGCCCTGTGCGGCATTTTCGATAATATGTCCGTAAGCGTCAAAAATAATCTCTCTCGCCTTGTCAATGCCTCCGTCAAGATAAACCGCCGCAAGGGTTGCCTCCACCATATCCGCCAATATAGACGGACGGTTTCTTCCACCGGTCAGTTCTTCCCCTTTGCCGAGCCTTGAATGCTCGTTTATGCCTATTTTGTACGCAATTTGCGAAAGCGTTGCTTCACATACAATATTGGCACGCATCTTGCTCATTTTTCCCTCGGGGAATGTAGGATAATTTACATATATATACCTGCTGGTGAGCATTTGGAGCACCGCATCGCCCAAAAATTCAAGCCTTTCATAGCTTTCAACTCCGTTTTCGTTGGCATAGGACGTGTGCGTAAGCGCGGTCTCAATCAGGCTTTTATTTTTAAACTCATATCCAAGCTTTTTTTCAAAATCTCTTAAATCCATAACTATCCCTCTGTATACGATTTATTAACTATTAATATTTTATACCAATTCCATTTAAAGGTCAATATTTTTTAAAACAAGTCAAATCCCCCATTTTTCGGCGTTTTCCGCGGTTCAGCTTCCCAAAATAATTATGTAAACTTTACCGATTTTGCAAAAAATTCACCCTGTGGAAGTTTTGAGTTTTCCACAGGGGCGAAACGCTTATTTTGCGGTTTTTCACAGACTTTTCCACATCTTCCACAATTAAAACAATAGTTTTTTGTGGAAACTTTGAAGTTTTCCAAACCCTCAAAACCCAGTAAAATAAAGGTTTACATAATTATATTTTTCTCTTGTGTTTTTTTGCAATTCCGTTATTTGTATTTTTATGCACCGCTCTTAAAAATAGGTGTTGCAAAATCCTTAAATTAGGAATATAATATAGGTTAATAACATTTTTTTCAAAAAGGAGTCATTTAATATGAATATTTATAAACTTTCCGAAATGTCGGCTGTTGACAAAGCTCGTATAATGAAGCGTGCCGAAACTGACATTACCGAGCAGATGAAGCTCGCAAAAGAGGTTTCTGACGAAGTAAGAGATACAGGTGACGCCGCTATTTTAAAATACACCGAAAAATTTGACAAGGTTACTCTCACTCAGGACAGAATCAAAGTAACAGAAGAGGAAATCGAAACAGCCTACAACCGTCTTGACCCCGAAACAAGAGAAGCTATTGAATACGCATACAAAAACATTTACGATTTCCACGAAAAACAGCTCCCCGAGGAGATGTGGTTTACAAATGTTGACAAAGGTCTCATGGTAGGCGAAAAGACAACTCCCATTGTTGACGTATGTCTTTACGTACCCGGCGGCAAGGGCAGCTTCCCCTCGGTACTTCTTATGCTTGGCGTTCCCGCTCGAGTTGCAGGTGTTGAAAAAATCGTTGTTGTAACACCTCCCAATCAGAAAGACGAGGTTGACGATGCTATCCTTACAGCAGCAAAAATCATCGGTATTAAGGAAATTTACAAGGTAGGCGGCATCCAGGCTGTAGCAGCGGTAGCTTACGGCACAGAGACTATTCCCAAGTGCCACAAGATTATCGGTCCCGGCAACAGCTATGCAACAGCCGCAAAGAGAGTCCTTGCTCAGCAGATTGACGCAGGTCTCCCCGCAGGTCCCAGTGAGGTTATCATCCTGGCAGATGAAAAGGCTGACCCCGAAAAGGTTGCTCTTGACTGGATGATTGAAGCTGAACACGGTCCCGATTCATCCGCACTCCTTGTTACTCACTCAAAAGAACTCGTAGATAAGGTTCTCCCCATTATCGAAAGACAGAAAGAAAAAATCTCCGAAAGAAGAAAGAGCTTTATCGAAACTGTTGAAAACAACTACGGTGGTGTAATCCTTACAGATTCTCTTGCCGAGAGCGTACAGTTTGTCAACGACTATGCTCCCGAGCACATGGAGGTTATGTGTGATAAACCCTTTGACGTTTTGCCCGATATCAAAAACGCAGGCGAAATCCTTTTGGGCGAATACACACCCGTAACACTCTGCAACTTCCTTTTAGGACCTAACGCAATCCTTCCCACGGGCGGTTTTGCAAAGACGTATTCCTCCGTATCGGTGTTTGACTTTTTAAAGCGTTCTTCCATAGGTTACGCATCAAAGGAAGGCTTTGAAAGAGTACGTGATTACGCATACAAGATGGCAACTGTTGAAGGCTTTGATACACACGGCTTAGCAGTTAAGGAAAGAAAATAATATTGTAGGGGCGACCATTGGTCGCCCGTCTTATAATTACAAAAGGACTGATACACAATGATTAAAGTTACACGCAAAACTTCCGAGAGCACAATGCAGGTGCTCCTCTCCGACGGCCCTGTAGCAAAGGACTACAGAAGCAAAATAAAAACTCCCCTCCCCTTTTTAAATCACATGATTGAACAGACGGTATGGAGATCGGGCTTCAATATCGAAGCTGAGGTTAACCTTACCGATTTTTGCCTTGCTCACCTTGTAACTGAGGATTTGGGACAGGCACTGGGCAAAGCCTTTGCAAAAAAGCTCGAAACCACAGATGGTGTTATGGGCTTTGGCGACGCCTTTGGCATGATTGATGAAGCTCTCGCACATACAACAATAAGCTTTGAGCAGAGAGCGTTTTTTGGTTTTTATCCCGCTGTTACTATTCCCGAAAACGTTGAAGGCATGGCTTCGGAAGAGCTTCTTGTATTCCTTGATGCGTTTTGTCAGGGGGCATGTTGCACAGTGCAGATTGACCTTACAAGAGGCGAAAACACTCACCACATCTGGGAGGCTGTTTTCCGTTCCTTCGGTTCTGCGCTCAAGAACGTGTTCACAACCGACGAAAGCCGCAGAGGTATGACAAGCGGCGTTGCAGGCAAGGTAACATTTGAAGTAGAGGAAATCTGATGAAGTGCGCACCTTTTTTAGACAAATACGAATACATCATTTTTGACATGGACGGTGTTATCACCAGCGAACAAAACTACTGGGACATTGCCGCACTTACGGTATATGAGCTTTTAAACGCCGCTCACTATTACGGAAGCGAAAAGTTTGACCCCGTTGATGCCCTTTGCCGTGTTAAAGAAATCAGGAACGAGGTTTTTTACGGAGACAAAACAATTACTCTTGTAAAAGAGCGCGGAGTAAATTCAAACTGGGATTTGGGCTACATTGTATTTGCGTATATCCTCACAGGCAAATGCCCGCATTACAAAGCGGTTTATGACTATATATCCCAAAGCAGTCTTATGGCGTTTGACCTCTATGAGGAATGTGCCCGACTTTTATCAGAAAAGCTTAACTTACCCGTGGATGTATGTCGCAGGAATGAGCCTATCTGGAATATGTGCCGTGACGCTTTTCAAGAATGGTATTTCGGCAGTGACGAGTTTGAGGTTTTTTATAACACAAAGCCCCGCTTGGCAAATAAAGAATCCATGGAAATGCGCGAAATCCCCGCAATAGCCTTGGACGATATACTTTCGGTTTTAAAAACGCTTAAGGAAAACGGCAAAAAGCTGATGATTGCCACCGGAAGAAGCGACCGTGATGTTTCAAACCCAATGCGACTTTGGGATATCAAAGGTTATTTTGAACCCGATGCAATCGCAACATATACGCATATAATGAAAGCCGAAGAGCATTTTTCATCAATCGGCAAAAAGGTGATTCTCACAAAGCCCGAGCCTTATATTTTCCTCAAGGCGCTCTACCGTACAGACTATTCCGACGAAAAAATCATTGCAGGTGAATATGATAAGAGCCTTCTTTCAAAAGCACTTGTTGTAGGTGATGCCGGCAGTGACCTCTTTGCCGCAAAGCGCATGGGTGCAGATTTTCTTGCAGTTTTAACCGGTGTTTCCGGCGAAAAGGCGCGAGGCTACTTTGAAAGCGAAAATGCAGAGTATATTCTTCCCTCAATCAGGGAAATGATTACATATTGACTTTTGAGAGCATAATTAATATAATAATCTCAAACAAATTTTTTTATGGAGGTATTTATTATGGCACAGGTAACTAAGGATACAATCATCATGGACGTTTTGAGAATTGATCCCGAAACAGCTCCTATTTTCTTTGAAATCGGCATGCACTGCCTCGGTTGCCCCTCTGCAAGCGGCGAAAGCTTGGAGCAGGCAGCACTTGTTCACGGTGTTGACCCCGATGAACTTGTTCAGAAGATTAACGATTTTCTTGCAAGCAAGTAAATAAAAGATGCTGTTGCTTAAGCAACAGCATCTTTTATTTACCCAATCTTATTTTCTTAACAAGCAAACCTCCGCTTATAATTACACAAACCGTACACAAACTAAGCATCAGTACATCATAGCGCCCTTTCATCATAAGCTGTGTGCTGTATGTAAAGATATATGCAAAAACCCCCGTCAGGGCTTTTCCCGCAATGCACTTTGTCATTTTAAAATTATGCTTTGCACAAACGGCGCTGCACTGTACAAAAACGCTTACTCCCCCAAAGGCAAAAAACAGTGCCGCAAGAGGCAGGCTCTCTGTTTCCGACGCGTAATTAACCCCCTTTACAATTTCACACAGTCCCGATAAAAACGGGTATTTTTCCAAGTTTATTGCCTCCATAATCGCATAAAAAACCACATAAGCCGAAACAATGTTTATCAGCATTACTCCGCCTGATACAATGCTTTTTCCGAAAACCGCCATGTAGGACGGTTTTTCTTTTTTGCATTTTTCTATCTGCGCCCTGATATCAAAATTTTTTACCGTTCCTTTTGACATTATGCACCCGGTTAAAAGTGCGCCCACAAGCTGAAACACCCACACCAAAATCCCGTCAAAAACGCTTGAAAACGCAAGATTTCCGATAACATTTGCCGCAAAAACCACGCCGCCGTTATTTGCATAAGCAAGAATATCCTCAGCCTCCTCTTTGTCTATCAGCCCCTCCTCGTACATATCGCACACACTTCCTGCACCTGTGGGATACCCTCCCAACGCAGATGAAAAAAACGCCACCGAACCGTATGGATTAAGCCGAAGCTTTTTAAAAAAAGGTGAGCACAGTGCACCTATAAGACGCCCTTGTCCCGAGCGTACCACCGCCGATGCTGCCACTGCAAAGGGGAGTACCGAACACACTACTGTGTTAAACCCCACCTCCAGTCCTTCTCTCGCACCCCGAGCTGCCGCATCGGGGAAAATAAGCAAAACAATACACACGATAAAAAACATATTATCCCCCTTTCTTTAATAAATATATGTAAAGTTTATCTTTGCATACCGAAAGGATGATTGTATTGAAATTGAATGCGGTCCGAAACTCTTTACTTTCAAAAACCGAATCTCTTCTTGATATGCCGGAGGGTATTTTACGCGACCTTCCCAACATTGTACTCTACGGCACATCTCTTGCCGAAATTGACAATTTTAAAGGACTTATCGATTTTTCTCAGAGCTCCATGCGCATCAACACCGCCTCGGGGCTTATCCGTATTGACGGAGTGTCGCTTATCATATCCTCCATGACAGATGACAGTCTTTGCGTAAAAGGCACAATAAAAAACATCAGCTTTGAATAAAGGAGGGCGATTTTTCTGAAAAAGCAGTTAATGGATTTTATTCGCGGCAAATGGGTGCTCTGTGCCGAGGGCACCTTTTGCGAACGTATCATAAACATTACCAAAGAAATGGGCATTTTTATTCAAGACATAAAACAGAGCGGTGACAAAACACTACTTTTTACCGTAAGTTTCAAAGGTGCAATGAAGCTTTTTTCGTCACCCTTGCCCGAGGATATTACCCTTTCGGTAAAAAGTCGCAAAGGTCTTCCCGCCATACTCGAAAACAACAAAAAACGTTACGCTCTTTTTTTGTGCCCTGTTTTTATATTTCTTCTCATATTCTTATCAACCAACATCATATGGCACGTAAACATTATAGACGCCGATGCCGAAACCGAGCAATTTCTTCTCACAGAGCTTGAAAAACTGGGTGTAAAAAAAGGTGCAATCACATTTCTCATAGACCAAGGTGATGTAAAAAACCAAATGCTGATAAAACACGAAAAGCTCCAATGGATATGGGTAGATATCAAAGGCGGCACTGCGCTTGTCAAATTCTCCATGCGAACAATGCCTCCCGAGGTTTTTGACGAGGATGCGTTTTATAACGTATGTGCAACACATGACGCCACCATCACCCGCGTTTTGGCAACAAAAGGAGAAAGCCTTGTAAAGGAGGGCGATAATGTTTTAAAAGGTCAGATTTTGATAGAAGGCATCATGCCCAAAGACGCCGAAGAAAAGAAACTCGTCCATGCTTCGGGCAAGGTTTTCGGTATAGCAGAGTTTGAAAAAACCGTTACCGTTCCCTCAAAAACACAAATTCGCACTCCCACAGGACAAAAAAGCGAACATTTATCAATAAATTTTTTAAATTTTAACATAAAACTTTTCATAAACAGTAGAATTTTGTACCGGGAATATGATATTATAGAGTATAATAGACATATAGGCTTTTTACCTGTCAGCTTTAATAAAAAAGTCGTACAAGAGGTAGATGTTTCCTACAAGGATAACGATATTTCTCTTCTGGCGCAAGGTGTTGAAGCAGACTTTAGAAAAGAGCTTGAAAGCGAAGACAAAAAAATAACCTATATCGAAACTTTTACTTCTCGAAATGGCGATGAATATATTATCACATCTCGTGCACTTTGTGAGTTTGACATCGCAGAAGAACGGAGGATCAATCTTGGAGAAAATTATCCAGTCACAGACAATTGACGAAACTATCGCAGTGTTCGGCAGTTTTGATTTTAATGTAAAGCTTATCGAAAAAGCTTTTAACGTAAGGATTTCAAATCGCGGTGAAATTATCAAGATAACAGGCGATGACGACAACGTAGAAAAAGCCTCAAACGTGTTTGACAATCTTTTTGCTCTTCACCGCAACGACGAAGAGGTTAACGAGCAGGCTGTACGCTATGCTATTGACATGGCACAGGCGGGGCTTAGTCCCGACTATGCAAAAAGTGCCGACACTATTTGTATTTCGAGCAAAGGCAGACCCGTAAAGTGCAAAACAAAAGGTCAGCAGAGCTATGTAAACAAAATAAAAGACAACACCGTTGTCATTGCAATAGGTCCTGCAGGTACGGGCAAAACCTATCTTGCGGTTGCAATGGCTGTAGACGCTTTCCGCAAAAAAGAAGTGTCGCGTATTATCCTTACGCGTCCGGCTGTCGAAGCAGGCGAAAAGCTCGGCTTTTTGCCCGGCGACTTACAGATGAAGGTTGACCCTTATCTCCGCCCTCTTTATGACGCACTCTCCGATATGCTCGGTTTTGAAAACTATCAAAAATATGTTGAACGCGGTTCCATTGAGGTTGCGCCCCTTGCCTACATGCGAGGCAGAACACTTGACGATGCCTTCATAATCCTTGACGAAGCACAAAACACAACACCCGAACAGATGAAAATGTTTCTCACGCGTATCGGCTTTGGTTCAAAATGCGTTATCACAGGTGACGTTACACAGATTGACCTTCCAGACGGCAAACGCAGTGGTTTAAAAGAAGCCGTAAAAATATTAAAGGGTATCGAAGGCTTGGAAATATGCCATCTTTCCGCATCAGACATTGTCCGTCATCCCCTTGTACAAAAAATTATCGCGGCATATGAACGCTTCGAATCAAAACGTAACACAAGATAAGGAGGTTTTCAGATGACACTATCATTACGTCATAAAATTATATGCCTGTCCCTTGTTGTGATTACAGCACTCGCACTTGTAGTCACGGTTATTGCGCTGGGGCTTCCCAAGCAGTACGAAATTGCCGTGGGCGACTTTTCTCCCGAGACTATTTATGCCTCAAGACAAATCATCGACACTGTTACAACCGAGGAAAGAAAAAGTGCCGCAGCTGACATGATTAGCGAGCAGTATAACCTTGACTTCAACGCATCGGATAAGGCAACCAAAAAATTTAGTGCCGATATTACAGCACTCGTAACAGCAAGAGACAATCAGGGCGTGGAAGTTGACAGCACTTTGCCTCTTCCCCTGCCGGTGACAAACAACACGTCACTTTCCCAATCACTTTTTAACAAAGCTATAAAGCTTTCCGACACTAATTTTAACATTTTAAAAAACCATATTCCCACAATATTTGAAACTGTTATGAACGAAGGCGTTACCGACACGGCATTGGGCATCGAAAGCTTTAGCGCATACCTCGACAAGCAAAACATTACAAATGCAGACATACGCGAAATTGCAATTGCACTGTGCACAAACTCTATCGAGGTAAACAAAATCCCCGACCCCGAAAAAACAAAATCCATGCGTGCCGCAGAGGCTGACAGCGTGGATACTGTCATCTATCAGAAAAATCAGATAATCGTAGAAAAAGGCGAAAAAATCACCGAAGCACATTTCCAGATGCTTACAGAGCTGGGCTTTGTTAAAGGTCAAAGCTACATTGACATCGTGCAGGCGGTAAGCTCTGCCGCTCTTGCGCTTTTGGTGTTTTCTCTGGTGGTTGCTTATTATATAATCGTTGGCAAAAACAACCTCTCCACATCTCACGTAACTGTCACAATCATATGTTGCTCGCTTATTATTTTGGGTGCATTGATGGTTTTCCTTGCAGGCAAAATGTCTGTTACGGTTATGTACATTCTTCCGGTATCAATAATTCCGGCACTTATTGCCCTGCTCCTTGACGCAAATCTTGCAAGCATGGTCAACATTATTATCGCCGTATTGGTCGGTATCCGTCTCAACGACTTTTCCGCCTCTCTTGCAGTTATTATAGCAGGTACTGCAACGGCATACCTTTTTGCACAGGTAAGACGTCGTGCGCATCTTCTGCCCGCTACGCTGGTCAGTGCACTTGTTTATTCATTCATGTATACAATCGCGCTTATGGACACCTCCAAGGGTATTTTAGGATTTTTCTTAACTCTTGTTTATTCCTTCCTTGGCGGTTTCCTCGGCGGCATTTTAACAATAGGTACAATCCCCTTCATGGAGGCAATATTTGATGTTATCACTCCCATGAAGCTGGGCGAGCTTTCCAACCCCGAGCACAAGCTTCTCAAAAAGCTGCTCCTTAAGGCTCCCGGAAGTTACCACCACGCACTTACCGTTGCCAATATGGCAGATGCCGCTGCGGCAGCTATTAACGCAAACGCACTTTTGGCAAGAGTAGGCGCATATTATCACGATATAGGCAAAATGGAAAACCCTTATTATTTCAAGGAAAATCAATTTGCCGATGAAAACCCTCACGATGAACTTCCTCCCGAAGAAAGTGCTCAGATTATCATAAGCCACGTATCTGACGGCGTGCATCTGGCAACCCAGTACCGCCTGCCCAGCATAGTGCGCGACATAATCATGCAGCACCACGGTACAACAACCGCATCTTTCTTCCTTTATAAAGCCCGCGAGAAAGACCCCAACATAGACCCTTCTATTTTCACATATGACGGTCCTACTCCCCAGAGCAAGGAAGCAACCATCATCATGCTTGCAGACGCTTGCGAAGCAGCAGTACGAGCCATGCGTGAAAAAGGTTATGAGGATGTCTCAAAGATAGTAAATGACATTGTAGCGTCCCGAATTTCGGACGGTCAGCTTGCATCGAGCCAGCTTACCTTCTCGGACCTTGACAAGGTAAAAGCGTCCTTTGTCACAACGCTTGAGCAGTATTTCCACAAGCGTATAATTTATCCTCAAAACAAAAAATAACCAAAAGAGGTATCAGAATGGTTGAATTTATTTTTGAAAACGAGCAGGACAAGCTCCCTTTTACAGATGAACTGGAAAACGTTATCCGCACCGCTGTGGAAACAACGCTTGAGGTTTTGGAATGGGGCGACGTGCTCTGCCAGGTAAGTGTTACTGTAACCGACAACGAAAAAATACGCGAAATCAATTCTATCTATCGCAAAATTGACCGCGAAACCGATGTTTTGAGTTTTCCGATAATTGAGTTTTCACCCGACGGCGAGGCGCTTGTCACCGAGGGCGACTACGCAGGCGATACGCTTCTTTTAGGCGATATTATGCTCTCGCTTGAGAAAGCCAAGGAACAAAGCGAGGAGTATGGTCACTCTCTTATCCGCGAGGTTGGTTTCCTTACATTACATTCTGCCCTCCATCTTATGGGCTTTGACCACATGGAGGAGGAAGACGCAGTAATTATGCGCAAGTTTGAAAAGGAAATTGCAGAAAAAATGGATTTGAGGAGATAATATGAAAAACAAAAGCTTTTTCTCCAGCTTTAAATATGCACTCAAGGGGCTTTGTACCGTCATTCGCGAAGAGCGTAACTTCCGTTTTGATTTGGTTATGGCTTTGCTCGTTTTAGTATGTTCCTTTATATTTCCGCTTTTAAAATGGGAAAAATGCGTTGTGTATGCTCTTTGCGCCCTTTGCCTTTTTGCGGAATGTACCAACAGCGCCATCGAAAAATTGACTGACCTTGCCTCGCCCGACTTTCACCCCCTTGCAGGACAAGCCAAGGACATTGCCGCCGGGGCAGCGCTCATATGTGCACTATTTTCGGCGTCTGTAGGACTTTACATATTTGCCCCCTATGGTTTGGATTGGCTCAGCTCACTTATTTAAGGAGGAATACATATGAACGAAAAAACACTTTCAATGGATTTTGTGGTCAAAAGCTCCAATCTTTGCAGCTTTCTTTCCTCCGAAAAATCCGAAAACCTTATCTCAAAAAAGTTTTTTGATGCAGTATGCCTTTTGTCGGAATGTGCCTGCTCAATCAAAAACCCTCAGCTTTCCAAAGCAGAAGTCGGCGCGCTCAGAAAGGATGCGTCTCTTGCGTCCGACAGGATACAGATGTATCTTAGTGCACTGTATATGACAGGCTTTATCAGCGAAGCCCAAAAGGACAGTATGCTCAATTCTCTCGACACACTCAAAAAAGAAATCAATATATAAGAGGTAAAAATATGAATAATTTTAAATCAGGCTTTGTTACAATCGTCGGTCGTCCCAACGTAGGCAAATCCACACTTTTAAATGCCCTCACAGGCGAAAAAATTGCAATTGTATCAAACAAGCCTCAGACAACACGTTCAAAGGTACTTACTATTCTGACAGACGATGAGTCGCAGATAGTTTTTGTTGATACTCCCGGTGTGCACTCTCCCCGCACAAAGCTCGGCGAATATATGAACAAAGTCGTAACCGATGCTGTAGACAGCGTAGATGCAGTGCTTTTTGTAACTGAAGCCGGTCAAAAGCTCCAGAACAACGAAAAAGAAATGCTCGAATCGCTTTTTTCAAAAAAGCTTCCCGTAATTCTTATCATTAATAAAGCCGACACGGTTAAAAACAAAGAGGACATGCTTATGCAGATTGCAGATGCCTCAGAGCATGGTCAGTTCGAAGCAATTGTTCCGATTTCAGCTCTCAGAAAAGACGGCGTAAAGCTTGTTTTGGACGAAATCAAGCGTCTTTTGCCCTTTGGTCCCATGTATTACCCCGAAGATATGATTACCGACCAGACCGAACGCGAAATTGTTGCCGAAATCATCCGCGAAAAAATGCTCCGTCTTCTTGATAAGGAAGTTCCCCACGGTACAGCCGTTGAAATCGAATATATGAAAGAGGGCGACACACTTACAAAAATCGGTGCCGTTATCTACTGCGAAAAGGCAAGCCACAAGGGCATTATCATCGGCAAGGGTGGCGAAATGTTAAAGCGCATCGGCTCGTATTCCAGAACAGATATCGAAAAGCTGCTGGACAAAAAAGTTTTCCTCGAATTATGGGTAAAGGTTAAGGAGGATTGGCGTAACTCCAATTTCCTCTTAAAAGAATTCGGCTATCAGGAATCCGAAGAATAAAAGCAAAAAGAGTGCGAATTATCGCACTCTTTTCGTTTTTATATACTTAACTTATTTTGAAGGTATTCAATCAATGTTTTATACACAATCTGTTTTTGTTCGTCTCCAAGGCATTGTGTCCGAAGTGAAATATCTTTAACAAGGTACTCAACTGCATTCTCTGCATACAAGGGAACTCTTATTGTAAATGCTTTGTCAATAATCTCTCCCGTTGAAACGCCTTCCTTTTCGCTTAATTCCTCAATCTTTTTTAATGTGTCAGGGAACAATTCAATCTCTATTTTTACAGGCATTATCCACTCCATGTTATCCTCTCCTTCAAAAATTTTAAAAATCAAAAAAGGTGTGGGCATGAAGCCGCACACCATAAAAAGGTTACCGCTGACTTCATGCTGCAACACATCTTTCGCCCAAATTCTCAGGTATAGAAATCAGAGGCACACTTTTTTACAAAAGCCTGCCCTGAGAATTTGGTTTTATTCAGATGTGTTGCAGAATTATTATAACATTTATTTTATGCCTTTTCAAGAGATAATTCTTTGCCCACCTTGACATATCTCTCCAAAAGTTGTATACTGATACTTAGTCTCAATTTCAAAGAAAGAGGTGTCCGATATGTCGGTTCATCACAATACAAAGCAAAAAACTATCATTCTTGAAGTTTTGGAAAACAACCCTAATCATATAACAGCAGAAGAACTTATCACTCTTCTCCGCACTTCCGGCGAAAAGGTTGGCAGAGCAACGGTTTATCGCTACCTTCACGAGCTTGAAGAAGCAGGCAAATTAAAAAAATATACCCTTGGCGAAAAAAATACAGCCTACTATCAGTATACAGGTGAAGACACCACATGCCACGGTCATTATCACTTAATGTGCGATATGTGCGGCAGATTAGAGCATCTCGACCATTCGGTTGCCGAGGCTTTTGCAAAAAGTGCACGCGAAAGTTTTGGTTTTGAAGTTGATTGCAGTCGCACAGTATTTTACGGCAAGTGCAAACAGTGTCAGGAGGCTTAATCATGAAAAAAATACTCGCTTTATTACTTATTCTTACTATGCTTCCTTTGGCAGGATGCGGTTGCTCATTGGGGCAAGATACAGGCAAAATTAAAATTGTGGCAACACTTTTTCCTCAGTACGATTTTGCCCGTCACATAGGCGGCAACAAGGTTGAGGTTACACTGCTTTTACCTCCCGGCACAGAGAGCCACCACTATGACCCCTCTCCTGCCGATATGGTTTCCATAGCCGAAAGTCAGCTTTTTATTTATACCGGCGACATGATGGAGGGTTGGGCAGGCGATATCGCCTCCTCTGTCGGCGACAGTGTTACAATCCTTGACGCGTCGCGCGGCATTACGCTTTCAGCCGCAGATTCGTCTCATGACCATGACCATGCGTTAGACCCCCATATCTGGCTTGATTTTGACAAAGCTGCAAAAATGTGCGACAACATTGCCGAAGAGCTTATAAAAATCTCTCCCGAGGATGAAGCATATTTCAGAGCAAATCTTGAAAACTACAAAAAACAGCTCGCTGAGCTTGACGAAGCATATGCTCTCACTTTTGCTGAAAAGCCCTCTAAAGACCTTGTTTTCGGCGGTCGCTTTGCGCTCGGGTATCTTGTAGACAAATACTCCATCCCTCACAAGAGCGCGTATGCTTCCTGCAGTGCAAATGACGAACCCAGTCCTCAGGCTATTGCCACACTTTCCGATTATGTACGTGATAACGACGTTAAGGTAGTGTACTGCGAGGAGTTTTCTGACCCTAAGGTTGCCCGCGAAATTGCCAAGGCAAATAACGCCCAAGTGCTGGTGCTCCATTCTGCTCACAACATAAGCAAGGATGAGCGCGACAAAGGTGTAACCTTTATATCCATAATGGAACAAAATCTCGAAAACATCAGAAAGGGGCTTGAATAATGGACATTTTATCAGCCTCACACGTTAGTATAAACTACGGCAACGTAGTAGCCGTTGACGATGCAACTTTCAGTGTAAACGAAGGCGATTACTTTTGCATTGCAGGCAGTAACGGCAGCGGTAAGTCCACGCTTTTAAAGGGCATTATTGGTCTTGTGCCCATAAAAAACGGACATCTGCATGTTAACCTTTCCAAAGAGCAGATATCCTATCTTTCACAGACCAACCGTGCCGACCGCGATTTTCCTGCAACAGTGTGGGAAATCATCCTCTCGGGCACACAAAAATCAGGCAAAAAAATTCCCTTTTATACAAAAGAAGATAAACTGCGCGCAGAAGAATCCATGATAAAGCTGGGTATGGAAAAGTTCAAAAACACCCGTATAGGCAACCTTTCGGGCGGTCAGCAGCAGAGAGCACTCCTTGCCCGCGCGCTGTGCAAATCTCCGAAGCTTTTGCTTCTTGACGAGCCCTTTGCAGGTCTTGACAGTGCTATTTCCGAAGAATTATACGAGCTTTACAAAAACCTTAACCGTCAGCACGGCGTAACAATAATCATGGCATCACATGATTATCAGGCGATAGGTCATTTTGCTTCCCGTGTTATGCTTATGAACAACTCACACGTGGATTTTGTGGGCACTAACGATGAATGGAGGGAAAAACTGTGGCAGAAATCTTAAGACTTTTATCCTATCCTTTCATATCACGCGCACTTATAACAGGTACGGCTATTTCGTTTTGTGCGGCACTTTTGGGTGTTATACTTGTTTTAAAGCGTTACTCAATGATTGGTCACGGTCTTGCAGACGTCGCTTTTTGTGCAGTAAGCCTTGCAGTAACCCTCGGACTTTCACCAACTGAGCATATTTTTGTAACCTTGCCTGTTGTGATAATAGCCTCCTTTGTTATTATGAGCATCACAAAAAAAGGTGGCAAGGGCGACATTGCCATAGGCATGGTTTCGACAGGTGCACTTGCACTGGGTATTATCATAACCCGCCTTGGCTCGGGCTTTAACGTTGACGTTACCGACTATATGTTCGGCAGTATACTTGCCTCCTCCGACACGGATATGTACATGAGCATTATACTTGTTGTAATTGTTCTTGTTATGTTTGTTATCTTTTATAACAGGCTTTTCCTTATAACATATGACGAAAGCTTTGCCGAGGCTAGCGGCATCAACGTTACGTTTTATCAGTTCCTTATATCGTTTCTGACAGCACTTACGATTGTAATAGGCATGCGTATAATGGGTACTCTTCTTATTTCGAGCCTCATTATTTTCCCCGCTGTTACAAGCCGCCGTATTGTAAAAAGCTTCCGCTCGCTGATACTTTTGTCGGCATCAATATCTGTAGTGTGCTTTCTTGTCGGCTTTTTTGCATCGTACTATCTGGATTTACCCACGGGAGCGTCTATCGTAGGTGCAAATATTGTTGTCTGCACATTAGTTACACTTTGTACATTACGAAAAAACAGTTAGGAGTATATCATGGACATAAACGAAATCAAACGCAGAGTACATTCTTCTGAGCTTTACTTTGAAAGCAGAGAGTTTTTGGATGAGCAGAAACAATGTCTCGAACTTTTGTATGACTTTAACCTCACTCGTCCCTCTGAGGGCGAAAAGCGTCAGGAGCTTTTGAAAAAGATGCTTGGCTCTATGGGCAAGGGTTGCTATATTGAACCGCCCTTCCGTTCAAACTGGGGTGGAAAAAACGTCCACTTTGGTGATTATGTATACGCAAATTTTAATCTTACCACCGTTGACGATACTCATATTTATGTAGGTGACGGCACCTTTTTTGGTCCTAACGTAACCATTGCAACGGCAGGACATCCTATTGACCCTGCTATTCGTGCAACAGGCTGTCAGTTTGGTGTTCCTGTCACAATCGGCAAGGGCTGTTGGATTGGTGCAGGAAGCATCATTCTTCCGGGGGTTACCATAGGTGACGGCACGGTAATCGGTGCAGGCAGTATTGTAACACGCGATATCCCCGCAAATGTTGTCGCAGTGGGCAATCCCTGTCGCGTTATGCGTCCTATTGGCGAAAAAGACAGAGAATACTATTTCAAGGATTTGAAAATCCCCGAGGAATTAAAATGAAACTTAATTATACGCACACTCTCTACGCCTGCTTTATAGGCTATATAACTCAAGCGGTGGTCAATAATTTTGCACCGCTTCTTTTTCTTATTTTCCATACCGAGCTTGGCATCAATCTCACAAGCATTACACTGCTTGTAACTGTCAACTTTTTGGTTCAGCTGGCGGTTGATTTTATATCACCGTTCTTTGTGGACAAAATCGGCTACAAGCCAAGCATTATAATCGCACACGTTTTTTCGGCAGCAGGTCTTGTTATGCTGGGCACTCTTGGGTATATACTTCCCCCTTTTCCCGCTCTTTTAATATCGGTTATTGTGTATGCTGTGGGCGGTGGCATTATTGAGGTTTTGATAAGCCCCATTGCCGAAAGCTGTCCTACCGATAACAAGGCGTCCGTTATGAGTTTGCTTCATTCCTTCTACTGCTGGGGCACAATGGCTGTTGTGATAATTTCTACCGTTTTTTTATACATCTTCGGAAAGGAAAACTGGCACGTTCTTTCGTGCATTTGGGCAATTGTCCCTGTGTGCAACGCATTTTATTTTGCTGTTGTACCCGTTAACCATCTCACGGAGGAGTCTTCTTCCATGGGGTTCAGAGAGCTTTTTTCTGCCAAGGCGTTTATATTATTTATCTTGCTTATGATAGGTGCAGGTGCAAGTGAGCAGGCAATGAGCCAGTGGGCATCATTCTTTGTTGAAAGTGCTTTAGGCGTACCTAAGGCATTGGGCGACCTTTTAGGTATTACCATCTTTGCACTTATGATGGGTATTGCACGCTTAGGATATTCAAAATTCGGGCATAAACTCAATATAAAAAAAGCGCTTATACTAAGCGGATGTATCAGTGTCTTGTCATACGTGGGCGTTGCACTGTCTCCCGTGCCTGTGCTGTCTCTTGTTTTCTGTGCATTGTGCGGTTTGTCGGCAGGCATCCTTTGGCCGGGGGTTTTCTCCATGGCTTCTGAGCATTTTCCCCGAGGTGGCACTCTGATGTTTGCCTACCTTGCATTGGCAGGCGACTTAGGTTGCAGTGCGGGTCCTACACTGACGGGCTTTGTATCGACAATGTTTTCCGACAACCTTAACGCGGGGCTTCTTGCCGCAACAGTTTTTCCATTGATTTTAATATTTTCTGCATTAGCATTAAAAAAGCGTAAGTCTTAAGACTTACGCTTTTTACGTATTAATTATTTTCTCAAAGCTTTGAACGGTCGTCGCCCATAAAGAACAGTGCCAATGTACCCTGTCCTGTATGCGCCGCGATAATAGTACCTATGTCAAAAATCTTAACGTCTACGTTCTTGAACTTTTCTTCAATCATAGCCTTTACAGTTTGTGCATCTTCAAGACAGTCTGCATGGCAGATAAAGCACTTACCGGAATAGTCATATCCGTTTTGTGCGTGTTCTTCCATAACCTTTACGGTTTCTACCATGGCTTTTTTCTTACTGCGCACCTTGCTGTAGGCAAAAATACTACCCTCGGCATTAAGTCTCATAATAGGGCAAATACCCAAAATTGTACCAAGCATTGCTGAAGGACCCGAAACGCGACCGCCACGCTTTAAGTGGAAAAGGTCGGTTGCATATATCTGGTGATGTACATTGAGGCGGTTTTCAAGCACCCATGCCTCGATTTCTTCTATAGTGCTGCCCGCATCACGCATATCTGCCGC
The DNA here is from genome assembly GCA_964572985.1 of uncultured Oscillospiraceae bacterium. GTDB lineage: Bacteria > Bacillota > Clostridia > UMGS1883 > UMGS1883 > RGIG1927. The sequence continues at coordinate 63,077 of CAZNIC010000001.1, forward strand.
GTAGTCAACAAGCATACCGTAACCTGATGCACTTGCCAAAGTATCAACAACAATAAGCTTTTTATCGGGGTATTTTTCTCTCAGTTCGTTTGCCGCATTCTGTGCATTGACAACAGACGCTGACATGCCTCTGCCGAAAGCCAGGTGTAACACGTCACCCTTTTGGAGAAGCTCTTCAAAATACTCAAGGTAAGTGTAATGATTAATCTGAGATGTTGAGGGCATCTTACCTTCTTTGAGCATACGGTGGAATTTGGGCAGTGCTTCGGGGTCTCTGCCCATATCATCAACATATACTTCACCGTCAACGGTATAAGTATAAAAAGTAACAGAAATATCTCGTCCTGTTATATAAGAATAGGGCATGTCCACAGTGGATTCGCACGACAGCTGGAATTTACTCATAAAATCACCTCATAAAATCTCTTTTTTTAATTTTATCATTTGTATGAATACTTTTCAATCAACAATTTAAAACAGAGTGTTGAAATTTCAACACTCTGTTTATTTCAAGAGATTTTACCCGGCTTTTCTTCCGCCGCCGAAGCCACCACCAAAGTTGCCGCCGCTACCTAACAGTGTTACATTGCTTGTCATTTCAACAGTCTGCACTGTTTCGCCGATTGTAACTGTGTATGTTTCACCCACCTTAAGCTTGTCGGATGAGAAAACAACGCTGTTGCCTGTCTTTTGAGTAGTGTAAGAGTATATTTCTTCGCCACTTGCGTTCTTGATAACGATTTTACTGCCCGAGGCAATATTGGTGCTTGTTACAATACGGAAGCTCGCCTGCGCAGAATCATTATCGGGTACTTCTGCCATACCTGAAGCACCAAGTGCAATAATTGTACCGCCGTTTACCTTGATAACACCGCCGGAATCAAGAGAACCGTTGCCGTTGTTGGTAGGACCTTCCACAACAACGTCGCCGCCTGTTATAATCATTTTGCCGTTTGCATCAAGTCCGTCACCCTGCGCATTCACAAAAATTGTACCACCGTTAATCGTAAGGTCATGACCTGTGTCGGCATTTTTATCGTTACGGCTTACAACGTCTCTGCCGCCTGTGCCGCCGGCATTGATACCATCATCGGAGGCTGTTATGTTTATAACACCACCGTTAATTGTAAAGTTGGCTTTGCTCTCCAATCCTTCAGATGATTTAAGAACGTTTATTATTCCGTCGTCAATTACAACATCACCATGCGCTGAAATACCTTTGCCTTTTTCGCTTGTCAGGTTCATTTCTCCGCCCTTAATTGTAATTGTAGCCGCAGAGTGAATTGCATGGTCTGCACTGTTAACAGTTATCTTACCGCCTTCAATTGTTATGTCGGTACCTGCCTTGATACCCTTTGTGGCAGTTTCTTCATCTTCTGCAGTGACTTCTGTCATCTGATTTTGTGTTTCTTTGCCAAATCCTCCGGGAGGTGTCATGCCTTCCATTCCCTCGGGAGGGGTCATACCTTCCATTCCTTCAGGAGGTGTCATACCCTCCATGCCTTCGGGAGGCGTCATGCCTTGCGTGCCCTCGGGACGCATCATAGAGGTCATGCCCTCGGGAGGCGTCATGTCTTGTGTGCCCTCGGGACGCATCATAGAGGTCATACCATCGGGACGTGTCATGCCTTGTGTGCCTTCGGGTGGCGTCATACCCTCCATGCTTTGGGCAGATGTGGTGTTTGATTCACGGTTTTGGCGGTCTCTTCCGCCTCTGCCACCATTAGCACCCTGGGTCATGTCACCGCCGAAACCGTTCATGTTGCCCCAGCCACCCATGGAATTTGCCACTTCGCCTGTGGTAGTAATATTGATTTCACCATCTTCAATAATAATATTTTCTTCTGCCTGTATACCGTCACCGTAGGCTGTAACAGTTATGCTGCCGCCTTTGATTTTGATTTCGTTATTTGCGTGAATACCGTCTTTTTTGTCGGATGTAAGTATCAGTGTTCCCTCTTCAATTTTTATATCGTCATCACTTGCAATAGCGTGATGCGCCTTACTTGTCACATAAAGAGTACCTGCACCTTTTATCTCAATATCATCGTTTGAGAAAATAGCCGCCTTTGCATCCTGCGTGTATTCTTCACCGTCTGTTACAAAGTTTTCGGTGCCTTTACTTACAGTGATAAGCGCCTCGCCAACATTTTCAAAGAAAATTGCAGGTCCTGTCGGATTTGTCAGCTTAATACCCGACAATCTGAGCTTCACCTTTTCCCTTGTGTTAACGTATATCATAGCGTTTTCGTTTTCACCTGTTACTGTAAAGTCGCCGCCATCTGTGATTTCAACCACGTTGTTTGTTACAGAAGCACCCATACCTGTCACGGAAAGCTCTGTAAGGTCAATTGTACCGAGGTTTTCTTTCCATTCGTCCTTACTTGCCTCGTATTCTGCCGTTGTAATCTCAACGCGACGCTTTTCATTATTCCATACAACCTCTGCGTCAAGACTTTCGCTTATTGCTCTTACGGGAACAAGCGTCGTATCTGATGCAATATACGGAGCAACATCCAGTTCAACAGCTTCACCGTTGATATAAAGGACCTTTTCGCCTACAGTCAGCTTTATAACGTCGTCGTCTTTTGTTGCAGTAACGCTTTTTTCTTCGTTATTCCACTCAACCTCCATACCGAAAGCTTCAAAAATTGCACGCATCGGAACCATCGTGCGTCCGTTTTCTATTCTGGCAGGCACGGGGCATTCAACTTTTTGGTCATCCAGTCTGACAGTTATTTCTTCAGCAAAGCTCACCGTTGCCAAGCATGCAGTAAGCATACTCGCCAGCACAATTGTACATATGATTTTTTTAATTTTCATGTCAATCTACCCCCTCATATTAATAATACCGTTTCAATATCTACACTCCGACAAGCAAACGTGAACAAACTGTTAATTAATAAGTGCCACAGCTCGGGTTTCGATACCCTCTTCTCTGCCGGTAAAGCCCATGTGCTCGTTTGTTTTTGCCTTTACGTTTATCTGTGAAGGCTCAATGCCCAAAGTTTTTGCCATGGTTTCTGCCATAGTAGCTTTATACGGTGCCATCTTAGGCTTTTGAGCAATAATAACAGTGTCGATATTGACGATTTCATAGCCTGCGGCTCTCACTCTTTTGCCTGCCTCTTCCAAAAGCACCAAAGACGAAATATCCTTATACTTCATGTCTGTATCGGGGAAAAGCGTGCCTATGTCGCCTAATCCCGCCGCGCCCAAAAGCGCATCAATTACTGCATGGGTAAGTGCATCTGCATCCGAATGACCCAAAAGTCCCTTTGTATGTTCTATCTCTACTCCGCCCAATATAAGCTTTCTGCCCTCTGTAAGGCGGTGAGTGTCGCATCCTATACCTATTCTCATAACTGTCTCCTTTTTACAATGTGCCTCTTCTTCTGAGTATTTCCTGCATATAAAGTACGTCCTCGGGATATGTAAGCTTTATATTATCACGCCCTGTTATCACGGTTTTAATGGGCTTATTGCATCTTTCCACAAGCATACATTCATCGGTACCTTCAAAGCCGTCCTCCATTGCTTTTTTGTGTGCCTCAAGAAGTATCTCTTTCTTAAACATCTGCGGTGTTCTTACTTGTACGGTTTTTTCGCGGTCAATTGTTGTAACTATCAATCCGTTTTCATCAATACCTTTTAATGTATCAACACTCATAACAGACGCTACCGCACCGCCGTACTGAACAGCAGCCTCGGCAACAAGCTTTATTGATTCGTCCTTGATAAGAGGCCGCGCGCCGTCGTGCACCGCTATGTATTCACACTCACTGCTGATTGCTTCGAGTGCATTTTTAACGCTTTCTTGCCTTGATGCACCGCCTGCCACAATCGCCGACACTTTACCGTAACCGTTCTTTTTTACGATTTCGCGATAATCGGCAGTGGTTTCCTTAGGTGCCGCAATAATAATTTCGTCTATAACATCGGACCCTTCAAAAGCCTCCACCGTGCGTTCAAAAACAGTTTTGTTGCCTATGGGCAAAAGCATTTTGTTATATCCCATTCGTTCTGATTTACCCGCAGAGAGAATAATCGCCGTAAAAAACTTTTTTTCCAATCCAATCACGCCTTTCTGTATAATGAATATTATATTCCCGTTTTACGCAAAAATGCGACCGCCCACGGCGGTCGCACAGGTATCAATCACATAAACCGCCTTAATCGGCTTTTTGTTCCTGCAGCATTTCGTTTTCCACAATAGCACGAAGCTCTTGATCAACAACCTCATACGTCGTGTTTTTCGAAATAACAATTTCACTTATTAAAATCTGTTTTGCGTTTGCCAGCATCTTTCTTTCGCCTGTGGAAAGCCCCTTTTGCTTGTCACGCATCATAAGACTTTTCACAACAGCTGCCACCTCATAAATGTTACCGCTTTTGATTTTCACCATATTTTCGCGAAAACGTTTATTCCAGTTAAGACCTGTTTCGCATTCAACAATCTTGAACTCTTCAATAACCTTATCGGCTTCTTCTTCGGTGATAATATCTCTCACGCCTATTTTGTCGGCACTGTCTACAGGGATAAGAACTTTCATATCCCCCAAAGGTATGCGCATGGCATAATAACGGTGCATAAGGCCCGAAACCTCACGCTCTTCAATAGCTTCAATTGTTCCCGCTCCGTGCAAGGGATAAACAACGCTGTCGCCTATGCCGTACATACTCTTATCACACCCTTTCTGATTTACCACCGAACACTTTGATTATAGCACATTTTGAAAGATTTGTCAAAGAGATTTTTTGAGGATTTGTTATAGTATCATATTACACTATAAAAAGCAAGCTTTTTTTGTAACAATTCATATTTTTTTAAAGTTTCCCACATATTTGTAGCTCTTTGCATACTTTTTGAGCTCATCCAATGCGTTTTTCATATTTTCATCGTTTATGTTGCCCTCAAGCTCCGCAAAGAAGAGATATTCACCTATACGGTCAATAACAGGTCTTGATTCCAGCTTTGCAAGGTTTACGCTGTTGCGCGCAAAAATCTGCAGTGCTGACACAAGTGAGCCCGACACATGCGGCACCGAGAAAATAACAGCCGCCCTTGTGGATGTAGAATCAACCACCGGGTTTTTGGATATTATGATAAATCTTGTGGAGTTCTGCTTTCCGGAATTGATGGCAGGCATAAGCACCTCAAGGTCATAAAGCTTTGCCGCACGCTGTGATGCAATAGCTGCCTTTGTAAAATCACCGCTTTCGCTCACGGTTTTTGCACCAACAGCTGTGTTTACAACGCTGTTGAGATTCCAGTCCTTATCTTTGAGATATTCCTTACACTGGAAAAATCCCTGTTCGTGGGAATATACATCCGTAATATCTTCAAATTTTGCACCACGTTTTGCCAAAAGATTGTGTTCAACCTTAATGCTTGTTTCACCGATTATATATACAGGAAATTTTGCAAGCATGTCAACAACATCTGTAATGCTGCCTGTGGTGGAGTTTTCCAACGGAATAACACCGTATTCGCATCTGCCCTCTGACACCTCTTCAAAAACATTTTCAAAGGTTTTTACGTTATATATGTTTTCTCCGAAAATCTTAGACGCAGCGATAGAACCGTAGCCGCCGTCCACGCCCTGATATACACATTTGCCCGTAAGATTATCTCTCATCTGATGCGAATCAATAAGCTTTTGCTGAACAGAACGCGACAATGCCATAACCTTTACAAAGAATTCTTCTATTACATGCTCATATTCGGGATTTGTCACCTTATCCATACGGCTGGCGAGCACCTTTTTTTCGCGCTTTTCGTCAAGCACCTGTAACCCTTCGCGAAGTTTAACGGTGCCGATGTGCTTTGCAACATCCATTCTTTTTTCCATAAGCGCAATAAGCTCTGTATCTATTTTGTCAATCTGCGCTCTGTAATATTCAAGATTTTCCATTATTTTTTTCACTCTTTCACTTAAGGCGTGGGCAGTACAGCCCCATATGCCCTTTTCTTGTTAAAAATACCTGTTTTCGACCAAATAATCAAAAGCGCACAATGCCGCACAGGCATCAATAACGCTCACTGCTCTTACGCATATACAGGCATCGTGTCTGCCTACAACTTGAAGCTTTTCGTTAGTCTTTGTGATAAAGTTTACTGTGTCCTGCTCACGTGATATGGACGCTGTGGGCTTTATGGCAGTGCGGAAAACTATTGGCATACCGTTTGTTATACCGCCGTTTATGCCGCCGTCATGATTGGTTTTTGTGTATATGTTTTCGCCGTCAGTGAAAAGAGGGTCGTTTGCTTCACTTCCGCGCATTTTCGTCACATTAAAACCTTCACCAAACTCAAGCCCCTTTACCGCGGGCACGGAGAAAATAAGCGATGAAAGTCTGGATTCAAAAGCGTCAAAAATAGGATTGCCGATGCCTTTTTCCATATTCATTATCGCACATTCAATCACACCGCCTGCACTGTCAAGCTCGCTCTTTAAACCGAGCACTCTCGCCTCCATTGCCTTGCCTATTTCATCGGAGATAGTAGGTATAATCATTTCTTTAAGACCGTGTGCCTTTTCATATGTCATTTCATCAAGGTCCCATGCAGTATCTTCAATGTCCATGATGCTCTTTATCCTGGAAACCGTATAAATGCCTTTTTGGCGAAGTGCACATTTTGCTATTGCGCCCGCAAAAACAAGCGGTGCTGTAAGTCTGCCCGAAAAATGCCCGCCGCCACGGTGGTCATTAAAACCGTTGTATCTCAAAAACCCTGTATAATCTGCATGTGACGGACGTGCAGTTGTTTTCAAGTTATCGTAATCTTTTGAATGCTGGTCAGAGTTGTAAATAACAAATCCAAGGGGCGTGCCTGTTGTCTTGCCGTTTACAACACCCGACAAAATCTCGGGGATATCAGGCTCTTTGCGTGCTGTTGCCAGCGCCGACGAGCCTGTCTGACGCCTTTTCAATTCAAAAGCGATTTCTTCCATATCTATTTCAATCCCCGGCGGAAGATTGTCAATAACCCCGCCGATTGCCCTTGAATGACTTTCGCCAAAAATCGAAAGCTTAATTGTGTTACCCCATATTGAGCTCATTTATATTTCCTCCCAATGCTTTGAATCTTTCCCAAAAATCGGGCATGCTCTTGTTTACGGCTTCCGCACCTCGGATAACAACATCACCGGTACAGTAAGGCGAAACTGTTGCTATTGCCATAACAATCCTGTGGTCATTGTGGCTCTTACACTTTCCGCCTGTGAGCTTTTCTTTTCCGTGTATGATAAGATAGTCTTCGCCTTCCTCGATATCTGCCCCCAAAGCTCTAAGCTCTTCCGTTACAGCTTTAAGCCTGTCGGATTCCTTTATCCTGAGCCTTGCCGCATTCACAATCCTGCCTTCGCCCTCTGTTACAGCCATAACAGCTGCCAGCACCGGCACGCAGTCGGGTATCTGGCTTACGTCCACGGTAATATTGCATTTTGCTTTGCCGTTTGTTACGTAGCCCGATTCAATATCTTCAATCAACATGCCCATTTTGCGGTACACGTCAACGATTTCCTTATCGCCCTGAAGAGACTGTTTGTCAAGTCCCGTAAGATTGACATCGCCCATTGCAAGGAAAAACGCCGCCTGTGAATAATCGCCCTCGACCACGTAAGTATTGGGCATATATTTCTGATTGCCTTTTATTATGTATCTGTTGTCTTCGCACAAAACCTTTACACCGAATTTACCCAACACGTCAATCGTCATGTCTACATATGCACGGCTTTCAAGCTTTGTAGTGATTTCAATCACGCTGTCCTCTTTTAAAAGAGGCAGTGCAAAAAGCAGCCCCGTTATAAACTGGCTCGACACATCGCCTCTTAAGCGGTATACTCCGCCCGTAAGAGTACCTTTTGCATACAAAGTATCGTTTTCAAGCTTATATTCAATACCCCTTTCTCGGAATATATTGAAATAATCATCCAAGGGTCTCTCCATCAGTCTCTTTGAACCGGAGATTTCCACCTCACTATTTATAGCCAGCGCAAGGGGTATCATAAACCTAAGCGTTGACCCGGATTCGTTGGCAAAAAGGGGTGTTTTGTTTTTTATGGCGGCAAGACATTCCCTTGTGGCTTTTGTGTCGGCAGAGTCGCCAACTCCTATTGCCACGCCACCGCCTAATGCCGCGGCAATAAGTCCGCGGTGAGAATAACTTTTCGACGGGGGAATTTGCATATCGCCGTGTAATTTTTTTGGTGTAATTTTTATATCCATAATTTCATCTCGCTATTTCGCAAAGTTTTGATACATCCACTTTTTCATAATAACTGTCGCCCATGCTCTTTACAAGCACTATGCTTATCTTGTTGCCGCTTCGTTTTTTGTCGTGCATTGCCGCGCCTGTCATTTTGTCAAGGTTTTCGATATATGTGGGAAGGTCGTATTTTTCGCAGAGTGCTTTTATCTTGTCGTAAGTACCCTTTTGAGTTATGCCTTCGTTTTCACTCCAACGGGTTATTGCGCACATGCCTATCGCCACTGCCGCACCGTGAGAATAAGTTCCGTAACCTGTGTAGTTTTCAACAGCATGACCAAGAGTGTGCCCAAAATTGAGGAGCATTCTCTCGCCCTTATCAAGTTCATCGTTTTCCACAATCTGTGCTTTTATGCTGCAGCAGGTTTTGATAACCTCTTCGATTTCAAAATCGCCCGACAAAAGCTGTTCTGCGAGGTTTGCATCACGGATTGCACCGTACTTTATTACCTCTGCCATACCGCAGGCTACCTCACGGGGAGGAAGGGTTGAAAGAGTATTTGTATCAATCAAAACCATTTTAGGCTGATAAAAACTGCCCACAAGATTTTTGCCTTCGGGAACATTGACAGCTGTTTTGCCGCCTACTGATGAATCCACCTGAGAGAGCAGTGTTGTAGGCATCTGGATAAGCGTTACACCGCGAAGCACAATCGATGCGCAAAAAGCCGTAAGGTCACCTACAACTCCGCCGCCCAGCGCGATAATAACATCGCTTCTGGTAAAATCATGGCGTATGATTTCACGGCATAAATATTCAAGATTTTCAAAGCTTTTTGCCTCTTCGCCCGCCTTTACAACAAGGCTGAGCACCTCACCGCCTGCATTCTTTACGGCATCTTCAACCTTTTTTCCGTACAAGGGAAAAACATTGCTGTCTGACACAATGCAGACCTTTTTTCCGTCGGTAAAGCTCTTTAACAAATCCACTGCATTGTCAAAAAGTCCTTTTCCAATATATATGTCATACTCTCTTTTCGGAATATTAACTCTAAGCGATAACATATCTTTCACTCTTCTCTCTGAAAAATGTATATTAGAATTATTATAGCACCACTGTTTTGTGTTTTCAAGTTTTTTGCAAATTTACCTTGAAAATTCGGCATTATATGATACAATAATATCAATTATGTTTGAAAAGAGTTGATATACATGTACATCACCGGTATTGGCACAATCGTAAACGTCATCACGGTAGTTATAGGTTCTCTTTTAGGTCTTTTTTGCAAAAAGCTTATAAGCGACCGTCTCCGCGAAGGCGTTATGAGTGCTCTCGGTCTTGCGGTTTTTACGATAGGTATCTCGGGCGTTGTCACAAACAGCATAAAAGTTTTGGACTCCGGCAAGCTTTCGGGTGAATTTACGCTTCTTATGATTTTGTCCCTTGCCATAGGCTCACTTATCGGCACACTTATTGATATTGAACAGCGTCTTGACGATATAGGACAGTTTTTCCAGAAAAAGCTTACCAAAAACCAGTCGGGTTCTACCTTTGCCGAGGCTTTTGTATCGGCATCGCTTCTTTTCTGTGTGGGAAGCATGGCTATTGTAGGTTCACTTAATGACGGTATATCCCATGACCCGAACATCCTTTACGCAAAAAGCATCCTCGACGGTATTATGGCAGTGGTCTTTGCATCAACCCTCGGTGCGGGCACATTGATGAGCTGTGTAACGTTGGTTTTGTATCAGGGCGGTATAACCTTGTGCGCATCGCTCGTCGCGCCTTATCTTACCGATGCGGTTATCGCTCAAATGGGCTTTGTTGGCAATATACTTATCATGGCAATCGGGCTCAATTTTGTATATAAGCCCAAGTTCAAAGTAGGCAATATGTTGCCTGCGGTATTTATTCCGTTTATATATTATATTTTAAAAGTAATTTTTAAGTTTTAAGGAGATTTACATATGTTCAACCGTTCCTCGGGCGTTTTAGCCCATATTTCCTCAGTTCCCGGCAAATACGGCATCGGCACTTTCGGTCGCGAGGCAAGGCAGTTTGCTCAGTTTCTTCGCTCTATGGACATCCGCTCCTGGCAGGTGTTGCCCCTTTGTCCCACAGATGACTACAACTCACCTTACGCAGGCTGCAGTGCGTTTGCGGGCAATCCGTATTTTATCGACCCCGAAATCCTTTTTGAAAAAGGTCTTCTCACGCGTGAAGAACTGGACAGCTGTGTGGCAAGTCAGCCCTACAGTGTTGATTTCAAATTTTTGAAGGAAACCCGCCTTGGGGTTTTCAAAAAAGCATTTGACCGTTTCAAGAAAGACAACATGGCTGTGCTTGAAAAGTTTTTGAAGGAAAATCCCTACCTTGATAACTACGCGCTTTTCACAGCACTCAAAGACAGCCACGACCTTCTCCCCTGGTGGGAATGGCCCGAGGGCGAAAAGAGAAGAGATGAAAAAGCTCTCAAAGCGGCACGTGAAGCACTTCACGACGAGTATTACTTTGCGCTTTTCCTCCAGTACGAATTTCACACGCAGTTTGCGTCTCTCAAAAAGGACGTTAACGACTGTGGTGTATCCATCATAGGTGACATGCCTATCTATCTTGCACACGACAGTGCAGACGTGTGGGCTAATCCTCACCTTTTCTCCATCGATGAAGAAACCTGTCAGCTGCGCTCATGTGCAGGTGTGCCCCCGGATTATTTCTCAGCGGAAGGTCAGCTGTGGGGCAATCCCTTGTATGACTGGGACGCTATGAAAAAGGACGGCTACAAGTGGTGGATTGACCGTGCAGGCTATGCGTTTTCTCTTTATGACGCTGTGAGAATTGACCATTTCAGAGCATTTAGCGCATACTGGTCTGTACCGAGCGGTGAAAAAGCTACAAAGGGCAAATGGATAAAAGGCCCCGGAATGGACTTTTTCAATGCACTCAGAAAAGAATACCCCCGCTCTCCCATTATCGCCGAAGACCTTGGCGATATAGATGACGATGTTCGTCAGCTGGTTAAGGACACAAAGTTTCCCGGTATGGGCGTAATGCAGTTTGCGTTCCTTTCTGACGGCGACAACACACATATGCCCTACAATTATTCATCCTCAACCGTTGCCTACACAGGCACTCACGACAATAACACAATCTTAGGTTGGCTTTGGGAGGCAGACGACGCGTCCCGCAAAAGGATATGTGAATACTGCAACTTTGAAGGCGACTGGGGTATTGGCGGTCCCGATGCACCTTGTATAAAGACAATCATCCGCACACTGTTTGAATCCTCTGCACTCCTTAGTATTGTACCCGTACAGGATTTGGTTGGCTTTGGTGCAGACACACGTATGAATACTCCCGGCAAAGCTGACGGCAACTGGTCTTTCCGCATTACTGCCGAAAGCCTCAGTCAGGTAAACACCCAATTCTTTAAGGATATTTCAAACCGCTACAATCGTAATAATAATTTGGTATAACATAAAAAAGGAATTGCTTTCGCAATTCCTTTTTATTATTAGAATAATTCACTTACCAAAAGTGCAAATTCCACCGCGTTGTCAATGGGCATATCTGCAATTAAAAGAGACTGTGTATAGAGGATTTTACAAAGCTTCTTTGCTTTTTCCTTATCCTCGTCGTACGCCTTGCGGAGAGCTTCAAAAGCGTGATGCACACCGTTCAATTCAAGCACACGTCTTGCCTTTATGGCGTTTTCCTTTTCACCGGGAAGGCTCTTAAAGTATTTTTCCATCTCTAATGTGATTTCGCCTTCACTTGTAAGGCACACAGGATGGCTCTTAAGCTTGTGGGAAATTCGTACAAACTCAACCTCACCCTCTAAAGCGTCCTTCACAAAATCAAGAAGTTCTTTGTTTTCTTCCTCTTTCTTTTCTGCTTCTTTGATTTCTTCTTCTGTTTCAAGACCGAGGTCTTTATCGTTAATATTTTTAAATTCCTTATCCTTATATGAACCCAAAATATTTACAACAAACTCATCCACGTCATCTGTCAGGTAAAGTATGCCATAGCCCTTTTCGCGCACAAGCTCTGTTTGAGGCAGTGCATCAATTTTGTTAATACTTTCGCCACGTGCAAAGTAAATATACTTTTGACCCTCGGGCATACTTGATACGTATTCTTCAAGACTTACAAGAGAGTTTGTCAAGGATGAATGATACAACAAAAGCTCGCTGAGCATTTCCTTGTGTACGCCGTAGTCGGATACAACACCGTACTTAAGCTGAAGACCAAACTCGCTAAAGAAGTTTTCATAGGCTTCTCTTTCGTTTGTCATAAGCTTTTTAAGTTCCCTCTTTATCTGCTTTTCGAGATTGTTTGCAATCTGCTTGAGCTGACGGTCGTGCTGGAGTATTTCGCGCGAAATATTAAGCGACAAATTGTCGGAATCCACAACACCCTTTACAAATCGGAAATGCTCGGGAAGTAACTCTTCGCAGTTTTCCATAATCATAACGGATGATGTGTAAAGACTAAGCCCTTTTTTATACTCCTTGGTATAATATGTCATGGGTGCCTTTTTGGGAATAAAAAGCATAGCCTTATAGTTGAGGCTACCTTCTGCATTGATGCGGATAACCTTTAACGGGTCTTCAAAATCGTAGAAAGTGGATTTATAAAACTCGTTTACCTCTTCATCTGTCACGTCCGAAGCATTTCTCTGCCAGATAGGCGTCATGCTGTTAATGGTTTCTTCTGCAAAATATTTTTCGTCTGTGCCCTCTTTTGTTTTTTCTTCCATCATTACAATGGGGTAGCGCACATAGTCGGAATATTTTTTGATAATACTCTTAAGTCTGTAGGGACGCAAAAACTCGTCATATACTTCGTCTTCTGTATTTTCCTTGACGTGCATTACGATGGTTGTACCAACCTCAGGTTTAACCCCATCACGGATTGTGTAGCCGTCAACGCCTTCACTTTCCCAAATATATGCCTCGTCGCTCTTGAGTGCACGGGTTGTAACAGTTACCTTGTCTGCAATCATAAAAGCACTGTAAAAGCCTACACCAAACTGACCTATAATATCGATTTCCTTGTCGGCTTTTTCTTCGGCTGTCATGTTTTCTTTAAAGCTCAAAGAACCGCTCTTTGCAATAGTACCAAGGTTTTCTTCAAGCTCTTCACGCGTCATACCGATACCTGTATCACTAACGGTGATTGTACGATGTTCTGTGTCAATATCAACATTTATTTTAAAATCGGAACGGTCAAATCCATCAAGGTTTTCACTGAGTGCCACATAGCAACGCTTGTCAATAGCATCAGAAGCGTTTGAAATAATTTCTCGAAGAAAAATCTCCTTATGTGTGTAGATAGAATTAATCATCAAATCCAATATTCTCTTGGATTCGGTTTTAAACTGTTTTTTTGCCATTTATATCAAGTCCTTTCTATGAATTACATAATAATCCCTTTTTTTGAATATTTTATGAACACAATATATATTATAAATTAATTTAGCACTCTCGTCAAGAGAGTGCTAAATTAATTTTACATATTATACTATATATTTTTTGCAATTTCCTTTTTGAGGCGTACCATAATCCGCTTTTCGAGGCGGGATATATAGCTTTGGCTTATTCCGAGCATATCGGCAACCTCCTTTTGTGTTTTTTCGCTTTTTCCGCCAAGTCCGTACCGAAGGTTGATAATTTCTCTTTCCCGTTCATTAAGTCGCATCATTGCACCCTTTAACAGCTCCAGCTCTGCCTCTTCCTCCAAGTTCGCCTCCACGGTATCGTTTTCTGTTCCCAAAACGTCTGACAACAAAAGCTCGTTACCGTCCCAATCCACGTTCAGCGGTTCGTCAAAGCTTACCTCACTTTTTTGTGCGTTATGTTTTCTTAAATACATGAGTATTTCGTTTTCGATACATCTGGACGCATATGTTGCCAGCTTGATTTTTCTATCGGGTTTAAAGGTGTTGACCGCCTTGATTAGTCCTATTGTGCCTATACTGATAAGGTCTTCTATGTATATGTTTGTATTTTCAAATTTTTTTGCTATGTATACAACAAGTCTGAGGTTATGCTCAATGAGTGCGTTTTTTGCTTCTTCCGTTTCAATCTCGGACAAAAGTTTTTCTTCCTCTTCTCTTTCCAGTGCTCTGGGCAGAGCGTCGCTTCCGCCTATATAGTGCACGCTTGCGGGTGAAAAGGCGCGTATCAGCTCTTCGTAGCTTTTTGCGGCTATTTTTTCTATAAGATTTTTAATATTCATCAAAACCATTCCTTTTTCAATTTATTATTAAATCAGGGCTTAAAAGCGCATGATAATCTTCGTTTTTAAAAAGTCGTGTCTCACTTATGCCCACAATGCACCGCTTTACATCCCGCTCATCCACTTGCACTCTGTCAGGACAAAATGCCGGCATTATTCCGCTTTCTTTTCCAACACTTGAAAAAGGCACCAGTCTTATTCTGAGCCCTGCCTCTTTTATTGCGTCAACAAGATTTTGTTTTTTGGGGATTAATTTTTTAATCTGTTCGTATTCGCATACTATAACCGGGTCACCTGTTATCGGGTCGGAAAGTGAGTTTCCCGTATCAATAATTGCTTTAACATCTATCCTCTGCCCCTGCACATATATTCTGAGATTTCTCTCTGCAGCCTTTTTTGTAATACGCTTTTTGCGCATGCGCCCGATGGTAAATATCAAAAAATACACCCCCGCACAGCACAGCATACAAGCCTGCCACGGAAGATTAAAATACAGTGTCCCGTTTGAATACACCGCTCCCGTTTTAGCACCAAGCTCTGTCATTGTCATTATTGCAATTATGCCGCCGGCAAAAACAAAGCTTGCCAGATAAAAGCTTCCCGTCATTTTCAAAAAATGTTTCCATGATTTTATTTTGTACGCACATAACACCATAACACAGGATAAAACAAGCTTCATCCCCATACTCAGCACAAACTCAAAATTAGGAAAAAACATCAGCACGGAGCATAGTGCCCCGATTGCCGATGATACAAGCGTCCTTATCAGCGTGGTGTCTTCGCCGGTTATTACTCCCGCCCCTTCAACAATAAGTATGTTTATCAAAAAATTAACCGTAAAAAGCACATCTATGTATACAGTTATCATGTTTTCACCCCACAATGCTATTATACAATTTTTTCCTTTAAAATATTGTCGCAAAAGGGTACCAAACTCATCTTTTTTTGGTTGACAGATAAATAAAAAAGATATAGAATTATTCTGATAAGGAATGTGATGAAATGAACAGTGTACTTATATCTAATATTCAGCGGTTTTCAACAAAAGACGGTCCCGGTATACGCACCACCGTTTTTGTGAAGGGTTGTCCGCTTCATTGCAAGTGGTGTCACAATCCCGAAACTCACAATTCTCATTATGAGATTATGTATAACCGCGAAAACTGTACCTTCTGCGGCAGATGCGTTACAGCCTGCCCCACAAAGGCTATCACAATTGAAAACGACAATCTTTTCACAAACCTTGATTTGTGCAA
Organism: uncultured Oscillospiraceae bacterium; assembly: GCA_964572985.1. Lineage (GTDB taxonomy): Bacteria > Bacillota > Clostridia > UMGS1883 > UMGS1883 > RGIG1927. The sequence goes on from CAZNIC010000001.1 coordinate 78,786, forward strand.
TCATTGCGGCAACTGTACCGACGCATGCTATTATAATGCAAGGGAAATTTCCGGCAAAAAAATGACAGTCGAAGAGGTTTGCGATATTGTATTGCGCGATGTTTCCTTTTATCAGGAATCGGGCGGTGGTGTAACGTTTTCAGGCGGAGAATGTATGATGTTTCCCCGATTTTTGGAGGAGGCTTTGAAAATCTGCAAGTCACACCATATACATACATGTGTTGATACATCAGGCTTTGCGCCCTTTTCTGAATTTGAAAAAATTATTCCCTTTACAGACCTTTTCCTTTATGACATAAAGTCATACTCTTCATCAGTTCACAAACAACTCACGGGAGTAGGCAATGAGCTTATATGGGAAAACCTCGAAAAGCTTTGCAACAGAGGTGCAAACATCAATTTGCGTATCCCTGTTATTGAAGGCTGTAATGCAGATATCAAGGATATCGAAAAAACCGCAGCCCGCTCTAAGGAATTCGGTTTAAAAAAGGTCAATATACTGCCTTATCACGACATGGGCAAATACAAGTATACAAAGCTTGGCAGGGACTACGACGGCAACAGCATGTCTACCCCGTCCGATGAAAAGCTTGAGGAAATCAAAAAAATATTTGAAAGACATCTGTTCTCTGACATTAAAATCGGCGGATAGTAAACTGCAACTCACTTTGGGGACATTTCCTACCCAAAGCCCACCCACAATTTCGTTTTCTGCAAACTATAATATTTTATTTGCAAATAAAACCCACCAAAGGAGGATTATATACATGAGAGGCTATACAGAAAGAACAAAAAAACTCCGCGAAATGAGCGTTTCTACAGATCCTGCGCTTTCCATTGAGCGTGCTGTCATCATGACAGAGGCTTATCAGAAATATGAAGGCAGTGTGGATATTCCCGTTCTTCGCGCTTTGGCTTTCCGCGAATATATGGAAAGAAAAACCCTTGTTATAAACGACGGCGAATTAATCGTAGGCGAAAAGGGTCACAATCTCCAGTGTGCACCTTCTTTCCCCGAATTGTGCTGTCACACAATCGAGGACATGGAGGTTATGGACGCAAGAGAATTAATCAGCTTTTCCGTAACAGAAGAGGACAAAAACCTCCAGAGAGAGAAGGTTATCCCCTACTGGGAAAAGCGTTCTATTCGTCACAAGATTATGGAGTCTACATCCCAGGAATGGAAGGACTGCTACGCTGCAGGTATGTTCACCGAATTCATGGAACAGCGCGGTCCCGGTCATACGGGAGCAGGCAATGTTATTTACAAAAAAGGCTTTTCCGACTTTAAGAAGGATATCGATGCACGTATTGCACGCCTTGACTTTGTAAACGACGAAAATGCTTACGACAAAAAGGCAGAGCTTGAAGCTATGAAAATTGCCTGTGACGGTATTATCACCTTTGGTCGTCGCTACAGTGAATATGCTTTTTCACTTGCCGAAAAGGAAACCGACCCCCAAAGAAAGGCTGACCTTCTCTTAATTGGCGAAAACTGTAAGCAGGTACCCGAATTTGCACCTAAGACATTCCACCAGGCACTCCAGATGTACTGGTTTGTACATATCGGCGTAACAAGCGAGGTTAATCCCTGGGACGCTTTTACTCCCGGCAGACTTGACCAGCATCTTTATCCTTTCTATAAGAAAGAATTAAAGGAAGGCACGCTTGATTACGACAAGGCTCGTGAGCTGTTGGAGTGTTTCTGGATCAAATTTAATAACCAGCCCGCTCCCCCCAAGGTAGGTATAACTCTTAAGGAAAGCGGCACATATACAGACTTCTGCAACCTTAACACAGGCGGTATTACAGAGGACGGCAAGGACGGCGTTAACCCCGTAAGCTACATTATTCTTGATACCATGGATGAAATGAAGCTTCTCCAGCCCTCCAGCAATGTTCAGATTTCGAGAAAAACTCCCGATGAGTTCCTTCTCCGTGCATGTGAAATCTCCCGTAAGGGTTGGGGTCAGCCTGCTTTCTACAACACAGAGGCTATTATCCAGGAGCTTTTAAATGCCGGCAAGTCTATAGAGGACGCTCGTCACGGTTGCTCCACAGGTTGCGTTGAAACAGGCTGTCTTGGCAAGGAAAACTACGCACTTACAGGTTATTTCAATATTCCCAAGGTGCTGGAAATCACACTTAACAACGGTTTTGACAACTATACAGGCAAGCAGATAGGTCTTAAGACAGGCAAGAGCGAGGACTTCAAGAGCTATGAAGAATTGTACGACGCGTTCCTTCGTCAGATGCACCATTTCCTTGATATCAAGATTGCAGGCAACAATATTATCGAAAAGATTTATGCAAAATATATGCCTGTACCTTTCCTTTCCATTATCATGGAGGACTGTATCGAAAAAGCACAGGACTACAATGCAGGCGGTGCACGATACAACACTTATTACATTCAGGGCGTTGGTATCGGTACTATTACAGATGCACTCAGTGCCATCAAATACAACGTATTTGACGAAAAGAAGTTTACAATGGCTGAGCTTTGTGATGCTGTTAAGGCTGACTTTGAAGGCTATGACCGCATTTACAATTTGGTTAGTAACAAAACTCCCAAATACGGCAACGATGATGACTATGCAGACACTATCATGAAAACAGTGTTTGACAGCTACTGCAACTATATTACGGGCAGACCCACAATCAAGGGCGGTCAGTACCGTATAGATATGCTCCCCACAACATGCCATGTTTATTTTGGCGAGGTGTGCGGTGCACTTCCCAACGGACGAAAAGCCAAGAAGCCCATGAGCGAGGGTATTTCTCCCGAAAAGGGCGCCGACACAAACGGTCCCACAGCTGTTATCAAGAGCTGTTCTAAAATGGACCATTTGAAAACAGGCGGTACGCTCTTAAATCAGAAATTTACACCCACAGTGCTCCGCGGCGAAGACGGTCTTCGTAACCTTGCGGCTTTAATCCGTGCATACTTTGCACTTGACGGACATCATATTCAGTTCAACGTTATTGACCGTGCAACACTTATTGAAGCGCAGAAACATCCCGAGGAATACAAGGATCTTATCGTACGTGTTGCTGGTTACAGCGACCATTTCCGCAACCTTTCCAAAGCATTACAGGACGAAATTATCAACAGAACTGAGCAATCCTTCTCCTGATTTGTTCAATTTCACAAATTTTCGCAAATGGTGTTGACAAATAATTTTTTTCAGTATACTATGTGCGTGTAAGGCAACTTACAATATGCAGAAAACGATTTTAAGGAGGTTTTCAATCATGGAAAAATTCACAGTACGTAACCTTGACTTGCAGGGCTTTATTAAGGAGCTTTCAAATTGCACAGGCAATGTTTGGATGTCTACAGAAGATGGCGACAAGATTAATCTTCAGTCCGCATTCTGCCGTCTTATCGGTCTCAAGAGTATTCTTGAAGGTGGTAAGCTCAGCGAAGCTACTATTGAATGCGAAAACCCCGATGATGAATCCCGTCTTTTCAGATTCAACCTTTATGGCAGAAGCTCTTCCGAAGACGAAGAATAATTAAGATACTTAGCATTTAGAAAGGCTGTTGCATATGCAACAGCCTTTTTCATACACAACAAAAAAACGCAACCACAAGGTTGCGTTTTTTGTTATTAAAGACCCAAAGCTGCATTGATTGCATTATATACAATCAATGCACATTCTGCTCTTGTTGCGGGGAGTGTAGGTTCAAACTTATTGTTAACAGTATCTCTCAAAGGAGCAACACCGTTAGAATAAAGTGCACTTACCGCCTCCTGTGCATAAGAAGGCACGTTTGCTGCATCCGCAAATGTAATCATTGTGCCATCAGCGTTTGTTTTAGCCTTGAACTCAGGGTTTATAGACTGAATATATCTGTAAACGATAAGGCAAAGATCTGCACGTGTGATATTTGAATTGGGGTCAAATATCGTTTCGCTTCTGCCCTTGATAAATCCAAACTTATAAGCTGCTGATACGTAGGGGTATTCCCACGCTGTAGTCGGTACATCTGTGAATGTACTTGTGTATGTTTCCTTAGTAGGATAATATCTTCCCGATACAAGCACAATAATCTTTGAAAATTCTGCTCTTGTTATCTGGTTGTTGGGTTTGAATGTACCGTCGGGATATCCGTTGATAACCCCCATATCAACAAGCGCATATACAGCATTTTCTGCCCATGTTGCCTGGTTCATATCACTAAAAGTAACCTTGGGCTTTGCAGGGGTTGTGGCAGTTTCATCAGGCGCTGTTGCATCTTCGCCATCATCCTCAAAGCCTCCGTTACCGCCACCTGTTACAGTTTCTTTTTCAGGCTCTGTGGGTGTTACCTCGGGCTCTGTAGGTTTAACCTCAGGCTCTGTGGGAGTTACTTCAGGCTCTGTAGGTGTAACCTCGGGTTCTGTAGGTGTTACTTCAGGCTCTGTTGTTTCTTCTTCGGGTTCTGTTGTCTGATTTTCGTCATCAACGCCCTCGTCGAGCAGACCATTATCAAAAATAATCCTCTTAATTGTTTCGACGATGGGTTCAAATTCGGGAGCGATAATACCCTCAGCACCGTCAAGCACTGCACCGGGGAAAGCCCCTACAAGAGCGTCTCTCAATTTGATATGAGCACGCTTTGACATAAGATCGTTAATTGCTTCCAATACATAGGATTCAAAGTTTTCTTCGGTTATCTCTTCGCCTACGTTAAGCAGGTAGTCCTGCAAATCATACAAAAATCTGATGATGTTTGCTTCTGTTGCACCTTTTTCCAATACTGCATCTACAAATTCGGGGTAAAGAGCCGCACATTCTTCATATGCGTCTTCAACAGAGTACTCAACCCCTGCATTGACCGAGGGTGCCATTGCCAAAAGCATAACCAAAGCCAGTGTAAGTGCTGTTAATTTTTTAAAAATGTTTTTCATGGTATAATTGTTCCTTTCTGTCGGATTTTCATCCAAATATTTCCACACACATAAACAACCTCAAAAGGTTGCAGCAAGCTGCAACCTTTTGAATTATACCTTAAATTATTTTGAAATTATTCCAAAATTTCGGGCCAAGCACGTGCAAGGAGTACGCATGCTTCTGCTCTTGTTGTGAATTCAAGAGGCTTGTAGGAGCCGTCCTGGTAACCTGTGATAAGACCGTTAGTTACAGCGGCATCCATTTCGCCGTCGAACCACCAAGAAATATCTTCAGCGTCTGTGAATACATCCTTAGCATCTTCTTCAGCTGCTACCCAAACTGCACTCTTAGCTCTTGCGATGATTGCAACTGCCTGTTCACGAGTAATCAAATCGTTAGGTCCGAAGTTGCCGTCGCCGTAACCGCGGAGCATACCGTAACCTTCGGGAAGAGACATTGTTGCAATTATATCTTCAGCCCAGTGGCCTGTTGTATCGTCATAAAGTACGCCGTCTTCAGCTACTTCAAGACCAAGGATTCTGTAAACGATTGCGGAGAATTCAGCTCTTGTGATGTTCTGGTCAGGCTTGAATGTACCGTCTTCATAACCATTAATGTAACCATTAATTGTCATGATATCGATTGTCTCGTGTGCCCAGTGAGCATCCTTAGTTGCTGTAGCTGCGATATCGGGCCATTCACATTCGTGTTCGGGAACTACAACTACGTCCTTTTCAGTTACTGTAAACTTGTAGTCGCCTGTGAGAACTGTTCTGCCGGCGTCGTTAGTAACCTTAACTGTACCCTTAACTTCGCCAACCTTAACACCTGTTACAACTACTACGCCATCAACGATTGCTACTTCAACTTCACCGTCGCCTGTGCCTGTAAATTCAACATTTGTACCGCCTGTGGGAACCTTTACAACATCCTTAGTTTCGTCAACCTTAACTGTGATATTTGTATAAGATGTAGATGTAGTTGTACCACCTGATGTAACAGTAACTGTTACTGTTACAGTTGCGTCTGTAGCTACACCGTCAACATAAAGTGTTGCTGTAAGAGTTGTTGAACCCTTCTTGAGACCCTTAACTGTTGCAATGTTGTTAAAGTCGCCGCTTGTAGCTGTTACTTCGATAATTTCACCGTCTGCTGTTGTCCATACTACTTCTGCTGTAGAACCGGCGGGAACATTCTGAGGTGTTGTTGTGATAGCGATTGTCTTGTTCTTTGTTACAGTTCTTGTTGTCTTACCTGCAAGTGCAAGAGAAGGTTCAACAGGAACTACATCTTCAGCAAGAATTTCAAATGTATCTTCAGCTTCAGTACCTGTCTGACCAACTGCTACTGTGTATACATTACCTGCTACTGCATTGTCAATTGCGATTGTGATACCTGCTTCGAATTCAGCCTTTGTATGAACTACTGTGTATACTTCATCACCGTTAAGTGTGATAGATACTACTACGTTTGCAAGGTTTGTTGTACCCTTTACAACGATTTCAGCATTTTCATTTTCGCTAAGACGGAAGTCTGCGATATCATCAAGTGTGATTTCGTATACAACAGGTTCTTCATCATCAACGATTGTAAATTCATCGGAAGCGGAAGCCTGTTCTGTACCAACTACTACTGTGTATACTTCGCCTTCAACTGCAGCATCGGGAGCAGCAATTTCAATGCCTGCTTCAAATTCTGCCTTGGAGTATACTACTGCGTAAATTGTCTTAAGTCCATCTCCAGTTGTCTTAACAATTGCTACTGTTACATAGTCAAGGTTTGTTGTACCGCAAACTGTGATTGTACCGTCAGCTGTTGTATCAGCTACGTCGTTAAGTTCAACTGTGTATTCCACTTCTGCGCCTTCAATTGCAAATGTATCGGAAGCGGAAGCCTGTTCTGTACCAACTACTACTGTGTATACTTCGCCTTCAACTGCAGCATCGGGAGCCGCGAGTGTGATACCTGCTTCAAACTCTGCCTTTGAGTATACTACTGCGTAGATTGTCTTAAGTCCGTCTTCAGTTGTCTTAACAATTGCTACTGTTACGTAGTCAAGGTTTGTTTCACCGCGAACTTCGATTGTACCGTCAACTGTTGTGTCAAGTACGTCTTCAAGAGTTACGTAAGGATCTTCAACAACGGGAGGTTCAACATCACTTGTAGCTGTAACTGTGAAAGAAGCTACATATCTGTAAACGTCTTCAGCATCACCGTCAACTACGCCGTCCTGATCGTAATCCAAATAACCGCGGTAAACATTAACTGTTGCTTCACCGTTAGCTTCTTCAGTTACTTCAATCATAATCTGACCAATATCGCCACCTGCATAAACCTTGATGCCGTCTGCATCGTAGTTAGCATCAAAGGATGCGATACCGTAATCGTTAAAGGAAGAAACGATGGGGTAACGGTTGTGACCGAAACCAAGGCTGAGCTCACCTACTGTGTCGCCGTCAATTACAGCACCGTTGAGGTAAACGTATTCGCCTTCGTTTTCATAACGGAGAAGTTCTCTGCCGAGGTATGTGTTAAGGTGAACAAGTTCAAGACCATGGTTGGGATCAATGATTTCCATAACAGCCTTAAGTGCTACTGTACACTTTGCATATTCATCTGCAATTACAATGCCGAGTGTTTCCTCAACATATTCTTCTGCGTTTTCAATCTTTTCCATCTTATCGCCTAACATGTAATCGATAAGACCATCCATTGTATTGTAAAGAGCCTCAACTGCAGCATCGTTGTCACCACCAAGGATGGGGGTAGCCTCACCAATAACTGCCGCTACAATATCCTTTTTGTTAAGTGCAAGGATATCACCGCGGAGACCGGGAACAAGGTCGAGTGCATATCTAACCATATCTTCACCAACAAGAAGGAATGCTGCCTTCATGTCGCGGTCAGAAATCATGTCAAATACGCCTGTTGTGTTGTCACGGTTAACCTGACCTGTAGCAAGCTGCATACCGATATCGAAGTTATTAACGATACCGTCAACGATAAGCTCTTTAACGTCCGAAACAAGGTAATCATGGATAGAATCCATGTCGTCGTTACCGTCGAAAGCATATGCCGCAAGATAAGCGTTCGCCTTATCGGCATCTGCACCTTCAAATGCAAAGCCGTCAACTACTGCCATTTCTGCAAGCTCACCAAAGTATACGGTAAGCTTATCAGAGTAATCACCAAGACCGTTAAGAGCTGCCATGGGAGCAGATGCGCTGATTGCTTCATCGTTAGCTTCTTCGAAAGCTGTGAAACGAGCAAGCCAATCCTGGTACTCTGCATCATCGCTTGTTGCGTCAATATTGCCTTCCATGAGGTCTCTCATAAGCTTCCACTTATAAAGATCTGTCATTGTGTCTGTAGAATAGAATTTTGTGTTGTTTTCAAGAACCTCATCAACAAGTTCTTCTGCCTTTTCTCTGATAGCATCTTGGTTTGCTTCATAGTTTGTCCAGGCATTTTCAATAACTTCTGCCTGTTCAGCTGTCATGGCACCAAACTGATTTTCCTGCCAGTCCCAGACTCTTTCCTTGTAGATTTCCATGAGCTCGCCGAGTGTTGCGCTTTCAGCCACGATACCGAAAGTAAACATGCTGAGGCACATCGTCAGTGCAAGCACAAGGCTCATAATGCGTTTTTTCATTAACTGCACCTTCCTTTATTTAAACTAAAATTAAATACTTAATTGCATATTTATCGACACTACCCGATAATACACATTAGTATTGTAACACAACCTCTGCCCTATTTCAAGTATTTTATTCAATTTTTTTATCATTAAAACGCTTTTGTTTCCGCAATTTTTTCCAATTATATAATGTTTTTTTGCATTTGATATTGTTTTTTATGTTTTCTTTTATTATAATAGAAAATAATATTTTCACAGACGAAAGGTACGGTTTTATGAACAGACTTAAATCCCCCCGAGGTGTAAGCGACATTTACGGAAAGGATTGCCTCGTAAAGGCTCATACCGAAAATTGTCTCACAGCCGTTTTTGGGGAATTCGGATATAACGAAATCCAGACCCCCACATTTGAATATCTGGATGTTTTTGGCGACGACATGAGTATCCCCACTGACGAATCTATCAAGTTTATCGATTCTTCGGGAAAGGTGCTGGCTCTTCGCCCTGATTTCACAACCTCTATTTCTCGTGCCGTTGCTACACATCTTTCCGAGGAGCCTCTCCCCTTAAGATTGTGGTATCTGGGCAATGTGTTCCGCAGTGGCGAAAGCTACAAAAGCGCAAAGAAAAAGGAATTTGCTCAGGCAGGCGTTGAAATTATCGGCACAAACACCCCCGAGGCAGATGCCGAGGTTATTGCACTTACCATTACCGCTCTCCTCAGAGCAGGTCTTACAGATTTTCAGATTGAGCTTGCCCACTCTGATTTTATTACGGGCATTATTGAGGATTGTGGTCTTTCCGATGAGGACGCCGCAACTCTCCGTTCACTTTTGGACAAAAAATTCACATTCGGCGTAGAAGAGTTTTGCGATACTCATTCAATAGAAGGTGTGAACCGCGAAATTTTAACCGAAATCTCGCTTTTCTTTGGCGAAGGCGAAGAGGTTTTGTCAAAATACAAGCGTTATGCACTCAATTCTACAAGCAAAAATGCTCTCTGTAACCTTGAGGTTATATACAATATACTTCGCGATTACGGGTTTGAAAAATATATCACCATCGACCTGGGGCAGATAAGAAGTTTCAAGTATTATACAGGTGTGATTTTCCGCGGTCTTACAACCACATCCGCTTTCCCCATCTGCGGCGGCGGACGCTACAACACCCTCGGTCGCCGATTTGACCTTGACCTTCCCGCAACAGGTGTTGCAATATGGGTTGATCGTCTTGCCGATGCACTTTTACGTTCGGGCAACATTACGCTCGATACAGCTCCCGATGCAATTATTTTCTGTTCTGACAAAAGCCGCAAGGAGGCATACCACCTTGCAACACAGCTTCGTGAAGAAGGCAAAAGGGTTGTCCTTGACGTTACCTCTCTTAGTAAAGAGGACGCAAAAGAATCCGCCAAAATGCGCAACATCAAAAACGTTTATTTTATATAGAAAGGCGTAATCCAATGAGATATCTTACAATTGCGCTTGCAAAAGGCAGGCTCGCCGAGCTCAGCGTCAAAATTCTTATGGACCTTGGCTATGATTGCGGCGAAATACTCGAAAAAACAAGAAAGCTTATTTTCACCGACGAAAAAAACAAGCTTAAATTTATATTGGTAAAAGCGGGCGATGTGCCCACATATGTGGAATACGGGGCAGCTGACATAGGCATAGTCGGCAGAGACACTATCCTTGAAGAAGGCAGAAACGTATACGAAATGGTTGACCTTAAGTTTGGCAAATGTAAGATGTGCGTTTGCGGTCCCACGTCACTAAAGGGTCATCTTGCGGACCATACTCCCCTTCGTGTTGCCAGCAAGTACCCCCTTATTGCCAAGGACTATTTTGATTCCAAGAACATCGAAACAGAGCTTATTAAGCTCAACGGCTCTGTAGAGCTTGCACCACTTACAAGCCTTTCGGACGTTATCGTGGATATTGTAGAAACAGGCAAAACTCTCTACGAAAACGGTCTTGACGTTTTGGAGGAAATCTGCCCCTTATCGGCACGTATTATCGTTAACCGCGTCAGCGCAAAAATGGAAAGAGAACGTATAGGCGAAATCGTCCGCGCAATGAAAGCGAAGGTAAATTTATGATAGCAATAATTGACTACGGCGCAGGCAACCTCAGAAACGTTGCCAAAGCTTTTGATTATCTCGGCATTGAAAACATCGTCACCGATGATATCCCCACAATAGAAAAAGCAGACAAGATTGTGCTTCCGGGTGTAGGTGCCTTTGGTGAAGGTATGGCAAATCTTACAAAAAAAGGGCTTGATAAGGTTATCGTAAACGCCGCAAAAAAAGGTACACCTCTTTTAGGTATATGCCTCGGAATGCAGATGCTTTTTGACGAAAGCGAAGAATCTCCCGGGGTTAAAGGGTTGGGCATTTTAAAAGGCAGGATTGTAAAGCTCCCCAAGTGCGGTGATTTAAAAATTCCGCATATGGGCTGGAATGATATTACCTGCCGCGGTAAGCTTTTTGAAAATTTAGAAAAGCCTTTTGTTTACTTTGTACATTCCTATTATCTTGAAGCCGAGGACAAGAGCATTGTTTCGGCAACTACCCATTACGGCATTGATATTGAGGTAGCCGTTGAGTCTGCCAATGTTTACGCCACTCAGTTCCACCCTGAAAAATCAAGTGATGTAGGGCTTAAAATGCTCTCAAACTTTGCAAAGTTATAATAAGGATGAAAAACGGTGACCACCAAGACGCCTAAAGCCCTTGTTCGTATAGTACGGGGATATTCCCGACCCACAGTCAACCAAACCTATGGATTTCCTCGTAAAAATAAAAAATGAATGAGCGGGTGTGTCCCCGCTCCTTAAGGAGAAAATTATGTACGCAAAGCGAATAATCCCTTGCCTTGACGTCAAAGACGGCAGAGTAGTAAAGGGAGTAAATTTTGTAAATTTAATAGATGCAGGCGACCCTGTGGAGGCGGCGATTGCCTATGACAAAAAAGGCGCTGATGAGCTTGTTTTTTTAGACATCACCGCTACAAGTGACAACCGCGACACCGTTGAAGATATGGTAAGGCGCGTTGCAGAAAAGGTATTTATTCCCTTTACTGTGGGCGGTGGCATCAAGACCGTTGAAGATTTCAGAAAGCTTTTGTTAGCAGGTGCAGATAAGATTTCTGTTAACTCCTCCGCAATAAAGCGTCCTGAGCTTATACGCGAGGCTGCAGACAGGTTCGGCAGTCAGTGCGTGGTTGTGGCAATTGATGCCAAGCGTCGTGAGGACAAATCCGGTTGGGACGTATATATTGCAGGCGGCAGGATAAACACTCACCTGGATGCGCTTGAGTGGGCAAAAAAAGCTGAAAGCCTTGGCGCAGGCGAAATTCTCTTGACCAGTATGGACTGTGACGGGACCAAGGCGGGTTATGACCTCGAGCTAACCCGCACAATTTCGGAAAATGTTTCTATCCCTGTCATTGCCTCGGGCGGCGCAGGTACAATGGAGCATTTTTACGAAGCCTTTGACGAAGGCAAGGCAGACGCCGTGCTTGCCGCAAGCCTTTTCCACTTTGGCGAAATCGCAATTAAAGATTTGAAAAACTATCTTTCAAATAAAGGTATAAGTGTGCGATAAATTTCTTTACATTTACAAAATTTTGTGTTACAATGCAGACTGAGAAGCAATGAGCTTTTCAGTCTTTTGTTTTTAATTTATTTTTATTATATAACATAGGAGGAAATTTACATGAACAGAATTTTTGTAAACGAACCCGAACGCGACTTTTCTATCCCCGAAGTCAAGGCTAATATGGAAGCCGCTCTTGCCGCTGTTGAAGCAGAGCTCGGCAAAGACTATCCTTTAGTTATCGGTGGCGAAAAGATTTTTACAGACAAGAAAACAACATCCATCAACCCCTGTAAGAAGAGCCAGGTTATCGGTTATGCTTCTTCTGCAAGCAAGGAGCTTGCTGACAAAGCCATCAGATGTGCTTACGACACATACGAAGAATGGAGACTTGTTCCTACACGTGTAAAGTACGACTATATCATGCGTCTTATCGGCGTGCTTCAGAAGCGCAGATATGAAATCGCAGCTTGGATGATTCTTGAAACAGGCAAAAACTTTGGCGAAGCAGACGGTGAAATCTGCGAAGCTATCGATTTCTTCAACGCATATGCACAGGGTGCCGTATATCTTGAGGAACACCCCGTTCCCCTTGTTGAATCCAAAGTTGAAAACAACCGCAGCGAATACCGTCCCATCGGTGTAGGTCTTGTTATTCCTCCGTGGAATTTCCCCTTCTCTATCATGGCAGGTATGGTAATTAGTGCTGTTGTTACAGGCAACACAGTTTGCATTAAGCCCGCAAGTGATGCTCCTATCACAACATGCAAGTTTGTTGAAATGTGCGAAGAGGCAGGTATTCCTGCAGGTGTTATCAACCTTATCCCCGGCTCAGGCTCCGAAATCGGTGACTTTGTTGTTGACCATCCCCTCACTCGTTTCATCAACTTCACAGGCAGTAAGGCTGTAGGTCTCCGTATTGCAGAACGCGCTGCAAAGGTTAACGAAGGTCAGAAATGGATTAAGCGTATCATCGCTGAAATGGGCGGTAAGAACGCAATCATCGTTGACTCCTCCGCTGATTTGAAGTGGGCAGCTAAGCAGGCAGCAGCAGCAGCTTTCACTTTCCAGGGTCAGAAGTGCTCCGCATGTAGCCGTGCTATCGTACTTAGCGACGTATATGATGAATTCCTCACATATTTCAAAGAAGAGGCTGAAAGCTACAAACAGGGCGCAGGCAAGGATAACATGGACATCTGCGCTGTTATCAACAAGGCATCCTTTGACAAGATTGCAGGTATGATTGAACAGGGCAAGAGCGAGGGCAGACTTATCACAGGCGGTACATACGATGATTCCGAAGGCTTCTACGTAAAGCCCACAATCATTGCCGACGTTGACCCCACTACAAGCGTTATCGCAAATCAGGAAATTTTCGGACCTGTTGTTGCAGTTATGAAAGTTGACACATTTGAAGATGCTGTAGACCTTGCAAACGCTACTGAATACGGTCTTACAGGTTCTGTATTCTCCGCTGACCGTGAGAATATCGAATACGCAAAGGACAACTTCTTTGTAGGCAACCTTTACATCAACCGTAAGTGTACAGGTGCAGTTGTTTACAACCACCCCTTCGGCGGTTACAACATGAGTGGTACAACAGCAAAGACAGGTACTGTAGACTACCTCTACAATTTTGTACAGCTTAAGTCTATCAGCGAAAACATCGTATATTAATTCAAATAAATATAAAAGCGAGAGAACCTTTCGGTTTCTCTCGCTTTTTTTGTACGTTACACCATTAAGAAGAACATTGACAGTATATCATCCACGGCAACGCCGTTGATGTCCATATATGCAGGCTCTATCAGGTATCGGCTTTCGCCGTAGGGTGAAATCACATACTGCACCCTTACTGTGTCAGAATCTACATCACCAATAAATTCCACAACCTGCTCGCCGCCGTCACCGATAAAATAGCGCCATTCCTGTTTGTCAAACTCTGCAGCAAAGTCGCCGTATGTAACATCGGTGTTGCCTATTTTTGCATTCTTTACCATGTCAATATACTGCTGATTGTATTCGTCTACGCTCTCTTCGATAGCATCGCCTGCCGCATCAAAAAGCTTGTCCATAAATTCGCCCAAGCCTCCGCTGAGCCAGAACCATAAAAACCAAATAACAACCGCAGCTATAGCAACATATATTATACATCCGCAGCCGTTTTTCGCCTGTTCAAAGCATCCTTCTCCGCTTTCGGCAGCGGTAGGAGCAGCAGGTGCCACTTCCGGTGCAGGTGTTTCGGAAGGTGCTTCGAAAGGTGTTTCAGCCTTAGCTTTATCTGTCACGGGAGTGCTTACCGTATCAGCCGAAACCTGCTCTTTGACAAACTTTACCGGATTTGCAAATATACCGTTTTGTATGTCGCTTACAGTGGTCATAGCATTGTCAAAATCTTTAAGCGAATATTTTTGACGGACAGCATTGTAACAATCGTCACATATATATCCGTCTCTTAACTCAAACCTGCCCAAAAAGCCTACTGCTTTTTGGCATATTGAGCAATTTTTAATTGCCATTAAATCATCTCCTGGAATTAATTTTATCAGCCATTGCTTCTGCGTCTGACTTAAATTCAGCGGGGATTTCGTACAAATAGCTCTGTCCGTTTTCGTTGTACTGCACGTTGGTCTGTGCTGTGCGACCCATGAAAAGCATAAGCGGTATAACAACCACTGCAACGCCCAGCATACCACCTATAGGTGCAATGCCTGCGAGTCCCGCAAGTATTGCAATAATCGCAATGCCGATTGCCGCAACAACATTGGGTGTGCTGTACTTTGTTTCACTGCTGACAGCTTCAATACTGCTGTACTTGATTTTTGTGGAGTACATACTGTTTTCGTTTACCAGCGCGAAACCGCTGCCCTGCTTAAGTTCTACCTCATCGTCAAAAAATGTAGCAGTAGTTTTTGTTACCTTATAAGGGAATTTTAAAAACCACTTCTTGCCCATACATTCGGTTTTTTCATAACTTTTTTCTGTCATTTTTGCATTTCTCCTTTGTTTTTTTAATAATAGTATATTTTCTGCGCAGATAATTGGTATGCTGTCAGCATACTATTATCCAAAAACCAAAGCCCACATTTTTGTAATATAGTCTATGATACACTTTACTAAAAAAACAACAGGATTCCATGTGAGAAAAGTCTCGCCTTCTATATCAAGTCCCCAGCCCGCACAAAAGGACGCCGTGGCAAAAAGGATTACTGCGGGAATAACTCTTCTCATCCACCTTTGCTTTACCTTTGGCAAAAACCTGTCCGCAATATTGCACCAATTGACCAAAAAAGCAAAGAAAAGAAATACATAACCGTAAGAAAACACCGCCATGGACAAAAGATACAGGTAATCCATTTCCCAGCCTTGACTGAAAAGCTCGCGCACAAACATTGCCTGCGAGTTAAACACCAAAAAGTAAAAAACCAAAGCTATTGCCAGCTTAAAAATATTTTTGCTTCGCATCCCGGGAATAACCCCCGTTACTTTGTCAAAAATCGTTACCTCTTTTTTCTTTTGCTTTTGTATATCCGCTCTCAGCTCGGCTACATTTATATACCTCTCCCAGGGTGCAAGGCTTGTCGAGCGGAGGATTATATCTCTTACATTACCCGTTGCCTGTTTTTCCTGTGGTATACACCCTGTCAGCATATAGTTATACAAAACTCCCATGGAGTAAATATCGCTTCGCTCATCGGTCTGGGTAAAGCCGTACTGCTCGGGCGGTGCATAGCCGACTGTTCCGAGGATTTGAGTATCCTTTTCGATAGGCTCGTTTTTCAGTGTTCTTGCAATGTCAAAGTCAATAATCTTGACAACACCAAAGGTTGAAATAATAATATTTGACGGCTTTATGTCACGGTGAATTATGCCGCATTTGTGCAAAAGCTCTACCCCGTCACATAGTTGCAGCATATAATCCTTTGCAGTGGCGTCATCTATAATGCCGTTTTCGACTATTTCCTCAAGGTTTTTGCCGTTAATGCGTTCTTCGATGTAGTAGCCGTCTCCCACTTCTATAATTTTGGGGAAATTTTTGTTAGGATTTTCTGAAAGATATTTCAAAAAAGGCAAAACAGATTTGTCTGCCTCTTTACGCATAGTATTAATCTTAAAGACCTCCTTCAATAACTACAAAGCCTATTGTGATATATGTTACCGCAAATGTTATAATCACAAAAGCCGAAACAGAAAATATTTTTACCCATCTCGGAATGGGCAAAGGCATTAGCCTTTCCGCAAGATAAAAAAAGTCTAGAGAAAAAACCATTACCATCAGGGTTAATATGTACCAAAATATCCAAAAATACGTTTCCTCGGGATTATGCCCAAAAACAAGCGCCACAGCCAATGCCCACAAAAAGCAATCCGCATAAATAAAAATTGCCAGCATGCTGTGAAAAGAGTTTCCGCTCCGAAACCCGGGTACATATTTTAAAACACCTTTTTTTGTTGCATAATGTCGCACGCAGTCAATATAAAAAAACTTTTTATTTATCCCTAAAAGTGCTGCATACTCGTGGCACAAATCCTTTTCCCGATACATTTTCCCGGTAGGTACAACATAAGCCTTTAATACTCCGTCACATATGAACAGCCCCGCTATCGTGCAGGGCAATTTGTTGTCTTTTATACATGCAAAGATTTCATACAGTTCATCCGCGGCGCACTTTGTATTTAAAAAAGGCTCATAATTCATTGCCTCCTCATATACATAGTCGCCCTCTTGTTGTACAATGAGCTGAAAACATGTGCATCTAAGCTTAGCCAAACGTTCATAAAAGGGGATTTCATTTTTGTTTATTTTTCTTTTTACGCATACAATCCCGTCAACTATTTCCTGTTGCACAAAATCCCCTCCCTTGTAAAATCATTTTACCATTTTTTATGTTTTTTTACAATATATATTTGTTTTGTTGTCAATTTTGGTATGCTGTCAGCATACCATTTTCACCTTTTTTTAAGATATTCTTAGTAATATATAAACGGGGTTTATTCATTTTCGAATTCACTTGATTTTTACCCAAAAATATTATATTTTATTAGAAGGTGAGAATAATTATGAAAACTACATCCGATCTCCTCAAGGTCTTGAATTCAAAAAAATCTATTACTGAATTTCTCAACGAAAACGAAGACAGTCTTATTACAGAGCCTGTCTCTACATTGCTTGAAAACCTTTTAAAGAAAAAGAATCTCAAAAAAAGTGATGTAATCAAAGCCGCCAATTTAGACCGTACATACGCTTATCAGATATTCAGCGGCACAAAAAAGCCTTCGCGCAACAAGCTTTTGTCTATCTGTTTCGGCATAGGGCTTTCCTTCACCGAAACGCAGGAGCTTCTCAATCAATCGGGTTATGCGCCCCTTTATCCCAAAAACAAGCGCGACAGCATCATAATATATTGTATAAACAAAAAACTGAAAATCGTCGAAACCGATATCATGTTATCTGAAAATGACGAAGCTACACTTTCAAGCTCCGACTAAAAAGCACTCGCCAATGGCGAGTGCTTTTTAGTATAATTCGGGCTTAAACATGAACAATGCGGGAGTGTCCCAAGTGGTTAAAGCTCGGGTTTAAAGCAGGGCATGAATTCAAGCTTAAATTTATTGATTCTATGCAATCTGTCAATTCGTGCTTTCTTTTCTTCATCCTCTATAACGCCCTCGCGGATATAACGGTCAAGCTCAGCATATGTAAAACCAAGGTTATCCTCGTCCGTTTTGCCGCAAAGTCCGTCAATGGGTGTTTTTTCAACCAAATCAGATGGCAGTCCCAAAAGATGGCCTATCTCCTTAACCTCTCTTACCGTAAGGAACGAAAGAGGTGAAAAGTCGCCTGCGGCGTCACCATAGCGGGTGGAGTAACCAACCCAGTCCTCACTAAGATTGCAGGTGTTGCACACTCTGCCGTTACAGCTTTGGCTTACTGCATATACAACGCTCATTCTTATTCTCGGAGGCAGATTGGTTCTTGACTGTGTATTCAACTCCAAATCTTCAGGCATAGCATTTATTACGCCCTCAACCGCATCCTTTATATTTACAACATATCTTTTTATACCCAAATGGTCACAAAGCTTGTGGGAGCAATCAATATCAAACTGGTCTCCCTGAGGCATCAGTACACCGATTACCCTGTCTTTGCCCAAAGCTTCGACACAAAGAGCCGCTGCAACGGACGAATCCTTGCCACCCGAAATACCCAAAACCGCATTGCATCCGGGACCGTTTTCCTCAAAAAACTTTCTTATCCACTGTACACATTCGTCTTTAACCTTTACTGCATCAAACATGATAATCAACTCCTTATTCTCGTTGCCAAAGGCAACATATCGAGCAGTCAGGCATATCGAGTGCCATGGCACATATCAAAAATTTCACAAGAAATTTATATCGACTTTCTACGCCCGCTCCTTTTAGAGTATTTTATCATGTATACTTTCTCTTTTCAAGGCATTGTTTTTATTTCAAAATAGTTCTTGATTATTTAACCACATACTTAAAGCTAAAAGAGAAATATATATCAGATACATGAATTTTTTACTCAGCATGTGTTCAATATATTCAATACAGTTTCTTTCTGAAAAAGCATCAATAATTGCCAGTATAACATAGACTACACAAGCAATAAATAACAATACCGATAATACATTGCAGCGCAATGCTCCCATGATATCAAGACGCGTAATTGATTCAAATCCACGAGACATTCCGCATCCGAAACACGATATTCCCCATATCCTTTTTATTGGGCACAAAGGTATTTTTATCTTCTTTGTAACAAAAAATATGCAAGCAAAAAAAGCAAACCCTCGTAATAAGGATACGAGAGTTTGTTTTTTCCTTTTACTCAAATTACGCCAACGGTTGACCATAACTATCACGGAAACCTCCGGATAAGATTGCAATCAGATCCATAATTGTGCCTACAACGCAAATACCATATGTTAAAAAATGGAGTACGCCACTTCCCACTTTACCAACATACATTCTGTGAAGTCCTGCAAATCCAAAGAATCCTATTATGCAAAGAATAAGTGCAACCATCTTGCTCTTTCTCGGACCCACAAAGCCATAGACACCATTTACATTTTTATTAATATTTTCGTTTGTATTTGTAATGTTGATTGTCGGCTGACCTGTTGACTGTTTAGCATCGTCAATCACATTTCCGATATCGTCCTTGCAATACATTTTACCTTTAACCTCTACCATGCAATCCTTGCAAAACGGTTTTCCGCAATACATGCACATACCTTGTGCATCAATCTCGGGATGATTTGTACATTTCATTCTTTTTTCCTCCGTCTTCTTCAAAAAAATAATTTTTTAATTTATAAAATACATTACGCGATAAAAATAAAACACCTATGCCTATTACAAAGCAACTTACTATGCCTCCAATAATAAGTACAGGAACAGCATTATACAAGTTCAGGCTTGAAAAATCAAATATATTACTATCAAGCGACCCTATTGCTAATGCTGCAGCTAAAGTAATAACAATACACGCCATAACTACTACTGCAAGTATAATAATTTTTGAAAATAACGTATCCCTATTTTTCATTTAACACCCTTCCTTTACATATTTCTACATATTTTTCTTAATTATACACCACTTATGGTGTATTGTCAATACGTCATAAGTGGTGTATGTTAAAATTTTTTCAGGTGATGAAATGAAAACATATATAGATAGAATCCGAGAGTTGAGAGAGGATAATGACCTAAAACAAAAAGACATTGCCAAATATCTCGGTACAACACAACAAGTATATTCCCGATATGAAAAAGGTCTCAACGAAATTCCGTTGAGACATATAATTGCACTTTCCCGTTTTTATAATGTCAGTTGTGACTATATCTTATGCGAATCCGATATAAAAGAAAAACGCTAACATAAATAGTACAGACTTCAAAATGAGGCATAAAAAACTTATTGTTTTTTATGCCTCATTTCTTTGTCACTAATAATTACTTATTCCTGAATAAATCAGCGATGTCAACCACACCCGCATAACTCACAAAGCCATGACTCCTAAAAATACGTCCTTTTTTCCATACGTCTCTCAGGATGCAGTTCTACATATCACCATAAACCGATCTTGCAATATGCTCGGATAAATTACTGCTTCTCCAGTCGGCATCATCTGATTTTTCTGTTTTGCGTTTCACCCAATCAAGAGCCGCATCCTTAAACTCTTGATTTTCGGTCTTGTCGTATGCTCTTTTCATTTCACTTGCGGCATCAGCCGACAGGGTAAACACGTAAGAAAGCTCATCACGTTCGCCTTTAAGATACCTATCCACCTGGTTTTTTGCGATTATTGCATCCATTGGCACAAGATTCAAAACAAGATAATAGCAAAGCGCAATCGCACCGTAAACCATTACGATATTAAACTTTGGCTTTGCAATATAGAAAAACGTTATCACAAGCCCTATAAGCTCAAACGCCAAAAATCCAAAAACTAAAAATCGCAGTCTCGTCAAACCGTCTGTTTCGTTGTAAATGAGCATTCTGTAGAATGATGATGCCAAAAGCACAACCGTCACCGCGCAAAGATACATGTTCATTGATTTTATAAACATCGCTTTTTTGCCCTCGGTATGCTCGGTAAGCTTTGTCACAACAAGTATTCCTGCTATATTAACTCCCGTTAATCCCAAAAGCTCGAAAAATCCCTTGCGCGCATACTCGGTAACATTCAATCCGTAGGGTAGCTGACTTCCTGCAAACAAATATTTGAACTGGATAACAACAAAAAACGTATACACTGCCAACACAGAAATCATGACGCAGGATATGATGAACACATCGCCTTTGATTTTCACATCACGCGGCTCTACGTCGTATTCGACATACGCATTATATACAATACCGAAGAGATAAATCCCCACCATAGCCCCTGCGAGGATTTTCCAGATAGTTTTTATGCCGAAAATATTTGAAAAATTCTCTATCATGTTGCCCACACTGTGAGAAAAAACCATGTCCGCACTTGAAAGTACCACACTCAATACCCCTACTGACACAATACTTATCCCCAGTGCAATTGCCCCACGCTTTACATATCCTTTTTTACCTTCCGTCATGTCATAAATCCATTCAAAAGGTTTTGTGAGGGTGATTATGGGAGCGACAAGCCTTTCTGCCGTCTCTACCAAAAAGCGTAAAGTAACATTTTTTATATCTAAAGGCGTAAACATCAAAGCATAGATAGCTATACATATTATAAAATTGGGTATGCGCCAGATTGTGTTCAAACTTATAAACGAGTTAAGGCACATCACAAACAGAGGAATACACCACAAAAGCCTTTTTTTGTCGGGCACTATAAAGAAAAGCATTACTGCCTGCAAAAGCGAAAATATGACCACGCTCACGCCTGCGCTTTCACTAAGTACAAGATATGCAAAGCTTACTGCAGTAATAAGTGCATATATAATCAGCTTGATTTTCAGTTTTTTGCCAAAAACATCGTATTCGTCCATTTTGTCAGTCCTCTTTTCTTCAATTTTGGTCATCACTTTCTCAAAAATGCCTTTTTTTATAAGTATACACGACAAAAAAACCGCTGCCATTGTGCCCAAAAAGCCGTATGCGTATATACTAATCCAATTGTTTGCCAGTGGGGATTCATCAATAGGAATTAAAAGGTCAATTGGCAAAAGCGCAAACATTGCCGTAAATCCACAACCGAACATTTTGCCGATTGTTCGGTTTGAGGCAAGATACCCTACCCCTGCAATTAAAAACAGTACAAGGCTGAGTGTGTCTGCCTGTGAATTTAAATATAAAAGAAGTCTGTTTATTACAACAAGACTTGTTGCATAAAATAATCCTTTTAAAAAAGTTTTCATTCTCTTTCCTCCTCTCACTTGGTACTATACACCGCCATCCACCGTTTGTCAATACTTTTTTATTGTTTATCGATAATTATTTAACGAAAAATAACAGATATTTACCATTTGGGGACAGTCCCCAAATGGTAAATATCTGTCTTATCACTCAGTATACTCGATTATATCTCCGGGTTGACAGGAAAGCACTTTGCAGATTTCCTCCAAGGTTGAAAAGCGTATTGCCTTTGCCTTGTTGTTTTTAAGTATTGATAAATTTGCAGGCGTAATACCTATTTTTTCGCTCAACTCCATAAGCCCGATTTTCCTCTTCGCCATCATGACGTCTAAATTTATAATAATAGGCATGCTTTCACCTCATATTGTCAAGTCATTTTCTGTTTTATAGTTAATAGCCTGCTTGAACAAATCCTTAAGTGTCAAGCAGAAAAGACATGCTATTGCAAAAATCAGCGCAATTGTCACACTGCCCAAAGTAAAAGCAAGAATAGACTGCACAACAAAAATTATACAAATCAAGATTGCCGCAACAGCCATGCGTCTGAAAGCGGTTACATTTGCGTCCACAAATGGGCTGCCTTCAAGAAGTGTTTTGTACATTTTCTTTATATTAAAAAGTATATACACCGCACACGCTCCTGCCAAGGTAAGAGTCACACGATAAACAGCCTCGCTCTGAGTTGAATATGAAAAATACCGTATCAGACCGCCTATGGTAAAGGGCACTGATGTTGTACACACTATTCCTGCATAAAACATAATTTCAACAACCCATTTTGCTATATGATGCACTATACTCTTTTGGTACATAAAATCACCTCCATATGTATATATTACCCTTTAGGAAAGGCTCTTGTCAATAAAATTTTATCGTTTTTCAATAATAGTTAAAACAAAAAAAGATTTTGCAATGCAAAACCCTTTTTTGTTTAATCAGTGATGACAATGTCCACCGCAGCCATGTTCCCCACATGTATGGCCTACACCATGGTGGTGGTCATGATGCGAACAATTAGCTTCTGCATTTTGGTCAAGATTGCCTGCGAGGAGGGTTTCAACAGCTTCGTCGCATTCGCCTGTTACACCTGCATAAATTTCGATGCCCACCATGCTGAGTGCATTTACTGCACCGCCACCGATGCCTCCGCAGATAAGTGCATCAACTCCTAATTTCAAGAGCATGCCCGCGAGAGCCCCATGCCCTGAACCGTTTGTGTCAACAACTTCGCTCTTTATAACTTCGCCATCTTTAATATCGTACACCTTAAACGCACCTGTGTGCCCAAAATGCTGGAAAATCTGACCTTGTTCGTGTGTTACTGCGATTTTCAATTTTTATACTTCCTTTCAATTAAAATCGGCACCTATTAAGATGCCGATTATTTTTCCATTAATTTAAATACGCCAATGATTTTAGATGCAGAATGTTCAAACCGAACCCAAAGCTGTACTTTGTGTACTGCGAGCGGTTGGTTTTGGCATTATGCGCTAAAGGCATCAGTCTTTTGCACCGTAAACGGAGAGGTATTCTCTAATACGATTAATGCAGTCGGGGTCGCTCATTCTTTCGGGGTGGCTTTCAAGATATTCAATAATCTCGTAAACTGTAACGACAGAATATACAGGGAAACCGTGCTGCTGTTCAATTTCCTTCATAGCACTAATTTCGCCGAGGCCCTTTTCCATTCTGTTAACCATAATCATAACAGCATTAATCTTAACACCGTCAAGAGTTTTCATAAGCTCAATGCTTTCACGGATAGCTGTACCTGCCGTGATAACGTCTTCAACGATAACAACATTCTGACCTGCCTGAGGCTTGTAACCTACAAAGATACCACCTTCGCCGTGGTCCTTAACTTCTTTACGGTTAAAGAAGAAGGGAAGATCAATACCCTCGCGAGAAAGTGCACTTGCTGCGCTTACTGCAAGCGGAATCCCCTTATACGCGGGACCATAAAGCACAACATTGTCCGCTTTGATATTTTCCTTATAGCACTGTGCGTAGTATTCACCCAACTTGCAAATCTGGTCGCCTGTCTTAATTTCACCTGCATTGATAAAGTAAGGAAGCTTTCTGCCGCTTTTTGCGATAAAGTCACCAAACTTCAAAACACCTGCATCAAGCAAAAATTCAATAAAAGATACTTTATAATCTGCTAACATATTACATCCTCCTGTATATAGTATTTATTGGTATTATTATACCACACCTGTTATTGCTTTTCAAGGATATAATTATGATGTTGATGTATCCTTCGCCCACGCTCAGTCGGTAAAGCACACAATCTAATATGTCGGGCAAACAAATAGCCAAGCAAAAA
The DNA here is from genome assembly GCA_964572985.1 of uncultured Oscillospiraceae bacterium. Classification (GTDB taxonomy): domain Bacteria; phylum Bacillota; class Clostridia; order UMGS1883; family UMGS1883; genus RGIG1927. The sequence continues at coordinate 103,096 of CAZNIC010000001.1, forward strand.
AGCAACCACTTTGTGGTTGCTTTTTTGTTTGGCTCCTCCAGTTGGACTTGAACCAACGACATCATGATTAACAGTCATGCGCTCTACCGACTGAGCTATAGAGGAATATTTATTTGCTACCCTGTTATTATAACCGTTATATGTTCATTTGTCAAGAGCTTTTTTTGTTTTTTATTTTATTTTTCAATATTTATTAGCGTTTCACACCTTTTAAGAATTTTTAAAATGAGTGAACTAAAATCATGGATAATGGATAAAAAACACCACGATAGTACTTTGTGTACATCGTGGTGTTTTTTTATTCGTTAGGCGCGATTCGCGTCAGTCGTTTTTTATTCAGCGTCTACGATTTCGTCCTGCACCTGGTTATAGAAAGCGGAAAGATAATCAAGTTCAGACGCATCATCAGAGATAATGTAGAACTCATGAATTGCATAGCCTGTAAGAGCTGCCCACTTGGGAGATGTATCGTATGCACGCTTTCTTACGATTACAAACTGACCGGGTGTGATATCATCAAGAGAACCCTTTGTAATGCTTTCAAGTTCACCTGCACGGTCAAAGTTCATTCTGTATACTGTACCTTCAAGTCTTTCGTTTGCAAGAACACCGAGTGTGTAAGAATCAGCAAAGCTGTCGCCGTTTGTATCTGAACCGGATGTTGCATATGCAAGGTTGAAGAGCTTTCTGCCTACAACTTCGTCGATAGAAGTGATAACACCACTATAGAGACGTGTGCAGTACTGATAGCTGGACCAGTAGTTCCATCTTCTCCACTGTTCCTGGAAGAAAGGCTGGAAAGGCATTACATAAGAGCTTGTGGACTCGTTGAAGATGGGTGTTGTAACATTCCACATCTTTGCATAGTCAGCAAGACCTGATTCGTCAAAGTAAGGAGCTACGTCTTCGATATACGCACCATCTGTAGAAATTCTTACGGGGAAACCGTTAGGATACTTAACATAATCTACATATGCTACCCAAGAATACTGAGGTCTTACAAGTGCATTTCTTACGCTTGTGCCGTCATAGTAGTAAACTCTTACAGTCTGCTCACCGCTTGTTCTGTCGTAAGCGTCTGTAATCTTCTGGATAAACTTAGGTGCTGTATTATCCTGATAATATGTAGCATCTCTGTTCTGCTCTGTATCTTCGGAAGAGTCAACAGAATCATCATACCAGTTAGCCATTACAAGGAAGTTACATACTGTCTTCTGCATATTGATTTCTTCCTCGTCGGGGCTATAGTAGTATGCCCAGCAGTAATCATAGATATCGAAGTTGTAGTTATCCCAGTAAGTATTCATATACTTTGTGTAGAAGGACTGGTTGTCATCAGTCTTGGAAACTGCTTCTTCAACAAGGAAGTTAACAGTCTTGTCGTCACAGTATGTTCTTACACCGACTGTGTTACCGAATTCGTCTACTGTTGTTTCCTGGCTGTAATGCAAGCATCTGTAACCTGCACTGTAGTAAAGATAACCGGATTTCTTAATCTGTCTTGTCTGAAGATATTTGTCGTTTTCGCCAACAACTGTGATTTCACAGATTTCATCCTGAGAGTTAAGCTTGTAGAGGAAGCCTGCTCTGGAGGGGTGAGGACGCTGGATGCCGTTAGAAGCATAAACAGGGTCTTCGCTTGTACCAAAGAGAGCATCAGTAAATGCAAGCTCATAAATCTGGTCAGCTGTCATATTCTTATTATTTACTTCAACAGAAGAAGCAACGTTGTAAATTCTTACACCGCTGTTCTGAGTAAGAATCTTCATCTGATAGCCACGTCTGAGACCGCCATCGTTAATAGCAATGAACATACCGATGTTCTTACGGATAACTGTTGTACCTTCAAAACCTGCAATACGGTTGTCAGCGTCAAGATAGAAATCACCTGCATCAGAAACTGCAAGTTCAATCTTACCTACAACAGTGGGAGAAATTTCGTATTCAACACCACCAATTGTATAGAAACCGTCGCTGGAGATTTCGTCTACTGTACCGTTTGTCTTCTTGTTGGAAATAACAACTTTCTTTTCAAGCTTGTCAAGAGACTCGTAAACATAAAGCACGCTGTACTGCTTGATGTCGGAAAGCTGAGCAATACCGCCGTATTCATTAAGGAATGTTACGTGGTAATCATCATCTTCCACGTCAAACTTGTATGTTGTGGAACGGTCATAATAACCGGATACGTTACCGGATGTCTGAGAAGCAGAGAATACATATACGAGTTCATATTCCCAAATATCGATAATATCGTATTTATCATCGCCGTTGTTGTCGATAAGAATAACATGACCGTTTTCGGGAGCAAGAATTGATTTTGTAACGTCTGTTACAGCCTTACCGTTGTAAAGAACAAGAGGTGTAGCAGATGTAGTTGCCTTTGTTGTCTTCTTATCATTGTCCTTATCGCGCCAATATTCAAATTCATAACCGTCTACAGAAGATGTTACGCTTTCAATATCTTCGCCAAGGATTGTGATTGTATTGTTCTTAACGTTCTTTACGCTGTAAGCAACAACAGTTCTGTTTTCTGTTGCATCTTCACCGTCAAGAGCGTAAACAGTTGCATAATAACCGAGGTAATCAGCAATATCTGTAGAACCAACGTTGAAAGCTTCGTCATTGATAAGAACCTGTCTTTCTTCAACAGTTGTTTCACCGTCGATAGCTGCATATTCGTTTTCTGCAATGATACCCTTTACTTCGTAAACATCAAAGTATGTGTTAAGAGCATTAACACCTTCTCTGGACTCGTAGTTAACAACAGTACCATCAACAGAGTAAGAAACAGGCAACATAAGGTCAACAGTAAGTGCTGCATAAACAAGCTTTGCAACGTCACTGCGTGTAATGTTCTGACCCATTGCTGTGTCAAGCTTCTTTGTGAGACCAAGTCTCTGTGCTACGTAAACATAGTCTTTAAGTTCACCGCCACGGCTTTCGGCCTGATGACCGTAACCAAGAGCAGCAACTACCATCTGCATAGCTTCTTCGTATGTTGTAGACATGTCGGGATTGAAGTTACCGTCTTCATCACTACGAGCAATACCTGCTGTCTTAGCGATAGCGATAACGCCGGATGCCCAACCGTCATAGTCGTACATATCGTTGAAGAGCTCCATATCGTCGGGAGCTTCGTCGCTGTAGCCGTCAATACCTGCCAGCTTTACAGCAATCTGTACCATTTCGGCACGGGTAATTGTGTTATAAGGAAGGAAGCTTCCGTCCGTATAACCTCCCATAATGCCCAAGGAACTAAGTACATCTACTGCAAGTTCACAGTCTGTATCAACTGTGTCAAAATAGTTTGCAGCTGTAACAGTAGTGTTGGGAACAATTATAAGAGAGAAAACCATTGTGAGCATCAAAAGCATGCTCAGAATTCTTTTTTTCATATTGCAACCCTCTCAATCTGTTGGAATTAGTTGTTCATAAACATGTATAACTGGTTAAGAATAAACGCAAGGTAAGCACGAGATGCGTTTCTTGTAGGCTCGAATACATCTACTCTTGTAGGATCGGATGCATCGAGGTAAACGCCTGCGTTGTGAAGAGCAGATACTGCTTCAACTGCGTATGCAGCGATATCGCCCTTGTCAACGAACTTGTCTATACTTGCATTGAACTTATTAACGGACAAGCCCTTAATCTGTGCTGCTCTATATACCATTGTTATTGCATCCTGTCTTGTTACAGGATCATTAACTCCAAACAAACCGTTGCCGTAGCCCTGTGCAATACCGAGTTTTTCTGCGCTTGCAACATAAATGTAGTACCAAGAGTTTGCATCAACATCTGTAAATGTACTTGTTGCAGTAATATCAGCAAGACCGAATACGTTAACAACCATCTTCATAAATTCTGCTCTTGTAACAGAATTTGCGGGTCTGAATGTCATATCGCCGTAACCGGAAACGATGCCGTTCTTTGTGAGGTTAAAGATAGCATCACTTGCCCAAGTGTATGTACCAATATCGTTATAATAGTCTTCAATCTTAACGTTGGGGTCCTTATTGTTTTCGGAATTATCAACCTGTGTACTTACAAGGTTGCCTGTTACTATGCCACCTGTAGAACCCGTGCTGCCGGAAGAACTGCCACCGCCGCTCTTAGTATCTTCGTACTTATCCATAGCTGTGTCGTATGCGTCTTCCCAAGCTTCCTGAATTTCTTCAACGGAGTAATATGTACCCTTGAATTCTTCACAGAAATAATTTCTAAGCTTCTTTGTTTTAAGGAGCTTTTCGATTTCATCTTCGTCAACCTGGAAAAGGTCGTTGTTGTTACTAACTGCGTTTACAAGGTTAGCCCAGTGTGTTTCGTTAACAATCTGAACTGCTGCAGCCTGTTCAAAAGCTACCTTGAGTTCATTCGCGCTTTCAACCTCTTTTGCAATTGTCTTTACAACCTTTGCAAGAGTGTCTGTATTTTCAATCTTGCCGTAGAGATTTTCGTCTTCAGCATCAAAACCGATTACGGACGCAAACTTGTAAAGAAGTGCTGCCATGTCTTTGTCGGAAATACCGCCTGCATTATACGCTGCAAGAATATAAGCTTCTTTTATAAAATCTTCTACGTTTTCAGCTGTGTACTGACCTTTACCCGCGGAGAACTGACCGTTAACACCGTTGAGGATAAGTTCAGCAAAGAGGTCCTTTGCATCGTCGGTAAGGTTTTCGTAATCTTCACCTGTAAGCTTAAGAACAATATTACCTTCTGCATCCTTTGTGCATTCAATAACAGAAAGTGCATTGTAAGTACCATCAATCTTTTCTTTTACAACACTTGCTTCAACGTCTGTCATGTTAACAGCTTCAAAGAAACCTGTAACGTCTTCAACACCGATGTAGAAAACTTTGCTCTTGAAAACATCTGCTGCTTTGTTGAGCGCAATAACAATAGTATATGTACCTGTTTCTGCATCATCGGGTGCGCCAACCTTGATTTCAGCCTTATTGCCGCCAACAGGAGAATAACCAATGCCTACAAGGCTTCCTGTCGTATCAAGAAGATACGCCATAACAGTCTGGTCATTGTCGCAGTTTTCTGTAACTACGTCAATATAAACATAATTCATACCAACCTGGTTAGCAACAGCGCCTGTCACTTCAGGACGTGTATATACGACAGCTTCGGGAGCTATATCAGCCGCGAAAGCGCCGATTGCTGTACACTGAATGAGCATAAAAGCACAAACAACTACAGCCAAAACTTTTGTCATTTTATTGCCGTTCATCTTTCTTCCTCCATTCATATCGGATTAAATTACTTGCCCTGTACAATGTAGGGATTCTGCAGTGAAGGCATTGCGCCGTAGTACTGAGTAGCCTCTGTATCATTTACAAAGTATACCATGTACTTATACTGGCTAAGGTCTTCACCTTCGGGGATTTCGATTTCAAAAGTAACTTCTGTTTCATCCAATACGAGAGCGCATTCTTCGATTGTTTCAAGTTCAACCATGATATCGTTCTTGTAAAGAACCATAACTGCTGTGAAGAATACATCGTCTTCATCGGAGTTGTAAAGAGTTGTTGTATGTGTAAGAGTACCGGATGTTGTAAAGCCTGTGGAGCGGCTATACTCACTGCCTTCGGAATCTATACACAAAACACTTGTAATATCTAAAGGATTGTCAAAAATTTCAGCCTCGTAAAGTTCAAGGTCATCAAGTGCAAGGTTTGTTTTACCCTTGTAATTGAATTCGATTTCAAAGAGACCTGTTTCGGGAGCTCTGAAAGTGAAGAGAATCTGCTGCCAAGCTCCTGTTTCAGGAATTTCTCTGCCGATTTCGTTCCAGCCTACAACATATTCGTTGCCGCTTTCAGCTACAACCTTAAACGCACGGTCGTCATCAGAAATTGTGCCGTTTGAAGGCATCTTTACCCAAGCGGAAAATACGTAAATAGAGTCACCTGTTACGCCTGTACGATAAACAACTTCACCGCTGGCTACAGAAAGACCGAAATAACCGCTGTGCGCTGCATCAGTTGTGATTTCAGCGTTAGCCTGAAGTCTGTTCTTCGCATTTTCTGCGATAGCTTCGGATTCGATTTTGGGGTTAGACTCAAAACCGTCAAGCTTTATTGAGTTACCTGTACCTGCAGCAACCTTATAACGTAAGTTATCGTAATTAAATACTGCTGCGTTGTTTGTACCGGGTGTTACATAAACACCACCGTCACGGAGTGTTGCTGCAAAAAGGTCGAGAACCTCTTCTTCGTCGATTTCTTCGTTTTCATCGACTTCTTCTGTAGTTTCGTCAGCTACATCTTCTGTAGCAGATTCAACCACGTCTTCCGTAACATCCTCAGCAGGTTCAGAATTTTCATCTGCAACCTCTTCGGTAGTGTCTGCAACAACTGTTTCTTCTGTTTCTTCAATCAGCTCTTCTGCAAAAACAGGAATAGCGGAAAGACAAAACATAACTGCAACAGTCAGACAGAGCATCTTGAAAATAATGCTGTTCTTTTTCATTTGGCATTCCTCCTAGTAAGTACCGGCATCACCGGCATATATATTCAAAAATTTAAAACATATTCACTGCCCTTAATGAGGGCACAAAACCCAACCCCGCAAATTGAGGTTGGTTTTGGTATTTACTCGTTCATCTGCCATACTCTTACATAGTCACACTGATAAAGTGCCGGCCACTGGGTTGTACCATCGGGGGCGCCGTCCCAGCCGTCAATGGCAAGGTTGAGTATCATATACATTCCCTTTGCTTCACTGATTGCACTTTTGTTTGTAAAATCATGACCAACCTGAACTCCGTCCACATAATAGCGCATATAGTCGGGCGTCCATTCAAATCCGTATGTATGGAAATCATCACTTGTGTCAAATCCCAGGTCTAAAACCTGTTCATGGCTGTAATGTTCGTTCCATGCAGGACCGTAGTGAAAATTAACGTGCAGCTCATTAGGTTTTGAACACAAAACCTCAAGCATGTCAATTTCGGGTGGCCAACCGTCACGGAGCATCCACCATGCAGGCCACATGCCCTTGCCTTTTGGCATTTTGAGTCTTGCTTCAAAATAACCGTAGTCAAAATTGAACTTGTGGTGTGTGTTGATTGCACCGGAAGTATAAACTATGTCATATTTTTTATTGTTGAAAGTACCCTGTTTGCCTACGGCATCGGGATGCTGTTTGTTTTCACCTTTTAAAGTAAGGATACCATCGGATACGATTACGTTTTCAGGAGCACACCACGCGGCATGGTTATGCGAGTGACCCCAGGAATAATTGTAACCCCATTTCGTTGTATCAAGGCTGTCACCGTCAAAGTCATCATTGAAAACCAACTCATACCCATCGGGCAAAAATGCAGGTTTTTCAACGCCTTCAACCTCCAGTACAGGATACTGCTGTCTCATAATGCCGCTGTTTGGCATCACGGGAAGACGTTTGTAGCTTTCGTACATTTTTTCCATCATTCCCTCTATATCAGACTTTGCAACAAAATCACCGGGGTTGAAGCATCCTTCGTTTTCGATGATTCCGTTCGCTACGGCTACCTCAATATATGTAAGATACTCAGGCGAAATCTCGTCCTTGTCCTCAAAGTTTACACAAGTGCCGACCGACAGATTGTTTTTCATGGCGATAAGCCCTTTGACAATCATTGTTACGGCTTTTTCGTGTGTGATTGCATTGTTTGGATTAAAATCATCCAATTCAATGATGCCGGCATTGACCGCCCCTTGGATATACTCCGCATCCGGAAGACTCGGGTTTACATTCAAGGGCAAAAGCGGTTTAATCTTTGCTGTAGTACACACCGCTTTCAAAAATTCAATTTCTGACGCGATGGGTGCATTCGCCGTTACCGACACACAGCTAAACACTAAAACAAAGCACAAAACTGAGGCAAGCATCTTTTTTATTAACTTGCTTTTCATTTTTCTCCTCCCCATAAGGGCACAAATATAGCGATTATGATATATCTATCTTATATAATACACTAATTTTTTCTCCGTGTAAATAGTTTTGTTACTTTTTTTGCACAAAATTTTTACCAAATTTTTAAAATTTCAAGACTATTTCCCCATTTATCACAGGCTTTGGAGTCGGAAAGTTTCTTCAGTCCGTGGACAAAAAACCTGCATATTGCATCCGCACCTTTATACGACAGGTGCATCATGTCACCGGGCTTGTCATTTTCATAGTCCCACAGATGATATTTTTTGTACACTGCCTCTCTGCCGATTTCTGAAAACCATCCCGAAGACAAGTCTGTCAGGTCAACGTAAAAACATCCCTTTTCGCCTGCAAGATCTCTCACCGCATTGAAAAACTCCTGATAATCGCCACCGTCGGATTTGCCGGTATTTGCTTCTTCGCCCCATCCGTAGCCTGCGGAAATCTGCGGGCTTACCAATATGGGTATCATGCCCTTTGCCGCTGCAGTATCTATCATTGTTCCGAGTGCCAAAGTCATTTCTTCAATTGTGGAATAATAACGGTCATTGATGCCAAACTGAAGGATAAATATATCACCTTTTTTGCCTTCTTTTTCAATTATGTTAAAGCTGGTGTCTTTCCACTTTGATGCCCAGTAGCCCGACGCCGCCAAGTTAACAACATCGGCATCAACATAACTTTCCAAAAGCATTGCCCAACCTGTCATAACAGTACCGTCAGCCTCGTCGCCTGTACGAACAAGAGGATAATAATTGCACACGGTAGAGTCGCCACCCACAAAAATACGGGGACGGTCTTGTTTTATAACATTTGCCTCGCTGAAAGCAATATAATCGAGTTTATCAGTAAGCCCCGTTACCTTTACCGCAAAATCACCCTTTGGGAGATAATACTCTTCAAAAGTGTGCTCCGCCGCCTCTGTAACAGGCTGTGTACCCGGCATATCAAGGTTTGATGCTATAAGGTAATCATTAAGATATACGCTCGCTTTCAAAGGTTCGCTCTTTTTCACCTTCACATCAAATATTCCGGAAAATGTTTTTCCGACAAAAGGTGCTTCAGTTGTTGCTGCGTCTGCCGCATCAAAATAAAACTGCGGCGAAACCTGTATCATTTCACAACCGGCGAATTCTACATTTATTTTACCTTCGACAGCGCATCCTTCCCATATTCCGTCGCCGTCCGCTATTATTTCACCGTTTACCCGTACACCGCTGCCGCCTTTTGCATAAACAGTAAAGCGGTCGCATACACTTTCTTCAAACAGCAAATCAATAGTTTTTGACTTTTCATGCGGAAGTATCTCATGTATCTGACTGAGATTTATTTTAAGCATTCCTTCAAGGCTCATTTCGCCGTAAAGGTTTTTGAAAACCTCATAGGCACACATTCGGTTTCCGTTAACCGTCAGCTCCATCTGTGATTTATAAAGCTTTGTCGCATTATTGCTTCCGAGAGCATTTGCCTTTTGTGCCGTAAGAAGCGCGAGGTCAATATATGCAATATTATTCTTCTTTGCCCAGGCACGGGTTGTTTCGGTATAAAAATTCTTTGTTTCCTCCATATGGCCGGTAAGAGTGTTATACCTCATGGTGCTGACAATAGATACAAATTTAACCGTCGCACCTTTTTTAATAAGACTAGCTGTTATATCTTCAAGGTTTTTCTTGAAATCAGCATTTTTATCCCCGGAACGGTCCTTTTCCAGTATACCGTAGGATATAAGAACAATATCCCCTTTTTTGATAGCGGAGTATTCAGCCTTTTTTGTCATGTTTGACATGAGCTCTCCGTTATTTGCAAGATTTATAAATACAGAAGAGTCATAAAAATAACCTTCCAGCACATCGCCCCATGCTTTAGCCCAATCATCGCCGAAGAGATAAACCTTTGTATCGTCATATTCGTTTTCATTGGCAAAAACGCATACAGATAAAAGCATAGATATAATAAGAAGCAATGCAGTTATTTTTTTCATCTGACTCCCCACCGTCCTTTCATGTGTCATAGCGACTTTCTTCCTATATTACATTATATATTTTTATTTTTTTTAGTCAATAATAGTAACAGAATTGTAAAGGAGGTGTAATTTTAATGTTGTTTAACGACAAAAAGAAAATCCGCGTCAATGAAAAAATCAAAAAGCTCGGCGAGGAAATCGCCCATGAATTTATAAATCCCGATACTCTTCACACAGACCCTTTGGGCAGCTGGACAGGCACTCCCATGGACCGCGACGATAAACCCACTCAGGACGCAGACGACTTATAAACAAAAGGACTGCTTGTGCAGTCCTTTTGTTTATAAGTCGAATGTATTTTCAATTACACCGGGAAGAACAGCGTATATACTCTTGCCCATTTTTTCTTCAAAGTAAGCTTTTATTCTAAAAAGCTCTTCCCATCTTTTAACCGTGCCCGAGTGCACACCGTGACGCATAGAGATATCTACCATGCGTTTTTCCATCAGCACATAGCCCGAATGGAGTGCAATATTATCGCACAGGTGCATCAAAATATCGTAGTCGTCATATTCAAGCCTCGAAAGATAGTTTTTTGTAAACTCAAACTCCTCATCGGTCAAATCCATCATCGACGGGTTTATTGCAGGATAGTTAGTTGCAAACGAATGTGTCATGCTTACTCTTGCCACACTGTCCCAGCCTTTTTCCATTGCATAGTTATATCCGTCTACAATATGGCGTATACCCGTAAAACCCACTCTTCTGCCGATATCGTGAAGAGTTCCGAGCACATATGCTTTTTCGCTGTCAAGTCCTGCGGCTTGGGCAATGCTCCTCGCCGCTTCGCCTGCATAGCGACAGTGGTCAACCCATCTTGTAGGATTAATCTGATAACCGATTTCGAGCTCTTTTAAAGCTGTCTCAATTGTAGGATACATACTCATTACCCGTTAGCCATAGAGCACGCGATAAATGTGACATAGCTCACACAAACCAGCAAGCCCAAAAGCATAAGAACACCGTTAACAGCCTTTGAATTTTTCTTGAGCGCTGCCCGGCTACTTGTTTTGCTCTTAATAACGATGGATGCCATTGCAAGGATTGTAGAAATAAGACCAAATACAATAAGAAGCTGAGAGTCGGCAGATATTTCATACACGTTGCTTCTGAAAGCAAGTATGTCGGACACAGAAAAGATAATGTAGTTGAACATATTACTGCCCACTACGTTACCAACCATAGCATTGAAATTGCCCTTTCTCACAAGCGCAATACTGCTTGTCAACTCGGGAATACTTGTAGCAACACCAAGGAAAAGTGCACCTGCAAGAGATGCGCCCAAATTATACTGTTGCTCAATAAGGTCTGTTATATAAGTGATAACCACGCTTGCAACAACAAGTCCCAACGCACAAAGCACAAAGCGTGTAACAACCTGCTTTATTGTAAGGTCATTATCGTCCTCGTTGTCGCTTTCGGAATCATCCGATGCCATGAACTTGCATGCAATTGCGTAAAGAATAACAATTACAATTGAAAGTGCATTGATGCTCACGCCGGGGATGGATGTATCAATACCGCTGAAAAGCACAAAGCCCGTCGTAAGGTATGCCAACACTGTACAAATAAGCGTCTTGATGTGGCTTGCGCCAACCGTTGCACGTCTGAAAGCTTTTACGGACACAAGTGTCAGACCGCCGAAAATACAAAGATTGAACACATCACTGCCAAGCACATTACCTATAATGAGACCGGGTTTTCCCAAAGCAACTGCTGAAATACTCGTAATCATTTCAGGCAGGCTTGTAACAGCCGCTAAGATAACACCGCCGATAAAAGCACCTGACATGTTTGTTTTTTTGTCAAGCATGTCAACATAGTCTGCACACTTGATTGAAAACAGTACCAACACCAACGCTGCAATAGCGTACCACAATAAAACTAAATGTTCCATTTTTCCTTTTCCCTTCTTAACAAAATAAAGACCTACGCACACTGTGCGTAGGTCTTGTTATTTAAAGCTTATACGGAGCCTTGGCTCGGGTATGTCGTTATAAGCTACCGCATCTGCGGCAAACTACTCCCCTAACGAGTTAATTATATATCCTTTTTTTACCATTGTCAATCGTTTGCTTTTTCGTGATATTCCTTTTCGGTATTGACGTTCCAGATATTTGACTTATCGGTTTTTCCCGAAACAATATTCTTCACGGCTTCAAAAGCAGTCACCATCGAATGGTCCATGTTGTTATAACGGTGCTGACCGTTTCTGCCTATGCAATAAAGATTTTCAATACCGTCAAGATATTTTATTACATTATCAAACTCATCATATGTGTCAAAATACGCAGGATAAGCTTTTTTAACCTTTTCACGGTGACTGTCACAAACATCCGAGCCGGATTTTATAACACCCATTTTAACAAGCTCGCTTACCGCAAACTCTACACAATCCTTATCTGTCATGTTCCAGAACTCGTCGCCCTCATCACAGAAATATTCAAGCCCTATCCAGACTTTGTTCTGAACATCTTCGACCATGTAAGGTGACCAGTTATTGAAAATCTGAATTCTGCCAAGCTTAACTCCCACGTCCTGTACATATATCCAGTTGTCGGGCACAATATTGCCCATGGTTTTGATTTTTGTCTTATTTTTAAGGTTAAGCTTGTCCACCAAAAGACCTACCGTCACGAAGTCACGGTACGGAAGCCCTTTCGCAATACGGCTTATATCCTCGGGCACACCATTAAGCCCTGCCACAAGGTCGCGTACAGGCATTGTGGAAATAAGTCTGTCACATTCCATCACTCGGGTTTTGCCGTTTTCCATGTACGAAACCGCCGTAACGGTGCCATTTTCGTTGACTATGTTTTTAACCGAGCAGCCCATCATAATCTTGCCGCCCATTTTCACAACCTCTTCAGCAGCTGTTTCCCACAACTGACCGGGACCAAATTTAGGATACGAGAACTCCTCTATAAGGCTTGTCTCTACCTGACCCTTGTCCTTTTTCTTTGTGAGCTTTTTTATCATATCGCTGAGGACCGCTCTTATAGAAAGCCCCTTTACTCGCTGTGCACCCCAGTCGGCAGAAATCTGCGAGGGATGTCTTCCCCAGAGTTTTTCGGTATAGCCTTCAAAAAACATCGAATACAAAACTTTGCCGAAACGGTTTATATAAAAGTTTTCAAGATTATCTTCCGGAAGCTTTTTTGCAGTAGATTTAAGATAACTGCAGCCTGCCTTTACCGTTGAAACTGCGCCCATATTGATAAAGGTCTGCGGCTTCATTGTTATGGGGTAATCAAAAAACTTTTTCTTGTAATATATTCTCGATACTCTGTTACGTCTGAGCATTACCCTGTCGGTCTTTTCGGGGTCAGGACCACCTTCGTTCAGTTCATGGCTTCTGCCCAGGATTTTATCGTCATAGCTGGGCGCACCCTGTGTGGGCATAAGGTTTTCCCACCACTCGGTAACAGTTTTATCTTTAGAGAAAAATCGGTGTCCGCCGATATCCATACGGTTGCCCTTGTACTTTACCGTGCGGGATATACCGCCGATTTCATCGGTTTCTTCCAAAATGGTAACATCGTATTCTTTTGAGCTTTTCAAAAGCTCATACGCTGCAGTCAACCCCGCAGGGCCTGCACCGACAATAACTATCTTTTCCATAATATCCAACCCTTTCTATCTGTACAGAACCATTTTCCTCGCCACAAAATTCCATACAAAAACAACTGCCGTTGCGATAATTTTCGGGATCATAAAATACCAGTTGAGAACGTCTGTTAAAACAAACATTATTATTTCGGTCAATATAAGACCTATCACGCCTATTATAGCATACACTAAAAATTCTGTCGATGACGAATGTTTAGTTTTTTCGCCTGAAAACACAAATTTTTTTGACAAAAGGAAATTTACCGTAAGCCCCATCACAAAAGCGATAACACAGCTTATGAGGTAATGCACCCCTGCCCCTTCGGTCAGCAAAAACAGCACACCCCAGTCGACAATGGTTGCCCATGCCCCCACAAATCCGTAACGGAAAAACTGCAAAAGTCCGTTTTCTGTAGGCTCGCAGAATATTTTTGTTAAATTAAATGAAAATATTATACTGAAAAATTCCTTCATGTTAATCACGCCTTGTTTCAAATATATCAAACTGAAGATGCTTAGGCACTCTTTTTTCCTCGGGAGGAAGCGTCATGTAGTCCTTGTAGTGCTTTGTGAGTATGCCGTCAAATCCGCAAGGCACGGGGAACAATTTTCCGCAAAATTCCTTTTCGCAAGCATCCTTGTACCATTCATACTCATAACAGTCACCAAAATGGTCCATAGCCGAGTGCGTGCTCATCACCTTTGATTTATTTTTCTTTGAAAACATTTTTGCCACAGCTTCATACCAAGCTGCAATCATATGCAGCGGAATAAGCTTGCCAATTTTTGAAAGCACAAAAATTACTGCCGCTTCCGCTTTTGAATATTTTGAATAGTCAATCTCTCGTCTGTGCCCCATTGCCATGCCGTATATAAAAATGAGTGCCTTTGTATGAATAGCCTGCCCGAGCTTACTGTCAGGCACTTTATCTATAACAAAGATATCCAATGCGGGATTTGAATACTTCCCCCCGTAGAAAGAATCGTCAAGTCCTGCTTGCGCTACGCACATTTTTTTATACGTAATCTTGGGCACAAAATCGTAAAACTTGTTGTCACCTTTTTGTCCGGGAAGAATAAAGTCAAAATCCCCGTTAAAAAGCGATGGTGCAATTTTGAGAAACTTGTCATACTCCTCACGCATCATGCAAATGTCAGCATCATCATCCCACGGGATAAAACCCTTGTGTCTTATCGCCCCCAAAAGCGTACCCGCATCAAGCATATATGCCACAGAGCTCTCTTTCATAACGCTGTCTGCTTTTTCAAGAAGAAGCATTGACACCTCGTGAAGTTTTGCGAGTTTTTCATCACTGTTCATCATCAAAATTTATCCTCTTCTCTTCAACAACTAAAGGTCTGTTCATGATACGGCTGTTCATACTCATGATATATTCGCCCAAGAAACCTATGAACACCAGCTGAACCGCCCCCAAAAACATCATACCGATAAGTATGGGTGCCTGACCTGCCGCAAAAAGATTCCAATACAAAAGTTTGAAAATAAGATATCCAAAACCAATGAGAATACTTATAAATCCAACCAAGAAGCCTGCAAAAGTCGCAAGTCTGAGTCCGATTTTTGTGTAAGATGTAAAGCTGAGCATTGCCGCATCGTACAGCGAATACCAGTTGTTTTTAGTTTTGCCTGCACGGCGACGGGGCTGAGTATAAGGTATATCCTTTCTCATGCCTCCAAGCTCTGCCACTATGCCTCTGAGAAACGGCTTTGGGTCATTTAAGTTTCTGAGCACTTCGATAAATGATTTGTCATAAAGTGCAAAGCCTGTAAAATGTTCAATCTGTTCAACATCGCTCATTTTTTTGATTGCCTTGTAGTAAAGGGTACGCAATGCGTACACAAGCTTGTTTTCACGGCTTGCGGTTTTAATACCGCACACTATGTTATACTCCCCTGTTTCCCATTCGGCTACAAACTTGGGTATCATATCAACAGGGTCCTGAAAATCTGCCGCAACAAGCACTGCGCAATCACCTGTCGCCTGCAAAAGTCCGTAATAAGGCGAATTGAACTGTCCAAAATTTTTCGCGTTAAAAATTGCCTTTATTTTTTTGTTTGCGGCACAAATCTCGCTCAAAAGCTCACGTGTTTTGTCTTTAGAGCAATTGTCTATAAAAATTATTTCATAATCGTATTTTTCAAGCTGTACTTCAAACAACCCTGACACAGCCTCTGCCATGGGTTTTACGTTTTCTTCTTCGTTATATGTCGGGATTACTATACTGATTTTTTTCATGCCACTCCGTACCTTTCTTCCGAAATTTCGAGGAATGTTTTGTCTTTTAAGGCGACGGTGTTTCGACTTTCCTCGCCTTATTCTTTATAATATCAAAAATTACATCATATGTCAAACTTTCGCTTTCGATTTATTGACAAAGAACAAATTTATATTATATACTTAGCATATCAGGATGTTTCATTATTCACAAAAGTATAAAAAGGAGTTTATCATGTTTAAAGACAAAACTGTTTCTTTTGCGATTTACACATATATTGCACTGCCCTTTATTATTTTTGCGGCAGGATTTTTAAAATGGTATTTCGCACTGCCTTTCACCATTGCAATTGTTGCAAGCCTTTTTTTGGCTGCAAAAAGTGCCGGCACGGCTTATTCCGACATTAAAATTGACCGCTATGACCAATTTAAAATGCTGGTGGGCTTTATTGCGATTGTAATTGTTGTAATAGCAGCAGGTATAGGCAATATTTTATGGCAAAACCCTGACCACGCAACACGTAACACGCTCTTTAATGCACTGGTTACTAACACCTGGCCCCCAAAAGCAGCGCCCTCGGGCGATGTTGTAAGCATTGTGTATTACATAGGTTTTTGGCTTCCCGCCGCACTTGTAGGCAAGCTTGCAGGTTTACAGGCAGGCTATGTTTTCCAAATAGTTTGGGCAGCTGTAGGCATTTTCATTTTGTGGTATCTGTTGTGTCTCATGCACAAAAAGGTTGTCATATATCCTATAGTCATTTTCCTTTTGTTTTCGGGACTTGATACGGTGGGGCTTTCCATCGTGGAGGCGGTGACAGATTCACTCAACACAATGCAAAAGGGCATGTGGGCATACCCTGCAGGTTCGCCCTCTTCGTCGCACCTTGAATGGTGGGCATCAAGATACCAGTACTCCTCTCATATAACCCAGCTTTTTTGGGTGTTCAATCAGTGCTTGCCGGTATGGCTTGCAACAATTGTGCTTTTACTCGAAAAGAACAACAAAAACCTCGTTTTTATAATGGGGCTTACACTTCTTTCAAGCACACTCCCCTTTATAGGTCTTATCCCTGTATTTGTGTGGTGTGCAGTAACTAAAAAGGATAACGTGGATTCAATTTTGGACAGACCCTTAACAAAAATACCAAAGAAAGATTTCGTTTCACTTTTTACGTTTCAGAATGTTATCGGCGGCGGCATATCGGGTATCATATCGTTTTTATACCTTAAAGGCAACATTGCCACATCCGCTGCAAGCAGTGCTTCAACCACTACAAAGGCAACAGCTGAGGTTTTCTCAATCCCTGTATTTTTGCTCGTAATTGTACTTTGGGCTGCGGCATTTGTGCTTCTTAGCGATTTAAAAACTCTCAAACCGACATCGGCGCTTTATTTCATCCCATCAATTCCGCTTGCTTTTCTTGCGGCGAAAATATCATCCTACCCTGTGGGGCTTTACGTACTGTTCATCGTGTTTGAAGTGCTTATAATTGCACTTGTTGCGCTTCCCGCCTACCGCAAATCTACACTTTTGTTTGTGACGGTATCGTGTCTTCTTATTATCCCGTTCTTCAAGGTGGGCAGGTCAATTGACTTTTGTATGAGAGCATCGATTCCGCTTCTTGTAGTATTGTGCTTGTTTGTCATAGGCGCTTTCGGCAAATATCTTTCCGAAAAGAAGTTTTATCTTCTTGCCCCCGTTGTGGTGGTGCTTGCGCTTGGTGCAGTAACCCCCATACATGAAATCACCCGTACCGCTGAGGCATCCATGGTTCAGATTCAGAAAGATTATACGGTCGAAAATCCGTCCATCTCATACACAAAGCTCTTCAAAGGCAAGAACTTTACAGGCAAAGTTGAGGATAATGTATTTTTTGAAGTCTTTGCTAAATAATAAAAAAGTGCGATTATGAGGTGCCCCCTGAAAGTTAGACTTTTTAGGTCTAACTTTCAGGGGGCAGTACATTACTCGCACTTTTTTACTTTTGAAAAAAACAGACCTCAAAGTGCTGAAGGACGTTAGTCCGCCTTTAAGGTCGCGTGTCGATATAAGCTTTTACATTAGCGGTGCTATAAGTCTGAGTATTGCATTTATAATACCGCGTCTTTTTTTATAATCACATATTCTTTCGCTTTTTTCCATTGTTCTGAGCATATCGCTCTTCATATCCATTACAACGTCCATGTTATAAAACAAGCATCCGCATTCAAAATGATGATGCAAACTTCTGAAATCCAGATTGATTGTGCCTCCGCAGGCAATACGGTCGTCCGATACAAATCCTTTTGAATGTAAAAATCCCGGCGTATATTCATATATTCTCACCCCTGCAGAAATAAGAGGACCGTAGTGAGACTTTGTCAAAACATAAACCGTCTTTTTATCGGGTATTCCCGGCACCATAATCCTCACATCAACGCCTCTTTTAGCAGCTAAACACAACGCACCTGTTATGTCCTGCCCGGGAATCAGATACGGCGTAAAAATATAAATATACTTTTTTGCTCCGTTTATTGCGTTGAGGTACACGTCCACTCCCACAGTATCATCATCAAGAGGCGTATCGCAGAAAGGCTGTACCCAGCCGTCACACTGCGTATTATCGTTTTCAAGAAGGAACTTTGCCGTATCTTCGTCTTTGTTTCGGAAAGCTTTCCACATATCGAGAAACATCAGCGTATAAGCCTGCACAACTTCGCCCTCGAGCATAAAAGCATTGTCTTTCCAGTAGCCGTATTTTTCTTTTACGTTTATATACTCGTCCGCTATATTGATACCGCCCGTAAACGCCACAAGAGAATCGATAACAAGTATTTTTCGGTGATTTCGGTTGTTCATAACGCCTGACAAAAACGGCACGAATGGATTAAAAGCAATACATTTGATGCCTTTTTGCTCAAGTTGTTCTCGAAATCCGGCGGGCAGAGTGAAAAGCGAACCCATGTCATCATATATAAGCCTTATGTCCACACCTTTTTTCGCTTTTCTTTCAAGCACATCAATAATCTTTTCTAACATCTCGCCTTTTTCAAAAATAAAGTATTCCAAAAATATAAACTTTTCGGCTTTTTCCATTTTTTCAAGCATAATCGGGAAAGCCTCTTCTCCCGATGAAAAGTATTGCGCATTTTTTGCAGACAGCAGTTTAAAATCCAGTCTCGACAAATACTTACTTTGCGCATAAAGCTCTTCGCTCTTTTTCATCAAAGCATTTTCGGCATTTTTGTTTTGTATGCGGTATTTTTTGTTGTTTTTTTCGGCTGTTGAAAGCGCATCTGTCATTCTTTTCCGAGGACGCTTACCACCTGTCAAAAGATACATCATACTGCCGAAAACAGGGGTTACTAAGATAAACACAATCCACGTAAGCTTTATAGATACATCCGAATGTTCGTTTATAACAAGACACACCACTAAAAAACTCAACATACGCAAAACAGTATTTATTGCCGTACCCATATCTTCAAACCAGTAAGACGCGGCAATGAGTACACCAATTTGTGATAAAATTGCCAGGGTCACTATTGTAATTCTGTTTGACAAAAATTTGAGTAGCCTCATTTCACCGCCTCCTCCACATGATTTTATCATATCACGTTTTTATCTTCAACATTCCCAATCTTTTGTTACATATTATTTACCGTTTGTTCAATTTTTTACAAAAAAAGCTGTTGCTTTCGCAACAGCTTTTTTAATTTAATAATTATTCACCGGACTGGTCTTCAGCAATCTTCCACTTGCCGTCCTTCTTAACAACGTAGATTTCGCCGTCTTCATCTTCAAGGTCAGCCTTCTTGATCTGTTCAAGAGAGAGCTTCTTCCATTCCTTGATTACCTTTTCCCATTCCTTTTCGTCGAGCTTGTCCTTCTGGTATTCATCCTTAAGGTCTAAATTCTTTGCAGCCTTTTCCATGAGTTCGTATTCGCTCTTCTTCGTTTCGGGATAGTAGCGTGTGTACTTTACTTCAGCTTCGTCGCCGTCTTTCTTAACCTTATCGATTTCGAGCTTGCAACGCTTGTTATAAGCCTTTCTGATTTCGATCTTAGCTGCGATATAAGCCTTGAAAGCCTTTTCGCCCATTTCGTCTTCTTCATCTTCGTAGTAGTCTTCATCGATGCACCATTCATAGTAGCTCTTAAGATCCTTTACGCCGTCCTTAGCTCTTTCAGCTGCGTATTCGCCCATGGATTCTTCAAGATCTTCGTAATACTTTTCAAGTGTTACGTAGTCACTGTTGTTGGAAGCATTGAATACTCTCTTAACAACACCGTCGGGGGAGTTGGAGTAACCGCATCCACAAGCCGCAAGAGACAACACAAGTGCTGCTGCAATTGCAAGACAAACGATAGATTTCATCATTTTTCTCATGATTCATTTACCTTCCTTTTGATAAAAAATTTGTTATTTTGTCAAATGACAGGTTTATTTTAGCATTTTGTGTTTGATTTGTCAATATATTGTTAACTTTTTCCATGAAAACGTCTATATATTGTTCAATACAAAACGACCCTTTGAGGGTCGTTTTGTATTTCATTCGGTTTCTAATTAGTCTTCCTTGGACTGGTCTTTGGCAATCTTCCACTTGCCGTCATCCTTAACTACTCTTCTTTCAGCTTCGTAGTCTTCAAGGTCAGCTTTCTTGATTTCCTTAAGAGCGTACTTCTTGTATGCTTTGATGAACTTAGCCCATTCTTTTTCGTCCCAATCTTCTTCTTCGTCTTCATCAAGACCTGTTTCGTCTAAAGCATCTTCATAAGCATCATCTTCGTCCCAATCGGGGTAATATACTGTGTATTCAACCCAAGCTTCGTCGCCGTCTTTTTCAACATCGTCGATTTCTACTTTGTAGCGCTTAGCTTCTGCCTTTTGAATTTCAATCTGAGCGTCAACATAAGCCTTAACATTCTTTTCGCCCATCATGTCTTCCATTTCTTCGAAGTCTTCCTCTTCCTCTTCCATCATGTAATTGTAAAAAGCCTTGATGCTGTTAATCTTTTCGTCAGCATATTCTTCGATCCATTCGCCGGGTTCTTCGTAGTACTCTGCCATTGTTACATAGTCGTAATTGTTGGAAGCATTTACAATTCTCTTTACAACACCTTCAGGGCTGTTTGCATATCCGCATCCGCAAGCCGCAAGAGACAGTACGAGAGCTACTGCGATTGCAATGCAAACCATTGACTTCATCATTTTTTTCATGATACATTACCGTCCTTTAAATAAAATATTTGTTATTATGTCAAATAACACTTTTATTTTACTCTTTATTATTCAATTTGTCAATGTTTTGTTTTCATTTTGTTAACACACTCTTCACATACAAAAAAGCAGTTCAACAGAACTGCTTTTGTTTTGCGTATTAAATTAGTCTTCCTTGGACTGGTCTTCGGCAATCTTCCACTTGCCGTCATCCTTAACTACTCTTATTTCAGCTTCGTAGTCTTCAAGGTCAGCGTCCTTGATTTCCTTAAGAGCGTACTTCTTGTATGCTTTGATGAACTTAGCCCATTCTTTTTCGTCCCAATCTTCTTCTTCGTCTTCATCAAGACCTGTTTCGTCTAAAGCATCTTCATAAGCATCATCTTCGTCCCAATCGGGGTAGTATACTGTATATTCAACCCATGCTTCGTCGCCGTCTTTTTCAACATCGTCGATTTCAACCTTGTAGCGCTTAGCTTCTGCCTTTTCGATTTCAATCTGAGCGTTGATATAAGCCTTGAAAGCCTTGTCGCCCATTTCTTCTTTTTTACCTTCTCCGTAGCCTTCATCGATGCACCATTCGTAGTAGCTCTTAAGGTCCTTTACGCCGTCCTTAGCTCTTTCTTCAAAGTCTTCATCGGGTTCTTCGTAATACTCTGCCATTGTCACGTAGTCGTGATTGTTAGAAGCGTTTACGATTCTCTTAACAACGCCTTCGGGGCTGTTTGCATAACCGCATCCACATGCAGCAAGAGACAATACAAGTGCTGCCGCAATTGCAATACAAACAATTGACTTCATCATTTTTTTCATGATACATTACCGTCCTTTAAAATAAAAGTGTTATTTCGTCAAATAACACTTTTATTTTACTCTTTGTTATTCAGTTTGTCAATTCTTTTTATCAACTTAATTAGCCACAGCTTGAACATCCACTGCAGTTACCGGAGCAACCGCCCGATATTTCACCGGTCATAAAGTATGTGAGAATTGAATTCATCTGACCAACAATTGATCTGAACTTTTGCTGTGCTTCGTTGTATTCGGAAATTGTGGGGTTACTCATAACCTTTTCGTAAGCTTCTTCAAGCTGGGCACGAATCTGGGCCATTCTTTCGTCATTGACTTCACTGTTGTTGATTTCTTCGGCAAGGGCTTTTCTTACGTTGTTATACTCTACCAAAAGAGCCATAGCCTCTTCGTCTTTTTCCTGTTTTTCTTCGCAGGCTTTAAGGGTTTTGTATTCTTCACTGTCGACGATTGCCTGACCGAGTTCTCTTGCTTTTGTTAAAATTTCACTCATAATAATTCTCCTATCAAAATCCATGTTTGTGCTTTTGTTATTTTCACTTTGACGATTTTGCCTATAAGACTTTCATCGCCTTTAAAATTCACTATTTTGTTTGCATAGTTGCGGGCGGTTAATACGCCCTCTTCCTTTGACATGCTTTCAACCAGAACAGCCTGTATTTCGCCCTCACATTTTTTGTTGAGTTCATAGCTTATGCGGTTTTGTACGTCCAAAAGGCGGTCAAAGCGCGCCTTTATCTCCTCTTCTGTTGCCACAAATTCCATCTTAGCGGCAGGTGTGCCCTCACGGCGAGAATATATAAAAGAAAAGATACTGTCGTATTTAACCAATTCAAGCATTTTGATAGTGTCTTCAAAATCCTCTTCCGTCTCTGTCGGGAAACCTACGATGATATCCGTGGTAATCGCCAAATCAGGCATCAATGCTTTTGCCTTGTCCACAATGGCAATATATTTTTCCGTATTGTAAACGCGGTTCATTTCCTTTAAAAGCTTATCACTGCCCGACTGGAGCGGCAAATGCAACTGATGGCAAATATGCTTGGAATTTGCCATAGTCTCCAAAACCTTGTCGGATATATCCTTAGGGTGACTGGACATAAATCTTATGCGTTCTATGCCGTCTATTTTGTCAACCTCGCAAAGAAGCGAGGCAAAGCCTTCGGTCATGCCAAGGTCTTTACCGTAGCTGTTTACGTTCTGCCCTAAAAGCGTAATCTCTTTAACGCCTTGTGATGCCAAGAGTCTGCATTCTGACAGCACGGCATCCATACTGCGGCTACGTTCCCGTCCTCGCACGTAGGGAACAATACAGTAAGTGCAAAAATTGTTGCATCCGTACATTATCGAAACAAACGCCTTACAGCCACCGTCATAGTTAGTGGGCACGTTTTCGCAGATATAGTCAAGCTCATTTGTATCAACAATTCGCGTTTGTTCACAAATCACACCTTCGAGCATTTTAGGAAAATCTGCCATTGAATGTGTGCCAAAAATCAAATCCACATGACGGTATTTGCTTTTAAGCTTTTTTGCCACATCGTCCTGTTGGCTCATACAACCTGAAACAGCTATTATAAGAGATGGCTTTTTTTCCTTAAGATGCTTTAATGCACCTATGTTGCCAAAAACTTTTTTCTCCGCATTTTCTCTTACGGCACAAGTATTAAAAAGAATAAAATCTGCCTTTTCGCGGTCATCGGTCAAAGTGTAGCCCATTTTCATGAGCATGCCTTCATATTTTTGAGAGTCGTTCACATTTTGTTGACAACCGTATGTTTCAACAAGTGCAAACTTTTCCTTGCCATTTAAAAGGGCTTTAACCCTTGCCATTATTATTTCTTGTTCTTTAAAATCTATTGTCATAATATCATCTTCCTTTTAGCCCTCCCCTCGAGGGAAAGGCTGCCCGTTTGCGGTGGATGAAAAAACTATCAGCGGAAGCACCCGCTTCCGCTGATGTTTTTATCACAAAGTTGAAATATCAACAATACCTACTTCTCCTGTTTCCTTCTGCTCAACACTATTGAGAAGTGCCTTTGCAGTATCGAGGCTCGTAAGACAGGGAATGCTTCTTTCAACACTTGTTCTTCTTATCTTGAAGCCGTCACGGTTATGCTGGCGTCCGCGTGTAGGTGTATTGATAACAAGATCGCAACCGCCGCCGGAGATAAAGTCCAATATATCGGGAGCACCTTCGGCAATTTTGTTAACTTTCTTTGCGTTTACGCCGTTATCAATAAGGTACTTACATGTACCGCCTGTAGCATAAATTCTGAAACCGTGCTTTTCAAATTCCTTGGCAAGAGCACAAACCTCTTCCTTGTCTGTATCACGTACAGTGATAAGAAGGTTGCCTTCTGTAGGAATCTTCATATTGCTACCTACAAAGGACTTGTAAAGTGCTTCGTGGAATGTGGGCGCAATACCCAATACCTCACCTGTAGACTTCATTTCAGGACCAAGAGATGTGTCAACATCATGCAGCTTTTCAAAGCTGAACACAGGCATCTTAACTGCAACATAGTCAGCCGCAGGATACAAGCCAACGCCGTAGCCCATATCGCAGAGGTTTTCGCCCATCATAGCTCTTACAGCAAGCTTTACAATAGGCACGTTTGTTACCTTGCTGATATAAGGCACTGTACGGCTGGAACGGGGGTTAACTTCGATGATGTAAACACCGTCGGGTGCCACAATAAACTGAATGTTGATAAGACCTACTACATTAAGTGCCTTAGCAAGCTTTTCTGTATAGTCAATAATTGTTTCCTTGTCTTTTTCGCTGATTGTCTGTGTGGGGTAAACCGAGATGGAGTCACCGGAGTGAACGCCTGTTCTTTCGATATGCTCCATAATGCCGGGGATAAGAATATCCTTGCCGTCACAAACCGCATCAACTTCAACTTCTTTACCGATAACATATTTGTCAACCAAGATAGGATGCTCCTGCACACTGCGGTTGATGATTTCCATATACACAGTGATGTCGTGGTCGTTATATGCAATTTCCATACCCTGACCGCCCAATACATAGCTCGGTCTTACAAGCACGGGATAACCGATTTCGTTTGCAGCTGTGATAGCTTCTTCGCAAGTGAAAACAGTTCTGCCTGCAGGACGGGGAATATTGTGAGCTTCCAGGATTTCGTCAAAGAGCTCTCTGTCTTCGGCACGGTCAACGTCTTCTGCCTTTGTGCCGAGGATTTTAACGCCCATTTCCTTAAGTGCCTTTGTAAGCTTGATAGCTGTCTGACCGCCAAACTGAACAATAGCACCGTAGGGCTGTTCCAAATCTACAATGTTTTCAACATCTTCGGGAGTAAGAGGCTCAAAGTAGAGCTTGTCCGCAATGTCAAAGTCAGTAGATACTGTTTCGGGGTTGTTGTTTACAATAATTGTTTCGTAACCGAGGCTCTTTAACGCCCATACACAGTGAACAGAGCAGTAGTCAAATTCAATACCCTGACCGATTCTGATAGGGCCGGAGCCGAGTACCATGATTTTCTTTTTGCCTTCCTGTGTTTCGCCTGTGGATTCGTTTTCACTGCCGTAGCAGGAATAGTAGTAAGGTGTAACAGCGGGGAATTCAGCCGCACATGTGTCAACCATCTTGTATGCAGGCATAATGCCCTCTGCCTTGCGCATTTCTTTAACAGCCTTGGCATCCATACCAACACATTCGCCGATAACCTTATCTGTATAGCCATAAATCTTTGCCTTTTCGAGAAGCTCGGGTGTAAGGTTGCCCTTCTTCATTTCTTCGCCAAGGTCAACAATCGACTTAATTTTTGTTAAGAACCAGTTGTCAATCTTGGTAATATCGTGGATTTCTTCAACGGTGATACCGCGGAGAAGAGCCTGAGCCACAACAAAGAGACGCATGTCGTCAATCTTTTTAAGCTCTTCGTAGAGCATTTCCTTTGTGAACTCTCTGTACTGGGGCAAATCAAGCTGGAAAATATTGAGTTCAAGAGAACGCACAGCCTTCAAAAGAGCACCTTCAAAGGTTGTTGCAATACTCATAACTTCGCCTGTAGCCTTCATCTGTGTGCCGAGCTTTCTCTCAGCTGTCACAAATTTGTCAAAGGGCCACTTGGGGAACTTTGCTACGATATAGTCAATAGCAGGTTCAAATCCCGCATATGTCTTTCCTGTTACGGCGTTCTTGATTTCATCAAGGTTGTAACCGAGAGCAATACGTGTAGCAACCTTTGCAATGGGATAACCTGTTGCCTTACTTGCCAATGCTGAGGAACGGGAAAGTCGGGGATTAACCTCGATAACTGCATATTCAAAGCTGTTGGGTTCGAGTGCAAACTGAATGTTACAGCCGCCTTCAACGCCCAACTTGTTTATAATTTTAAGTGCCGCTTCACGGAGCATGGAAAATTCCTTAGTTGCCAGTGTCTGCGCAGGAGCAACAACTATGCTGTCGCCTGTGTGAACACCTACGGGGTCAAGGTTTTCCATAGAACAGATAGTAATAGCACTGCCTTCGCTGTCGCGCATTGCTTCAAACTCGATTTCCTTCCAGCCTGCGATACACTTTTCAACCAAAATCTGACCAACTCTGGAAAGACGGAGACCGTGAGGTGCAATCTGAGAAAATTCTTCTTCGTTGTTTGCAATACCGCCGCCTGTACCGCCAAGCGTGTAAGCAGGACGGATGATTACGGGGAAACCGATTTCGTATGCAAATTCAAGACCATCTGCATAAGTTTCAACAACCTTGGATGCGATACAGGGCTGACCTATATCCTCCATAGCGTCCTTGAAGCCCTGACGGTCTTCCGCCATGCGGATTGTTTCGGGGCTTGTACCAAGAAGTGTCACGCCATGTTCTTCCAAAAATCCTGTTTCTGCAATTTCCATTGCAAGGTTCAAGCCTGTCTGACCGCCAAGTGTGGGAAGGATGGAGTCAGGCTTTTCCTCGAGGATAACTTTCTTCAAAGTATCAACTGTAAGAGGTTCTATATATACCTTATCGGCAATATCCTTATCTGTCATGATGGTAGCGGGGTTAGAGTTGATAAGAACAACCTCCATGCCTTCCTCTTTAAGGGTACGGCATGCCTGTGTACCTGCATAGTCAAACTCTGCTGCCTGTCCGATAACAATAGGACCGGAACCAATAACAAGAACCTTTTTTATACCGGCTTTTTTAGGCATTCTGATTTCCTCCCATCATGTTTACAAATTCATCAAAAACAAAGCTTGTCTCGCTGCCGGGTGCAAACTGCACTGACACAATATTCTTGCCTTTGTATTTAACGCCTTCGATTGTTCCGTCGTTAATATTAACGTGGCTTACCTCGGCAATGCTTTCGTCAATGGCGGTCACTACATAGCCATGATTCTGGTTTGTGATATAAGAACGGTTTTTATCAAGGAACTTAACGGGATAGTTACCGCCTCTGTGACCGTGACCCATCTTTTCAACTTTGCCGCCTGTACTAAGTGCCAACAGCTCATGACCGAGCTCAACAGCCAGCATGGGCACGTCGGATGCGTAAATTTTCTTTACTTCTTCGATAAGGTCTTCGTTATCACAGGGATTCCCGGGACCGTTAGAGAGGATAATACCGTCAAACTTTTCGCTGAGGATTTCATCCGCGGAAGTAGTTGCAGGGAAAACAGTTACATCCATACCGCGGTTAACGAATTCGTCTACGAGACTTTTTCTTACGCCGTAGTCCATAACAGCAACCTTTTTGCCATCACCTGCAAAATGTGCTTTGCTTACACTCGTTACCGCTTTTACGGCGTTCTTTGACTTATATTCTTTAAGCTTTGCTACAACCTCGTCAACTTCAAAGTGAGTTGTTGTCAAAAAGCCTGCCATTGTGCCATTGTCACGGAGTTTCTTTGTAAGAGCACGTGTATCAACACCTTCGATACCGGGCACACCGTAACGGCAAAGATAATCAGAAAGTGTGATTTCCATACGGAAATTACTTGCCGCCTGACTGAGTTCACGCACGATAAGGCATTTTGCCCAGATACGATTTGATTCCATATCGGAAAGATTTACACCGTAGCTGCCCACGATGGGGTATGTGAGAACAACACCCTGGCTGTAGTAGGAAGGATCAGAGAGGGTTTCAACATAACCGACAGCGGATGTATTGAACACAACCTCACAGATACAGTCGCGTACCGCACCGATACTTTCGCCTGAATAAACAGAGCCGTCTTCAAGGATTAAATATGCTTTCATTTCAGCACCTTCCCTTTCAAATTTTATTACAAAATTTGTTGTAATCTTTAATTAAATATTATACACAAAAACACTCATAATTGCAATACTTTGCCCCTAGAAATTTGCATATTTTTTTAGCTTAATTTTATTCGACCATTATTTTTCTTCTTTTTGTTGACTTTATGCAAAAAAAAATGTATTATATTAATTAATAAACATTTAGGAGGGTGCATCTTGAAAAAGTCTGCAAAGTCAATCAAAAAAAGTAAAGATACAGAACTTCAAAAAAGAGCTGAGAATAACATTACCATTATAAGCTGCAGCATAATCATATACGCACTGGTGCTTGTTTTGGTGAATTCGATGTTTTCATCGGAAGCAACCATGGCAGGGGCAAGAACAGTCAGACTTATCATGATTTATCTCGGTCTCGGAGCCGGTATGGTTATCGCATCATATTCGGCATATAAATCAAACAAATCACTCATTAAGTATGCTTTGATGTGCTTCTTTGTTTCGATTTCCACGTTGGGTATCCTTTACGGTAACCCTTGGGGCACGAGAGCAACGGTTGTGGCTTTGGTTGCAGCATTTTTGTTTGTATGCGTATATGCAATACTTACCGACAAGCGCATTTATTATTCTTCCAAAAAGGCTCGCACAATTTTCAAATCGGTAATCGCTGTAGTGTACGGTATACTTTTGGTTGTTGTAGTAGCAGCAATTATCAAGAATGCTATCGACATCAACAAAGCTCTTAACAAAACATACGGCAATCCCGTTTCTGATACTGAATATACTCAGGTAACACCTGACGAACCTGCATCTGAATTGGTAAGTGAATAATATTTCAAAACTAAAAACCTGTGGCTAATGCCACAGGTTTTTTTCATTAATATTTTTTAACTATTCTGAGATAACCGAACTTATCATCGGGATTTGCAAGGATAACACGTCTGCCGCGTGCCGCAAAAACCTTGCCGGATTCAACATTGATAAGTCGCTGTCTGTCTTCGGTTTCTTCAATCTTCCACAGCATGGAGGGGTTATTGGAAACCTCGCGAAGTGTACCGTCACTTGCAAGTGCCTTACCGCTCTTTTTATGAACAACGCTAAACCAGTCGCCCTTTCTTTCAAAATTCCAGATAAGGCTTTCGTCCTTATAGGACAAGGGCTTTGTCATAAGCTCGCATCCGTCACTTGCCAGATAAGATGTGTATTCGTTAGTCATAATACGGTAGTCGTCGGATTCAATAGAAAATACGGAGTATGTTTTTGTTTTAACATCAAAGCTGATTTCGTCCGCCCATTCAATGCTGCATACGCCGTCTTCCACGTTGATAGGCAGGAAAATATACCCTGAATTGTCGTAATCAACAGGATCCCATCTATCAGCCACATAGATAAAGTTGTCGCCGAATTTAACTACCGCTGTAGGCTGAGAGTTATATGTAACGGTATCGCCGAAATTCTTAATAGATGTCCATCTGCCCTCGATTTCATACGCCGATGCACTGCCGCCCTGATTGGGATTCCAACCTGTGCACATGGAAGAAAGCATATGGTACTTACCGTTCTTTTCAAAAACAGCAGGAGCTTCGCGGTACTGACCTGCCCAGAGAGCCTTTACCTGCTCGTCAACAGACATATAGTCATCAGAAAGGCGATAAACCATCATGTCTGCATTGTCTCGTCCCGATGCAAAGAAATATGCAGTGCCGTCCTTATCCTTGTAAAGTGTGCAGTCACGAGCGTCGTTGCCTACAGGGTTAAAGCTTCCGCGGTACACATAATCACCGTCAACTGTATCGCATGTTGCGATTGCACATCTTGCAGCGCAGTAGTCAACGCCGTTTTCATAGTGCATCCACATAACGTACTGCTTTGTTTTTTCGCAGTAGAGCACCTTGGGTCTTTCTATATTTACGCCTTTGCCCTGATAAACCAAATCAAGGTCTGTTCTCATGTAATGAGGCTTTTTTTCGGAAGTGATGCGCAAAACAACATTTCTGAACTCCCAGTTCATGAGGTCTTTACTTCTGTAGCAGGCAACTCGCTTGTCTCCGTCACGAACTTCACCGAACATGTAGTAATAGCCGTTGTCTTCCAAGAAGCCGGCACCGTGCGCGTGCACCATTTTGCCGTCAGTGTCATACATGGGCATACCGTTTCTTATGCTTGTAACCATTTGAATTCCTCCCTTTAGTTGTGGTTTTTGGTCCACTTTGATTAGATAACTGCAACATCTTTCAGCAGTATGGGGACATAGCCATTCATTCATTTTTTATTTTGATTGCGAAAAAGTGAGTGAATGGGCTAACTCCGAGTAGGCAATGTCCCTAACGCGGTCTTAATCCAAGTTTTATTTTAGCATATTATCGTCGTTCTTTCAATACAAAAAAGGATTTTGCCGAGGCAAAATCCTTTTTTTATTTTAATTTCGTTATTCTCTGTCTTCAAGGTTTACATAAGCTGCTCTTGAGGAGAGCGACTTGTACGCAGGACGAATAATTCTTGACGAAACCGTCATTTCCTCAATGCGGTGAGCACACCAACCGGGCACTCTTGCCATAGCAAACATAGGTGTATATACATCGCGGGGAATACCCAGCATAGAATATACAAAGCCTGAGAAAAAGTCCACGTTGGGAGAAAGAATCTTGTCGTGTCCTGTGATTTCGGCAAAAAGCTTGGGAGCAGTACTCTTGATGATGCGGTAAAGTTCCATTTCGTCCTCTCTGCCCTTTTCCTTGGCAAGAGTTTCGGCAGCTTTTTCCAGTATTACTGCACGGGGGTCGGAGACTGTATAAACAGCGTGACCCAAGCCGTATACAAGACCTGTCTTGTCATATGCCTGTCTTGTTATGATTCTCGCAAGGTAATCGGTGATTTCCTTTTCGTTTGTAAGAGAGGATATATGAGCCTTGATATCGTCAATCATGCCCATAACCTTTGCGTTTGCACCACCGTGACGAGGACCCTTCAAGGAGCCTATCGCCGCACTTATTGCGCTGTATGTGTCTGTTCCCGAGCTGGATACAACGTGTGTTGTGAACGCAGAGTTGTTACCGCCGCCGTGCTCAGCATGAAGTATGAGCGTAAGGTCCAAAACTCTGGCTTCTGTCTCTGTGTACTGATGGTCGGGACGCATCATGTATAAAAAGTTTTCGGCTGTGGACAAATCTGTTCTGGGCGAATGGATTACAAGGCTCTTGCCGTCAAAATAATGAGCCTTTGCCATATACGCATGCGCAATAAACACAGGAAAACGTGCAATCAATTCGATAGACTGACGAAGCATGTTTTCGAGAGATGTGTCATCGGGGTTGGGGTCATAAGAATACTCAGCAAGAACGCTTCTTGCAAGCTTATTCATAATATTTGTACTGGGAGCTTTCAAAATCATATCCTCAGTAAAGTTTTTGGGAAGAGGACGACAGTTGTTGAGATACTCCGTAAACTCTTCAAGCTGGCTCTTTGTGGGCAGTTTGCCGAAAAGTATGAGATAAATGGTTTCTTCAAAACCAAATCTTTTTTCCACGCTGCACGCATTTACAATATCGTTAACGCTGATACCGCGGTAACGGAGGTTACCTACGTCGGGTTTCTTTTCGCCGTCATCAAGCACATAACCGTGTACTTCACCGATTTTTGTAAGACCTACAAGCACACCGCTTCCGTCCTGATTACGCAGTCCTCTTTTTACATTGAATTTTGAATAAGCATCCGGAGCAATTGCATAGTTACCTTCTGCAATTTCCAAATACTGTTTTAATAATTCTTCGTTGTTCATTATAATCGTTCCTTTCGTTGCCGAGACCTCTAAAACCTGTCTGAAACCATTGTAAGGTTTTTCTATATTTACCACACGGACATTTGTCCGCGACAGACAAACTGAATATATTTAAATTATATTTTACACACAAACCTCCGTTATGTCAAACACTTTTTTATATTTAGGTATACTTTTTTGTTCATCAAGGCGTGTTTTTACCTCAAATTCCCTGAAGGCGACAGCCTTGTACACGGTGCGTTTTCTTGACAGAGAGACGTATGTGTGATAGAATAAACTGAAAGGAGATGATGTTATGCGAAAATTCCTTTTTGCCGCAATTGCGCTTTTTTCTTTAGCAATAGCATTAGCAGGGTGTTCGTCAAAATCTGATACGCCACTCCAGTCACCGCCTGTAGCTTCGGAAAAAGCTACCGAAACAAACACCGAAAAAGCGGCTGACTACTCTGATTTTAATACCGACGAAAGAGCATATGCTGTCATGATTGACAACGACGGCAACTCTTCGCGTCCCCATGCAGGACTTGAAGATGCTTACATTATATACGAAATGTACGTTGAAGGTAACTCTACCAGACTTATGGCAATTTTTAAAGGTACAGATACCCCCAAAATCGGGCCTGTTCGTTCATCAAGGCATTACTTTTTAGACTATGTTTTGGATAACGATGCACTCTATGCTCACGCAGGTTTCAGTCCGCTTGCAATGGAACAGATTGAAACTATGAATGTGGACAATATGAACGGTCTTGTGTATGAACCTACCTATTATTGGCGCGAACGCAAATACAACGGCGATTATCATTCGCTTTTCACATCAATAAGCAATCTTAATAACCTTGCAGACGCACTGGGTTACAAAAAGACTTCTGATGTTCTCCCCTTCGAATTTTCATCCGAAGCCCCGGTATACGAAGGCGAAACTGCTACAGATATTACAATCCCCTACGCACCGTTTTATTATGTATCATATAAATATGATGCAAAAACAGGACTTTATGACCGCTATATCAATTCCGAGCCTCATCCCACCCAATCGGGTGCGAGACTGCAGGCCGGACAGATTATTATTCAGTTTGCTGACAATTACGCCTTAGGCGACGGTTCTCCCCGACAGGAGCTTGAGACAACCGGCAGCGGCGAGGGTATTTTCATAGCAAACGGAGTACAAACACCTATCACATGGCGTCGCACATCAAGAACCAGTCAGCTCGAGTTTTATACCAAGGACGGAAAAGAGCTTATTCTTGACAGCACAAAGCAAACCTATGTGCAGGTAATGCCGAAATCATTAGGTTATACAATAAAATAACAAGCGCAAAAAAATCCCCGCAAAGCGGGGATTTTTTATGTTTGCGAATATACATCCACAAGCTCGTCTTCATCATAAAAATAAGCTTCCATGCCGGGGTTTGACATTCTGGCAACTCGGTCATAAAGAGGCAAAAGGTATTTTTCTTCACCTTTCCCCCGCTTTTCAAGACCTTTTCTGCTGCACTCAAGCATGCTTTCCAAAAGCTCATACAAGCTTTCATCATCCAAATCCGCTTTTCCGCGGATTATTTCATTGCGGAGTTGGGTATTTGTTTTTGTAATAGAGTTTTTCTTGAAAAAGTCAAGGAGAATACTTTCTGCTTTGTACATATTGAATGCAATACCTAAATTAAAAGCCGCCGGGGCAAATGCCGCTTCAAAGGGCTGTGCACAGTCGCTTCTTATTTCAAGAGTTCCGCGACGCGTAAGCTCAACGTTTTTGAAAGAAAGATAGTAATTTATATCATCCTCCGTTGCGTCTTCACGCGCAAAATATTCCTCTATTCCCACGGGCTCAAAAACTTCGTATTTTCCGTTTCTTTTACGGTTGAACATACCCTTTTTTATAAAATAGTCCACTATATCATCATTTGTTTTAAACTCGCCCTCAACCTTGCCTGTTATGTTTGGGCAAAGAGAAAACGCGCTTTGTTCCCAAAGGTAGTCACGGTAGCAGATATAACCCTTACGGTCAAAATCAGGCGAATTTGAAAACAAAACAGCTCTTATAAAATCCATTTTTGCATACAGACTATATGCTTTGGGTATATCGCAAAGAGGAATGTCCAAATGAGTTTGAGCACTGGACAAAAACGCCGGAAAATCAGGATAAGGGCCCATTTTTCCGAATTTTGTGAGGTATTCGTCCACCATATTATAGGTTGAAAAATCCACATGGCTCTTTTGGGTATATTTCTTGTAAGGGTTGCTGCCTATACCTACTATGGCATGGTTATGACTTTTAAAATACGCCTGCACTTCGCCAAGCAGTTTATAAAACCTGTCGGCAATACAGGTTAGGTCATCACCATAATTCATGGCAAACTCAAAATTATTGTAGGAGTTGTCAAACGAAAGGCAATCTCCATCAGCATTTGCAATAAACAACGGCTGTCCGTTTTCTTCTATTTCAATTTCAAATCCCTTTTTTAAAAAGTGGTCAAATATTCCTTTTGCAACGCGCTCGTCAACAGGTTTTTTGTCAAGATTGACAAGCGGAAACTCCAGCTCAACGCCCACATTTCCGTACACTCTTTTTTCAAAAGGCTTCAAAAATGTATCATAAATCAACTTTCTTGCATCCATAATTTCACCCTCAATTCAAAAAGCAGACAGAAATTCTGCCTGCTTTTCTTTAATTTTGAATTCCGCATTCCGAATTCCGCATTATTTAACAATTCCTTTATAGGTTTTCTTAACCTCTTCGTAGCTGTCGAATCCTCCGATATCAAATCTTGTACCGGGCATTTCCCAAGCATAAACAGGAATCTTTTCGCAAAGATAGCACACAAAGCTACCGGGTGCATCAACAGCACAGCCATCTTCAATACCCTGTTTAATCCATTTAAGGTCAGAAACGGGATAATAGTAGAAAGGCCCTACACACCAATTGCTCTTGGGTTCCTTAGGCTTTTCTTCCATGGAGATAATTCTCATGTTTTCATCGGGCACCATTACACCGCACTTCTGTAATTCTTCTATGCTTTCTTCATAGTTTACGATTACACAACTGGTTTTTTTGCCCTTTGCAAACTCAACGAATTCATTGAGAGAAAAGTCAACAAGGTTATCACCCGCAAGCACAAAAATATCCTCATCAATGTTGCACTTTTCGATTGCAAAAAGGATGTCTCGTACTGCACCAAGCCTTGTTTCGTTGCTCATTGTGCCGTCATTCAAAACAGTTATGGGCTTTGTGTAGTTGCTGTTCTTTGCCCAATCTTCAAAAATATGAGCAAATTTTGCATTTGAAATGATAATATGTTCATTTACATCAGCATTCTTGTCCAAATCCTCGATAAGGTAGTCAAGAATACTCTTGCCGTTCACCTCGAGTAACGGCTTGGGGAAATTTTCTGTCAAAGGATAAAGTCTTGTTGCATATCCTGCCGCGAGAA
>CAZNIC010000002.1:0-4328 GCA_964572985.1 uncultured Oscillospiraceae bacterium
CAACCGCAGAATCAGAACCATCTACAGCCGCCTTATTAACAGCACCCTGAAGTGTTGCATACTTAACGTCGCCAATCTTTGCAACTGCCTGTACGTATACACCATCAGCTGTAACAGCATAGTCAACCTCTTCGCCGTCAGCGGACAGGATTGTAATTGCGCCGGTAATCTCACCACCGGTTACTGTCAGCTCGCCTACTTCACCCTTGAAGCTTGCAACAGTACCGCCGGAGATTGTGGTCATGCACTCAGCACCGGAGCTGCGGGCTGTGTTGATTACACCAACATTACCGCCGGAAACATTGATTACGCCCGTTGCAGGAGATGTTTCGGAAACGCTTGCAGCCTGTGCCCAAACAGCACTGGTTGTACCTGTGATTTCACCGCCGGAGATATTCAGAATAGCTGTACCGCTTGCGCCGTGGCTGTTCTGCTCCATACGGTTACGGATAGCGGTATAGGTAGATGTCAGTGTACCGCCCTTTATATTTGTTGTAGCATCGCCATAGTAGTTGCCGCTGTTGTCAACAACCCATGCCATGTCGGTGCCGCCGAGGTTTTTATAAGTACCATTCTCGATTGTGAGAACGCCGCCACGGTTGTGGAAAATTGCGGACATCGCATTCCAGTCGCGGTCGTTTGTGGAAGTAAGCTCGATAGTACCGTCACCGGTAACAGTCAGCTCACCATAGATGTAGAACAGCTCATAGTTTGCCGTTGCATTATCTGTAACAGTAATCTTATTACCGTTCATATCAAGAGTAAGAGCTACACCGTCAGCAATGGTGTAAGTCTCGGTGTCGACAGCAACATCACTGAGAAGAGTTACTGTATCGCCGTTAGCTGCTGCCTTGAAAGCATCTGCAAGTGTTGCATACATCTTTGTACCGATCATTGCAACGCCGGGCCATGCAACTGCACCGTCAATAACAAGAGAACCGGATGTTGCCTCTGTGTTGTTTGTAGTCGTATATGCCGCACCAACCATAGCAACGTCAGATGTACCTGTGTATGCACAGTTTGTAAATGTTACTGTGTAACCTGCCTGGTTATGCCATACACCTGCGATACCGCCCACTTCTTCTTCACCTTCGGGGCCTGTTACAGTACCGGAGCATGTAACGTTTTCAAAGCTGTTGCCGTAGTGTGCAATACCTGTAATACCACCGATATCGCTAACGTCACCGCTAACCGCAATGTTGCTTGTTACATTCTTAACTGTATGACCGCCTTCACCCATGAAGCCGATAACACCGCCTACGTATGTTCTGTAAGCTGTGCCGTTTTCTGTGGAAACAGCCTTTACGTAAGATGTTTCGTCAACGTCTACTGTGATATCTGTAAGGTTAGCGTATACGTTCTTACCGAACACACCGCCAACATATGCCATACCGTTTACTTCAACGTGACCTGTTACTTTAATGTTTTCATATGTGGAAGTGTAAGGTGTACCTGCTACAACACCCACATTGAGTCTGCCTGTAACAAGGGCATTTTCAATCGTAAGGTTCTTTACAGAGCCGTTTGTTGTAAAGCCGAAGAAGCCCATGTTGCTCGTGCCTGCCTTGTTAATTACAAGGTTGGAAATTGTATGGTTGCCACCATCGAATGTACCCTGGAACTTATTTGTAGAGTTACCGATAGGTGTCCATTCCGCACCTGCAAGGTCAATATCAGCCGTAAGTGTTACTGTCTTGCCCGTGTATGTGTCGCCTGCATTAACAGCGTCACGGAACATGATGAGTTCTTCAAGGCTTGTGATTGTAACGCGGTCCCAAACGTATGCTTCAACACCGTATGTACCGTCGCTGTTTTCAACAAATACAAAGCCTTCTGCAAGAAGAGCTTCATTTGTATTATTCTTAGCAGCTTCTGTGAATGTACCGCCTGTGATTGCACCTGCAAGTGCTGTTGCGTCAGAGCAGCCAATCTTAGTGTTGAATTTACCGCCTGTAACGCTGAATTCTACTGTCTTTGATGCATTTTCAACAAATACAGAAGAACCATCTACTCCTGTAGGAGCAAATTCACCACCTGTGATTTTCAATTCTACAGAGTTATTGGCAGGCTGAATCCAAACCTGACCTTCAAATGTGCCACCATTAATTGTAAGTGCACCATTGCTTATACGAACACTTCTGTATGTGGGATTGCTGATTGTACCACCATTAATAGTAGTAGCACCGGCATGCTGAGTAATTACACAGTACATATGAACAACGCCGTTTGCATTCTGCTGAGAAAGGTTTTCGATTGTACCGCCATCAACAGTCAATGTACCGTCGTTACGAACTGTATAAGAACCCCAACCAAAACTGTTATCGCCTGCACCTGTATCAGTAAAGCTAATCTTACCTGTACCATCTGCACTGCTATCCTTAATTGTAAGGTTACCCTTATTTGTAATCATAGCATAGTTCTCTGTGCATTCCTTTGTCTGGCTTACTGTGTGACCTGCAAGGTCAAGAGCAGCTGTTACGCCGCTGTTTACAGTTACACCATCTGTAAGTACAACATCACGGAGAAGTGTAACTTCGCCGCCTGCATTAAGAGCAGTTTCAAGGTCAAAGTAAATTGCATTGCCTGCCTTAGCAACAACTTCTGTCAAGCCGCTTTCACCCATAACGTATGTTACACCGCCATTAGTGATAACCGCACCTTCAACAACGTGTGATGTTTCTGTAAGGTTTTCAAATGTACCACCGTAAATCTTTGTACCTGTTGTACCCCAAACGTCACCGCCGGAAGAATTTGAGAAAGTACCGCCGTAGATTGTTGTGCCGCCGTTTGCGTCATATACACAGCAACCGCCGGAAGCACTGTCGCAGTCAGCAATAAATGTACCACCGTTAATAGTGATTGTACCACTATCGTAAGAATAAAGCACGTTGTCTGTCATGCCTGCAGAGCCTGTACATACAAATTTACCGTCGTGAATGGTAACAGCTGCACCTGTTGCTGCAATAGCACCGTGGTTACCGTAAATTTCACCACCGTTAACAGTTACAGTACCGCCGGCTGCATTAATTGCAAAGTTATATGTACCTTCTGCCTTCTGTTCGATATGACCGCCATTGATTACAATGTCACCGCCATACTGGTAAAGAGCGGAGCCACCGTTGGAGTCTATAGCGTAGATGCTACCGGATTCAACAGTAAGCTTTGAACCGGTCTGCACGAAAATACCTCTGCCTGTAATACTACCTGTACCTACACTATCCATGATAGTAAAGGTACCATAGTTATTGAAAGGATAAATATGCTTTTCAGCACTACCTTCCTGATAACCTGATGTGATTTCATAACCGTTCAGATCCAACGTAACTGTTACGTCTGCGCCGATTTTGATTTCAGTAACCACTTCAATGTCACCACCGAGAACAACCTTGCCGCCTGCAGCGATTGCTGCGCTAAGCTCAGCTTCTGTGTCGATAACACTACTGTCTTCAGCAAATGCAGTTAAGCTCATTGCGGGCATAACACCCATAATCATAGCAAAAGCAACTACAAATGCCAAAAATCTTTTTAATCTCATAGATTATATTCCTCCTTAACTTATTTCTTTGTTATGGGAAAGCCCCATAACAGTGTTGCCTTTTCGCCCCAAAGGAATGCGGGACGAGGGAATCAAAGCATAAAAATGCTTTCATATATTTTGCGTATAAAACGCATAAATGGGAGAATTGAATACTACACTGTCGACCTCAGAGCATTGTGTATCCAGTCCCCCCGATTTAATTCATATTCATCTGTCAATTTCTTTGTGCCTTACGGATTTGAAATAATAATTGACAAAAAAGATAAGAAATCCAAAGAAACCGCCTACTATAATGCCCACAACAAAAAACAACCATTCCATTGGAATTCTTCTCCTTTCTACTTTCTCCGCTTGACATCCTTATCAAACATGTATAAGAACGGGAGATATCTTTTTCTAAGTCTTTTCAGCTCTCTTTTCCAGTGAGCCTTTTCTCTGTGATTAACCGAGCGTAAAATTTCCATTTTTATGTAACTGCTTTCCTTTTTATAAGGAACCACTATTTCAACAATGACACATACTATCAGCAGCAGTAACAATACAACCACAACAGTAATGGCCTCGCCCATATTATCACCTCTTTTATATGAAAACCTCCTGTTATCCCGCGTATTCAGAGAGAGACTTATAATAAAGCCCCTCCCCGAAAGCGGTTACAATTTCATGGAGGAAATTGTCAAAAAAATGTATTTAAGTGCAAATAGACTGATGAATACTGCCTATCTGCCGTGTATGTACAATTTCATCAAATGAAATCGTACAGGAAATACCACAGAATCTGTATTATGTG
>CAZNIC010000002.1:4428-93382 GCA_964572985.1 uncultured Oscillospiraceae bacterium
TACAATTTCATCAAATGAAATCGTACAGGAAATACCACAGAATCTGTATTATGTGATTAAAATACCACATAATCTGTATTATGTGGTATCGTAAAACTTCATATATGAAAAAAGGTGACAAGCACATAGTTTTTTTGCATACAAAAAAGACCAGTGCTTGTATTTGGCATTGGTTTTTACAGTCTGATGCGCAATTTTTCATTTGTTTGTTTGAAAATTTGTTTTTTTATTCCAAAAAACGGTTGACAAAATTGTTGGTAAGTGGTACAATTCTAAGCGTTAAGGCTATGTATGTCTTACATTTCACCACATAATACAGATTATGTGGTTTTTTTATTTCAACAAAGCAAAAGTCCCAGCTTCTGGATTTGCATGCGGTGTACGTCCCCTGTCTCCATGGTATAAATACGAGTCGTGTTTATACTTGAGTGTCCGAGGATGTCTGCCAATCTTACTATATCTTTTTGCACAGAATAGTAGGTCCTTGCAAAAAGATGTCTGAGATTATGAGGGAAAACTTTTTTCCTTGACACGTTTGCTTCGGCGCAGAGCTTTTTCATATCATGCCAAAT
Organism: uncultured Oscillospiraceae bacterium; assembly: GCA_964572985.1. Classification (GTDB taxonomy): domain Bacteria; phylum Bacillota; class Clostridia; order UMGS1883; family UMGS1883; genus RGIG1927. The sequence goes on from CAZNIC010000002.1 coordinate 5,001, forward strand.
ATTACTTCGGTCCATAGGTTTCCCATTTCTTGTTACAAAAATGGGGCCTTTTTGTATTCCCAGAGCTTTTGCGTATTTTTCAAGAGCACGACAAAGTTTGTTTGGTATCATCACCACACGCATTTTGCCCTTGCAGTCAATCTGTACATGTCCGTCTCTTACGGCAGCAATTGTAATATACTTAAGCTCGCTCACTCTTATGCCCGTAGCACAAACTGTTTGCATAAGATAATATATTCTTTTGTTTGACTTTTTTTCAGCCGCGATTAACAGTCTTCTGTACTCTTCTTTTGACAATTCTCTCTCATTGTCCGTAAAAATTTTTCGTTGGATTTTGATTGTTTTCACCTTCAGATTTTTTGCCCCCAAAAAACTGAAAAAGCAATTAAGCGACGCAATTGTGGCATTTACGCTGACAGGTGCATACTTTGTCATAAGTTTTTTCTTATATTCGGCAACTATTTCTTTTGTGAGTTCTTTTTCTCCAAGGTAGTTTATAAAGGCTTTAACATCAGCTGTATATTTTGCTATGGTTGCGTCAGACTTTTCATCTTCAATAAGTCTGCATTTGAACATTTCGGCTGTTCGGATTGTAATTTTTTTCATACCATTACCTCCTTGTTTATTAGCCTTATTATCTCCAAGTTAATCATACCACAAACATTTTTTCTTATCTATAAACTAAACTTTACCGTATTGTTAAAAAACAAAAATGACGTTGCAATTGCAGCGTCATTTTTTGTTTTTAAATCGGCGGTACGGGAGTTGGTCTTGTATTGTCCCATACATCCTCCACATTAAACAAGTCGTCCAACTTTTTGGGCGAATACCACATCCTGTAGCCGTCAAGGTTTCGTCTTCCCTGGCGCACATATCCGTCTCGTATCTGCACCCATGCTTTGGATGAATCCACATTACAATAATACTTAAATCCCAGTGATTTCAAAAACTCATATTTCTCACCCGAATAGCTTTCAATGCCTGCAATGTCGTATCCGTTTGCATATATAAGTACATCCACATCACCCAAAATAGGTTTTACTTCCTTGTCCCATTTTGCAGCGTCCTCTTTAAGCTTTTCAAAACTTACGAGTCCGTATTTCTGATGTCCCCATGTATGGCTGGCAAAGGTCCAACCGCATTCAATCATTCTTTCGGCAACCTTTTTTGCCTTTTCAATATCGTCCGGATTATATCCTGCCTCTGTCGGACAAGTCCTATAGCCCAAAACTCCGTTATAGCCCGTGATTGCCAAAGCTGCTCTCGCTCCGCGATATGAAAAATCGGGATGTTTCTGTATAAAACTTTCGAGCAAAGGCACAAGGTCATAATCACCGTATGTTACTGTGCCGTCAGGCTGTATATATTCACATGTAGGCATTCCGTTTTCATCAATCACGATTTTTGTAGCAAATCCGTCCCCTGTCATATAGTCATAGTACGATACATCGTCCTGGCTCATAACAAAGGGAATTTTGCCCTCAGGAAGATATATATCGCCCGGAACAAACTTTGTATTTCCGTTTTCGTCGGTAACTTCCTTGGCAATATCGTGTATATCCACCAACACGTAACCGCGTGCATACATTTCTTCCATCATGCGATTAAACTCACTGATGGTTGTCATGTATTGGTTATAGCCTGCTTCCTTATAATCTCCGTCAAATGCCAACGCTGTATCGGCAATAAGTGTGTGGAAAAACACATGAGTAATGCTTGTCACATCGGCATAGCGAACCATCGTTGCCTTTGTTTCTTCATATTTTTTAATCGCATTGACCATGTCAGTGTTTTTTTCGTAATCTTTGCAACTTTTAATTTTTTCAATTGCAGCGTCGTAATCGTAGCCTGCCGCAAGACGGTCTGCCTCGTTCAAAGCCTCTTCATTTGTCTTTTCGAGAAGTGCCGCAGCTTCTTCCGCCTGACGCACCTTTTCTCGGTTAGAATTTATCACCCCGGTTATTGCCCATATTATTAAAACAACTATAAGCGCAACAACACCAAGAAAAACACATCTTTCAATCAAGAGCTTTCTCTTACGCTTTTTACGGCGTATCTCTCTGCCCTCTTGTATTTTTCTGCGCAAAGCCTCATCCTCTGCTGTATAGTCATTGCTATCGGGCATATCTCCGTCCAGTTTTATTTCAATATCTGCCATTTTTCCTTGCCTCCGCGTATTTGGTCATATAGACAATTATAGCTCTTTAAATTATTAAAGGCAATAGATTTTTTTACATGTATCGACATTTTTTTGCACAAAAAAAGCGAGGAAAAATCCTCACTTTTTTATCATTCATAATCCTTTACGAGTAGTGCTCTCACATAGCCGCGGTCTTTACTTGTCGAATCAATATAAAAGCCTCTGCCGTAATAAAATCTTACCAAAGAAAAAACCTTTGACGCAGTATGCAGGCAAATGCGCTTAACCTTGTTGTGACGCATGGTTATATCAACCATATTCATAAGAGCTTTACCGATACCAAGATTCTGATACTTTGTGCTCACGCCAAAACGGCTGAGGTATGCCTCCATGGTTTCCTCGTTGATGCCAACTCTCACACTGCCTACAACTTCATTGTCGATATATGCAACGAGTACGATTTTTTCTTCTATATCCTTGTGTATATCTTCGATTGTTTCGTTAAGTGCGGCAATCGTTTCAAGACCTGCCAGTTCGCAGTATTTTTCAAAAGCTTCTGCCGTAATCTGTCCTATTGCCTCTGCATCATGCTCGCTTGCACGACGCACCTCAAAATATTTATTCATAATAATCAGTCCTTTTCCTATTTGCCTTCCCCTTGAGGGGAAGGTGTCAGCCACAGGCTGACGGATGAGGTGTTTTATTCACTCATTAACAACTGCATAACTGCCTTCTGTGCATGCAATCTGTTTTCTGCTTCGTCAAAAATAACGCTCATGGGTCCGTCAATGATTTCTTCTGCTACTTCGTAGCCACGGTATGCAGGCAAACAGTGCATAAATATTGCATCGTCTTTTGCCAAACCAAAGAGGTTTTTATCAACCTGATAACCCTGGAACGCCTTTATTCTTTCCTGTTTTTCAGCGTCCTGACCCATAGAGCACCATGTATCTGTAATTACAACGTCGGCATTCTTGACAGCTTCCTTGGGGTCATGTGTAAGGATAATCTGTGCACCTGTTTTCTTTGCGTCATCCTTGGCATTTGCAATAACCTCTTCGTCACAGGTGTAGTTTTCGGGAGACGCAACCGCAATATCAACACCTAATTTTGCACTGCCGTACAAAAGTGAATGTGCAATGTTGTTGCCGTCGCCTACGTAAGCAATTTTAAGATCGCTTCTTCTGCCCTTGTATTCCTCAATTGTCTGGAAATCAGCCAAAATCTGGCAGGGGTGTACAAGGTCTGTCAGACCGTTGATAATCGGAATAGAACCGTACTTTGCCAAATCTTCAACATCGCTCTGTGCATATGTTCTTATCATAATACCGTCAAGATAACGGGAGAGCACGTTTGCTGTGTCATAAATTGATTCGCCACGACCGAGCTGAATGTCGTTAGAGGATAAGAACAATGCTCTGCCGCCTAACTGGCTCATACCAACCTCAAAGGAAACTCTTGTTCTTGTGGATGATTTTGAGAAAATCATACCGAGAGTTTTACCCTTTAAGGGCTCATTAACTATACCGTTTTTCAAATCGCTCTTGAGCTTTTTTGCCAAATCTAAAATCTGATTGATTTCATCAGTCGTCAAATCGTGTAATGTAAGTAAATGTTTCATTATAATATCTCCTTCAATGCTTTGATAAATATATCTGCCTCGTCTTTTGTAATAATGAGCGGAGGAAGTACTCTCAGTGTATTCCCTACTGCACCTACAAGCACTTTTTTCTCGAAAAGCTTTTTTCTTACTTCGGCTGCAGGTGCAAATAATTCAATACCAATCATCAAGCCTTTGTAACGGATTTCTTTGACTTTATCGCCAAGCGCTAATGTGATTTGGTCAACAATGTAGTTGCCCATTTTTTCAGCATTGTCAACAAGATTTTGCTTTTCCATTGCCTCAAGTACGCTGAGCCCTGCTCTTGTCGCCAAAGGATTGCCGCCGAATGTACCACCGTGGTCGCCCGGTTCAAATCCCTTTGCCACAAAATCCTTTGCGCACACAGCACCTATCGGCACACCGTTACCCAGAGCTTTCGCCAATGTAAACACATCAGGCTCTACACCGAGGGTTTCATAGCAGAACATTTTGCCGCATCTACCGATGCCTGTCTGTATTTCGTCAAAAATAAGTATGATTTCATTTTCGTCACAGATACGTCTTACTTCCTTTATATATGCGTCATCCACGGGATGCACACCACTTTCGCCCTGTACAGGTTCAAGAAGTATTGCACATGTCTTATCAGTTACCGCTTCTTTAAGTGCTTCGATATTATTGATTTCAACCTGCTTGAATCCGGGAATTAAAGGGTAATACGGTTTCTGATACTTTTCCTGTCCGGTTGCCGCAACAGTTGCGAGTGTTCTTCCGTGGAAAGATGATTTAAGGCTTATAACCTCGTATTTTTCCACGCCTTTTTTATAAAAATAAATCTTTGCCAGCTTTATTGCCGCTTCGTTTGCTTCGGCACCGCTGTTTGCAAAATAAACCTTATCAGCACAGGATATATCGGTAAGCTTTTTTGCCAAAAGCGCCTGGCTTTCTATATAATAAAGACTGGATGTGTGCAAAAGTTTGCCAACCTGTTCACAAAGTGCCTGCGTAAACTCTTTATGATTGTATCCGAGCACATTTACTGCAATACCTGCAAACATGTCCAGATACTTTTCACCGTTTTCGGTATAAAGATACATCCCCTCACCTTTTTCAAAGGCTACGGGAGTTCTTTCGCCAAAGGTATTCATAAAACTTGCTTTATCCAATGCCTTAATTTCTTCCAATTTCATGGTAACATCTCCTTTGATGTGAATGATTATACACCCTTATGTAAAATTATGCAATACTTTTTTTTAAGTATTGCATAAATTTTTTTCAATTTGCATCAAATGCGTTTTTGATAAGCTCCACAGTATGCTTGCCGTCTGCATCGCCCGTAACCGATACAACATCAAACCTTGCAGGAACATCACACACATTGTGCTGTTTCATAAAAGTCAGTGCCGCTTTTATAATCCGCTTTTGTTTGTAAACATCAACTGTTTCGGCGGCTGAACCATGGCTTGTGTTTTTCCGCAGTCTTACCTCAACAAAAACAAGATATTCCTTATCCTTTGCAATAATATCAATCTCGCCGATTTTCGGGACATTAAAATTCCGCTCAATAATCCTGTATTTGTTCTTTTTGAGGTATTTAACAGCCAATTCTTCGCCTTTGTTGCCAATTTCTCTTTTTAACATATCACACAAACTTCTTTATAAATGTTTTTCTGTGAACGGGGCTTGCACCGTATTTTTTCAGCATTTCGATATGAAGTGCCGTTCCGTAACCTTTGTGCTTTTCAAACTGATATTGGGGATATTTTTCAGCCAAAGACAGCATATATCTGTCTCGTGTAACCTTTGCCAAAATTGATGCCGCAGAAATCGATGCGCTCTTACTGTCACCCTTAACAACACACGAATAAGGATACTCACAGTCCTTTATACAGTCACCGTCAACCAAAACATAATCAATCTTTGTTTTTAAGTCACTGAGCGCTCTGTTCATTGCAATATATGTAGCATTACGTATGTTATACTCATCAATCTCGTCAACTGAAGCGGTAGCAACCGCCCATGCGACGGCTTTTTCCTTTATGACATCATAAAGCATATCACGTTTCTTTTCGCTTATTTTTTTAGAATCGTTAAGTCCTTCAATAATAAGGTTTTTCGGCAGTATAACCGCTGCTGCATATACATCTCCTGCCAAAGGTCCTCTGCCGGCTTCGTCAACACCTGCAATTATGTCATAATCCTCAGCAAAAAGTGTGTTCTCAATATCCCACATGGATTTAAGGCGAAGAGCCTCTTCCTCTTTTGTTAATCTTGGCATCTTACTGCACCTTCTCCAATGTAATTTTGCCTATTTTTGCACCGCGGAATTCGTCCAGAACAACGCTTGCGCCTCTAAGTCCGTCGTATTCATTGCCTTTTAAGATAAAGCCACGCTTTCTGCACACCTTTTCTAAAAGGTCATACATACTGTCTTCTTTGTCGATTTCAATCTTATAGCGCGCTGTAAGCATATCGGGATATTCATCGCAAAGTCGTTTCAAAAGATTTGCCGCCAATTCCTCAGTGTCTAAAACGTCATCCTTGATAGAGCCTATAAAAGCAAGGTGCATCGCCACTTCTTTGTCCTCAAACTTTGGCCAAAGAATACCGGGAGTATCCAAAAGCTCTATCCCTCCGGGAAGTGTAATCCACTGCTTGCCGCGTGTAACACCCGGTTTGTCACCAACCTTTGTTGCACCTTTTCCGTAGAGTTTGTTGATAAAGCTTGATTTGCCAACATTAGGAATACCGCAAACCATCGCACGTATGGGGCGGTTCACAAGACCGCGTTGTTTATCTCTCTCGATTTTTTCGCGCATAAGATCGCGAATAGCATTCGTAAGTTTGTCTATACCTTTACCGTTAATACTGCTGACCGTTACAGAAGGATAGCCTTCTCTCAAAAAATAGTTCTGCCACTTTTGTGTTTCGTTTGGGTCTGCAATATCGGTTTTATTAATAACAATAAGTGTTTTTTTGCCCTTTGATAATTTGGGAAGATCGGGGTTTCGGCTTGCAAGGGGGCATCGTGCATCAACAATTTCGACAATGCAGTCCACAAGCTTCATGTTATCTTCCATCATTCGTTTAGCTTTGGTCATATGACCCGGAAACCAATGTATATCCATTATTTTTGCCTCCTTTTTTCAAACAAGGGCTGTTGCTTAACGCAACAGCCTCTCTGAAATTATTCCACTGTACCCATTTTATTGAGCGGCCAAAAACGGAAAACAACCTTTCCTTCGATATCTTCGCAAGGCACACAGCCAACATTTGAAGAACGGCTGTCTTCGCTGTTATTACGGTTATCACCGAGTACATATACATGATCCTCGGGCACAACAACCTTAATAATACCGTTATCAACAACGCTGCCGCGCTCAAGCATTACATCGTCTTTGATATAATCTTCTTCTATTTTTTCGCCGTTTACAAACACTGCATTCTGATTATAGTCAATGATAACATCATCGTGCTCCGTTGCGATAATTCTCTTCACATAATAAACGGGCTTCTCGCTTGTGGATTTCTTGGGCTGGAATATAATCACATCGCCACGCTCAGGCTCATATCCAAGTTTCCATGTGATAAGCCTTTCGGCATGATGAAGAGTGTTTTCCATGCTGGGGCCGTCAACCACTGCAATAGTCATCACATATGTTTTAAGTACAAAAGCAACAATAAAGGCAATACCTATACATGCCACCCATTCAAAGATTTCCTGCATTGCGCTTTTCTCCTTTTTGCCTTTATTATCCTTTTCATCATTTTTTTCAAAGGAAAAATCCTCACTGAAAAAGTTTTCTTTGTTTTTGTTCTCGTCCATCAAAACCACCCTTTCTTTCAACGAGGTGCAAATTTTACTCATACACAAAATTATACCATAGTGCGTATTCTTTTTCAAGCCGTTATTTATTTTTTTGATATTTTATTAAATAATGTTCATAAATTCTTTACCATTTATTATTTGTTTTCAACATTGACTGATTTTATCATTAGTGATATAATATTTTGAAAGCTTTTGTCGTAATGGAGGTGTTTTTATGATGCGTATAGGTTTTGACGTCGGCTCAACTACACTTAAATGTGTTGTCCTTGACGAACAAAATAATATTGTATTTTCATCATATGACAGGCATTTTTCTCAGATTAAAGAAAAAAGTGTTGAATTATTAAACAAAATAAAATCCCAATTCCCCGATACAAAAAATTATCTTTTTGCAATTTCGGGCAGTGCAGGTATGGGCTTGAGCGATTCTGCTCATGTACCTTTTGTGCAGGAGGTTTACGCAACACGCGCCTCTGCAAACCTTTTCCTTCCCGGTACCGATGTTATCATCGAGCTTGGTGGCGAGGATGCTAAGATTTTGTTCCTGCAGGGTAGCTGCGAGGTACGAATGAACGGCTCTTGTGCCGGCGGTACAGGTGCATTTATTGACCAGATGGCAACGCTTTTAAAGCTTACCCCCACCGAAATGAATGAATATGCTTCAAAGCACGAGAGGATTTATACAATCGCGTCTCGTTGCGGTGTATTTGCAAAAAGTGATGTCCAGCCACTTCTCAATCAGGGCGCAAACAAATACGATATATCTGCCAGCATTTTTGATGCAGTTGTTAATCAGACCATCGGCGGACTTGCACAAGGCAGACCCATTGAGGGCAATGTTGTTTATCTGGGCGGTCCTTTAACATTCTTCCCCACTTTGCGTGACCTTTTTGATAAAGCGCTCGGAAGACGCGGTACCTGTCCCGAAAACTCCTTGTATTACGTTGCTCTCGGTGCGGCAGTTTGTGCTGACGAAGAGGTATCGATTGACAGTGTTATTGACGGCATCGAAAAATACTCTGCGGACGGACAGTTCAACACACTTACACCTCTTTTCAAAAACGAAAAAGAATACGAAGAGTTCAGCATTCGCCACAGCAAGGCAACTGTTAATCAGAAAACTTTGTCCGATGCAGACGGCGAAATTTTCCTCGGTATTGATGCAGGCAGTACAACCGTAAAAACTGTGCTCATAAATTCAAATGACGAAATTTTATATTCCACATACTCTTCCAACAGCGGTAACCCCGTACCCGTTATCCGCGATATTCTTACCGATATATACACTAAAAAACCCGATATAAACATTGTATCCTCTGCCGTAACAGGCTACGGTGAAGATATTATCAAAAACGCTTTCGGTGTTGATTGGGGTATTGTTGAAACCGTTGCACACTTTACTGCTGCAAAAAAATTTATGCCCGATGTTGAATTTATCATCGATATCGGCGGACAGGACATGAAGTGCTTCAAAATCAAGAACGGTGCTATTGATAACATCTATCTTAACGAAGCCTGCTCCTCAGGCTGCGGCAGCTTTTTGCAGACTTTTGCAAACGCATTAGGCTACGGTATCGAAGAATTCTCCAAAAAAGGCTTATATGCCACAAAGCCCGTTGACTTAGGTTCACGCTGTACAGTGTTCATGAATTCATCTGTAAAGCAGGCTCAAAAGGACGGTGCAACGATTGAAGACATCTCTGCCGGTTTGTCTACAAGCGTTGTAAAAAATGCAATATACAAGGTTATACGCCCTTCTTCCAAGGATGCACTCGGCAAACGCATCGTTGTGCAGGGCGGTACATTCTTGAACGATGCTGTTCTCCGCGCATTTGAACAGGAAATGGGTGTAGAGGTAATTCGTCCCTCCATTTCAGCACTTATGGGTGCATATGGTGCTGCGCTTTATGCTAAGAGCAAAAAATCAAAAACAAGCACCCTTATCACAAAAGAAGCTCTTAACACCTTTGAGCATACTGCAAAAACAGTTAACTGCTCGGGTTGTACAAACAACTGTCTTTTAACAGTTAATACATTTGAAGGCAACAGAAGATTTATAAGCGGCAACCGTTGTGAAAGACCTATTACCAAAAAATCTCCCGATGACAGCCTCAACCTTTATGCTTATAAGCTCTCGCTTCTCTCGTCTTATAAATCCAAAGACGGCGGCATGGGCAAAATCGGCATTCCGATGGGGCTTAATATGTATGAAATGTATCCTTTCTGGCATACATTCTTTACACATCTTGGTTTTGAGGTTGTTGCAAGTCCTGCTTCTTCCAGAGCGTTGTATCTCAAAGGACAGGTGACTATCCCCTCCGATACAGTATGTTTCCCTGCAAAATTGATGCACGGTCACGTAAAGGAATTGTGCAACAGGGGTATCAAGCATATTTTCTACCCCTGTATGACATATAATTTTGACGACGGAAACTCCGACAATCATTACAACTGCCCTGTTGTGGCATATTACCCCGAGGTAATCGCCGCAAACTGCCCCGAAGTTGAAGATATCGATTTTATCTACGACTACATAGGTATTCATCGTAAAAACGATTTCCCCGTAAAAATATATGAAATCCTTAAAAAGTATTTCCCCACACTTACACCAAAGGCTGTAACAGATGCAAGCACACTTGCCTATGCAGAAAGAGAAAACTACCTTTCCCGAGTACGTGAAAAGGGTGCCGAGATTGTTGCCCGTGCACGCAAAGAAGGCAAGCACATCATCGTACTTTCGGGCAGACCTTATCATATTGACGGCGAAATAAACCACGGCATTGATAAGCTCATAACAGCTTTTGATACAGCTCTTATAACAGAGGATGCCATAAGCCATCTTGCGCCCGAGGTGCGTCCCGGTGTGCTTGACCAGTGGACATATCATGCCCGTCTTTACCGTGCCGCAAAGTATGTTACAACCCAGAAAGACATGGACCTTGTTCAGTTGGTGTCTTTCGGTTGCGGTGTTGACGCCATCACCACAGATGAAGTTCGCTCTATCTTAGAGAGCGGAGGCAAAATTTACACTCAGATTAAAATTGACGAAATCACAAACTTGGGTGCAGTAAAAATAAGACTTCGCAGTTTACTTGCAACCTTATAAGGAAGGAGGATAATTATGCCTAATCATGTTGAATTTACAAAAGCAATGAAAAAGGACTACACTATTTTAGCTCCTTATATGCTCGAGGCACATTTTGACCTCCTTGGACCTGTTGTCAAAACCTTCGGCTATAACATTGAAATACTCAAAAACCGCAGTGAAGAAGTTGTTCAGGAAGGTCTTATGTACGTACATAACGATACATGCTATCCTGCTCTTCTTGTTATCGGTCAGATGATTCATGCGTTAAAATCAGGCAAATACAATGTTAACAAAACAGCTCTTATGATAACACAGACAGGTGGCGGATGCCGTGCTTCAAACTACATTCACCTTTTAAGAAAAGCGCTTGTCAAGGCAGGTTTTGCACAAGTACCTGTTATCAGTATTAACCTTTCGGGTCTTGAGAAAAACAGCGGCTTCTCGCTTTCTCTTCCACTTCTTGAGAGAGCTATGGCATGTCTTGTTTACGGTGACGTTTTAATGGCACTCAAAAACCAGATACGTCCTTACGAGGTAACAAAGGGCGAAACCGACAAAATGGTTGAAAAATACGTCAACACACTTTGTGATTCACTTTCTGCGAAAAAGCATTTTTCGTTTAAAAAGATTTACCAAAACATTGACGCAATCGTTGCAGATTTTGCCACAATTAAAATAAACAAGGTACCCAAGGTTAAAGTAGGTGTCGTAGGCGAAATCTATGTTAAGTATTCCTCCTTGGGCAACAACAACCTTGAAGAATTCTTGGCATCTCAGGATTGTGAGGTTCTTCTTCCCGGTGTCCTCGGATTTATGCTCTTTAAGGTTGATAACCGCCTTGAGGATATCAACCTCTACGGTGGTAATCCTTTTAAAAAGCTTGTGTGCACAATACTTTTCAACTTCTTCAAAAAATTTGAAAAGGCTATGATTGACGCTTTTTCAAAATATCCGCAGTTTACTCCCCCTATGCCCTACTCTCATACAAAAGAAAACGTAAATGGCGTTATCGGTCATGGTAACAAAATGGGCGAGGGATGGCTCTTAACCGGTGAAATGATTGACCTTATCCAGATGGGTTACGAAAACATAGTTTGCGCACAGCCCTTTGGCTGTCTTCCCAACCACATCTGCGGCAAGGGCATGGTTCGCAAAATACGCGAATTGTATCCTGAGGCGAATATTGTCCCCATTGACTATGACCCCTCTGCAACACGTGTAAACCAGGAAAACCGTATCAAACTTATGCTTTCAATAGCAAAAGAAAAGCTTTAAAAAAAAATCCATTTGGGACTATGAAGTAATCCCAAATGGATTTTTAAGTGCAGAACTATTGAAATCTATCAACTTGTCTCACTTTTATAAATTCAAAAATGGACTTGCGAAATGGCCAATGTCATTAAGTTAGCACTTTGCATTTTAAAGCCATTTCGGGACTGTCCCAACAAAACCTCGCAAGGTTTCTTTGGTTTGTCGTCTCCCGACGAACCAAAGGGGGACTGTCCCAAATGGCAATTTCTTAACTTAATGACATTGGCGAAATGGCAAGTCCATTTTCTTTCAATTCTACATTCGGAAAACGAACACACAAACTCAGCTTGTGTATTCATCCTCCCACAGACCCCAACCATCGAGATTATTCTTCCTGAGTCTGCCGAAAGAAGCATATCTCTCAGGCATAATAACCTGAAGACCTCTCTGTATATCCCGGTTGCCGTATGCCGAAAAGTACAGTCTGCAAAATTCTGCAAAGTCTTCTGCATTACTTGAGTTAGCATATTCGGAAGCAGCGTACATATCGGCACTCTTAGCTGCTGCCCAGCCACTGCCATTGGACCATGTGCCATACGCCTGGTCAATAATGTGACCGAGCTCATGTACGACAGTGCTGCGCATGTCGTTTGCAACCGGTGACCAGTTAAGTCTTATGTACATATCACTGCCACCGCCGTTGTAGCTGTTGGCACTGTCACTTCTTACTTTAACATTTTTGAGGTGTCTTCGGAAAATATACGGTATCTGCACAATTACACTTTTGAAGGTTTCAGCATTTTTTTGTGCAATTCCGTCATCCTGCACGTAAAGGTTAATGGTCTGCTGCACCGTGCCGTCAGCTTCATAAATTGTCAGATTATATAACACACCGCTTAACGTTGTGCCGCGCCAGAAATCATAAGTGCCTGCCGTACCTTCGTCAATTTTCCAGTACAAGCCTTCTGTTCCCGGGAGGGATGTGCTTATTGTTTCATAGCTTGCCTGACCGGAATATATGAATCCGTTGGTACCATTTAAAAACTCATTAAACTTCGCTATCTTTTCACTCTCCGTGAGAGTGCCGCCCAAAATTTCGGCAAAGAGATTATCCATTCGGATTCTGGGAGTCCACTCGCTATGACCGCCATAACGACCGAAAATGTCGCCTGCAACGGATTCATAAACAGATTCTATCATAAATCTCTGTCTTTCTGTAAGAGAGTTATACGCGTTTGTCATACTAATCTGATACAACGGACTTTCATTATAAAGGGGTACAAAGGTTACCTCTGCCTTACCGCTTTCATTTCTCAATGTGAGATTACTGCCCCAAAGAGCCTTGCCTATATAATTGCCGCTGTCAATATGCTTTAGATAATACGACAAATTATCTTTTTTCCAGTTTTCGCTCTTTTCCATTATCCAGTGCTGGCTGTTGTCATTGGTTGCGTATGCAGCACTTGCAATACTCTGCAGGATTGTTGAGGGTGTTGTCATGCGGTTATTGGAGCTTTTGCATACAAAGGCATGGCTTCCATCGCCCATATCACGGGGCAAAAACTTTGCGCTGTCATCGCTTACACTTGTATAATCATAGGTGAGCTTGCCGTTGTTGCCACGCACATATTTTCCGTCAACCATCAAACCGTAATACAGTCCTTCAAAACCCTCATAAACATATATCGGGTCAAGCACCATATCATCAGGGTCAGTTATAATTGTCAGGTTTTTGCCCAAAAACGCAAAATTTGAATAGCATCCGTTTACCACAGTGGTATTTTTACCGTTTGAAATAAGAGCTATAGTATCAAGACTTGTACCATTTGTTCTTGAGTGTATTGTTTCACTTGTATAGCGGTTTTTACCCTCTGTTATTATAACCTTGTATGTATCGCTTTCAGTGTTGCCCCAAAATACTACTTCATAAGTTTTATTAAGCTCTGCCGCACACAGATTAACCGCCTCTGCCGCATAGCTTCCGTTACCGTTTCCGTCTCTCACTGCAAAATTATCACCGTTAAAAAGCAGTGTTGCAGAACTTGTTCCGTAACTAAGAGTTCCGTTACTGCTGTCGCCTATCACGATTGCGTTGTCGCCCTTTTTCCATACGGCAATATCAATTTTAATCATATATTCGCCCGTTACCGTGTCAAAGGTACGATATCCCACAACAGTATCGTTGCGGTTTGGTTGCTGATTGTCACTGAAAATAGCGTTATCTTTTATGCCGTCCTTTGTAAGGCTGGATGTTTCATCCTTTACAGGCTCAAGACTGTCTTTATCCCATATAAAGGTTTTGGTATAGCTTCCGCCGATTGAATTAACGCCTAGCTCTACACCGTCACCCTCAGCAACTTCACTGTTTGCACGCACAAGTTCACCGTTTTCATTGAAAACACCAACTATAACCTTGTCTCCTGCTTCAACTCCGTGAACATTTGCCGTGACATTACCGCCTGTTTGGTACTCACTCCAGACAATCTCTGCAGCATTTACATTTACTGCAAAAAGCATAGATATTATTATAAAAATACTCAAAACTTTTTTCATTTTCATCACCCGATTACAGTGTATCATTTTCCCCTTATTTATGCAATAAAAAAATGTCATCTTCCGATGACATTTTTTATTTTATTTATAACTTTTCACAAAATGGCTTATGGCTTTTGTTTCCATACCGCGGTCAATGAGCTTAACAATTTCATTTGACAAAATAAGTCCGTCACACTTGAAATTTTCATCTTTTGTAACAACGGGGATATCCTTTTTAGCCTTTACTGCATGTATCAGCTTTTCCATATCTTCAACAGTGTTTTCAGCAAGTGCAGTTGCATATAAGAAGCCCTTTGCATCCTTTACTATTTTTTCAATTCGCGCTTCGTCTGTGGGAGCAACCGCCATGATTATATATACACCGTTTTTATCTGCCGCAATCTTGAACTCGTCAACCTCTTCGTAGGGTACATCGGGCATTATAATTGCGTCAACACCCGAAACGCGGCAGTTTTCAAAAAAGCAGTCAATACCGTAGCTGAACACGGGGTTTGCGTTTGTTATGATAACAACGGGGATTTGGGTATCCTTACGAAGTCTTTTAACGCAGTCAAAAATAGTATCGGTGTTAACCTTGTTTTCAAGTGCCTTGATATAAAACTCCTGAATTGTACTGTCTTCGGCAATGGGGTCAGAAAACGGAATACCAATCTCAATAAAATCAGCACCTCCGTCAATCATAGAAAGGATATATTCCTCTGTTTTTTCAATATCAATATCTCCGGGTGTGATAAAAGCACCCAAGATATTTTCGCGTTTAAGATTGTCAAGTCTGTTACTCATAAAGATTAACCCCCCTATATCTCGCAATTGCCGCAACGTCCTTGTCTCCACGACCCGAAAGGCAGATAATGATAACATCGTCCTTTTTAAGTGTGGGAGCAAGCTTAATTGCATGTGCCACAGCGTGGCTGCTTTCGATAGCAGGAATAATGCCCTCTGTTCTGGAAAGATACTCAAAAGCGTTAACGGCTTCGTTATCTGTTACGGGAACATATTCAGCTCTTCCCGAATCGTAAAGGTTTGCATGTTCGGGACCGATACCCGGATAGTCAAGTCCCGCAGATATCGAATACACCTCATCTATCTGACCGTATTCATTTTGGCAGAAATAACTCTTCATGCCGTGGAAAATACCCAATTTACCCTTTGATATTGTCGCCGCGTGCTCTTTTGTATCAATACCACGACCTGCGGCTTCACATCCGATAAGACGAACAGATTCGTCACCAATAAAGTTATAGAACATACCCATCGCGTTACTGCCACCGCCAACACATGCCATAACACAAGTGGGAAGCTTGCCTTCAATTTCAAGTATCTGGCTTCTTGCTTCACGGCTTATTACGCTCTGGAAATCACGCACGATTGTGGGGAAAGGATGCGGGCCCATAACAGAGCCTAAAACATAATGCGTATCGGAAATACGGTTAGTCCATTCGCGCATTGTTTCGTTAACGGCGTCCTTAAGTACTTGCGTACCGCTTTCAACAGCGTGTACCTTTGCACCGAGTAGCTGCATACGGTAAACATTGAGTGCCTGTCTTTCGCAGTCAATCTTGCCCATAAAGATTTCACACTCCATGTCCATAAGAGCCGCCGCTGTAGCTGTAGCAACACCGTGTTGACCGGCTCCAGTTTCGGCTATAACTCTCGTCTTGCCCATTTTCTTTGCCAAAAGCACTTGACCAAGTACGTTGTTAAGCTTGTGGCTACCTGTATGGTTCAAGTCTTCTCTCTTAAGATAAATCTTAGCACCGCCAAGGTCTTTTGTCATTTTTTCAGCATAGTATAAAAGAGATGGTCTTCCCGCATAGTTATCAAGAAGCTCTTTGAGCTCACGATTGAACTCAGGGTCATCCTTATACTTGTTATAAGCCTCTTCGAGCTCATTAACTGCCTTCATGAGTATTTCGGGAACATACTGTCCTCCGTGAATACCGAATCTACCTTTTTTCACAAATACCAAATCCTTTCTTTTCAGGGGCAAAAACTAAAAAAGCCCCTGATTGCTATACAATCAAGGACGAGAATAATCCCGCGGTACCACCTTGTTTTGCTCAATCGAGCACACTTATGAGCACTAACATGCCCCTGCGATTGACGCTCGCACACGTCGCAAAATACTCGAGTTTCCCCTTTGGTCTGCGCCCTCATCGGTCCATTTGACAAGCTGTTACTGCAAGGCTCTCAGCTACCCCTGCTCTCTGTGAGCACATATCCTGCCGTTATCTCCGAATCAACGGTTTATTTTGTTACTAATATAATACACAAGCAGGCGTTTTTTGTCAACAGTTTTTTTGTTAACTATTTTGGTTTCTTTGAGTTGACAAAAGAGCGTTTTCATTATAGAATAATATAGATAATGAATGTCTTTAATGGAGGTTATTGTCACATGATTGAAAAAATCCAGCATATTATACAGTCATTTGCAGTTTCGGTTGTTACCGCTCTGGGTTTTTCCGCTGCAAGTGCCAACTACTTATATGTGTTTTTGATTTCAATGGTACCAATAGTTGAACTCCGCGGTGCTATTCCCATAGCAGCAGCACTGGGTCTTGACCCTGTTGTCAGCTACATAATAGCAATACTTGGCAATATTTTGCCTGTTCCTTTTATTCTTTTGTTTATCACACCGTTCTGTAATCTTCTCAAAAAAACCAAGCTTTTCCGCTGGTTCCCCGAGTGGCTCGAAAGAAAGGTTCAGAAAAACGAAGCAAAAGTAACCAAATACAAAAACCTGGGTTTGTTCATTTTTGTTGCAATTCCCCTTCCCGGCACAGGGGCATGGACCGGTGCTCTTGTAGCTTCATTTATCGGCTACAAATTCCGCGACGCATTTCTTGCAATTTCAGGCGGTGTCCTTTCGGCTGGAGTTATCATGTCGGTAGGCTCATGGTTGGTTAAATTGCTCCTCGGCTTATTTTAATTTTCTAGGAGGTAATGATTATGGAATTACAGAAAAAGTTATTTACATCTGAATCTGTTACAGAGGGTCATCCCGATAAGGTTTGTGACACTCTTTCTGACAGCATTCTTGACGATATTTTAGCACATGACCCCAATGCAAGGGTTGCTTGCGAAACATGCGCGGCAACAGGTTTGGTTATGGTATTCGGCGAAATCACATCCACTCATCAGCCTGACGTTAGGCAGATTGTACGCGATGCAATAAAGGAAATAGGCTACACCGAAGGCGATATGGGCTTTAGTTATGACTCTGTTGCAGTACTCAACACACTCAACAAGCAGTCTGCTGACATTGCTTTAGGTGTGGACAAGTCTCTTGAAGCAAAAGCAGGCGACACTAGTGAATTTGACACAGGTGCCG
Organism: uncultured Oscillospiraceae bacterium; assembly: GCA_964572985.1. GTDB lineage: Bacteria > Bacillota > Clostridia > UMGS1883 > UMGS1883 > RGIG1927. Next base: position 22,799 of record CAZNIC010000002.1, read on the forward strand.
GTGACCAGGGTATGATGTTCGGCTATGCAACCAACGAAACAGACGTTTATATGCCCATGCCTATCTACTATGCGCAGAAAATGGCAAAGCGTCTTACCCAGGTTCGCAAAAACGGCACTCTTTCCTACCTTCGTCCCGACGGTAAAACACAGGTTACTGTCGAATATGACGGCGATACTCCCAAGAGGATTGACGCTGTTGTTGTTTCCACACAGCACACAGCCGACGTTTCTTTGGAAACAATAAAAAAAGATATCAAAGTGCATGTTATTGATGCAACTATCCCCGCTTCTCTCATGGATGAAGACACAAAGATTTTTATCAACCCCACAGGCAGATTTGTAATCGGCGGTCCTCATGGTGACAGCGGTCTCACAGGCAGAAAAATTATTGTTGATACATACGGTGGCTATGCGCCTCACGGTGGCGGTGCATTTTCAGGTAAAGACCCCACAAAGGTTGACCGCAGTGCAGCATATATGGCTCGCTATATCGCAAAGAACCTTGTTGCAGCCGCTCTTTGCGACAAGTGTCAGATTCAGCTTGCATATGCAATCGGTGTTGCAAACCCCGTTAGTGTACGCGTAGATACATTCGGTACAGGTAAGATTTCCGATGATAAAATTAACGAAATCGTATTGAAGGAATTTGACCTCCGTCCCGCGGCAATAATCAAGCGTCTCGATTTGAGAAAACCCATTTACAAGCAGACAGCCGCATACGGTCACTTTGGTCGTGACGATGTGTCTCTTCCCTGGGAGAAGCTTGACTGCGTGGACAACCTCAAAAAATATCTTTAACAAAAACGCCCCGATACTCATAAAATGATATCGGGGCGAATTAATATGACAAATGTATTTTTATCGGTATTTTTAGTATTATCCGTTATTTTTCTTATAGTTTTTCTTGTATTTAAAACAGACTCCGTCACAGTTTACTGTGATGAGTTTTCAAGTCTTTTAAACGATGACTATATTATAAAAATTAAAATATCAAAAAAAAGGAGGGGCAAATATGGAAAAAGAGATACTCGAAGGCGAAGTAAGAGAAATCGTTTATTATAACGACGACAACTGCTACTGTGTCTTTGACCTCAATTTCGGCAAAAACTTAATCACATGCGTCGGACATATCCCCTACCTTACAGCAGGCGAGCACGTCCGCCTTGAGGGTGCGTGGACAAGCCATGTTGACTACGGTGAACAGTTCAAATTCGACAATTTTGAACGCACAATACCGCAAAAGGTTTCTGCAATAAGAACCTACCTTGCCTCGGGCATTATCCCCGGCATACGCGAAGCCACAGCCATAAAAATGACCGATGCTTTCGGCGAAGATACTCTCGAAATCATCAAAAATGCACCCGAAAAGCTTACGGCTATAAAGGGAATTTCTCTTGCCAAGGCAATGAAGATGAACGAGGCATTTTTAATCCGTCAGGACGCGGCAAATACCGTTATGTATTTTCAGCAGTTTGGCGTCAGTGCAAAAATGGCTGTAAAAATCCACAAAAAATTCGGCACACTTGCCGTTGACCTTATAAAGGGCAATCCTTATACCCTGTGCGACGAAATCACGGGTATCGGCTTTAAAACAGCCGATCGCATTGCATTTCAGATGGGTGTTCCATCATCTCACCCGGGCAGGATTAAATCAGGCATCCGCCACGCACTTGGCGAAGCCGCACAAAATGGTCACACCTGCTACCCCAAAGACAGCCTGCTTCCATACTGCTGCCGTCTTTTAGGCTGTGACATGGTAGATATAGAAAACGGTTTTTCGGAGCTTTTGACCTCCGGCAAAATAGTATACGAAGCCAAAACCGACATGTGCTATCTCTCTGCTCTTTACAACGAAGAGCTCAGCGTTGCAACCAGACTTTTGTCGCTTTTAAAAAACCGCAAGAAAAAACTCCCCATTGATATTGATACGGCAATTGAAGAGGCATGTGAGAATATTACGCTCTCTTCACGTCAGCATGACGCTGTACGCGCCGCACTTACCGAAAACATTATGGTTATAACAGGCGGTCCCGGTACGGGTAAAACCACTATTATAAACACCATACTTAAAATAGCTTTCAAAATAGGTCTCAACGTAAGTCTTGCCGCGCCAACCGGCAAAGCTGCAAAAAGACTTGGCGAGGCGTGTAATGCAGAGGCAAAAACTCTTCACCGCCTTTTGGGACTTGACATTATATCCGATACCGACGATTACTCCTACACCACCGATATTGATCCTCTTCGCAGCGATATTGTAATTGTTGACGAAATGAGTATGGTTGACTTAAGCTTGATGAACGCTCTTTTAAAGGCTCTCAAAAAAGACGCCAAGCTTATCTTAGCGGGCGATGCCGACCAGCTCCCCAGCGTGGGTGCAGGCAATGTATTGAAGGATATAATAGACTCAAACCGTTTTAAGGTTATCACGCTTACAGAGGTTTTTCGTCAGGCTCAGGAGAGCATGATTGTCACCAACGCCCACAGAATTAATTCGGGCGAAATGCCAATATGCAACATTAAGGATAAGGACTTTTTCTTTATGCCTCGCTCGCCATTGGAATGCGACACTACCATTGCAGATTTGTGTGCAAAACGTCTTCCCAAAACCTATTCCTATGACCCGCTTCGTCATATTCAGGTTTTGTGCCCTTCCAAAAAGGGCTCTGCGGGCACTATTGCACTTAACAATACTCTCCAGAGGTATCTTAACCCTCCCGAAAAGGGCAAAAAGGAGAAAAAATACGGCGAAACCCTTTTCCGCACGGGTGATAAAGTTATGCAGATAAAAAACAACTACAATATCCCCTATGTACGTATAAATGACAACGAAGAAGGCCTTGGTATATATAACGGTGATATCGGTATAATACTTGATATTGATACAAAAAAATCAATCATGGTAATAGAATTTGACGACGAAAGATTGGTTGAATACGATTTTGCATGGCTGGATGAACTTGAGCTTGCTTATGCCTTGACAGTTCATAAAAGCCAGGGATGTGAGTTTAAAGCGGTGATTCTCTCGGTTTCTCCCGTTGCGCCTATGCTGACTGTCCGCAATCTTCTCTATACAGCAGTAACACGTGCACGTGAAATTGTCATATTGGTAGGCAGCGAGGAAACCGTGGGCAAAATGGTTATCAACAACCGCGAAACCAAACGTTACAGCTCTCTTCCCGAGAAGCTCAAAAAGGATTTATCATGAAGCTTATTAAAAAACTTACATCACTTATTTTTCCTCACAAATGCACATTTTGCCGTGAGGCTATTGATTATGACAACTATACCTTTATCTGCGACAAGTGTATGAACACACTCCCCTTTATAGAAGGGACAAGGTGTATCAAGTGTGGTATGATGCAACATGACACAGCACTTCCCGTATGCCATACCTGTCGCAAATATCACCATGCTTTTTTCGGTTCGTTTACACCGCTTTTATATCAAAACGAAGTGCGTCATGCAATATTATCGATGAAATTTCACGAAAGAGAAAGCCATTGCCACGCTTTTGCTTTTCTTATAGCAAACCGCATCCTGGAAGAGGATTTTCCGCACATTGATTTTATTACGTATGTTCCGCTTTCCCGCGAAAGCTTTTTAAAGCGCGGATTCAATCAATCTGAGCTCATTGCCTACGATTGCGGCAAAATACTCAACCTTCCCATAGAGGATACCATCATCCGTATCGACGGTACACCAAGACAGTCCTCTCTTCCTCTTTCCCAGCGCAGAAAAAATGTAAAAAAAGCCTTCAAAGGCAAAGATATGAAACTTTCCGGGACAGCGCTTTTAATTGACGATATCTATACAACAGGTTCTACAATGGATTATATTTCATCTCTTCTTATCAAAATGGGCTGTGACAAAGTTTATATTGCTGCAGTTGCATTAACTCCGCGTTCTTAGTTTTTCCTGATTAAAACTTTTTATTACGGACAAACTAACCTTGTACGAAAATGACAAGGAGGAACAATTATGAAGGTAAAAGATATCTGTTCTTGCGAAACACTGACTGTCACAGGTCAGGACACAGTCCGCGAGGCCGCAAAGAAAATGGCAAAGCACAACGTAGGTGCACTTCCTGTTGTTGATTATTCAGGAAGAGTTATCGGCATGATTACCGACCGTGACATCACTGTCAGAATTACTGCCGAAGACAAGGATCCGTCCCGCTTTTCTGTATGCGACATCATGACTCACGACGTTTCCTGCGTATGTATGGAGGCAGATGTGTCAAGCGCTGCAAAAATGATGAGTCAGGCAAAAGTGAGACGTCTTCCCGTTATTGATGACGGCAAAATAGTAGGTTTTATCTCATTGGGCGATATTTCCCGTACAGGCAAATATGATATGGAGGTCGGTCACGCACTTTGTGACATATCATCCAAATATTCGTGTAAAAAACATTAAAAAAGCGGCTGATGCCGCTTTTTTTGTTTATCTGACAGGCTTCATATTATCATCCCAGAAGAAAGCTTTGTCGTAGTCAATTTTTATCATTTCTGCGCCCTCGGTTTTTACCGACAAGGCTTTTTTAAGCATATTTCCTTCATAATCTGCAAAATACGCAGTGCCTTGCGGCAAAATCACAAAATATACGGTTTCTTTTCCGTCAAGAGCCTTTATGACAGTGTTTTCTTCATTTGCAACCACTTTTACATCCTCAAAGAAAAACTCTCCTGCGGCTTCACCATCACCGCCTCTTATCATAAACCTTCCCACATTGTCCATGCTCAATGAACCTGTTCTGAACAAAGCTTTTTCACACAAAACTTCTCCGTCTGCAATAAGTGCATATGTGTTATCGGTAAAATCTGCGATAATCGTGACAGAGTATGTTTTGCCTTTTTCATATTTAAGCGTACTCGTTTCAAAATTGCCTGCATTAATGTATTCAAAATATCCGTTCTTATTGAACCGCACAGTTATACCACAACTGTTCCATGCGGTAATGCTGTTTTCCTCTGCGGTAAAGCCCATTACGCCGTTAAGTGCATCTATCATCGGAGTAACATTAAAGCTTACAGTCTGAACATTGCCTTTTTCTGCTTTTATTCCTACGGACATAAACGAATTTGTACTGAACATACGCGTATCAGTTGTAAAGGGTGATGCCGGAAGTCCGTTTTCATTAAAAAGGTTGGGGTTTTCAGGCACCTCGGAATATGCGTAACGAACATATCGAGGCTCTTCTATCCCCTGTGCCGAAACGGTAATTGTATTATCATCGTTTATAACTGCCTCTGCCGTCACAAAATAGCCTGTGCTGTCTGCAATTTCAAATTCGCAAAGAGTACTGTCTGTTTTGTTATATGTATTACTTATACATAATCCGTCACCTATCGTGTCTTCTTTAAAATATACAACTATACTTCCGTCTTTAACTTCTGCTTTGTCAAAAATGGGTCCGGAGCAAACAACATCTTCGCCGTATACATATTTTTTTGCAAGAAGATAAAGTCTCTGTGCAACAATTTCTTTTCCGAGAGGGTGAATATTGTTGTAGGTTCCCTTGTCAGTATCAAGAATAACTGCCATGCCTGTGTTTTCAAGCTCCAATGCTTTCATTTGTGCATTTCTTAAAGGAGCATAATCATCTTTACCGTATCGGGCAAGCTGTACAAACAAAAACGGCAAGTCTTCATCGTTCCACAAGTTGCGCCAATCCGAAATGAGGGTTTTAAAAGCTTCTTCGTACATAACAGGATTCTTAGAGTCACTTTCGCCCTGATACCAAAGAACAGCACTGATAGGATACTTTACAAGCGGTGCAACATGATTGTTGTATATATCACCGTTTGTAGGGGTAAAATTCAATGTTTTATTATCATCGCTCTTTCTCATCCAGCGGTTTATCGTAGTACCTCGCCATGCTGTGCTCATAAGTCCGATCGGCACATCGGGCTCTTCGGCAAGCCGTTCTGCAGCAAAATACATGCCTATATAAGAAAGCTTTTTCTTTGTGGAATCTGTAAGAGGCTGCCAACCGTCAGTTTCAAAGGGTACATCAAAGCTTTCTGCTGTAGCCGCTGTCCTTGACAGCTTAAAAAACTTAACCCTGTCGTCTGTTAAAAGATTGGGCATATTGCTTGTTGTAACACCGTCACCTAGCTGTTCTGTTGTCTGGTGCTCGTAGTTTTGAGCCATATTGCTCTGCCCTGCAAGCATAAACACATCGCCTACAAAAACGTTTTCAATCGTTTGTATTTTATCCTTTGCGGAAACCGTCAGCGTATAAGGTGTAAGTGATGCGGGGAGCGGACTGAGCATGGCTTCAAACAAGCCGTCTACAGCATCAACGGATGCCGTCGAAGTATTTTCACCGTCTGTGAGAGTAACCGTTATTTCGCCTGTACCTCTGCCGTAAATAACGTGGGGAGTATTTCTCTGCAATACCATATTTTCGCAGAAAAAGTTAGGAAGCACAAACGTTTCAAATTCGCCTTCTTCCTGTTCGACTGTTATATTTTCAATATAATATAGCCCTCCTGCGTAGCTTCCGCCATTTCTTGCAGTAATCTTGCCCAAATCAGAGGCTGATGCGCGAAAAGCATAATTATCTGCAACGATTTTCTTTTCGCCGTCTATGTAAACAAAAGCATTATACACCTGATTTGTCACGTCTATATCGATTTCAACTTTGTAGGTAGTATTCTTCGTATAGTATACATCGCCCGCTTTGTCAAAGCTTGACCCGTTATTTGAGTCAAAAAAACCACCCGCACGGATACGGAAGCATATAGCGTAATCCGAATAATTTTTTGGTGTGACAGCACTTGATGCAATACCCACAATACCGTCTGAGAGGGTATTTGCATTAATATCAAAGGTTATTTTTACCCGTCCTGCGGCAGCGGTAAAGCTTTTGTATGAAAAATCCGCAGTTGATACCATACGGTCACTTGCCGCAAAAGTTGGTATGTTTCCCGCTATCATTATCAGAACCATAATAATCAAAACAAATCTTTTCATCTTTTTCCTCCGTAATCTATTAAAGCACCGCATAACGGTGCTTTAATAAATTAATATTCAATTTCAAGACTGAGTGCTCTCTTTGCGATAATTAAAGCTTCCTGTGTTGTGCAGTTGCCAAGGGGATTAATCTTATTTTCGTCAGTACCCTTGATAAGACCTGCAGCCACCATCAGTTTAACGCTGTCTTCTGCCCAAGAGCTTACCAATTCACCATCGGCAAAGGTATCGATTTTAGGAAGATAATTTTTAACAATATCCATGTTCAAATCGGGAATAAGCTTCTGGGCTATTCTTGTAAGCATAACACAAATCTGCTCGCGTGTAACGGGAGATTCGGGATTGAACTCAGTTTCGCTTACGCCCTTAACAAGACCCAAGCCATAAGCTGTTACAACAAGGGGGTTGTTGCAGTCTGTAAAGGGGTTTTCAACGCTCATTTCGGGCAATTCCATACCCGATGCAGACGCGTAAAGGTAAAGTGCTATAACTGCAAACTCTTCGCGTGTAATGCTCTTTGCATAGTCAACATCTTCGCCCATTGCCGCTTTGAGAAATCTTGCCGCATCGTAGTCAACTTCATTAACCGCCCAATCACTGGGTTCACTCTGCGCAAAAGCTACCGCACTAAGCGAAAATACCATTACTGCAACAAGCAAAACAGATACTAACTTTTTCATTTTTCATTCTCCTTTTTTATATTAGTCTTCCTTGTGTGAATTAAAACGAAGATACTCGTTGATAAATCCGTCCAAATCACCGTCCATAACGGAGCCTATGTTACCAACTTCAAAGTTTGTACGGTGGTCCTTAACCATTGTGTAAGGATGGAAAACATAGCTTCGGATCTGGCTGCCCCATGCAATTTCCTTCTGAACACCCTTGATATCTTCGATTTTTTCTTTATGTTCAGCTTCAGCCATTTCGGCAAGCTTTGCCTTAAGCATCTTCATACACATGTCCTTGTTCTGGAACTGGCTTCTTTCGTTCTGACAAGCAACAACAACACCTGTAGGAATATGTGTAAGTCTTACAGCTGAGCTTGTCTTATTAACGTGCTGTCCGCCTGCACCCGATGCACGGAAAACGTCCATTTTGATATCCTCGGGGCGGATGTTAACCTCGATAGTATCATCAATATCGGGCATAACTTCAACCGATGCAAAGGAGGTATGACGTCTGCCGGCACTGTCAAAGGGCGAAATACGCACAAGTCGGTGAATACCCTTTTCGCACTTTGCATAACCGTATGCGTTATCGCCTTCAATAAGGATTGTAGCACCCTTTATACCTGCTTCATCACCGTCGATGTAGTCAATTGTTGAAACAGAAAAGCCTCTCTTTTCTGCCCACATCTGATACATTCTAAGAAGCATAGACGCCCAGTCCTGAGCCTCTGTACCGCCCGCACCGGCGTGAAGAGTGATAATAGCGTCGTTTTTGTCGTAAGGACCTGCAAGAAGAGTTTCAAGCTTAGTTGTTTCGATGTCGTTCGTAAGCTTTTCAACGCCTTCTTTTACCTCATCGAGGAAGCTCAAGTCATCCTCTTCCTCTGCCATTTCAATAATAGTTAAAAGGTCGTCTCTTTCAACAGAGAGATTGTTGTAGTGTTCAATTTTGCCCTTAAGCTGCTTAAGCTGTTTGAGTGTTTTCTGACTTTTTTCCATATCGGAATAAAAATCAGGTTCCATTGTTGATTTTTCCATTTCTTCTGCTTGGGCAACAACATTTTCTATGTGAAGTGCTCTGCCAAGCTCTTCAATATCCCCTTTAAGAGCATTAAGGGACAATTTATATTGATCGTACTCTACCATGTTTATTCATTCCTCCCGATGTCTTATATGTATATCTTACATGAAAACCCATGTTAGGGATTTTCATGTAAGCCACAGCACTGCTTATACTTCTTTCCGCTTCCGCAGGGACAAGGGTCGTTACGTCCAACCTTGGGAGATGTTCTCTTCACAGGCTGTGCTTTAACAGAGCCGTCACTGCCGCCGGACGCGGTAGCTTTTTTAAGGTCTACTGCAGGTGCGGAGGGCTTTTCGCCGTGTGCTTTTGCATGTCTCACAGGCTCGTTGATGTTAACCTCCATAGCAGGCGCAACACCCATAACATACTTTACAGTATCCTCCTGCATAAGCGCAACCATTTCTTCAAACATATCGTAGCCTATCATCTTGTACTCGTTGAGCACATCGTGATGACCATAGGAACGAAGACGGATTTCACGCTTTAAAGTATCCATTGCCGATACATGCTCTATCCAGTGGTTATCAACAGCTTTAAGCATAATCCTGCGTTCAACGTCACGCATGTTTGCTTCTCCAAAGAGTTCTTCCTGTTCCTTGTAACGCTGTGCTGCCTTTTCCAAAATTTCTTCACGCACTTCCTCACGAGTGATACGATTAATATCACGGGAGGAAATTTCAATAATGCCTTCTTTATGGAATATTTTTGCACAGTATTCTTCAAACTCTGCCATGAGCCAGTAATCGGGATGCTCTGCATTGAGGAATTTTGCAATTGCACTATCTACAACCTTAACAATCATCTTTTCAATGGAAGGCTTGATGTTTTCACCGTTCAATACTTCCTTACGCTGATTGTAGATAATAGTTCTCTGTGTGTTTACAACGTCGTCATACTGCAAAACGCTCTTACGGATATCGTAGTTTCTGCCTTCGATATTCTTCTGTGCGTTTTCGATAACGCCTGAGAGCATTCTTTCGTCGATAACGTCGTCTTCTTCTATCTTCATTGTTGTAAGCATCTTTTTGATTCTGTCGCCACCGAAGAGACGGAGTAAGTCATCCTCAAAGGAAACAAAAAACTTACTCTTACCGGGGTCTCCCTGTCTGCCGCTTCGACCCTGGAGCTGGTTGTCAATACGTCTTGATTCATGACGCTCTGTACCCAATACGTACAAACCGCCTGCTGCAACAACCTCTGCCTTCTCGGGTTCAATTTCCTTTTTGAACTCTTCATAATAGTTGGCATAGGTTTCTCTTGCCTTTAAGATTTCTTCGTTATCTGTTTCGGCAAAGCCTGTTGCTTCAACAATCAATTCGTTGGGGAAGCCTTCTTTTTCCATGCGGTTCTTTGCCATGTATTCGGCATTACCGCCAAGGATAATATCAGTACCACGACCTGCCATGTTTGTAGCAATTGTAACAGCACCGCGTTTACCTGCCTGTGCAATAATCTGAGCTTCAACCTCATGATATTTTGCGTTGAGAACTCTATGCTTTACGCCTGCACGCTTGAGTGCTGCGGACAATTCTTCACTGCTTTCGATTGTTGCAGTACCTACAAGCACGGGTCTGCCTGTTGCAGATTCGTTTTTAATTTCGTTTACAATAGCCTTTATTTTGGCATTATGTGTCATGTAAACAGCATCGTTTTCATCCTTACGTATTACAGGCGCGTTTGTGGGAATAGCCACAACGTCAAGAGAATATATACCGCGGAATTCTTCTTCCTCGGTAAGGGCTGTACCTGTCATACCCGAAAGCTTTGAATACATTCTGAAATAGTTCTGTACAGTGATTGTTGCAACAGTACGGCTTTCGTTTCTTACCTTTAAGCCTTCCTTCATTTCGATAGCCTGATGCAATCCGTTTGAATATCTTCTGCCAAAGGAAAGTCTGCCTGTAAAGCTGTCTACGATGATAACTTCGCCATCTTTTACAACATAGTCGTCGTCAATTTTCATAACACCGTGAGCCTTAAGTGCAATATTGATATGATGCACAATACTCATGTTGTTGGGGTCTGCAAGGTTTTCAATATTGAAAAACTGTTCAGCCTTTTTCGTACCTTTTTCTGTAAGAGTAGCATTCTTTGCCTTTTCATCAACTATATAGTCGCAGTCAAGGTTAACGCTTTCTTCCTTAAGGTCAAATTCCTCAAACTTCTGAACTCTAAGACCTCTTACAAATCTGTCTGCCGCCATGTAAAGGGCATCGGCTTCTGCTTCGGGTGTACTTATGATATGAGGAGTTCTTGCTTCGTCAATCAAAATAGAGTCAACTTCATCGACGATTGCATAGTTGTGCTCACGCTGTACAACGTTTTCCTTAGATGTACGAAGGTTATCCCACAAGTAGTCAAAGGCAAACTCGCTGTTTGTACCGTATGTGATGTCAGCAGCATAGGAAGCCTGTTTTTCCTCCTGTGTCCCCTGAGGAATGATAAGACCAACCGTCAAACCAAGATAACGGTATACCTTGCCCATCCATTCACTGTCTCGCTTTGCAAGGTATTCGTTCGCCGTTACAATATGAACGCCCTTACCGGTTAAAGCGTTAAGATATGCGGGAAGTGTTGCAACCAAGGTTTTACCTTCACCTGTTTTCATTTCGGCAATTCTGCCCTGATGAAGCACAATACCGCCGATAATCTGCACGGGGAAATGCTTCATTCCCAATACTCTCCAGCTTGCCTCTCTCACGGTTGCAAAAGCCTCGGGTAACAAGTCATCAAGTGTTTCACCGTTTGCAAGTCTTTTCTTGAATTCATTTGTCTTGCCCTTGAGCTCCTCCTCACTAAGACGCGAAAACTCCTCGTCTAAAGCAAGTATTTTTTCCTTCAAAGGCTGTATTTTTTTAACCTCTTTTGAAGAATAATCTCCAAAAAGTTTTGAAAAAAGTCCCATTTTTTTCACCATTTTCTGTTTTTTTAGGGTCACAAATGCCCATTTTTAATATTTTACCACACTTATAGCAAGGTGTCAAATTAATAAATAGTTAACTTACTATATTGCTTTCGTTTCTTCTCTGAGCCATGTTGCCTCACGCACAGTGAGATAGGGCGAAAGTGTGTTGTATACCTTTTTGTGGAATGCGTTAAGCCATTCTATTTCCTTCTCTGTCATAAGGCTCTTGTCGATAGCTCTCGTATCAATCGGACAATACGAAAGCATATCAAATCCGTAAAACTCGCCGTCGCCTGTTTCCATTTTCTTTTCAACAACAACGTCGTTTTCTATTCTTATGCCGTACTTACCTTCAACATATACACCAGGTTCTACAGTAAGATTCATACCAACTTCCAAGGGATATGTGTATCTCATGCGGGGACCAAAGCCCTGAGGGCCTTCGTGTACGTTAAGCAAAAAGCCTACACCATGACCTGTACCGCACTTATAGTCAATACCTTCGTTCCACAAATACTGACGAGCCAAAACATCAAGACAACTGCCTGTTGAGCCCTTTAAGAATATTGCCGAGCAAAGAGCTATATTACCCTTTAATGTGAGGGTATATGCCTTTTTTTCCTCGTCGGATATTTCGCCCAAAACAAGTGTACGTGTAATATCTGTTGTACCATCATAATACTGTCCGCCCGAGTCGATGAGTAACATACCGCTCTTTTCAATAACCGCACTGTTCTTTTCATCGGGAGAATAGTGCATCATAGCCGCATTGCCTTTGTATGCTGCTATGGTATCAAAGCTTGCACCCAAGTTGCCTTCCATTTTGCCTCTTTCTTCCAAAAGAAGGTCGCAAACGTCCTTTTCGGTCATAGCGCCGCTTTCTGCTGTGTAAATCTTATAAAAAGCTCTTACCAATGCAACGCAGTCTTTTACATAAGCGTTTTTGAGGTTTTCGTTTTCGATATTATTTTTAACCGCCTTCATATTCTCTACAAAATCAGCGGTTTCCTTAACTTTACATGTTGCCGCGTTAAAAAGCATATAGTTTGTCGCGTTTGCTTTCAGTGCAAGCACGGTTTTTTCGTCAAGTGCGGCAACGGAGGCGTATATGTCTTCATAGTCCTTAATAATAACACCATTTTTATCGAGATACGCTTTTACATCCTCTGTAAGCTGCTTGTACGAAACATAAAAATACGCATTATCTTCTGTTACAAGCGCATATGAAAGCGCAAAGGGACAGCAGTGCACATCGTTTGCACGCACATTATAAAGCCACATAACACTGTCAAGAGTGCCTGTCACAAACGCTGTAGCACCTGATTCTTTCATTTTTTCACGCAGTCTCTCGACCTTGCTTTTTGCGCTCTCGCCGGTATATTTTTCATCAAGAACAAAAAGCTTTGTGTAAGGAAGTGATGCTCTGTCATCCCATATATATGAAAGATCACAGTCGCAGACCAGCTCAATGCCTTTTTTAGTGAACTCTTTTTGCATATTTACCACAGCACTTTTGCTGAAAAGCTTTGAATCAATACCTACTCTGTCACCTTCGCAAAGCTCTTCGCAGAAAAACTGAACATAGCTTATAACTCCGGGTTCATATGCCTTATAAAGTACACATTCACTGCCTGAAAGTTCGATTTCTGCCTGTATATAATATCTTCCGTCTGTCCACAAGCCGCTTTTTTTATCTGTCAGTGCAAAAGTACCTGCACTGCCCGTAAAGCCACTAATCCAATGGCGAAAACGGTAGTAATCGGCAACATATTCCGAAATATGAGGGTCGCCGGTAGGCACAATGTAGCCTTTTAAGTTATTTTTAGTCATTTCAGCTCTTAAAAGCGTAATTTTTTCATTTGTAGTCATATATAATCTCCTTCTGGTGGGTTTTAGTTCACTTTGATTAGGTAATTGCAACATTTTCATAAAGAACAGCGACACTCCCATTCATTCATTTCCCTTTTTTCTTGTGAAAATCTGAGTTCGTGGGTTGGCTGTGGGTATGGAGTGTCCCGTGCCGGTGCTCCCAGTATCTTTATTTGTAATTCCCGCTTAATCCAGTCTTAATTGCGGTACTGCATTCAATTCCAAGCCGCCTCTTACGCCTTTTTCATAATTAAGGTATCCCGCACAGGAAATCATTGCACCGTTATCTGTACACAAATCTATAGGCGGACAGTAAAACTCCATCTTATTTGCCTTTGCACCATCCTCCATCATGCTGCGGAGAAAAGTGTTTGCCGCAACACCGCCTGCGAGCGCAATCTTGTTTACGCCCACGCTCTTTGCCGCATCAATTGTGTTTTCTACCAAACAGTCACAAACAGCTTTTTGGAAAGATGCCGCAACATCAGCCTTATTTATCTCGTTGCCGTTCTGCTCTTCTTTATGCACATAGTTTATAACAGCTGTTTTGACACCCGAAAAGCTGAAATCAAAGCCCGATTTGGGTCTGGGGAACTTAATAGCCTCGCAGTCCCCTTCCTCGGCAAGCTTGTTTACCTTTGGTCCACCCGGATATCCAAGCCCCAAAACCCTGGCAACTTTATCAAAAGCTTCGCCTGCCGCATCATCATGCGTTTGACCGAGGATTTCAAAATCGTGATAATCCTTCATGTGAAGAATATGACTGTGACCGCCCGATGCAACAAGACATACAAAAGGAGGTTTCAAACTTTTGTGTGCAATATAGTTTGCCGCAATATGACCCTGAATATGGTTAACAGGCACAATGGGCTTATTAAGCCCGTATGCAAATGCCTTTGCGGCACTTACGCCCACAAGCAGTGCACCTACAAGTCCCGGTGAATATGTCACCGCAACAGCGTCGAGCTCTTCTTTTGTAATGCCTGCATCCTTTATTGCTTTGTCCATAACCCATATGATTTTATCAATATGCTTACGGGACGCAATCTCGGGTACAACGCCTCCGTAAAGAGTATGTATATCAATCTGCGAATAAACAACATTGCTGAGGACTTCTCTTCCGTCTCGTGTTACGGATGCCGCTGTCTCATCGCAGGATGTTTCAATGCCTAAAATATATGCCATTTCAAAACTCATCTCCTATACGTAAATCCATCAGTATTGCATCGCATACGGGATTTGTATAATAATTTTTCCGCAATCCTACCTTGCTGAAACCAAGAGCTTCATAAAGTCCTATTGCAGGATAATTATCTCTTCTTACCTCTAATGTAAAAATCTCAATCCCTGAATTTTTTGCAAGATTTGTCACCTCGCAAAAAAGTTTTTTTGCAAAACCTTTTCGTCTTTGTTCTTTGCCTGTTGCAACAGAAATAATCTGCCCTTCTTCAAAAACCTTTTGAAAGCTTATAAAAGCTTTCAAATCTTCATCGAAAAGGGCATAGCAAAAATAATTCTCCCTTTCCAAATCTTTTTGCATGGTTTCTTTTTTCATAGGGTCTACAAATGCCTCTGTCTCTATTTTGTAAATTTCGTCAATATCGTCAATTGTACATCTTCTTACAATCATTTCAATTTCTCAACTATTCTTTCAATATATTCGTAAAGTTCGTCTGCACATGCCTTATACACGGTTTCGTCACCGCCATAAGGGTCGGTAACATCGCCTCCGTCTGCGTATTCACCAATGGTAAAAACCTTGTCCTTTGCATCAGGCATCACGGAAAGTATTGCCATCTTATGAGCATTTGTCATAGTAAGCACTAAATCACTTTCGTTTATATCATCCGTCGTAAGCTGCGTTGACACGTGTTTGGATATATCTATATTCATCTGTTCCATAGCTACAATAGCCTTTTGGGTGGCACTGCCGCCTTCGGCATAAAGCCCTCGCGAAAACGCCCCTTCGGACAAAGAATTGAAAATCCCCTCCGCCATGGGACTGCGGCACGTATTGCCCGTGCAAACAAATAAAACTCTCATACAATTCTTCCTCCCGCAGATTTTAAAAGCCTGTTTCTTATTGCCGTACCCATGCCATTGTTTTCGGGAAGAGTTGCATAAACGGTTTTTATACCGTCTTCATCTGCTTTTCGGAGAAGATAAAAAAGTCTTGCGGCGTATTCGGTATCGGAGCTGCCTGCTGAATAAAACATATTATCCCCTGCAATGCTCTTATATTTGTCATATGTTATTATGCCCACATTTTCACCCTCGGGTACTATAAAGCTTTCTGTATCGCCGATTGCGAAAACCTCTGCATCAGGGCTGTAGTGAGTATATTTCATCCCCGGGCATTTGGGTGCATCAGCATACTCGCCGCCAAAATAACACTCGCCGCAAAGAGAGGCTATATCCTCCCTTGTTACTGCACCGGGTCTAAGGATTACGGGCACATCGCCTGTCATATCCACAACTGTAGACTCTACGCCAACCTGACAGTCACCGCCGTCAATAATAATATCAACCCTACCGTCCATGTCAGCTTTGCAGTGTTCAAAAGTTGTTGGGCTGGGACTTCCGGACAGATTTGCACTCGGTGCCGCAATTGGTGTGCCGCTAAGCCTTATAAGCATATTTGCCACAGGATGAGAAGGCATCCTTACGGATACGGTATCAAGCGATGCCGACACAATACCCGGCACGCCTTCTTTTCTTTTCAAAATAATTGTCAAAGGACCTCCCCAGTAAGCATCCATGAGTTTTTTTGCATTGTCGGGCACAAAATCTGCAAGCCTTAACACTTCACTCATGTCGGCAATATGGCTGATAAGCGGGTTATCCGAGGGTCTGCCCTTTGCAAGGTAAATCTTCTTTACCGCATCAGGATTAAATGTGTCTGCACCCAAGCCGTATACAGTTTCAGTCGGGAAAGCCACAAGCCCCCCTCGTTTTATGCACTCGGCTGCCTCACGAAGTGCAGCCTCATCGGGTGCAGAGGGGTTTATTTTTATGTAAGTTGTTTTCATTATATTCACTCCTAACGGCATAGAAAAACACACAAAGGAAGTATCGGAGACCCGATACTTCCTTTAATATTAATCGTTACGACCGTATCCGTAATACGAGTAGTTATACTTCTTGCTGTAGCCACCGGGAAGTATCGATGTATCCTCAACATTGTTGAACACAAAACCGATAATTTCGGCATTAGACTGGCTGATATCACTTGCCACGCTGATTACCTCGTCAATATTTGCGCTGTTCTGTCTTACAACAAGAATACCCGCATCTGTGTATTCAGATATGATTGCCGCATCTGTAAAGAGCTGTGACGGAGGTGTATCAATAATAATATAGTCGTACTTTTCTCTGAGTGTATCAAGTGCCTTCTTCAAGCCCTTTGTTGAAAGAACTTCAGAAGAGTTGTTTACAGCCTTCAAGCCGCCTATCATATCAAGACCGAACTTGTCAAGAGTCACGATTGCACTTTCAACGGATACCTGTCCGCGGATTACATCAATAGCCTGATTCTTGATCAAGTCTTTCGCCTCAAGCACCGTTGCAACGGCAGGCTTTCTTAAATCGCAGTCGAGCATAACAACTTTATTGCCGTTCTGTGCAAGCGCAAGTGCTATATTAACCGCAACGGTTGTCTTACCTTCGTTTTCAAGCGCACTTGTTACAAGTATCGCCTTTGCATTGTTTTTCTTTGCGTAACGTTCAATTTTTGTACGCATGGACTTGTATGTTTCGTTAAATACAAAACCTGTTTTCTTGTTTGTAACAAGCATGGGCTCGTGTTTAACATTCTTTTTGCCCATGTTCTTCTTTTTATTAATATCCACATGCGGAACGCTGCCTATATGCTTGATATCAATTTTGTCTGTTAATGCGTTAGGTGTTACAACTGTATTTCGTACAATCTGCATAAATACAATAACTGCTACAGCAATTACAGCACCGATAACTGCACCGATAAGACCCATTTTCGCAATACCGTTGTCGGAATCGGGCACTTCCATCTTGCGAGGTTTTTCAAGAGTATAAAGTCTGCCGTCACGTACGGTTTCCTGTGCTTTTTCGGGCAAATACAAGCTGATTTGCTCTGCAATTTTGTAGGACTTTTCGTTATCGGCTGTTTTTACAACAACCTTCATAACGTTAGACCCTTCAATAAGCTGTGAAGAAATGTATTTTTCAATGTTTTCCTCATAGCCTGTCTCAACCTTGATACGATCAATAAAGTCCTTGCTTTTAATAACATAGGAGTAAGTATTTGCAAGATATTCCGCAACGAGGAAGTTTTCTGTTTTAAGTGTACTGTTCGATGTTTCTTCAGTATTTATAACATAGCTTATTGATGATGTATACTGAGGAACATATGTAACTGCGGCAATAATAACACCTATAAGCGCACAAATAAGACCGCTTGCTACAATAACCTTCCACTTGTCCATAATACATTTTATCAATATGCTTATCTCTATTCGGGATTCGTTTTCCTCATACATTGTCTTTTCGTATGTCACTTGTTTTCCCCCTCTGTATTTTTGAAACAAATTTATCAACATATTGTGCCAATATCAAGATAATTATATCTTTTTTTTTACATAAAGTCAAGTACAAGCCCCATGTTACCGCCTTTTTTTTGTTTTTTAAAAATAAACACAATATCTTGTATTTTACTCTTGACAAAAGCACAATATTTATATATAATGCAAATGTGAAAATTCGAGAAAAAAAGATATACAATATGGAGGAAAGTAAAATGAAAGTTATCAAACGTGACGGCTCAACGGTTGATTTCGACCGTTCAAAAATAGCGGTTGCAATCAGTAAAGCCAACAACGCTGTAGACGAGCCTTATCGTATTACAGATGAAAAGATTGAAGAAATTGTTTCAGGTATCGAAACAATGCACCGACAGAGAGTTCTTGTTGAGGACATACAAGATATGGTAGAGTCCAGCCTTATGGAAGCCGGCAAGTATGAACTCGCAAAGACATACATAATCTACCGCTACAACCGTGCTCTTGTAAGAAAAGCAAACACAACTGACGAATCTATTCTTACACTTATCAAAAATTCCAACAAAGACCTTATGGAAGAAAATTCTAACAAAAACGCAGTTATGGCAGCAACACAGCGTGACCTTATCGCAGGCGAGGTTAGCAAGGACTTAACAAAGCGTATACTCCTTCCCGAGCATATCTCCAAGGCACACGAGGAAGGCACTATCCACTTCCATGACGCTGACTATTTCCTTCAGCCCATATTCAACTGCTGTCTTATCAATATTGGCGACATGCTTGACAACGGCACTGTTATGAACGGCAAGCTTATCGAAAGCCCCAAGAGCTTCCAGGTAGCCTGCACAATCATGACGCAGATTATCGCGTCCGTTGCCTGCGGTCAGTACGGCGGACAGAGCGTTGATATTTCCCACCTTGGCAAATATCTTCGTAAGAGCCGTGAAAAGTTTGCCCGTCAGCTTACCGAGCAGTTCGGTGAAACTCTTGATGCGGAAACAATCAACAGAATCGTTGACCAAAGGCTTGCTGACGAATTAAAGAGCGGTGTACAGACAATCCAGTATCAGATTAACACTCTTATGACAACAAACGGTCAGTCTCCCTTCGTTACGCTTTTCCTCAACCTCAAGGCAGGCGATGAATATATCGAAGAAAACGCTATGATTATAGAAGAAATTCTTCGTCAGCGTTACGAAGGCATCAAGAACGAATGTGGCGTTTATGTAACACCTGCATTCCCCAAGCTCATCTATGTTCTTGACGAACACAACTGTCTCAAGGGCGGCAAGTATGACTATATCACAAAGCTTGCTGTAAAGTGTTCCGCAAAGCGTCTTTATCCCGACTATATTTCCGCAAAGAAAATGCGCGAAAACTATGAAAACAATGTGTTCTCCCCCATGGGATGCCGTAGTTTCCTTTCTCCCTGGAAGGATGAAAACGGCAACTACAAGTTTGAAGGCAGATTCAACC
The DNA here is from genome assembly GCA_964572985.1 of uncultured Oscillospiraceae bacterium. GTDB lineage: Bacteria > Bacillota > Clostridia > UMGS1883 > UMGS1883 > RGIG1927. The sequence goes on from CAZNIC010000002.1 coordinate 42,310, forward strand.
AGGGTGTTGTATCCTTGAACCTTCCCCAGATTGGTATCCTTGCTAAAAAGGACGAGGATAAGTTCTGGGAAATCTTGAACGAAAGACTTCTTCTTTGTAAGGAAGCTCTTCTCTGCCGTCACCAGTCCTTGGAGGGCACTATTTCCGATACAAGCCCCGTTCACTGGCAGTACGGTGCAATTGCCCGCTTAGAAAAGGGCGAAGTAATTGACAAGTATCTCCATGACGGATATTCCACAATTTCTCTTGGCTATATTGGTCTTTACGAAGTTACAAAGCTTATGAAAGGCACAAGTCATACAGAAGGCGAAGGTGCTGACTTTGCAATCAGACTTATGAAGAGACTTCGCAGTGCGTGTGAAGAATGGAAAGCCGAAACAGGTCTTGGCTTTGGTCTTTACGGCACACCTGCCGAAAGCCTTTGCTACCGCTTTGCACGTATTGACAAGGAACGTTTCGGTACTATTGAAGATGTTACAGACAAGGGTTATTATACAAACTCTTATCATATTGATGTTCGTGAAGATATTGACGCATTTAGTAAGTTTGAATTTGAAAGCCAGTTCCAGAAGATTTCTTCCGGCGGCGCAATAAGCTATATCGAAATCCCCAACATGCGCCACAATCTTCCCGCACTTGAAACTCTTGTACGTTTCATTTATGACAATATTCAGTATGCTGAGTTTAACACTAAGAGTGACTATTGCCATGAATGCGGCTACGACGGTGAAATCATGATTAATGATGACCTCGAATGGGAATGCCCCTCATGTCACAACAAAGACCAGAAAAAGATGAACGTTACACGTCGTACATGCGGCTATTTGGGCGAAAACTTCTGGAATGTAGGCAAAACAAAAGAAATCAAGTCCCGTGTACTTCATCTGTAATTGAGGTGACTTTATGAACTACGCTACAATAAAAAAACACGACATTGCCAACGGTCTCGGCGTTAGAGTTTCGCTTTTTGTATCGGGTTGTACACATCATTGCAAAGGCTGCTTCAATCCCGAAACCTGGGATTTCAACTACGGAAAAGAATTCACCGATGAAGTAGCAGAAGAAGTAATCAAGGCTCTCTCGCCCGATTATATTGCAGGATTGTCCCTTTTAGGCGGCGAACCCTTTGAGCCTGCAAATCAGGCGGTGCTTGCCCCCTTTCTCACCCGTGTTAAAGAGCTTTATCCCACTAAGGATGTTTGGTGCTATTCGGGCTATAACTTTGAAAGCGATATGCTCACCGGCAAATTAGGTGACCATGCTGTTACTGACGAGATGCTCAAAAATATCGATATTTTGGTTGACGGCGAATTTGTTGAAAGTCTTAAGGATATTTCCCTTCGTTTTAAAGGCTCTTCAAACCAGCGTATAATCGATGTGCAGAAATCTCTTGCAACAGATACCCTTGTTTTATGGGGCGAAGAGAGTAACATAGACAGAAAAGACATAGCAGGCGGCAGCGTTGACTGCTGCGGCTGTGGCGAATAACGAAAGGATTTAGCTATGACAAACGTAAACATAAAAAAGCTCAACCCCAATGCTACAATTCCCACATACGGCAGTGAATTTGCTGCCGGCTGTGATTTATATGCTTGCCTTGACGAAAGCGTTACTATTGAGCCTCATCAGACAGTGCTTATAAAAACAGGTCTTGCACTTGAAGTACCCGTGGGCTATGCAGGCTTAATATACGCAAGAAGTGGTCTTGCATCAAAGCGCAATCTTGCACCTGCAAATAAAGTAGGCGTTGTAGATGCTGATTACCGCGGAGAGGTTATGGTTGCACTTCACAACCACGGCATAACTCCCCAGACTATTGAGCACGGCGAAAGAATTGCCCAAATGGTTATTGCACCTTTCCTCACAGCAAACTTTATCGAAGTCGATGAATTATCCGACACTGTTCGCGGTGAAGGCGGATTTGGGAGCACAGGAAGCAAGTAATTAGGAATTTACAGAGAGATATCTTATGATTAGATTAAGAGCTTTAGAATTATTGGAGAAAAACGGAAAAACCAAATACTGGCTATATAAACAGCTTGGTATGAGTTATCAGAACTTCAATAAAATGGTCAATAACGAAACTAAATCAATTCGTTATGAAAATATCGAAACTCTCTGTCTTTTATTCAACTGCACTCCTAATGAGCTTTTTGAAATAACAGAGGACTAAAAAGCGCACATCTTTAAAGATGTGCGCTTTTCATTTAAAACATCATATTTTCGATAAACAAATCCTGAAAATATTCATCCTTTGCCAAATCAACATACTCGGCATTTTCCAAAAATGCTGACAAGTGGGTTTTTCCTGATGCGAAATCCACCAGCCCTTGTAGACAGCTGTTATTTACGGTTTTGATTTTGCCGTTAAATTCTTTAGGCAAAAGCCCTGTCTTTAATGCGTTGCCCAAATTCATTTTTGACGAAAATCCGCCCGATACAAAGACTTTGCCTATATCGTCAAATCCTATCTGTGCTTTTTTCATAATCGCGAGCGTTGCCGAGCATATCGCCGATTTTGCCAACTGAAACTGCCGTATGTCCTCACGTGTTATGGTTACACCCTTTGCAATTTCAAATACTTCATCTTCCATAAAGCCTGTTTCGTCTATAATTTCCCAATCAAGGAGCACACTTATAACGTCGATAAGTCCTGTTGCGCACAGTCCCTTCGGCTCTCCGCCTCCCATTACAAGGCGCATTTTCCCCGTATAGGAATATATCGCACCGTCAACAGCGCCCATTCCGCAGGATATGTTAACTCCCTCAAAGCAAGGTCCCGCTGCCGCCGCTGTACAATAAAGCTTATCCTTTGAATACAGCACAATCTCAGCATTTGTACCAAGGTCAATGAGAAAATTATATTTTCCATCTTCACACTCTCCCACAAAACCAAGTCCTGATACAATATCAGCTCCTACGAATGCCGATATCCCCGGAAGTGACACAATCTCACCCACCTTTTCGATGCCAATGCTTTCTGCCGGCATCTTTTTTGATTGTAAAAACACAGGGGTGTACGGTGCATAGCCTAAAGTACTGCAGGGCTCGTTAAAAAACAAATGGAGCATCGTAGTATTCCCTGCCACATAAAGAGTATCCACATACGCTATACCCAAGCTGTCAAAAAGCTCATCAATCATGTTATTAAGCTCGTCTGTTATGTTTTTATGCAGAGTTTCCGTACCGTTTTTTGTTGCGTAGTCAATCCTTGACATAACATCTGCCCCAAACGCTCTTTGAGGGTTATTTCTTGTTACGGTTTTTATGATTTTGCCCTCGTCGTTTGACACAAGTGCCAGCACAAGCGTAGTTGTACCTATGTCAAAACAAAGGCACATGTTAAGGGTAGCAAGACCTGTTTCGTCGCCCGAGGTTGCAGTGGCAATATTCTTTTTTTGAGGGATTTGCACATTAATATCGCCCTTTATTTCATATCTGCAGGAAAGCACGCTTTCACCGTCAACAAAAACAGTGCACTTTTTGCACATGCCTTTGCCTCCGCAAGGATGTTCAACCAAAACGCTCTCCTTTGAAAGCAAGTCGGAAAGCATATCTCCCTCACGGGCTGATATTATTCTTTTGTCTCCGTTCTCATAAACCGTTACCTTAGGCATACAACATCTTCACCTTTTCAAAATACGCATTACCAATTCTCAAATCAATCTTATTATAATCATATAACATACCGTTCCTGCGATAATGCTAAGCAGAGTATTGCGTTTCCAAACATGTACTGCAGCTACCAGTATAACGCTGATTATCTCAGGCAGTGCAAATGGTATTTTTGTAAAATCCATACCTTTCAAACAGTACACCACCAGCATACCCATTACAGCATAGGGCAACACCTTGCCAAGATATTCTATCGCCTTGGGTGTTTTTCCGTTGCCCATAACCACAAAGGGGGCAAATCTTAAAAGTGCGGTAACAAGAGCCATCACCAAAACAGCAACAAGTGCCTGTTTTTCATTCATTTTCACTGCACCTGCCTTTCAGGCTTAAAAGTGCCAATATGATAATAACCATAGCAGGAATAAGAAAGCTTTCCTTGCCGAAAACGAAAAGACACAACGCCGATATTAAAACGCCCAAAATTGCAGGCAGATGCTTTTTTGCACTTAACCACTGCTCCACAAAAACAGTTACAAAAAGTGCTGTCATGGAAAACTCAATTCCAGTTGTATCAAAGGGCAGTGCCGTTCCGATAAGTGAGCCTATCACACTGCCTGCTACCCAGTAGCATTGATTCATAACCGAAACATAAAAGAAATAGCGGTGTTCGTCCTTAATATTTTCATACTGTTTTGAACATACCAGCGAATATGTTTCGTCGGTCAGCGCAAAAATCATATACGGTTTTTTTGCCCCCGCACCCTTGTATTTGTCAATCATTGATATTCCGTAAAAAAGATGCCTTGCGTTTACCATAAGGGTTGTAAGAGCCACCACGGGAAGCTGTGCCGCACTTGTCATCAGCTCGACACCTGCATACTGCATGCTTCCTGCATATATTAAAAGGCTCATTATAAAAGCCCAAAACACCCCGTATCCTGCATTTTCGAGCAATATTCCAAACCCAATACCCAAAACCATATACCCGCTCAATACCGGAAGCGTGTCCAAAAAGGCCTCTTTTAATATTTTAGATTTCATCTTTGTACCAATCCTTCAGTCTTTCGTATAATTTTCTGAATCTTCGATATCCTTTATCGTACTTTTGTGCGAGTTCTTCACTGTATGTAATCTTTTCTTTCATTTGTACAACAGCATCGCAGGCAGTTTTTACGCAGTCGTACTCGCCCTTTGCAACCATCGCAAGGATTGCTGCACCAAAGGACGGGCCTTCCTCGCAGACAGGCTTTATAACGTCAACTCGTAAAATATTTGCCAGCATATTAAGCCACATACGGCTCTTTGTACCGCCACCGCACACACGCGCCTCTTTTATCTCAATACCTTGACCGCGGGCAATTTCAACGCAGTCACGGAGTGCATAGCAAACGCCCTCCATTACAGCCATGCCCATATCTTCGCGCTTTGTGTCCATGCTCATGCCAACAAAAGCACCGCGTGCATAGGGGTCGTTGTGCGGGCTTCTTTCGCCCATCACATAGGGCAGGAAAATAACCTTGTTTTCACCCGTTAAAGCCATGCTTTCATTTTCGCTGTAGTTACCCGACTTTAAAACATCTTCAATCCACCACTTATTACAGCTTGCGGCACTTAATATGCACCCCATGAGGTGGAAACTCCCGTCAGCATGACAAAACGAATGCAGTGCATTGTTTTCATCCACGGAAAAATCCCGGTTTGATATAAATACAGTACCCGATGTGCCTATTGAAATACTGCACATGCCATTGCCTACAACGCCCATTCCGACAGCGGCACCTGCATTGTCGCCCGCACCCGGTGCAACCAAAACATCTCCCCATCCCAGAAGAGTTGCAATATCCTTTTTTACTTTACCGCAAGAGTGATACGATTCGCATACACGAGGAAGCATGTTTTCATCAATTGAGCATATTTCAAGCATTTTTTTGCTGTAGCATTTGTTTTTCACATCAAAAAGGAGCATCCCCGATACATCGCTGGGCTCTGTTACAAATTCCCCCGTCAGCATGTATACAAGATAATCCTTCGGAAGCATTATTTTTCTGCATTTTTCAAAAATTTCGGGTTCATTTTCTCTCACCCAAATGATTTTTGGCGCAGTAAAACCCGGAAAAGCAATATTTGCAGTCATGTCACTAAGGTGTGATTTACCCACCTCGTTATTGAGCCACTCACATTCCTTGACACTTCTCGAATCATTCCAGAGTATTGCAGGACGTAAACAAGTGTCATTTTCATCCAGCATAACAAGACCGTGCATCTGCCCTGCAATAGCGAGTGCTTCGATTTGTTCTCCGTAACCGTCCGTAAGCTTTTTTAATCCTTTTAAGGTCTTGTCATACCAATCAACAGGGTTTTGTTCGCTGTAGCCTTCTTGAGGGAAATATATTGGATAATCCTCTGTCACGCTTTTTATCACATTGCCGTTTTTATCGCACAAAATCATTTTGACACTTGACGTGCCGAGATCTATACCGATATACATCAAATCACAACCTTTTGAACTTACAATTAGTATTCAGGGGATAAATTCCCCACAAGGCAAAAAAAGGCTGAAAACAGCCTTTTTGTATTATTATCAAAATAACATCTGAACTCCGAAAAACGATGCAATAAATAAAAGCACCAAGACTAAAAACAAAATAATAATCTTTAAGAAAATTTTCATACCGCTACTCATGCCTTGGTTTTCTTCTGCTTCGGACTCTTCGTCCTCTTTTACTTTTCCGCAATAACGACAAAACTGTTCGTCCTCAGAGAGCGTATATCCGCAGACAGGACATTTTTTCCAGATCGGCATTGTAATTGTGATTATCTCTTCAAGTACGCCACCGCAGAATTCACATTTTACGGCACCGTCGGGGTTTCTTGTTCCGCATCTTTTGCATTCCATGCCTATCACTCCTTATATATAGTTATTTTATAACAATACCTTCTAAATTTCAACCCCCTAAATCAAAAAGCACATATACAAAAAGTAGCACAATAAAAGCGGCACAATAAATGTGCCGCCGTTTTGATTAATAAAGACTGATACCAAGTTTTGACGCAAGGTCCTGAACATTTGTCATGAGCTCTGCTTCAAAGCCGAGAATATCGCTCTGTTTCATCTGTGTAATATCGTATGTTTTCTTTGTCTTTGTCATGGAAAGGCTCTTCGCGGGATATACCATAACAGCAATGTCCATAGAAACATTAGAACCTAAATTGTCATTAAGTATCTCTGTAAGAGAGAAGCTTTCTCCGTCGATATTGCCTGTGATGTTGTCAAATGTGAGCTTGAATTCCTTAGAACTTCTGTAGCATTCGCCTTCAGCGGACACATATATATCTTCACCTTCGGCAGACGCATCAACATACAGCTCATATTCGTTTTTGCCATAGTCAAACACTGCACCTACAACCATGTTGAACACTTCGTCACCGTTCTGTGTACCTACCATATCAAGGTTATACTTTAAAACGCTGTCAGTTGTGCTTGTAAGGTTACCTGTGGACTTCATTGTAACATTTATAGTTTCGCTGCCGTCTGTTGCATCAATTGCCATTTCAATGCTTTCGGACATCTTGTTCATATCGTTAAACTGGAAATACATTAAAATATCAACATTTTCAATTGTGCCTTCGTATTCAATTCTTGCAATCTTGCCGTCATAAGCATACATATAGAATGTTACATCGTCAAAATCGATACTGTCAAATTCACTCTTTGCTTCTTCAATCATTTCGTCAACAGCTGCTTCGTAATCTGTGCCTGTACCGATTTCCTGTTCGATAATACCCTTGAAGAAACCGTCCTTCATCATGTCGCCGAAAACATCTATCAACTTATCAAGATACGCCTTTGTGTTTTTGTCTGTAACAACCATTGTAATCTTTGTTACGTCTGTATTCTTGCCGTTAAGCTTAATCTGCGCATCTTCTCTGGATTTTTCGCTCTTTTCAAAGAAATCAGCAGTAACTACGAGCATTTCTGCCTGTACGTCCAAAGACATCTCATATGCACTGAAAATGCTTGAGAAAGAAAGGTCATCAATTTCAAGATTAATAGGTGCAAGTGAGCCGAGCTCACTGGAGTTCCACTTTTCAACAAAATTCTTTGTGGGGAGAGTAAACGTTGCGTTAAGGATTTCGGGGCTTGCAAATGCAATCTTGTCATTATCCCATAAAAGTTCTGCAACATTAATCTTTGTACCGTTGATTTCGCCGCTAAGAAGAAGCATCAGCTCGTCCTTATCCATATCTGCACTACCCTGTAATGTTGCCTTGATACTTTCAAGTGTAATCACATCTGTAGGAATGTTAAGACCGTTTATAGCAAAATCAAGACCTACAGCACCCTTATTTTCGTCTACCTTAAAACCATAAAGATTTTCTGTCATAAGTTTGGATTCTGCCATAAGCTGGTCAGCTGTATTTGTAAGAAGCTCGCTCACACCCATATCAGCTGTGGCTACGCTGGATTTGATTGCCTTACCGTTTTCATCGGTTGCATCGTTGCTGTCGTTATTACAGCCTACGAGCATTGTAACGCTCATCAACACTGCAAGTAAAACTGCAAGTAACTTTTTCATAAATTATTCCTCCTGAGAATTAATCAAAATAGTCATAGTAATCGTCGTATGAATATGTCGCATACTCATAATCGTAGTCGTAGTCATAATCATAGTCCCATGCTTCTGATTCATCTTCGTAATAATAGTAATCTTCTGTTGTAGCTTCTTCATATACTTCTTCAACATAGGAACCAAAACCGGATACGCCCTCGTCAACGACCTTATCTTTGCCTAAAAGGTACAAATCGCCTTCTTCTTTTTTGTCGTCCCAGTTAGCAATGTAGTAAACATGCTCACCTGCTACCCAAACGTATTTTACGTCGTCCTCGCAGTCAGCCTTGTCTGCTTCTTCGCCAAGTGTTGCAATGTACAAATCACCATCTACTACGTAATAGATTTTTCCGCCTGTGATTTCATAGTCGCCGTATTCTTCGTTCTTGGTGAATTCATAATACTCGCTTCCGTATGCGATACCTGTGTTTTCGTAGTAATTTCTGGTTACCCAAATGGTATTATTATTGTGTGCATAGATGTAATCAACATCGTCGCACAACTCAGTCTCGTCAGTAAGCTCTCCGTCTTCAATCTTGTAGCTGTAAAGAGTGTCGTTACTGTATTTTACAGCGTACAAATACTGATTATCTTCGGATATTGTAATATCACTTACCTCGAATTCGTCAAATACGATTACATCGCCCTTAGTGGTGAATACGTGATACTCACTGCCTACCTCGGCATACTGCGCATAAAGATATGTATAATCAGCATCGTTTATGATAAGCTCTTCCTCACCGTTTTCATCAAGCATGTAAACGTCATAATCATAATAGTCTTCAACGCTGTAGAAAACGCAATCCTTTGTTACATTAACACTGTATACATCATCAGCGATTCTTTCAGCATCGCCGTCTGTCCACTTATAAAGAACGTCACTGTTTGTGAGATAGTAAAGCTCGCTCAAATCAATATAATTTCCGTCTTCGTCTGCATATCTGTAATACACATCGTATATATTACCGGCAACCTTCTCTTCTTCGTCCTCGGCAATATCCTTTATGTACAAAGTGTCGTTATCCATATACAAAATCTTTCCAAGATCCTGTGTTATACCCTGCATATATACGCCGTCTTCTCTTTCAAGAACCTTTTCGCCCTCTTCAAGAGAATCAGAAACATACATGCTGTCATCTTTGTAGTATACAAGTACATTGCTATTGGGAGCTACTGTAAAGTACGTTACGTCCTTGTCAATTTCAGTATAATCATCGGGCTTGTTTACGCTTGCATATACAAGAGTACAAGTTTCATCGTCCTTATCATAGTCAACGCCGTAAACTATATACTTGCCGTCACTTGTTGCGCTTATTGTTGTTTCAGCCTTTGTTATTTCAATAGGCTTTGTCTTACCAGCCAGAACCATCATACGTGTATTATCTTTAACGTAGAATACCGGCTCTGCGCCTCCGCCGTTACCTAAAAGGAACATCACAAGACCTGCAATTGCTGCAACAATTGCTACCACACCTATGACAATACCACCGATAAGTAATCCCTTTTTGCCTTTTTTCTTCTTTTTGCCTTCTGTCTCTGCTACGGGTGCAACGGGAGCAACAGGAGGAACAGGTGCTGTATAAGCTTCAGGTGCTTTCTGTGCACCGGCAAACTGCCGGTTTGCCATACTGTTCTGTTCAAACACAGGCTGTACGGGCACTTCGGGCGCTGCAGGCTGTTCAAATACAGGCTGTACGGGCACTTCGGGTGCTACCGGCTGTTCAAACACAGGCTGTACGGGTTCTTCGGGTGCTACAGGCTGTTCAAACACAGGCTGTGCGGGTTCTTCGGGTGCTACAGGCTGTTCAAACACAGGCTGTGCGGGTTCTTCGGGGGCTACAGGCTCTGCCTTGGGTTCCGTAACAGGGCCAAGGTCAGGTGCCTTTACAAATCTGCTTTTTACTTCTGTCGGTGCCTGGGGCGCCTCGGAAGCTACCACCTCGGGTGCTGTTACCTTGGGGGCTGTTACCTTGGGGGCTTCTGCTACTAGCGACTGAAGCTTATTACCGCAGTTACCGCAAAAAGCCTGTCCGTCTTCTGCTTTATGACCGCATTTAGTACAAAACATAATTAATCTCCTTTCGACAACAAATTTAAAATTTGCTATTATATATTTTACCAAAAATCATCCTAAATTTCAAGAAATAATTGCAAAAAAGTGCGCGGTCTTTGTACTGTCCCCCAAAGTTAGACCTAAAAAATCTAACTTTGGGAGGAACCTCACTTTGTAGCCGCACACTTTTTTCAAAACAATCCTTTTTCTTTTTTTATTGTGAGTATTTTTCTTACACTTTCATCGATACGTTCTTCGGTTATTCGTCCCTCGTTGACTGCTTTTATCACGGCATCTGCCGCAACGGTTATATCCTTTGGCATAAGCAGCATATCATTACCCGCCTGTATTGCCATGACGGCGGCTTCGCCGTTACCATACTCTTGGGTAATTGCTCCCATTGAGAGCGAGTCGGTTATAACAATACCTTCAAATCCCAGTTCCGATTTAAGATATCCTGTTATAACCTCTTTTGACAATGACGAGGGTAGTTTTTCACTTGTAGCATTGACAAGCGTCATATGAGACACCATTATAAAATCGCATCCTGCCTCAATGCCTTTTTTAAAGGGCAAAAATTCGCACTGTCTCAATTCCTCCAAGGTTCGCTCGCTTGCAGAATACCCAGTATGCGAATCCACCTTTGTGCTACCATGACCGGGAAAATGTTTAAGTGTGGATGAAACACCGTTTTCCTCCAAGCCTTTTACAACCTCACCTACACACCCTGCAACCCATTCAGGGTCTGTACCAAAGCTTCTGTCACCGATTTCGCTGTTTTTCTCGTATATAATAACATCTGCCACAGGGGCAAAGTCCACATTAAACGAGAGTTCTTTAAGCTCTTTACCCAAGGTTTGTCCCACACCGTAGGCCTCCTCGTAGCTTGTTACGTTTTTCATGGGACCAAGCTTTGTCGTCCCCATCTGGGGTTTAGATGCAATACGTGCCACTCTGCCCCCCTCTTCATCAACGCCGATGAAAAGCGGTATATCGGAATATTCTTGGGTATTCGTTATCATTTCAGCAACCTGTTCGCGCGACTTAATATTCTGCGAGAAATATATTATTCCGCCCACAGGATACTTTTCCAAAGCCACCTTTGTTGCGCTGCCTGCCTGTACAACCTGTCCCACTCCAGTAAGCGATTCGGGCGTAACAAACATCATCTGATACACCTTTTCCTCCAGTGTCATTTTGTTTAACATCAGCTCTACATCGTTTTCTTCTGTAACGACACGGGTTTCTGTAGCATTTTGCATCGTACTTTCAGCGGCTACAGCTCCGTTTTCAGGTTGCTTTTTTACAAGCACTGCTACGCATATCAAAATAAGCACAATACCTATAGTTATCAGTACAGTTTTTGCTTTTTTTCCCATACTTTTCTCCTTTGTTATCACAAGACCCCAAAGAACGGATTTCCGCTTTGGGGTCTTAGAGTAATTATTCGAACTTATTGCCGCATCTTACGCAGAACTGCGCACCGGGTGCATTCACAAAACCACAAGAACATACCAATCCCTGGTTATCCTGAGGCATAGCTGTCGCCTGCTGTACAGGTGTTGTTTCTTCCAAGGATGCAATCTGTGTTCTTATATCAGCCATTTCCTGATCCTTCTGTGCAACAAGTGTGCAAAGATTAAAAGCTTCTTCTCTGGGGAAATCACCTTCTGCAGTGTCAATCATGAACTGGTAAAGAGTTGCACCTATAGATTCCAAAAGCTGCTTCTTTTCAGTCTCAAGCTTCTTAATTGATGAATTAAGCTTTGACTTTTCCACCATTGTTTTTGAGTTGTCAGCCACCTTTTCAATACCGCTGTTCAACTTGTTGAGTACATTGTCCAAAAAACCTGCCATTTTAAATTACCTCTTTCTTTTATTATAAACTTATTATTTTTTCAATACCTTCTGAGATTTTCTCAATAAGTGCATCAAATTCTTCTTCTGTCATACTAAGAACATCTACTTGGTTTTCATCAAGCGGTGCAATTTCAACACTTAAGTCGGGAGTAATTTCCATTTCCAGCTTTATTTCGTCTGCAAGTATTGCAAGCATACTGTAGGATTTATCGCCCTGAGTGCGTGTAATATCGCCAAAGGCTATCTTAAAGCCTTCCTTGCCGCGAGAGCAAGTACCGCTTATGACCGTCACGGGAGCATCATCGTCTTCGTCAAGTGCGTCTTCTATCGTTGCAGTAAACTCGCCTTTCTTGAAGTCAAAGGTTACCGTTACAACGGTCTTTTCTGTAATCTCGCCTTCATCTTCGCTCACTATTGTGTAAACGTTTTCAACCTTGCCACCGCCTGTGGTAAGGTTACCTTCACAGGTAATTGTATTTGTCCATTCAAGGTCTTCACCGTCGTATTCGTACTCATAGATACTGCCTGCTGTGAAGTTGTCAAGAAGGTTTTCCGTCTTTGTAAATCCGAAGAATGTGGTTTGACCGTCACCTACAATATCACATCTGACAACCATACCCTTATAAATATAAAAGTTTACGTTTATATCATCAAATTCGATATCTTCGAGTGCTTCTTCCAGTTCTTCTTCGCTCTCGTATTCTTCCATGAGAAGGTCATATACAAACCTCATGGTTTTCGAGTCCTTTGCTATCATTACAAATTCCTTCATAAACTCAGCAAAGTCCTTATCCTCAGCTTCAAAGTCAAGCTTGTGGACACTTCTTTCCTTGCCGTCAATCGTAAGCTTTACCGTTTCCTTGTTTTCGATTTCGGTACTGTCAACAAACTTTTTCATAGCTTCTACAAGCTTTTTAACAGTTTCCTTGTCCTCAATTTCCTTTTCGCTGTCTGTTATAAAGTTTGAAGCGGAAAGGTCAAGACTTTCGGGTATATCAAATCTGTCCGCAAGAGCACTTTCGTTGAACTTTTTACCAAAGTCTTTTGAAGGTATTGTATAAACTGTTTCTTCATTCAAAACGCCTGTTGATTTAACTGCAATAACGCTGTCATCCCAGAGAGCGTCCAAGATTTCATAGGCTGTGCCGTTAACCGATGCGTCGGCATTTATTTTGAAATTACCATCCTTTTTGGAGCGTGATGTTGCAGCATCAACAGTGATGTTTTTGATTTCATTGCCACCTTTAATACCTGATACAGCCGCCGATACCTTTACAGTCAGCTTTTCGCTCTCGGGGTCAACCCCTGTAAAGTTCATGCCTGCCGCCTCAAGCTCACTGTTCAAAACATCCACTGTTTTTGAAACAGCGCTCATGGTGTAAACCTTGGGCATAAAGTGGAACATAAGAAAATCCTTGAATAAAAATCCCACAGTTGCCAAAACCGCAAGCACCAATATAACAATACCTGTAATCTTTAAGCCTTTTTTACCGCCCTTTTTCTTTTCCTTCTTTTCCTTTTTCGCCTTTTTCTTTTGACCATTTGTATCTTCAACGGGCACTTCTACAGCTATTGTCACGCCTGTATTTACATTTACTGCAGCCGGAGCTTTATTTTCACCTGCATTTGCAACGATTTCCTGCACTGCTTTTACAACAGCCTCTTCACTGTTTTCTTTAACAGCCGGGGCGGTAGGTGTTGGTGTCTGCACAGAAACATTTACATCAACAGCTTCGGGTGCTTTGACTTCTTCATTCATGTTTGCGATTTCATTAGGTGTTTCAACCTGCACTGTGTCAACTGTGGCAGCTACCTCTTCTTGCTTTACCTCAGGCACTTCTACCGGGATATCGGGCACAATAGGCTTAGGCGGTGCAATAGTTGTACCGTCAAGATTTGTTGCCGCTTTAAAATAGTCACGAGGATTTATCCGTTTTTGTGCTTCTGCAGCAGGCTTTGGTCCACCCGAAAACGCACCGAAAGTACCACTCGGCGCTACGGGAGTTGCAGCAGCCATAGGATTGCCGCACTGTGAGCAAAACTTTGCGCCATCGGTATTATTTGCGCCGCATTTTGTACAGAACATATCTATCACTCCTTTATCGGATTTGTTTTCTCATAATAATAACATATACAATGTTAATAAAGCTGAACGCAACCGCAATAACAGGTGCGGGTGCAAAATTAAGGTTCACCCCATCGATTGCCAACATGCTGTCTGCTACAACCATACCTGCCGTCAGACAAAGGCTTATAATAAAAGCCGTTATATTAAATAACATTGAAAAACCGACCGTTGCTCTGCCGCCTGTTACCAACGTAAATGACGAAAGAGTAAACAAAACTATAATTATTCCCGATACAACCATGCACACAATCTTGAGCATATCAAGTGTATCATTCAAGGTTTCTAAGCCTTCGTTATCCTCTCCGACGAATTCTTCAATCAAATCGGATTTAAACATATCTGCGTTACCGATTATCATAGGTATCGAAATCGCTATATCCGTGTCAAATTCCTGTGATATTTCGTATTGATTGTTATATACGCCACCTGTAATTTTTTTGACAACTTCAATTTCTGCCGTTGCCAAATTTGAAAACAACATAAACACAATAATTATGCTGATAACCATACTCACTGCCGCAACCCATCGTTTTTTAGCGGGTAAAACGGGTGTTACTTCAGTCGTAGCAACAGGTTTTATTTCTTCACCTTTATAAAACTGTTCGCCGCAGTTTTTGCAAAATTTTGACTGCACATTATTCTCAGCTCCGCATTTATTACAAAACACCCAAAGCCCTCCTTTGCGTGAAATATCTTAAATATTATCATACCATCCTGACGCTTTTTTGTCAACTTTTATCAATGTTGCAATGTCATATTTTGGATTTTACTTATTACCAAATTTTTATAAATATATTCACACCTTGCCTGTTTATACATACAAAAAAGTCTCGCCACAGGCAAGACTTTTTTGTATTCGTCTATCATAAATCGCTTGCATTTGTGAACCACGGATTAGCCTTTGTACTCGACTTAGATGTCGTTACAGTCTCCGCCGTTTTCGCCACCGAGGGGGTATCCATACCGGGGTTTGTTACGGTAGGTTCAGGTCTTGTGGTTCTGATGTTTGTTATAAATCGGCTGGAATATTCAACCTTTTCTGCTCTGAAAAAGTCTGCCGATTTATCGCCGGTGATTTCAATCAGCTTTCTGTGGATATGGTCAGCATCGGGGCGTTTTTCAGGGTCTGCATCAAGCATTTGGGCAATCAACTCCCCGATTTCCGGATTGAGCAGCTCCATGTTAGGCTCAACTCTGCCTTTATCAAGTGCAACCTCATAAAGGTAGTCATATTCACTCTTGTCGTAATCGGGCATCTGACCTGTAAAATACTCATGAAACACAAGACCAAGACTGAAAATATCAGCTTTTGTATTAATCTCAACATCTTGTCCTATCATGTCAAGGAAAACCTCGGGAGCAAGATATGTAAGGTCGCCACCAAGCTCCTCGTTCTCTTCTCTTGTTTCGCCAACGATAAAGCCTGCGTCAAAGTCGATAAGTCTTGCAATACAGTTGCCGCCTGCAGTCTGCTTAATCATAAAATTGTTGGGTTTTACATCCATGTGTACAACGCCTGCATTATGCAGACATCTGAAACAATGCGCTATGGACTTTAGCAAAAGATATTTCTTATCAAGAGGGAATTTTGAAATAACCTCTCTGGGAAGAGAGTAGTTTTCAACCTTCTCGGTAACTACATAATATCTGCTTCCGTGGCGGAAAAACTCCATAATTCTGACAAGATTGCCTCGGCTTGCACTGTTGATTGCAATGTAGAGCTCTTTGTACTTTTCCTCAAACTCTCTGCAATATGCAACCCTGCTTTCAAACATTTCGGGTGAAAGTGCACTGCGGTCAACAGGATAAACAGGGGTAATAAGCTCTTTTATGAAATATTCCACGCCATCCTTTTTGGCAAATCCCCATTTGGAAAATCCGCTGTTGGCATTATTAAGTTCACCAATAATATTGTATCCGTTAATTACCATATGTTTTTACCACCAGATATTATAAATCTCCGCCCATCGAAAATCTCTGAGCGTTGTTTGCGGGTTCCTGCACATTGGGAGTAACAACTGTTTCCTCTGTTGCCTGCACAACATCTTCTGCGGGCTGTTCGTAAACAGGCTGTGCGGGCACTGCCTCTGTTACAGGCTGTTCAAAAACGGGCTGTACGGGCACCGCCTCTGCTACAGGCTGCTCAAAAACAGGCTGCACGGGCACTGCCTCTGTTACAGGCTCGACACGGTTATTTCCCTGCATGGGCTGTACGTTTTCGTTTTTAACAATAGGTTCAACCGCAGGATAAACAGGTGCTTTCGGCACTGTGATTTCTTCTTTTTTTCCTGCAGATGCAATAAACATGTTAATCAAAGACAACACAAACAGGATAATAACAGTAACTGAAATAAGTGCCTGGTTTTCAAGTATACTGCCTATTCCGTTGCCGTACTCTTTAAAATAGCTTACTATATCGCCCTCATTAACAGCACCCATGCTGATAACAACACCTGTTGCCACCAAAGCCATAATAATTGAAATCATGGATGCCAGGCGCAGTGTAAGCGGATTATTTTTGCGTCTGAATTCACCGATAATATACCACACATAAAGCGCTATAGCCGACAATGAAATAAGGAAAGCCGCAAAAAGTGCTATAATAAAGCTCACCATAACACTGTCAGCATAGGGCATGGTTTCAATCAGGCTGTGCATATTAAAAAGGAAAAACCAACCCTCTTCAAACGCCGTCCCGGAAGGCACGGTTATCCACGGCATCAGATACATCAGTATTGAAATAATTGCAAATACAACGGCAACCATCGCGGGCTTTTTCACGGTTTTTGTTTCAACATCTGCCACTGTTGCAGCAGGTGCACTACTCATTTCCGCTACTACCACTGTTCCGCAAGAAGGACAAAACTTGTTGCCATCGTCAAATTTAGTTCCGCAATTTCTACAAAACATACTAATCGCCTTTCTGAATCAAATTTTACAGATACATACTGTAAGCATTTTTGTATGTGTTCCATTTTTCTTCGGAGTTTCCGTCAGGGGCTATATACTCACGGTATACCGTATCGCGTCGTTTCTCCAAGCTCTTTTTAAGCTTTTGGAAATTGTCCTGTGCATATACCGATACACAAAGTGTATAGTCATCACCCGTATAGCTTCGGATTTCCGAATCAAGTGTCTGTTTCCACGCGTCCGGAGATGCAGAACGCATCAAAGTATCCAGCAGCATATATTCAAATTCCATCGGAGAGTTGAGATACCCAAAACAGCCGTCCGAAGCCGCTATCAGTATGCAAGGCTTCTTAAAAACAAGTCTTTTTTCGTGTATTTCAAACCCCGAACTTGCGTTTATAACATTTGTGAGCACACCGTCGCCCGAAATATTAGAAAAAGCATCCTCGCCATCAATATCATCCAGACTGAGCTGGTGCAAGCCCATTTCATCAAGCATGTAGCATCTCGAATCCCCTGCCCAATAACACTTGCATGTTACCTTGTCGGCACTTCCCTCAGATTCGATAATTGCGGCTGTCGTAGGGAAAGACTTACCCAGACTGCCCATCAATCTGCCCTCTTTGTCCGCATATTTACTGCACACATTGAGAGCACGCTCCATATATGACTTGATTGTATCTTGACTTTTGGCTTCAAACCAATTTTTTACGCCACCGCAAACTGCCCTTGATGCAACATATGCACCGGTTTTACCGGAAAAATTTGCATAGCGTCTTGAACCTATACCGCCACAGCCGTCAAATGCCGCAACAATTGCACGTGTTTGGTCAACTCCGTAATAAAAGCTGTCCTCACCGTTATTTGCAACCATTTCACCGTTGACGGAGAAAATAGCCGAAAGTCCGCTTTTTGTTTTATTATTCGCACTCATATTGTGTTGGAAATAGTGTCAATAATCTGACTGTATTCAAGACTGCTGAGACCGTCACCTGCTGTAGAGGGGAAATGCAACACGTTGTCCCAGTTTCTGGATATAATGCTCCAACCGGGAAGGTCGGGAGCAAACAAAAGCAATCTCTTTGCGTTGTTGTCCATAAAGCCCTTCTGCTGAGCACCGCCCCACCAGGAGGAAAGTTCGCTGATATCCTTTGCCATACCGTTGGGATAGTAGGGGCTTTCCTTACCAAAGCCGAGAGCATGAGTTTCGGCATCTGTCCATACAACAATAACCTGTCTCTTCTTCATGCCTTCTGTGTCCCAGTTAGACTTGATAGCATAAGCTAATGCTTCGAGACCGTCTTCGGGTTCGTCACCGCCGCCGTCAGCCTGAAGGCTTCTTACGCACTGTTCAAATTCAGCTGCTTCTTCGGGCAAACGGAAAAAGTCTGTTACAAGCATAGCATCCTGACCGTCAGCAATGTAGTCACGGAACGCAACAACTCTTACACGAAGCTGTGTAATGTGCTTGTTCTTCTGCTCCATAACCTTTGTAACGTCCTGATAAAAGTTAAGAGCATTGTTCTTAACGATGTCGATAATGTTGTCCATACTACCTGTACAGTCGATACAGAATACCATGTCAACATTGTAAGTGATTTTGTAATTGCTACCCATTTTTATATTCCTCCGTTTTTTAATTTGCTAAAATAAATTTTAATTACCCTTTCCAAAGAAGTTTTTCTTTGTATTGTCGGGGTCATTTTCAGTATTTTCGTCTTCGGCGTCGGCTACATCCACAGTTTTGTCAGAATCATTATCTTCATCATCATTTGAATCGTCTTTTAAATCATCATTTGAATCGTCTTTTAAATCATCATTTGCGATATCGACTTCCTCTTCTGCAACATTTATTTCTATTGTAGCCTCTTCTGTTTCTTCTTCGTAGTCCTTGTTAACACTTGCACACATCAACATTGCCGCAATAGACAAAATAATTGCCACCACGCTCACACCGATTGCAACTATGCTTAGTATCGGAGCAAGAGGACTTGCTTTTTCGGATGCCTTTGCCGGCACTGTATTCATAACGGTTACACCTTCCTTTACGCTATGTTCGCTATTTTCATAGCTCAATATGTCCCCAAAACCGCCACAGGCAGTTTTCTGAGGCATCAAAGTGCCGCAGTGCTTGCATTTTGACTGGTTTTCGGGATTTGATTTTCCGCATTTTTCACAATACATTATTTTCACCTCTTATCAGAATAAATAAAAGTTTTCGTTAAGGAAAACCACAAGTCCGATGATAACAATAATAGCAATGACAACACATATAATCGCCTTTATTCCTGTTGAATCTCCGCTTGAGTATGTAGGAGGAGAATACGTAGGTGCTACAGGCGTACTGCTTGGAGCAGTTGTGTTTACCCAGCCACCGGTAGTTACCGTCGGGGTCGGTACTGTTTTCGGTTTTGTGCGTGCTGTTTCCCAAGTTTCGAGAATTCTGCTTGTAACCTGTCTGTTCATGCCGCATACAATACATTTTGTATATTCCATGTGATTTTCGGTTTCACACTCGTTGCACAACCACGCTTTGCTGTTGCGCTTATATGTAAGTATTGTTACGGTTTCGTTATGCTCTGCCATTTTGCCTCCTTCCAAGGTTTACCTTAAAAGAAAATATTTTGCATTGCTCATTGTAATTTTGAGTTTCAACTCCTCATTCACCAAAAAGCAACAATCGTGGACAAATTATATCACATTTTGTAAAAAGTGTCAAATACTTATTGCCTTTTTATGCCACATAAACACAGCATTTTTTTACAGTTTCACTTGCACAAATCCGCTAATGGTGTTATAATACACTAAATTGTTTGAAAGGAGCTATTTCCTATGAAATATGTAATAGTATTAACAGACGGTGCGGGTGATTACCCCATCGACGCATTAGGCGGCAAAACACCCTTAGAGGTGGCAAATATGCCAAACATCAATCATTTTGCATCTGAGGGCACTCTTTGTCTTGTAAAAACAGTGGGTGCAGGCTTAAAGCCCGGTAGTGACGTTGCCAATCTTTCCGTTATGGGCTATAACCCTTACGAATATTATACAGGTCGTTCCCCTCTTGAGGCAGCAAGTATCGGTGTTGAGTTGTCCGAAACACAGACAGCTTTCCGTGCAAACACCGTAACACTTTCCGATGAAGAAAACTTTGAGGACAAAACAATGCTTGACTACTCCGCAGGCGAAATCACAACCGAGGAAAGCCGTGAGCTTATCTTGGCTGTTAAAGAAGCTCTTTTCGGTGGCGATATTGACCTTTTCCCGGGCGTAAGCTACCGCCATTTGTTCACATGGGACAATGCACCCGAAAAATTCAACCTCACTCCTCCTCACGATATTTCCGACCGCAAGATTAAGGATTATCTTCCCGACAACGAACGTATCCTTGATTTGATGAAGAGAAGTGAAGCGGTTTTAAAGGCTCATCCCATTAATCAGAAGAGAATTGCAGAAGGCAAAAACCCCGCAACAAGCATCTGGGTATGGGGCGAAGGCAAAAAGCCTCTTCTTACCTCGTTTGAAGAAAAGTTCGGTGTTCGTGGCGCTGTAGTTTCCGCAGTTGACCTTATAAAGGGTATCGGCATTTTGGCAAAGATGAAGTCTATCGACGTTGAAGGCGTAACAGGTAACTTGCATACTAACTTTGACGGTAAGGCAGAAGCTGCTGCGGATGCACTTTTAAAGGATGATTATGACCTTGTTTATGTTCACCTCGAAGCACCCGACGAATGTGGCCACCAGGGCGATATGGAAGGCAAAATCAAAAGCTTGGAGCTTATTGACGAAAAGATTGTCGGCTATATCAAAAATGAGCTTGATAAAGCAGGAGAAGACTACTGCTTCATGATTCTCCCCGACCACTTCACTCCTATCGCGATTAAAACACACTCTGCCGAAAACGTTCCCTGCGTAATGTATAGAAAGGGCGACAACAACGCAACGGGCTATACATACAGCGAAAAATGCGCTGACGCAAACGGCGAATACGTTGAAATCGGTCACGACTTAATGAAAAAGTTTATCGATATGGGTAAATAATGAAAACGGCACGCAAATGCGTGCCGTTCAGTCTGTAGAAAAACCCTGTTTTGCGGTTAAGCAAAGCAGGGTTTTTCTACAGACTGAGAGAATATTCACTCAACCTTTGGTTGAGTGAATATTCTCTGTGTTTTAATACGTCAATTTCTTTACCTCATCACCGTCATCGGCGAAAAATTCAATGTAGTGACCGCGCATTTTCTCGGGGGCTTCGATTTTAAGAGTAACGCTTGCTGTTGCAAACTGACCAACGTTCACTCGCTGAACCTCTGTTGCAACCAAGTTCGACTGATAATCATACAATTCCATGATAATGTCAACTTCGGTTTCACATTCACCCGACTGCACTTCAACAGTGCCTTCAATCATATCGCCTTCGTCAACATATTCAAGGTCTGTATGGCGTACAATTTTTGAAAGGGTGTTAAATTCTTCTCCCTCTGTCACACCCTCAAGTGTGGGCTTTGCTTTGACAATTCTGCCGTTATCGTCAAAGGTGAATTTATCAAGTGCCAGTTCGCGATGAACACCGTAATAATCGCTGTACTCGCCCTCAAAGCGTGCAGGGAAATTAAATCTGTGATAAAGTATGTACCACCTGTCAGTATCGGGAACATTTACGATTGTATGATGACCTGTTGCATAAATACCGTGGCTTTCATCCTTTTCAATCATAATTTCGTTGCCTATAATGGGACCCATCGGGTTGTCGGAATAACCCCATCTTACATGGTAGTTCTTGCTTCTGGTGTCGTCCTCTGCCCATGTGAAGTAATAAATACCCTTGCGGTAAAACACATGCACACCTTCGCGGAAGTTGGGAGGTGTAATGCACATTGGTTCGCCCTTAAGACTAATCATATCATCATTGAGTTCACAAACCCAAAGAGAGCCGTTACCCCAGTAAAGATAGCTTCTGCCTGTCTCGGGGTCGGTAAACACCGCAGGGTCGATAACCTGACCGGGATAGTGCATTTCTTTTTTGTTGCCGTCCTCATCTTCAATCACCATTGTATCATACACAAGGGGGTGTCCAAGGGGCTCAACGTATCTGCCTGCAGGCGTGTCACAAACTGCAACACCCACAGCTTTGCCCACATTGCGCTCAAACTTGTCTGTATTTGCACTGTAGTAATAATAATACTTTCCGTTCTTTTTTATAATGCAGGGTGCCCAAGCGTTACCGTCAGACCAGCTTACATCCTCCTTCAAGTCGAGAATAACACCCTCGTCTGTCCAGTTGATTAAATCAGGCGAACTGAATGCCTTAAAATAGTATCCGCCCCAGTCGTCAAAGCCGTCGCTCGTGGGATAAACATAGTATTTACCGTCAAAACAGTCTGCTTCGGCGTCGGCAAAATAACCGTACTCACCTGTTATTGCGTTGCCCCATTCACGGAGAGCAACGGTCCACTCTTCGCTTTCACCATTGGATGTAAGGAGATATTTCACATGATTATCCTTGTCAATATGAGATATTTTTTCAGCTGTACCGTCAAGGTCAAATTCCAATTCAACACTATCGGGATTAACCCCCGGCACAACAGGCACCAATATATATTTTTGCGAATAGTCAACAATCACATTATATTTCTTGACTTTATCACCTGATACACCGCTTATACTAATCGCCATAGTCTACTCCTTATTCACACAACTGTGCAACAACCTGATTAATTACACTACCTTCTGCCTTGCCCTTAAGTGCACCCATAACGTTTTTCATAATCATGCCTTTGTTCTTAGACTGAACAACCTCAGCAAAGTCACGCATAATAATTTCTTTCACCTCATCTGCACTGAGCATCTTGGGTGCATACTTTGAAATAATATCATAAGTTGCCTGATAAGCATCTTTTAAATCAGTACGAGAATCGGGGCAAGTATCAATCTGCTCCTTGATTGTTTTTAATTCTTTTAAAATAACTTTATCGCAAAGCTCAGGTGTAATATTATCTCTCACGCCCTCGTCAATAGCAACCTTTTTTATTGCCGCAATAAGATTCGAAATTGCATCCTTTGTTGTTTTATCGTGCGCCTTCATAGCCGCAATCATATCTTGCTGAAGTGTTTTGAATTCCATAATCAAACATCCTTTCAAATTATTGGTATAATTTTATCACTTTTATATCCATGGGTCAATATTTTATGTTAAAGTTTTATGTCATCGCTTGACATATTATTGGTTTTTTGTTATTTTTAATTTGTAGAGCTTTTCTCATAATCAAGGAGGTTTTTTGATGTATCCTGCATTTAAAACCTATTACAATCACGAACCCACAGACTATACCGTCCGCATCAACAACTATGGCTATCGCAAATGCACCCCGGGGTTTTCTCCGGGATATGTTTCACGCAAGCATTATGTTTTGCACTATATATACGAGGGCGAGTGTATTTTTGAAACAGGCTCCAAATCATACCGTGTTTTTCCGGGGCAAATGTTTATTATTACTCCCGGAAATATTTACAACTATACATCCTCTCATGAAAACCCCTGTACATACCGTTGGATTGATATTTCGGGGTATAATTTTGAAAATTTTATCACTCAGACAGGCTTTACACTTGAGGTGCCTGTGGTTTCGGACTTTTCTGACCACCGAATAGGCAACCTCCTCCGTGAAATGACCGACAAAGGCAAAATGAGCGGCAAGGAAATCAACGGTTATAGTTGGCTTTTAGCCGATGCTGTCTGCAAAAGGGACAAAGCAAGACAAAATGTGTGGGAAAAATATATCGAACCTGCTGTTGAGTATATTATATCCAACAGCGAGAAAAAAACCTCGGTTTCCGATGTTGCTGATTATCTCAATATCGACCGCAGCTATCTTTCGAGAGTTTTTAACGAATATATGGGTATATCAATTAAAAAATATATCTACAACTATCATATGGATATTGGCAAAAGCTTTCTCACCTACTCTGATTTGCCCATAAAAGATATTGCCACAGCCATAGGCTATGACGACCCGCTCGACTTTACAAAGGCTTTCCACCGCACATACGGTATGTCGCCCACCAAATGGCGCGAGGAAAACGGCATGAATTTTTTTAAAAAGAGTGAATAGCACAAAAAAACCGCGTACAGGCAAAAGCTTGTAACGCGGTATTTTTTTCATTATCAGTCTGCAATAACCTTACGGTATAAATAATTATTGCATATTCTTTTTACCAATGACATCATGCTTATCAAAATAGCAGATACCATGATGGCTAAACTTACATTACTTATTATTTCAAACATGATTTTCATAACATCTGCTCCTTTGTATTTATTTGAGTTAGTTGTAACTAACTCCCTCAATTAAAGTGTAACATACCATAAGTTTTTTGTCAATACTTTTTTAGACAAATATAATTGTTGACATATCCTTTCCTGTGTGTTAAAATGTTTCTGTTTTGAGGGAGTAGCAAGCGTACTCTTACGTAGCAAGTCAACATACTGACCTTTTGGTCTGGCTTGTTTTAAATTGCGAGACTCATGCGTAACTGTGAAGCTATGCGTGGAGTCTGACCTTTTTTGTTCGTCACCAAGTATGGTTTTCACCGTGCTTGGTTATTTTATTATATGAAATTGGAGGAACAAATGATGATTTTTGGACTCAGATTAGTTTTAAACAGTATACTTTTGGGTGTTGGGCTTGCTATGGACGCGTTTTCGGTATCGCTGGCAAACGGACTTAACGAACCTAAGATGAAAAAGCGCAAAATGTGTGCTATAGCCGGTACGTTTGGTTTTTTCCAGGCTTTGATGCCAATGATAGGTTGGGTCTGTATACATACTATTGTTCAGTATTTTCAATCCTTTGAAAAGCTGATTCCATGGATTGCGCTTATTCTTCTTGGGTATATTGGCGGCAATATGTTATATGAAGGCATCAAAAATCGTGACGAAGAGGCTGAAAAGCCGAGTGTGGGCTTAGTTGCTCTTTTGGTACAGGGCATTGCAACAAGCATCGATGCTCTTTCCGTAGGTTTTACCATTGCCGATTATGACCTGCTGTCTGCTGTTGTTTCTGCTTTGATTATTGCCCTTGTAACATTTGTCATCTGTATGGCAGGACTTGTAATAGGCAGAAAGATGGGCACACGCCTTGCAGGCAAGGCAAGCATTTTAGGCGGTGTGATTTTGATAATCATCGGAATTGAAATTTTTATATCAAATATATTTTAACAAAACAAAAGTGGTATTGCTTTATTTTTGGCAATACCACTTTTATTTTATTAGTTTTTAAGGCTCTGTAACGGCGCAGGAATTCTGCCGCCGCGAGCGATAAAGTCTGCGCATGACTTTGTGTTAAGGGGCATAATGGGTGCAGTACCCAAAAGACCGCCAAACTCAACCATGTCGCCAACCTTTTTTCCTCTTGCAGGAATAATACGTACAGCCGTTGTTTTGCTGTTTACCATGCCAATTGCTGCTTCGTCTGCAATAATACCCGAGATTGTCTCAGCAGATGTATCACCCGGCACGGCTATCATGTCAAGCCCTACAGAGCATACACATGTCATAGCCTCAAGCTTTTCTAAGCTAAGTGTTCCGTTTGCAGCTGCCGCAATCATGCCTGCGTCTTCACTTACGGGAATAAACGCACCTGACAAACCTCCAACGTAGCTTGACGCCATAACGCCGCCTTTTTTAACTGCATCGTTCAAAAGCGCAAGTGCTGCTGTTGTACCGTGAGTACCGCACTGTTCCAAGCCCATTTCCTCTAAGATATATGCAACGCTGTCGCCTACAGCAGGGGTTGGAGCCAATGAAAGGTCAACTATACCAAAAGGTACACCCAGTCTTTTTGATGCCTCTACAGCAACCATCTGACCCATTCTTGTTATCTTGAATGCGGTCTTTTTAATGGTGTCGGCAACAACACCAAAGGGCTGACCTTTTACCTTTTCAAGCGCACATTTTACAACGCCGGGACCCGATACGCCCACATTAATAACACATTCGCCCTCACCTGTACCATGGAAAGCACCTGCCATAAAGGGGTTATCTTCAACTGCATTTGCAAAAACAACAAGCTTTGCGCAAGCCATATCGTCTAATTCTGCCGCTTTCTTTATAACCTGACCCATCTGCTTAACGGCGTCCATATTGATGCCCGCCTTTGTGGAAGCAACGTTTACGGATGAACACATCCTTTTCGTTTCTGCCAAAGCTTCGGGGATAGATTCAACAAATAATCTGTCGGAAGCTGTATATCCCTTTGCAACAAGGGCACTATAGCCCCCTATAAAGTTTACGCCCGTTGTATCGGCAGCACGGTCAAGCGCTCTTGCAAAATCAATATAGTGTCCGCAGGCCGATGCAACATGAGATATGGGAGTTACCGATATACGCTTGTTGATAATCGGAATACCGTATTCCTTTTCAATATCACAGCCTGTTTTAACAAGATTTTCGGCATATTTTGTTATCTTGTCATACACTTTCTGCGTTGCCTTTTTGTAGTCATCGCTGGCACAGTCAAGAAGCGAAATACCCATAGTGATTGTTCGCACATCAAGATGTTCGGAATTAATCATATTCAGGGTTTCAAAAATTTCAGAATTATTAATCATTTTGCCACCTCTCAGATTCTGTGCATGGACTCAAAGATGGTCTTACGCTGAATTGTAATTTGTACACCGATTTCGATACCGAGATTCGAGAGCTCGTGGCGAAGCACGTCAAACTCAACGTTACAATCTTTTGTGTCAACCATAGCTGTCATCACAAACATATCTTCCATGATAGTCTGTGAAATATCAATTATATTAACATTTCTTTCGTAAAGAAGACCGCTTACCTTTGCAATGATTCCTTTTCTGTCCTGACCGATTACTGCAACAACTGCTTTCATACCTGTCATCCCTTTCATGTTATCTCTGTTTCATAGTTTCGTATATCATCAATGCCGCCGCAACGGAAGCATTAAGGCTGTTAACGTCACCTTTCATGGGAATACCCACTAAAAAGTCGCATTTTTGTGCAGTAAGACGGCTTATGCCTTTATCTTCCCCGCCTACAACAAGTGCCACTGCACCCTTGAGGTCGGCTTCATAAATGCTTCTGTCTCCTGCCGCATCAGCGCCCGTTACCCAAATGCCCTCTTCTTTTAAACGGTCAATTGTCTGAGCAATACTCGTAACTCTTGCAACAGGGGTAAAACTTGCCGCGCCCGCACTTGCCTTTACAGCCGCTGCAGTAAGAGTTACACCGTCATGCTTTGAAATAATAACCCCGTGAACACCTGCACAGTTTGCTGTACGGATAATGCTACCCAAGTTATGCGGGTCTTCCAAATGGTCAAGTATAACAATAAAAGGAGGCTCGCCTTTTTCCTTGGCAATATTCAAGATATCGTCAACTGTCTTGTACTCATAGGGTGGGATACGTGCAATAACGCCCTGATGAACACCTGTTTCACTCATTGAATCGAGTTTTTTCTGATCGACTTCAACAATCTGTATGCCTTTTTCCTTTGCCTTTGCAATAATAGGCAGCATGCTACCCTTGTTGTCGCCCTTTTTTACATAAATTTTATCAATTTGTCTGCCGCTTTTAATAGCCGCAGTGACGGCATTTCTGCCTTCAATAATATCTTCATACATGTTTTGTGTCACGTCCTTTCAGTTTAAGCTGTGACAAAACTGCATTGATAATAACTGCTGCTAACGCACAAAGTAATACGGTCATGGTTTTGTCGCTCTTAATCACACCAATACCCATATTTGCGCATACAGCCAGTATTACCAATACTGCCGCACAAATCAGCATTCCAATGCCACCTGTCTTACCCTTTTCAAGGTTTTTGAACGACATACATATTCTGCCGGCTTCCATTGTTGCATAAAACGCCGCAAATGCAACAATACTGCCGCCCGACAAAATAGCTGCAATCGCTGCTATAAATCCCTCTGCCATACATCGTACGGCAAGAAGCTTCTGATTTTTTGTCTCGCAGTGAACGGATGCAAACAACGCAACCGTCATGCACGGCACAAATGCCACAAAAAGATTTACAATCAACATATCAAGTGACGAGGGGATATTTATCGCACCTGTCAGTATCATATACATAAGAACAAGGGTTTCACAAAGACCTACCGAAATTGCAAGAAGCGACGCATATGCAAGATTGCCGCGCATTGCCCTTGCCTTATAAACCATATCAGCCACTTTAGGCATATCAGATTTTTCAACCTTTGCGTCACAGTCATCACCAGCGCCTATTGTAACAGAAGAGTTAATAGCCACAGAATGTTCACACATCTGCTCGCCCGCTACTGCGGTGACAGCACCTTTTGCTGTAAGCACTCTCACAAGTCGCTCTCTGTCGGCTCTTGTTGCGCCGGTAAACACCTTGTAACGGCTTGCAAATTCACAAAGCTCTTCATCGCTGCAATCGGCAATTTCACGGAAGCTTATACATTCATTTTCTTTTTTAATAATACCTGCCTGCCTTGCAATAGCTGCGGCAGTTATTGTATGGTCGCCTGTTACCATTATGGGGTGTACAAACACGTTTTCTAATTTTCTTATACTATCGCGTGTTTTTCTTACAATAACCTCTCTGTAGCCCAGTGCGCCCGCAAAAATCAATTCCTTGATTTCGTTTTCAATATTTTCGGGCAAATTATCAAAATCACGGAAAGCCAAAGCCCTGATTTTGAGCCCTTTTTCAGCCATTGAAGAAGAAATATTTTCCAGTTTATGAAGTGCCTCGCCGCTCATTTCCATTACTTCGTCGCCGTCTGCAATATGACTGCACAAAGTGGGAACAACCTCAACTGAGCCTTTCACTATAATCCTGTAGCCTGCCGTCTTTTTGACAACAACTGCCATAATCTTGCGTTGCTCATCAAAAGGCATAAAGAGAACACGTTCATTTTCGTCCAGAATTCTCTTTGCATCAACGCCTTCACTCATCAAAGCCTCTACAGTTGCCTTATCAATATCACTGCCTGTAAGAACAGAGTCTTTAAACTCACAGTCACTGCATATAACCGCCATTTCCAGCTTATCGCGACCCGACACAACTCTTTCTTCAAGCTCCATATCGCCGTTTGTGATAACGCCGCCCTTATCAAACAGAATATACTCTGTCATACCAATCTGATATGCAAAATCATCATCAGGAAGTTCAACCGATGACTTGACAATTCTTTTGTTGCAATATCTTATTGCCAACATTCTGACAAGGCACACAGGAGCCGGAATAAGACACAGCGCAACAGTGCACGCCTTAAGCATTGCCGCCATGGGTGTTTTGTGGGTTATGCTCACAAAGCATACAACAACCATCGCCATGACAAGAGCCAGACAAAGAAGCAGTTTTTCGCTCTTGGCACTCTTTGCAAATTTATCGTGCATATCAAGTTTTTTTGACTTGCTTTCACGCGTACGTGCAAGAGTGGTATCTTTACCTATGCCCACAACAGCCGCAAAAGCCCAGCCTTGTTTGATTACACTTCCGCAATAAAGCATGTTAGGCGAATTTGCGCTGTCAATATCATCTTCAACCCTTTCGCTTTGCTTGTCCACAGGTATATTGCGTCCTACAAAAATACTCTCATCCGCCTTAAGGTTTTCACATTTCAAAACTCTCAAATCGGCAGGGACAAAATCCCCCTCCGAAAGAACTACAATATCGCCCTTTACCAAAAGCATAGGGTCGGTCATCATTTCTTTGCCATCACGAATGATTTTGCATTCTTCAGCTCTTTGGCTGTCAAAATGAACGGCAATTTTTCGTTCCCGATTATCACGCAAAAAGCCGCTTACCATATTAATCACGGCAACGGCAAAAAATATTACCCATGCCCATATGCTTCCTGTAAAGTCGCACAGAGCAGTGATAATGCCCATAACAAAAAAAGCTATGGTATATAAATTTGTTATCTGAGACAAAACAACCGCCGTACTGCTTTTTGCATAGCTTTTTTCGGGCACATTGCGCCCGTTATCAATAAGACGGTCGTGCGCAGTGAAGGACTTAAGTCCTTCACTGACACTTGTGGAAAGTTCAATTTCAACTTCTCTTTCAGTCATAACGGAGTAATTCATAATTTTCCTCCCAATTGACTATTATTCACCAAGGTGGAACTTATCATGAATAGCCTTTACAGCCTTTTCTGCATATTCCTGTTCGATAAGAACACTGATTTTGATTTCAGATGTACTAATCATCTGGATGTTGATACCTGCATTGTAAAGAGCTTCGAACATAGTAGCAGCAACGCCGGGGTTGGAAACCATACCTGCACCTACAATAGAAACCTTTGATACGTTGTCGTAGTGAACAATGCTTTCTGCACCGATAAGACCATTGTTTTCTTCGAGTACCTTAAGCGCACCGTCAAGAGCGTCAAGGTCAACAGTAAAGCTGATATCCTTCTTGTTATCGCGACCGATAGACTGAAGAATAATATCAACACTTATCTTATTCTTTGAAAGAAGGCTGAACACCTGGAAAGCCTTTCCGGGAGCGTCCTCTACATTACAAAGTGAAATTCTTGCTACATCATTATCACGTGCTACACCACGTACCAACATTTTTTCCATATTAGTTTCCTCCTTAACAATTGTGCCGGGTTCCTTAACAAGACTCGACAATACTTCAAGATTTACGTTAAATTTCTTCGCAAGCTCAACGGAGCGGTTATGAAGAACGTTTGCACCAAGGCTTGCCAATTCAAGCATTTCATCGTAGCTGATTGTTTCAAGCTTTTTAGCATCTTTTACGATTCTGGGGTCACATGTGAATACACCCGTTACGTCAGTATAAATCTGGCAAAGGTCAGCACCAAGTGCTGCAGCAATCGCAACCGCACTTGTATCGGAGCCGCCGCGACCGAGTGTTGTGATGTCATCGTACTTGTTAATACCCTGGAAGCCTGCCACAATAACAATATTGCGGTTATCAAGCTCACGGCGGATTCTTTCGCCTGTTACACGTCTTACACGAGCCTTGGAATAGTTGCTGTCAGTAATCATACCTGCCTGCCAGCCTGTAAGGCTGATTGCAGGTCTGCCAAGCTTTTGGATAGCCATTGCAAGCAAACTCATAGAAATCTGTTCACCTGCAGAAAGAAGTGTATCCATTTCTCGTCTTGATGCACGATCATTGATTTCTTTTGCTTTTTCAATCAAATCGTCTGTAGTATCACCCTGTGCAGATACAACAACCACAACATCATTGCCGTTGTCGTATGTTTCAATAACTCTGGACGCTACATTAAAAACTCTTTCGGCATTGGCAACTGATGAGCCGCCGAACTTCTGTACAATAAGAGCCATATTTTTTTCATTCCTTTACTCAAAAATTCTTATTTTAGACAAGATTGTGCATTTTGCACTCTTTTCTTCAAATTCTTTTTCGGTCATTTTGTTTGTAACAAATGCACCGTCTACGCCTTCCACAAATTCAACCTGACCGAACGCTTTTGTGATTTCGTCCTTTGTTTTGTCGCTTCTTACAAGGAACTTATTCACTTCATCCGCGGGATTGTTGAAAGCACCCGCCTTTTCCTCTGTCCAGGAGAAGTTTTTGTCAAACTGACCTCTATGACGTACAACATCCATCAAATCGCCTACAACAGCGCTTGCCGTTGCTTCTTTGCCTGCACCTTTGCCGTACATCATAACGTCTCCCACCATGTCGCCTGTAACCAATATAGCATTGAAAACGTCTTCTACCGAATAAAGCGGACTAGACTCCGGAATAACCATCGGACACACGCGGGCAGTAACTTTGCCGTCTTCGAGCTTGCTGTAACCTATAAGCTTAACACTTGCATTAAGCTTTTCAGCACACTTTACATCTTCATCCGTGATTTTTGTAATACCTTCTCTGGGGATTTTGTTATCGTCGGTTTCCCAACCGGAAGCAAGTGATGTAAGGATAGATATTTTTCTCATTGTATCAAATCCTTCAACGTCTGCTGTGGGGTCCTGCTCTGCATAACCAAGCTTCTGAGCATCGCTGAGTGCAGTTTCAAAAGACTGGTTTTCCTTGAACATCTTGGTTAAGATGTAGTTTGTAGTACCGTTTATAATACCGTAAATGCTCTTGACATTATTTGCAGCAAGGCAGTTTATAAGAGGACGTATAATCGGAATACCGCCTCCGACGGACGCTTCAAACATATACGCCACGTTTTTCCTCTTTGCAATTTCAAAAAGCTCTGTACCTTTCTTTGAGACAAGCTCTTTATTGCTTGTGACAACACTTTTTCCGGCTTCGAGCATTTTTTTTGTGAACTCATATGCAAAGGTTATACCGCCCATTGCTTCGGCAACCAGTGTTACCTCGCTATCCTCTGCGATAATATCAGCATTTTTTACAAATAAATGCTTTTCGGGATGAGAGTCAAAATCACGTATATCAAGAATATACTTGACCGTAAGCTCCTCGCCGATTTTTTTTGTAATGGTTTCGGCATTTTTTGTAACGATATCATAAATACCGCTACCGACAACACCATAGCCCATTATAGCCATTTTTGTCATTTGTGGTCCTCCTTGTGGTCTAAAGTGTGTTATTGTTTCGCCAGAATTTTCACACTTCTGACTCCGGCTACTTTCGTAAGCTCCGTAATGAGCTTATCAACACTTGTTTTCATCAAATCTGTTTTGAGTGTTATGTGGACGTTTGCAATACCGTCTGTAGGCACGCTCTGATTAATAGTAAGAACAGAGCAGTTAACAGAAGATATAATCCTGAGCATTTCAGACAAAATACCTTTCAAATCAACCACAACCGCCATAATCGTCAGAACCCCCTGCATCTGATTTAAGTCAAACACATGGTCCTTATACTTATAATATGCACTGCGGCTTATCCCTGTTTTTTCGCAGGCTTCGTTAACGGTTTTGACTTCTCCGGATTCAATAAGTCTTTTTGATGTAAGAACTTTTATAAATACATCGGGCAAAACCTCGGCGTCAACCAGTATAACTTCTCTGTTTTCTTCCAAAACTGTCCACCTCCCAAACACATTTGTTTTTTTCTATATATATTACTCCATATTTTTGTGTTTGTCAACAGCTAATACAAACAAAAAACACAAAATATTGATTTATTCCGTCTTTCAAGGTCATAAGAGTATTTTTAAACAAAAAGCATCCGTTACAAAAGTAACGGATGCTTTTTGTTATTATGTAAATAATTCGCGTCAACAACTTATTCAGCGTCTGTAGCAACTTCTGTAACTACTTCTGTAACTACTTCTGTAGCTTCTTCTACAACTTCGCTTCCTAGGTCAGCTTCTTCGCTAGCTGCTTCTGTTGTTGTTTCATCTGTAGAATCACAACCACAAGCTGCAAGAGAAGCTACTGCAAGGATTGCTGCGCATGCAAGTGCGATAACCTTCTTCATAGTTATTAACTCCCTTCATTGATTTTAATTTCTGTTTCCTTTGTAATTATAATCCCCCTCCCCCCTTTTGTCAACACTTTTTTCAAAAAATTTATTTTTTGTGTAAAATAAATGTAAAATGCAAAAAAAGCTTTACTATCTTTGTTTATTATGTTATACTAGTACCATAAATGTTTAAGGAGGATATGGCTATGGCTAAAACTGTAAAAGCTAAAGAACGCCTCACATATAAGGATAAACCGCTTATGCGTTCAGGCAACAAAATATATTACGGCAATCCCACTGACCGTTACATTATTTTATTTACGATTAATTCTACAAAACAGGTGGAAGATCTCGAGGTTGCTGACAAGGTAACTATTGAGCTCATGACAAATTCCGGCAAGGAAAAAGAAAAGGTTTATAAGAAAGCTGTTCGTGGCGGTCTTTTTGAAGCACTTGATATTGCTGAATTCTGGCTTGCCGACGCTCTTGCCAACGGTTAATTGTACTTTAAAGTCGGGATTTTCCCGACTTTTTTATTTAATCTTCAAGGTGGTACTATGATTAAAAAACTTTTAAAATTACTCCCTTTTCTACCTATTATATTTATGCTTTATATTTCAGCATGTGCCGAAGAGTATATTTTCACAGCAGATGAAGATTTCCCCATGCTTTATAATACATCCATTGAAGTTGTGAACTCTGACCACGGTGTTTATACAGCATCTTCACTGTCGGATATACAGCATCTTATCGATGCAGGCATTGTTACATATTATGAGCCTATGAGCTATTCTGAGCTTTTTGACTATACAACATCGGACACATATTATACAGAACAAACAAACCTTAGTCAGGTTTCGGCTCAGTTTGCGTGGAACAAGGGCGTTTTTGGCGACACTGTCAAAATTGCCGTTATTGATTCAGGGCTTTATAATGCCGCAAGCGATTTTAATTTTAAAAATATTGTAAAGGCAAACGACTACACCTCAACCGCATCAAGCAAGGTTACATTTTGCAACGACGAAATCGGTCATGGTACAATGGTAACGGGCATTATCGCCGCAAGTCACAATTCCTGGGGTGTTGCAGGCATTGCCCCCAATGTTGAGATTTATGTTTTCAAATGCTTTTATCTTAACGAATACGGCAAACAAACAGCGAAGAATTCTGATATTATCGCCGCATTGTACGAAGCTATTGACACTTACGGAGTAGATATTATAAATCTTTCAAGCGGTACAACAAACTCAACTGTTTTCAAACAGGCGTCAGATTATGCTTATGAAAAAGGCGTTCTCTTGATTTCAGCCGTTGGCAACAGCGGTGCACAAAGCGGTGATACTCTCTACTACCCTGCTTCCTACGACAATGTCATAGGCGTTGGCAGTATAAAAGCAGACGGTCACCGTGCGAGCCATTCACAGCGCAATGACTACGTTGACATGATGGCACCGGGTGAAAATATTTACTCCGTGCGTATATCCGGCTATGAGCAAGGTAGCGGCACAAGCTTTGCCACGCCTCACGTTGTTGCGGCGGCGGCACTTGCAAAAAGTCTCAACCCGAATTTAACCGTAGATGAGCTTACAGATGCACTTTATTCCAGCTGTAACAGTATGACCGACCGATACTCAGGTCACGGCAGTCTCAATATTCAGGCTCTTTTAACGTATGTGCAGGCAACGCTTAATCCTGATAAGCTTGTATATTCTTCGTCAGATACATCATATTTTGCATATTGTATACCCTCTGAGGATTACGTGGCATATTTTGCCCGTTATCAGGACGGCATGCTTATAGATATTAAAAAAGGCGGCATTAACGCCGTTACTTCCGACTTTGTTAACTATATATATTACATTTGGAAAAAAGGCACACTTGCGCCTTACTCGGGCGAAATAACAGCTCTTAAGTATTAAAAAGGAGGACATATGGAAAGTTACAGTTTGATTATTCTTATAGGCTTTGTTGTGCTGTGTTATCTGCAAACGCTTTTTTCACAGCTTGAAAACAAATACATAGGTCTTATTATTCCGTCGATTACATTTATTGCTTCGATTGTACTTTCGATAAGCTTTTCGGAGGGTAGTTTTGACATTATTAAATTCATGGTTACGCTTCTTTTAATTAATATTCCTACGCTCATTTTTATGCTGATATATAAAAGAATGCGCAAAAAACTCAAATAGAGTCTGTTTCCCTGTATCGGATTTATCCGATACAGTAACAACAAAGAGGCTGTAAAAAAACTAATGTTTTTTTACAGCCTCTTTTTATTGCTTTTTCAATTCACTCACCAGTGTTGAACCCAGTATCATCACAGCACCTATTATGCCCCATACTGACAGCTTTTCTCCCAGCACAGTCATTGACAAAACAATTGCCACCATCGGGTCAATATATGAGAAAATCGCCACACTCTGACTTGAAAGTTCTCTTACTGAGCTAAAATACATCACATACGCAACGCCCGTATGTATAATACCTAACACGCCAAGCAACGCAATTTGCTCCCAATTAAGAGTTATTGCTCCAAAGTTTTCTGTTACGATAATATACGGCACAGTTACAACTGCCGCAAAAAACAGTTGAACCATCGTCATATCATAGCTTGAGATATCCTTTATTTTTCGGTTAATCAATATTACAAGAGTATAGAATACCGCCGCACCCGTACCGAAAAGTATTCCGCCCAAGTCGCCGTCACCAACGGTTCCGTAGGGAAAAACCCCCGATACAAATCCCATGCCCAAAAGTGCAACTAACACGCAAGCACCTTTCACGGGACTTATTTTTTCTTTGTATAAAACACTTGATGCCAAAACCAGAAAAACAGGTTCAAGATAATAACAAAGCGTTGCCTTTGTAACTGAATAGTTATACCCTTCAAAAAGCAATATCCAGTTAATGCCTATAAAAGCACCGGTAAGAGCTAACACAACAATGTTTTTTCTTATGTCATGCCATGATATTTTTTGCCTTTTTATAAGTGCAAACATTATAAGAAAAAGCGCACCCGTAAAGCCTCTCACCATTGCTACCATTGCCGACGATAAGGGAATATTCGTTACAAATACCCCTATCGTACCAAATGTCGCCATTGCAAGTATTATTTTTATTTTTGCCGAATTCATCAAAACCACCCGATTGTAAACGTAGAGGCGGAATCATCCGCCAACTACTTTAGATTTATTCAAATGTAACTGTGCCCAGTCCCGTAATTACAGCCTGTACTGCAGCAGTATCTCCTGCCTTTACCTCAACTGTTCTGTAAAGACCTTTGCCAATTCTTGTTGTCTCTGTTGTAACAACGCCGTTTTCAGTGGCAGTGAGTACCACGTCAACATGTTCCTCGTCTGTATTGAGGATAGTAATTGTTGCCTTGCCGTCCGCCTTTTCAAAGTTAACAACCACAGGACCGTTAGGCACAAACGCCGCATTAGCAAGTACTGCATCCTCGTACTGAGGTGCTCTGCCGTTACCTGTTACGGTAATTGTCATTGTTTGAGCCTCAGAAACGTCAATGTTAACTTCTCTGCTGCCGCTTCTCATGCTGACATCTTTAATTTCTTCTACAACAACGCCGTCAAGCGCGATTGTAACCGTAGCGGAAGCGTCAAACATATTACGGTCAAAACCGCCGCCCATTTTTCTCCAGTCCATGTCGTTTTTGCCGACAACTGCGTTAAATACATGGTCATTCATTTTTGAAACATCATAAGTAACACTGCCGTTCTTTAACGCAACACCCTTGTCATAGCTTGTAGCAGGTGCCCAGTAATCGTTGCCGCGCATTGTGATATTTGTTCCGCTAAAGTCTGTATCAAGAGCAATTTCAGCTGTTTTGTCGGCAGCTGTCATATCTGACAAATACTCCGTATCGGGCGCAAAGTAAACTGTATAATCACCAATTACTGCTTTTTTATCGTTCTGCACAACTTCTGCATCTCCGTCGGCAGTTACCTTAACCGATTTGTTTGTCTGATAAACGTAATTCTTTACCCCTGTTGTAAAGGCTTCGTATACCTTGTCGTTCATATAAAGCTCTGTAATATCTGCCATTCTTTCATCATAATGACCGGGCGCAATATAGAAATCATATCCGTATACATTTTCGCTGAGCTTGTATTCATTCTTTCCGCTCACGCCTTCAATGTAACCACCCACTCTGAAATATGTGTTGCCGTCCTTTTCGATATCTTCATCGTGGTCTGCGTTCTCCATTGCCCAAGGCGAATAGTCAAGCACCTGCATCTGAAGAGTATCGTCAGCGGAAGCTGTTGAAAATACAAGTGCGTTTTCCAATTTTCCGTCGCCTAAGTCATAGAGATACTTTTCTCCGCTGACAAGTCCGAACTCATACACGTTTCGGTTGCCGCTTTCCTGGGGCACTGCATAATTGTCACCCATACGTGAAACAAGGGAATCATAATCGGAGTATTCACTTTCCAATCTGTCGGGATAAGTGCTTGTCTTTGAGCCAATCCAGCTTACCTTATCGTGCTTGGAAACGCCTCTGAAGCCTATAAACGAGGGCTTGTCGGCTCCGTCTTCAAATTCGCTCTGTACGGACGCGTGCATCTTGCCGTTTTCGTTCATAGAATATGCAAGATATAATTTTCCCTTTGTAACTGTGCTGACAAGCTCAATGTAAAGCACATTGTCAACCACTTCCGCCTTGCCTTCTTTCCAGCCCTCACGTCTTTCAACACCCATTTCATATTCGCTGATTGTGTTTTCACGAAGAACTGTGGGATACATCTCCCCTGCAAGAAGCTCAGTCTTTCCGTTATTAAGGCTCTTTATCTTACCGTCAAAGGAAACAACTGCTTTCATATCCTCGCCCGTAAAGGTCACTTCGTTTTCGCCTATTACAGGTGTCACAAGGTTCTTCTTTTCGCCGTTCTGTTCCCAAGAAATTTCATCCTTTTTACCCATAAGAAGCACACGGAAAGCTTCCGCTTCGGGATGAGGCTCACGTGTGGATGTGAATAAGCCTGTTAAGCACTTGTAGTAGCTGTTGGGGCTGTCGCCGAAGTCACCGCCGTAAGCGAGGAACTTATAGCTCTTATCTTCCTTTATATCAATATCATCAAACTGAACACGGCTGATTAATTTACTTTTATCTGCGCCCTCCAAAAGCTCGTCAAGTGTTAAAGCGTCGTTATAAATTTCAATGTAGCTGATAGCAGTATCACCGCCGCCTACTGTATAACTTTCTTCGATTTCAGCACCTGCTGCTTCGTTGCCAACAAAGCCGTTGTTCGCAAAAAGCTGTATTTCGCCGTCCTGGTAAACTGCCGCAATTTTGCCGTCACTTACGTCAGCGCGCACTCTTTTGCCGCCTGCGTTAAAATACACTCTTCCGCCCTGAATTTCAAGCTTTACATCGCCTGCTTCAAAAATTACTCTGTCACCGTTAATGGCAGATAATTCTGTTACGACAGTGTATTTATCAAGAGCGTCGATACTTCTTATAAAAGAAGCATCTCCAAGCATCTGGATGCCCTTGTAAGAATCAACTTCGCCGTCAATTGTTATTTTTTCCTGCGTAACGGAATCCTTTGTTTCAAAAAGGTACGCATTCTGTGTATAATACAATTCCTTATCTGCAAATTCGTCAACAAAGCCGCCTACGTTACCGTCGCCGAGTGTTTTTACCCAAGTTTCCATACCGCCTGTATTGCCGAAAACTTCAAAATCGGGAGCAAATGTAACCTCCTGTGCAATAAAGCGCGATGGGTCGAGATTATTCAAGCTGTAAATCTGATCTTGTGCTCTTGACGCATCACCGTGACCCACACTCCACATAATTATGGAACCATATTTGCCATGTGCATCAACCATGCGCTGTATCCTTCTTGTAGCAGTTAAACCGTCGCGATCAACATTATCAAGATTAACATTTGCTTCATCAATTACATAAAGACCCTTTTCTTCAGCGATTTCATAAAACTCATCGGGGGCACAGCTTGTCCATACACAGTTAAAACCATAGTTTTTTATAAGTTCCAAATCTACTGCCAGCTGTAATGCGTCTACAGTATTGCCGCTTTCGGGATGTGTTGCGGTATACTTAACACCTTTCAAAACAACTTCATCACCGTCAATAAAAAGTTTGCCGTCCTCAATTTTGACTTTTTTTCTCTCTGTGTACATCTTTGATTCACCATAGGGAGCCAAAACCACGCTACCGGTAATACCCGATGTTGCAAAATCATCCGTTTTGTTTATACCGCTTTTATCTCTTTTTACGACACAGATAAGCCTATGCTTTCCTTCCGTAAGATTTACATCAAAAACATCACCTATGGCACCGTTCTTGCTTTCGCCTATCTTTCTGCCGTCAAGGTATAAAACAATTTCATCCATAAAGCTCTCAAAAACAAACGACACGTCACCCGAGTACCATTCATTCACTTCAAAATCAAGCTTATAAACTCCGGCACTTCTCACGCCGTCGTCCTCAGGCTGACCCCAGCCACCCATTTCTTCATAGTAGTAAGAGGGATAACCGTAGCCCTGTAGCTCCATAGCACCGGGAACTTGTATTTTGTCTTCAAACACAATCTTTGTTACGTCCTCGGGCACATCTGATGCGTTTTGGTAATACTTAAAGTCCCACTCTCCGTCAAGCTTTAAATCCATAACGCGCGGTGTTGCACCCACACTCGGTACAAATGAGAGCATCAAGCCGAGCACCAACACCAAACTCAAAACTTTTTTCATAAAAACCATCTCCTTTTATCGCTATCTATTCAGATAATAAGTAATTAATTCCCTCGCAATGGGAGTACAGCTACTGCCTGTTTTGCCTGTATATTCCTGCATAACACAGATTGCAATCTTGGGGTCATCTGCCGGAGCATAGCACACAAACCATGCGTGCTCTTTGCCCTCTTTTTCATTTTCGGCAGTACCTGTTTTACCTGCCACTTGTATGCCTTCTATCTGCGCACCTGTGCCTGTACCTGCGTTAACACATTCAACCATGTATTCACCGATTATGTCGGCAACAGATTTACTTACGGCTGTTTTCCACACTTTTGGTTCTGCGGAATATATTTTTCTGCCACCGTTAAAAGCCGCTTTTTCAACAATATATGGGCTCATAATAACGCCGTCGTTTGCAATACCCGCCGCAACAAGTGCCATGTTAAGTGGTGTTACCAAGAGTTTGCCCTGTCCTATACCGCAAGCGGCAAGGTCTGTTTTGCTCATGCCGTCGGGGTAATTAAAAAGTGATTTATTAGTAGCAATATCAAAGGGGATTTTTTCACCTATACCAAATCTTTTTGCTACATCCTTGAGCATCGTCTCGCCCATGGCAACCCCGTATGATGCAAACATAACATTACTTGATTTTGCAAAGCCTGTTTTTGTATCAATCGTTCCAAGCTTTTTGCCTTCATAGTTTTTAATTTCATATCCGTCAACCATGAGACTGCCCGCATCCGTAACATCCTCATCAATACCTGATTCAATTGCCGCCGCGGCAGT
The DNA here is from genome assembly GCA_964572985.1 of uncultured Oscillospiraceae bacterium. Taxonomy (GTDB): domain Bacteria; phylum Bacillota; class Clostridia; order UMGS1883; family UMGS1883; genus RGIG1927. Next base: position 83,380 of record CAZNIC010000002.1, read on the forward strand.
TATTATCTTAAAAGTTGACCCGGGCGCATACAAGCCTTGGGTACATCTTGCAACAAATGGCGCATCATCCCTTGCCACCAGATTTGAGAACTCCGCTCTCAGCGCAGACTCATTAGGGTCAAAGGTGGGGTTTGAATACATACACAAAACCTCGCCTGTTTTGGGTACAATGGCTATCACCGAGCCATTTTTGCCTGCCATGAGTTCCCCAGCAAGTGCCGTCATGCGGTTGTCTATCGTAAGATACAAATCTGCACCCTCGGGTGCTTTTTTCTGATTTGTAAAGAAATTTGCTATCTCGTCCATGGGGTTTGTCTCTACAAGCTTTTTGTTAAATGATGCTTCGAGCCCCGTTCGGTCATAGGTTACGGAGTTATATCCTATAAGGTGCGCATATCGCTCCTTGAATGGATATATTCTCTTTTGCCCGTCTTCCATTTTACTGAGTGCGAGCACTTCTCCCGACGCATCATATATCGTACCGCGGAGAATGCTTTCCTCTCTCTCTCGTATGCGTTTATTGTACTGATTTTCAATAACAACCTCTGCTTCAAAAAGAGTAAAATATGTCAAATACACCGCCAGCGACAGGAACATAGTGCAGATGACAACCATAACCGAAATAATCCTCTGGTTATATTTCATCTTCTATTTCCCTCCCTCGTGCACTTATCCCCTGAAGGATTCCCAGTGCCGCAAATGTCGCTACCATGCTGGAACCGCCGTAGCTTATGAACGGGAGGGTTATACCCGTAAGCGGTATGAGCTTTATAACACCGCCTATTATGATAAACGTCTGCACGCCTATCATTACACCCAATCCCATTGCAACAGCTTTATTAAACTCATTGTTTGTAGAAAGGGCTATCTTAAAGGCACGGTACACCAATACAAAGTACAGCATTATAACCGCCATGCCTCCCAGTATGCCCATTTCCTCACATATTGCCGAAAATATAAAATCGCTGTGCACCTCGGGAATATAGTAAGGACTGCCGGCACCTATACCACTGCCGGCAAATCCGCCCTCGCCTATAGCAAAAAGCGACTGTGTTATCTGATAGCCTTTGTCGGCGACATCACGAAACGGGTCGAGCCAGTTCTGCACTCTGATTTGTATATGGCTCATGAATTTAACCCCCACAAAACCTGCTACAAGTGCCAAGCCACCGTTAAGTATAATAAAACGGATATCTTCACCATATACCACAACAAAAGCTATATATATTGCAAAAAACACCACTGCCGTACCCCAGTCTCGTTGCAATATTAAAAACATCAAAAAGAGGTACGCAACCATAGATGCCATAATATTCCTGCCCGTGTTTGTGTTAAGGAACAGTTTTATCTTGGCGTCTTTAGCCGTTGGCTTTTTGTACTCGTTGGTATAAACGCCTGCAAGTGTAAGCACAAAAAGTATTTTTATAACCTCACTTGGCTGAAACGAAAATCCCCCCATGATAAGCCAGCTTTTTGCGCCGTTACTTGTGTAACCGAACAGGGCTGTTATAAGGAAAAGCCCTATACCCGAAAGTACGTAAAGCTTATTAAGTTTGTTCCATTGTTTAACCTGCCTGTATACTATACTCACCACAAGAAAAAGTGCCGCGCCTACACTAAACCAAATAACCTGCTTTTGTCCGTGACCTGTCTGCAGCCTTAAGAGCATTATAACGCCAATAACGCCAAGCATAGCCGTTATCATAAAAATATACGAATCTCCCAACGGAAAAAGCGTAAGGAGAGTGTATACCACAGCCAGCGTCAGGCACATTGCGCCCAAAAGCACCGCAGTATCAACACCAAATCCGCCGTTAATTGCAATGAGTACACCGCCAAGTATAACAACCAGCAGTATATATATCAGAGGTTTGACAACCATTGTGTCATCTTTCATTGTTTTTCTCCTCAGTCTTCACTCTTAACATAAAGGAACATCAAAGAACCCATCGACAGCTTATCGCCGTCAATAAGCTCAACAACCTCGTCGGAGATATCTTCTCCATTCAAAAGCGTACCGTTTGCACTGTTCATATCTTCAACAAAAAACGTTCCGTCGGCTTTATATATACGACAATGAACACCGCTTAACGCCTCGTCGTTTATTCTTATATTGCATTTTCTTCCTCTGCCCACAAAGTTGTCCTTTTCAAGTTCATAGCTGTTTTCAACATCAAAGTCAATATCCTTGGGTTTATGTACCAGTTTGATATATCCTTCAGCCGCCATAATATGTTTCTTACGGCTCATTGTGCGGATATCAAGAAAAATCATGCGTATAATCGTGTATATAAAAGCATACACCACGATAACAAAAACATATGTGAGTATTTTAGGCAATATATTGCTCATTACAACACCCTGTCTCTCATAATAATCTTACATATAATTTTACCACGTTTTTTCTTTGATTGCAATATAAAAACCCCTTTCCACGGTAAAAAAGCCTTTGTTGCCCTTGTTGTTACGGTTCTGCATCGTTTTTGCGTTTTTATTTTTTAACATTGCCTCTTTTTGTATGCAGAAAAATAAAATTTTTGTTAATTTTTGCTTTTATTTTGCCAAATTATGTGATATAATGTCTATTACTTTTATATGTACTATAGGGGTGTTACACGATGAAATCTACAGAAGAAAGGCTGCGAAGCTACGAGCCGTTATGGGAAAACTGGCGATACACAGGCGAACTTCTCGGCGAAGGCGGTATGTCGAGCGTTTTTGAGATTTGTTCTGACGCTTTCGGCACGAGGGAATTTTCCGCCTTAAAAATCATTACAGTAAAGGACGTGGCTGGCGGCAAGGTCAACATACCTAAAAATGCACTTAATGAAATCAACATTCTGCGCTCACTTTCCGATTGCCGCAATATTGTCCATTATTCTGACAGTACAATCCGCGAAATCCACGATGATACGGGTGCTGTTTGCGGTGCCGACATCATGGTTCGTATGGAAAAGCTCAAGGTGCTCTCAGAGGGCAGTCATCTTACCGAAAAGGAAATCATCAAGCTTGCCACAGATATGTGTCACGCTCTTGTCAGTGCGTCAAAAAAAGGTATTATTCATCGTGATATCAAACCTCAGAATATTTTTGTAGACAATGAGGGCACTTTTAAGCTCGGTGATTTCGGTGTAGCAAAAATCGTATCTGACGCAAGCATGCACTTTACGAAGGATATCGGTACCCTGGCATATGCCGCTCCCGAAATCTGCAGCGAAATGGCAGATTCGTTCTATGACGCATCAACCGATATTTACAGTTTGGGACTTGTATTGTACACATTTTTAAACGACGGATACCTCCCCTTTGTTGACCCTGTCACATCACTGCGTGAAGCCATCATGAAGCGTATCCGCGGCAGTGTGTTCCCTTCGCCCAAAAACGGCAGCAAGAATATAAAGCGTATTGTAATGCGTGCCTGCGAATTTGATGCAAAACGTCGCTATCGCACCGCACAGGAAATGCTGGAAGATCTCGAGATGCTTTCCGAGGACGGTAAGAAAAAATATATCATAGACCCCTTCGCAACACTTGATGCCTCCTTAGACGGTGACACAATCGAATACGTTGCGTCTTCAATTGCCTCCGCTCCGATACCCGAAGTAAAGGAAGCTCCCAAAAAGCGCGGTATTATTTCGTCGATACCCACACCCACAGCACCCAAGAGTGTTGTTACACCCGAAAAACCAAAGAGCACCGCTTCCCGCATGATTATTTCAACCCCATCAAAGAGCGATGTCTCACCTAAGCCCGAAGCTAAAAAACCCGTCGAAAAAACACCTCCGACAGGTTCACGTTTTATCGGTTCGCTTAACAGCACTGCACCTAAGACAGATGCTACACCTTCTTTAGCAAAAACTCCTTCCGCTAAGCCCCCTGTAACGCCTCCGGTTACACCCAAGGCTCCTGCAGCGGAAAAACCCAAAGACAAAGAACCCGAAAAGAAATCTTCATCGTATTTCTTTAAAACACCGGAGTTATAATGAATAAGGAGAATTAATATGCTTAGAAGACCAGCATTCAAACCAACAACTACTGCAGTCCCTTCTAAAGCATACCTGATAATTTTTTCAGATATGAACGAAGAGGTCAACGTAGTAACTCTTACAAAAAATATGACATTAGGCCGTCAAGGCTCGGACAACACTCCCGATATTGCGCTTACATCACCTATTGTGTCTCGCAATCACGGTGCTTTCACTCTTTCATCGGGGATTTTCTATTACAACGACTTAAAAAGTCTCAACGGCACTTTTATTAACGGTACGTTGATTGACGGCGAAAGCGATGCAGTAGCTCTCCGTGATGGCGACGTTATACGCATTGACACCAAAAAGCCGTCCGGTGTACATAAGAACGCTGTCACGATGGTTTTTTCAACAACGTATGACCGCCGTTCAAAATGGCGCAGACAAAAGCTTTCGGCGAAGACTTCAATCATAGGTCGCAACGCTCAGAATACTATTGAATTTGACGCTAAAAAAATGCGTACACAGCTTGCCCGTCTTACGTCCAATATGGGACAAACAATTGTTCAGGCTTCATCGGGTATGAATATTATATTGAATAATGTTCCCACCTCAGGCGGTTCACTTGTAAAAAACAAGGACGTTTTAAGGTTTGGCAACGACTTTGCTTTCTATTCCGATAACGAAATTTGCTATAGCGTCTGCATGGCAACTGACTCAGGTCTTGCGGTTCACATCAATGAAACCATTGTCGGCGAAGGCATGGGGCACAAGGTACTCCTTAAAGATATTCACATGCAGGTTGACCGCGGCGATTTCACGCTCATTATCGGTGGCTCGGGTGCGGGTAAATCAACGCTTATCAATTCTATTTTAGGCAAATATACAATAAAAGGCTCTATCATCCTCGGCGGAAAACAGGTAACTGCAGGCAGCAGTGAGGCATCACGTATTGCCTACGTTCCCCAGACGCTTCCCATCCGTAAAGAAGAACGCCTTATTGACGTTGTACGTGATACAGCACTACTCAGAATGAACGGTAACATGTCCCCCAAAGAGCGCGAAGCATTCATTATGGAAACGCTCGACCAGTTAGGCTTAAAGAGCAAAGCTAAGATGGAGATTAAAAAACTCTCAGGTGGTGAGCAGCGCAGAGCTGCAATCGCCAACGAGGTTGTCACAAATTCCGATATTTTCTTCCTTGACGAGCCCGACTCAGGTCTTGACCCCAAGAGCGGTATTTCGTTGATGAATAATCTTAAAGCTTTATCTGACCGCGGCAAGATAGTTATGCTTATCTCGCACAACTATGCCTCATATCCCAACCCAGAGAAAATTTACTCAAAGGTTATCATCCTTGCAAAGAGTAACTCAGACGGTATCGGTCGTCTTGCCTTCATGGGCAGCATCAAGGAAGCCCTTGAGTTCTTCGGCGTTGAAGAGTTGAAGGATATTACAAAGCTCATTAATCCCGTCAGCGAAAACGGAGACGGTCGCGCTGACGAGTTTGTAGAAAAATACAGGAGGATGTACGGAGTATGAACACAAGTAATATAAGAGTTTTACAGACAATGGTCTATGCCAGAAAGTTTTTCCGCACACTTATAAAGGAAAGCTTGATATCCATCGTCATCGGTATTGTCATCACACTTCTTGTTATGATGGTAACTGCCGAAAATATGTTCAAATATTATGAAGGCACAAAATCAGGATTCTTTTCCCTTGTCTGCGTTTGTATATGGATAGGTCTTTTCAACTCTATCCAGCTTGTATGCCGCGAAAAGAACGATATCGTAAAGGACGAGCTTGACAAATCACTTCATGCTTCTTCCTATATTGCGGCACACTATATTTATCAGACAATTCTTTCTGCAATCCAGAGCGTAATCATTTTTGTGATTTTCTTTGCATCAGTTATGCCCGAGGGCAACCCTATCGCATATCTTATCACGATTTTTCTGCTTATTTTATCATCGGATGCACTTGCACTTGTACTTTCCTGTGCAATGCCCACTCCCGTGCTTGCAATGACAGTTATGCCGCTTGTGCTTCTTATACAGCTTGTAATGGCAGGCGTGCTTTTTGAGCTTAGCGGTGTTTCTGAAATGATTTCATATTTCACAATGAGTAAGTGGGGTATGTCCGCATTTGGTACAATCGGTAATATATGTAGTATTGAATCCAAAATGAATGGTGAAATCAGTGACGAAATCTCCGATCAGCTTGGTATGCCCTTTGAGTTTGAACACAACGTATCCGATGCCGCTTATGAGGGTGACGCAGGCAGTATTTTCCTCAGTTGGTTGGTGCTTGCCGCATTTATCGTTATTTTCTTCGGTTTAAGCGTTATATTCCTCAAAGCCACAACAAGAAAGCTTAAAAAATAATTTTGCAACAAAAAAATCGACTCTTAACCGAGTCGATTTTTTATTACTCTTTATTCAAACCTGCATTATACAGCTCTGTATAGAAACCGTTTTTCGCCATAAGAGTTTCGTGGTTGCCTTTTTCAATGATTTTACCGTCACGCATAACGAGTATTACATCTGCCTCACGTATTGTGGACAAACGATGTGCAACAATAAAGCTTGTTCTGCCCTCCATAAGAGTGGCAAAAGCCTTTTGTATGCGCAATTCGGTTCTTGTATCGATACTGCTTGTTGCCTCGTCAAGAATAAGCATAGGCGGGTCAATAAGCATCAGTCTCGCAATACACAAAAGCTGTTTTTGCCCCTGGCTCAATCCGCTGTTATCGTTTATAACAGTGTTATAGCCTTCGGGCAACCTTTTTATAAAGCTGTGGGCATGGGCTTTTTTCGCCGCTTCCACAATTTCCTCATCAGTTGCATCGGGGCGTGCAAAAGCAATATTTTCTTTCACAGTGCCACCGCGGAGCCATGTCTCCTGTAACACCATACCGTAGCCTTCGCGGAGATTATGTCTCGGCATGTTTTTAACATCCTCGCCTTCAACTTTTATTGCTCCGTCATCAACATCGTAAAAACGCATCAAAAGATTGATAAGCGTTGTCTTACCGCATCCCGTGGGGCCCACAATTGCAACCCTCTGCCCCTTTCTGACATCAAGGTTCAAGTCCTCTATGAGCTTTTTGTCCTTGCTGTATGAAAAACTTACGTTTTCCATCGCTACGCTACCACGCTCTGCGGGAATATTAACAGTACTTTCAGTTTCCCTGACTTCTTCCTCTTCTTCGATAACCTCCAGGATTCTGCCCGCGCAAACTATAGCATTCTGCAACTCTGTTACAACACCTGATATTTCATTAAAAGGCTTTGTATACTGGTTTGCATAGCTGAGAAAACTCGACAACGCACCTACCGTCATGCCTGTTCCCGACACAACGCTGAGTGCTCCTGACAGCCCAACTAGTGCATACACAAGACTGTTTACAAATCTTGTAGCAGGGTTTGTAATGGACGAATAAAATACCGCATCAAGAGTTGCCGCGTTAAGCCTCTCGTTGATTTCCTCAAACTTTTTATTAACGTCGCCTTCTTTTGCAAAGGCTGCTACAACATTTTTTCCTGCAATCATTTCGTCAATATACGCAGTTGCTTCGCCCTGTGTTTCGCTACGAAGACGGAACATTGAATATGTTTTCTTTGCTATAAATGACGCCACCACAAAGCTCAAAGGTGTTACCAAAAGCACCACAAGCGTGATTTTCCAGTCAATATACACCATAAAAGCCAACGTGCCCACAATTGTAAGTGCCGATGAAAAAACCTGTGTAAGCCCCATAAGAAGCCCCTCTGCAAACTGGTCAACATCACTTATAAGTCGGTTTACAATATCGCCCGATGAATGTGTATCAAGGTATGATACGGGCAATGCGTGTATTTTTTCAAAAGCTTCGTTTCTTACCTTGCGGACAATAGTATATGTAACGCGGTTATTGATAACATTCATTATCCACTGCGCTATAGCCGTTATAAATGTTGCAACAGCAATTATTATAATAATGCGTACAACTGAGGGCATGTCCACATTGTTTTTTTCTATAATGTTGTCTACCGCAAAACCCGTAAGGATAGGTATCAGAAGCGTCAGCGCAGTAATAATACCCGACAAGATAAGCGAAATCCCAAGATAACGCCTGCTGCCTTTTAAGTATTTAAGGAGTTTTCTGACAATTTCACTGTTTTTCATCAAGCTTCGCTCCTTTCATACTGAGAATAGTATATTTCCTCATACACCTTACATGTCTTGAGCAGCTCTTCATGTGTGCCTATGCCCACAACAATGCCGTCTTCCATTGTTATGATTGTGTCACAGTTCATAACGCTTGATGCTCTCTGTGATACTATAAATACAGTTACATCATCAAGCTGTGAGATGCTCTTTCTGAGGTTGTAATCCGTTTTATAGTCAAGTGCAGACGCACTGTCATCCAGTATAAGCACCTTTGCGCCCTTAAGTATGGCTCTGGCAATTGTAAGACGCTGTTTTTGTCCGCCGGAGAGGTTTCTGCCCATTTGAGCGACTTCACTGTCAAGACCGCCTTTTGCTTTTACAACGTCCTCTGCTTGTGCAATACGAATTGCATTCATTATTTCATCATCCGTTGCATCTTTCGCACCGAACGCTACATTTGAGCGGATTGTACCCTTAAAGAGCTGTGCCTTTTGCGGAACAACCGCAACAATATTTCTCAAGTCCTCTACGCTGTAGCTCTTTACGTTTTTGCCGTCAACAAATACTTTGCCCTCTGTAGCGTCGTAAAACCTTGGTATAAGATTGACAAGGCTTGATTTGCCCGAACCTGTCACGCCGATTACACCAACACTCTCACCTTTTTTTACACTGAATGATATGTCGGTAAGAGAGTTTTCGCCACCTGCATAACAAAGACCAACCGAATCAAATACCACCATGTTTTCGCGCAAATCGCTGTCTTCTTCAACCTCCATGCCCTCGGGTACGGCTAAAACATCGGCTACACGGTTTCCGCAAGCAACCGCTTTTGTAACGGTTATAATAAGATTTGCGAGCTTTACAAGTTCAACCAAAATCTGGCTCATATAGTTTACAAGTGCCACAACCTCACCTTGCGTAAGATTGCCTGCATTAACTTCTATACCGCCCTGATAAAGGATGTACACAATTGAGAGATTAACTATTATGTAGGTCAACGGATTCATAAGTGCGGATACACCGCCTGCCTTAAGCTGGCTTTGCATCAGTTCACCATTACCTGCATAAAACCTTTCTTTCTCTGCATCCTCTGCACGGAAAGCACGGATTACTCTTACACCCGTAAGGTTTTCTCGTGTGATTTTCAAAATATTATCAAGCTTTGACTGCACCTTTTTATATATGGGTGAACCGCCTAATATTATTGCAAAAACCACAATGCTAAGTAGCGGTATCGTCGCAAGAAACACCAGTGACGATTTAACATCAACCGTAAACGCCATAATAGCTGCACCAAACACGATGAACGGCGAACGCAGGAACAGCCTCAAAACCAGGTTAACGCCGTTTTGCAACTGATTTATATCGCTTGTCATTCGTGTTATTAATGTAGCCTGACCTATTTTGTCTGTGTTTTTAAAGCTGAGTGACTGTATATGCGAAAACAGCTTGCTCCTTATTTTGCCTGAAAAGCCCACCGCGGCAACTGCACAAAAATACTGTGCCGTAATTGAACACACAAGTCCGATTACGCCCAAAAGTATCATCACACCTATCATTGCCCAGATGTGACCTGTGTCATTGCCGTTTACGCCTTTGTCAATAATTGATGCCATAACAAGCGGCACAAAAAGCTCAAAGAGCGCCTCAAGAAGCTTGAACGCAGGGCCTAACACACATTCCTTTTTATAATTTTTCAAATATACGAAAAGCTTTTTCATGTCTTCATCTCAATTCTTGGTTTTGTTTTTCATTCCCGATTAAATATTATATAATAATTTTATCTCAAGGTCAACAAACTATTGACAAAATGCGCACAGAGTGCTGTACAATTGTCAATGATGGGTGACACTTTTCTCAAAAATAAAAAGTGAACACTC
>CAZNIC010000003.1:0-739 GCA_964572985.1 uncultured Oscillospiraceae bacterium
CGGGCCCTGTTTCGCCTATTGGACCTTGAGGGCCGGCGGGACCTGTTGCTCCTACCGGACCCTGTGGACCGGCGGGTCCTGTTGCACCTGCGGGGCCTGTTTCGCCTATTGGACCTTGAGGGCCGGCGGGACCTGTTGCTCCTACAGGACCCTGTGGTCCGGCGGGTCCTGTTGCACCTGCGGGGCCTGTTTCGCCTATGGGACCTTGAGGGCCGGCGGGACCTGTTGCTCCTACAGGACCCTGTGGACCGGCGGGGCCTGTTGCTCCGGCTGGGCCTGTTTCGCCTATAGGACCTTGAGGGCCTCTGGGACCGGGAGGTCCCGGAGGGCATTTCGGACAAGAACAATCATCTTTTTTATCACAGCAATTGTTCGACAGATGATTGTCTTTATTACAACCATTTTTATTTTTTAAAAAATTTATTCTATCCATTATAACCTCCTGTATAAATTACAATCAAATTATTATGATTGCATTACATAATATGATTTTTTTCTACAAAAGGTCACAATATCAATATAGTACAGTTACAAAACCCATCTCAGCTTTTGCCTTCTTAAGCTTCAACCCCTGTCTGGTTCAAAAAGAAAAACTGCCCAAAAGGACAGTTTTTCTTTTTGGTGCGGATGACAGGGGTTGAACCTGCACGTCAGAGACACAAGAACCTAAATCTTGCACGTCTGCCAATTCCGCCACATCCGCATATTTTATTAAATTATATTTATTTTTTCCTTTTCG
>CAZNIC010000003.1:839-73471 GCA_964572985.1 uncultured Oscillospiraceae bacterium
TTCGGTCGCTTTCTGTCGACCACGGCACAGCCCTTCGCCTTCCCTTCATCGTCCACCGGACGCGGTCAGGCTCGGTTCCAATTCCGCCACATCCGCATATTTTATTAAATTATATTTATTTTTTCCTTTTCGCCTATACTTCTACTTTGCGGCAGCCGTGCGCACGTCGTCCCGTTTGTGGTTCCCGACATCAACCTCCCTTTCGGTCGCTTTCTGTCGACCACGGCACAGCCCTTCGCCTTCCCTTCATCGTCCATCTGAAACGTTACCCACATTACTACCCATTATCATGAAAACAAATTTCCCTTTCGGGAAATTTGCTCCTTAATTCCGCATTTTGCACTTTGCATTCTGCATTAAGCAGTATTCAAGAATCATTTATTCAAATAATCCTTGAATACTACTTCCAAGAGTTCGTCACGTTCAAAACGGGTAATCATGCCCCTTGCGCCCTTATGGCTTGTTATATAAGTCGGGTCGCCTGACATAATATATCCAACCATTTGGCTGATAGGATTATAGCCCTTCTCCACCAATGCCGCATGAACATGTGCGAGTATTTCTTTTATTTCATCATCTCTATCGTTGCCCAGTTCAATTTTTGTTGTAAAGCTTGTCAAAGTAATCAACCCTTTCCGATAATTTTATTTTTTAAGGAAATCTTCCAAATACTGGTCTTTACGCATTGCCGCACGTCTCGCTTCTGCTTCAACCTGCTTTTGCTGCTTGCGTGCCAATGCGCGCTGTTTTTTCCTTTTATTATAATTATACTGTCTTATTATAACCAAAGCTACAAAAAACAGTACAAACGGCATATACAACCAAGGTGATGTGAGTATGCCGATTATGACATTGAATATGTGCTTGATGGGGTCACGTGCGTAGTCCTTTGTTGCAACAAGGGGGACTTTACCTACCGAGACAGAATCCACAAAATATTCCATCTCGCCCAAAACCTCGCCTTTTTTGATGGGTGCTTCAACCTCTTCGTTGTAGAGGGTGGTTTTTCTTGTTATCGCACCAAGCTCTTTGTCGTTAGGCAAAAGCTGAGAAATATCTGCACCGGCTTCCAAAAGCACGTGGTCATCATCGCCCTTTGCGCTCTTGATTTTAACCTCGCTTACGACCTCACCTTTTGTGACAACAGGTTTCCGCACATAGCTCGAAAATCCGTATTCAAACAGGTTTCGGCTGTCCACAAAATCCATTTGTTCGCCGTCTATAATATCTGCACCGAGAGCCACACATATCAGATTAATTCCATTTTTGGATGCGCTCGATACAAGACAACGTTTTGCAGGATTTGTAAAGCCTGTTTTTATACCTGTAGCGTATTCATAAAAATACTTTGACGAACGCTTTTTAGATACAAGATGATTTGTATTAAGAAGCCTTCTTTCTTCGGGATATTTTTCAGTTGCACCGATAATATATACATCTGTTGCTACAATCTCACGGAAGGTAGCGTTTTTCATTACCGTGCGGGCAAGAATTGACATATCCGATGCTGTTGTATAATGCAGTTCATCATGAGCACCGCTTGCGTTCATGTAATTGGTATTCTTCATACCAAGCTCCAATGCACGCTTATTCATCAGCTTTACAAATTCATCTACGCTGCCCGATATACGCTCGCCCAATACATTTGCGGCATCGCCCGCGGACGGAAGCATCAGCGCATACAACAGTTGACGGACGGTGAGCTGTTCACCGTTTAAAATACCTATGTTGGTGTGCCCGGGTGGCAATAGACCCAATGCTGAATTATTAGCTGTTACTACCTCGTCAAGTTCAAGGTTCTCCAGCGCCAACAACGCAACCATTATTTTTGTAGTACTTGCAGGATACATTCTTGCGTTTTCGTTTTTACCGTACAAGACCTCTCCTGTGTCGGCATCTATCAGAATTAGTGCCGCCGTGCTTGTTTCGGGGGGAGTTGCGGCGGACACACACAATGATGAAAACATCATCACAATTGCCCCGATTAATGCTGTTATTTTAACCCATTTACGATTCATCAGGTTTTTTCCATGACCTTTCTACCCACATAGTCTCCGTGAGCTTTACCGTGGGCTGTTAAAGCTCGCTATATCAGTTTACATATGTCAACGGGTCTGTAGTCGAACCGTTTATTCTAACTTCAAAATGCAAGTGATTGCCTGTAGATACGCCTGTAGAGCCAATCTTTGCAATAGTTTCACCTTTTTGCACCTTGTCACCTACAGCAACCAACAGTGAGCTGCAATGTGCATACAAGGTTGTAATACCGCTACCGTGACTTACAACAACGTATTTACCATAGCCCGAGCCGTATGTCGCCGTAATAACCGTACCCGACTCTGCTGCTACAATATCATTGCCGTAACCTGCGCCTATATCAATACCCGAATGGAATTTTCTGGTGTTATACACAGGATGTATTCTGTAGCCGTAATATGATGTTATGCGTCGGCTCGAGGGACAAGGCCACTGAAACTGACCATTACCGGTATACTTTGTTGCGTTACCTTTTTTAGCTTCTTCTGCCGCAAGTCTTTCAAGCTCGCGCTGAATTTTTTTCTCGTCAGCCTCTGCCTGTTCATAGGCCTTTTTATACTCCTCTTCATCTGCCATCAGCTGGTCGAGCAAAAGCTGTTTTGCCTCAAGTCGGTATCCGAGTTCTTCGCGCAATGCTTCAAGCTCAAGTTCTCTGTTTTCAAGATTTGTTTTTTCAAGTGCGAGAGCTTCTTTTGCCAGTCTGATTTCCTCACGTGCCGCAGCAAGCGAGGCGAGCATTCGTCTGTCATATTCAACAACTTCACGTATCATTTCCACACGTGAGAGAAGGTCACTGAAGCTGGACGAACCAAGCAGCACCTCTATATATGATGTTGTGCCGTCTTCATACATTGTACGGGCACGCAGCTTGAACTCTTCATCATAGATTTCACAGTTTTTCTCGGCTACAATAAGCTCCTGCTCTTTAATTGCAAGATCCACCTTTGCTTGGGCAATAGCATTCTCCGTTGCAACAAGCTCGTTTTCAGCACGGTTGATTTCTGCATCTATGCTGAGAACCTCCTGTGAAACATTTGCCCTGTTCTTTTTAACCTCGTCAAGCTGTTTTTTTGCTTCTTCGGTTTTCTTTTTAGCCTCGGCAACGTTACTCTGCAATTCACTCTTTGTAGCCGCCTGCGTGGTATTAACCTGCACAAGAATCGGATACAAAAGACCAAACAGCAACGCTATGACAACCACAACAGCACATATTGTAACGCCTATGCGTCTTCTTCTTTCAAATTTACTTTCTTTGTGCTTCATATTTATACAGCCTTTCGCCTTTATCATACCTTAAGATGCTTTGACAGAGCAATAGCACTGCCCACAGCACCCATTATAACGCCAAAAATCAAGGTTGTTCCCAACATAAAGGGGAAAATCGTTCCAAACGAAATGAGAGTAAAAATATCAAGAAAGTCTTTCATAAACTTAATTGCATAATTATATCCCACGCTCACGATAACCAAAGATATAACACCGCCGATGACACCTGTCAGTATACCTTCAAGAACAAAAGGTCTTCTGACAAATCCTGCTGTAGCACCAACATATTTCATAATATGTATTTCGTCTTTTCTTGCCTCGACGCTGAGCTTTATAGTGTTGGAAATAATAAACACCGCAACAAAAAGCAAAATAAGCATAGCGATAAAGCTTGCGTTTTTGATAGTGTCTGTTACACTGATAATTCTGTCAACAACATCTTGTCTGTTTGAAACCTTTGCAACATACTGCACATTCGAAATCTGTGCGGCGAGCTCTTTTGACTTGGTAATATCGTGCATATCGATTTTAACACTGCTGCGGAGGAACTCTTCACCCTCCACACCGTCAAATGCACTTGCACTTGTGCCAAGATACTCACGGTACTCACGCATTGCATCGGCTTTTGATACAAATGTGCACTTTTTAATATTGGGGAATTTTTCTTTATTATTAAGCGCGTTTACAACAGCCTGTTCCTGCTCGGGTGTTGCTTCAAACTCAATAAAAGCCTGAATCTGACACTGATTACGAATCTGATTACCAATCTGGTTGATGTTTGCACTAAGAAGCATAAACACACCAAAAAGGAGCAAACAGCTTGTAACCGTAATAATGGCTGTCACGGTCATTTCACCGTTACGCTTCATTCCGATAAGTGCATTTTTCAAAAAATAAAACTGTCTCCTAATTTTCAAGGGTGTACACTCCCTTCTTGTCATCACGCACAAGCACACCACGGTCAAGCTCAATAACGCGCTTGTTCATATCGTTAACAATTTTTTCGGAGTGCGTTACCATGAGTATTGTAGTACCCTGACGGTTAATCTCTTCAAAAAGCTCCATAATTGAAGAAGCTGTTACATTGTCAAGGTTACCTGTAGGCTCGTCTGCAATAATAAGCGATGGCTTATTTACAAGTGCGCGTGCGATACCAACTCTCTGCTGTTCGCCACCGGAGAGAGACGAGGGATATTCCCTTGTTTTTTGGCTGAGACCAACCAGTCTGAGAATATTGGGCACTTCTGCTCTGATTTCCTTTTTGGATGCACCGACAATTTCCATTGCCAGGGCAACATTTTCATAAACTGTTTTATCTCTTAAGAGTCTGAAATCCTGGAACACTACTCCAAGCTTTCTTCTGTGATAGGGGATTTTCCTGTTCTTTAGTGCGTTGACTTTAACCCCCTCCATATAAACATCACCCGAAAAAGGCTTTATTTCCGCAGTAAGAAGCTTTATTGCAGAGCTTTTGCCCGCGCCTGTCTTACCTACCAAAAATACGAATTCGCCCTTGTCTATGTGAAACGACACTTTATCAAGTCCCGTGACGTTATTTTTATAAACGACCGTAACGTTATCAAAATCTATCATACGGCATCCTTTCTTTCAGATTTTTAAAATCTGCTCTGTGAATTATTAAGATATTTCTTTACCATCATTGCAACCTTGAAAACAATTGCGTGGTCAAGTATACGCAAGTCCAAGCCTGTAAGCTTCTGTACTTTATCAAGACGGTACACAAGAGTGTTTCTATGTACATAAAGCTGGCGGGAGGTTTCAGATACGTTGAGGTTGTTTTCAAAGAATTTTTGTATCGTGAGGAGAGTTTCGCGGTCAAGAGAATCTATAGAGCCGGTTTTGAAAACTTCCGAAAGGAAAAGCTCACAGAGTGTAGTGGGAAGCTGATAGATAAGTCTTCCGATACCGAGGTTTTCGTAATTAATAACGGTTTTTTCCTCGTCAAACGCCTTACCCACTTCGATTGCAATCTGAGCTTCCTTGTAGCTCTTAGCAAGCTCTCTTACACCTTTCGCTACGGTACCGATACCTACGGTCACTGTAATAAGTGCCTCGCTCTGCAGATTGTCAACAATTGTTTTTGCAATCTTGTCAAGCTTTTCGGTTTCGATATCGGCATCAACCTCTTTTACAAGCACGATGTTTTCGCTGTCAATAGTCACAACAAAGTCATGGTCTGTATCGGGGAACAATCCCTCAATAATTTCGCGTACGTTAACTTCATCTGCAGAGAGATTTTCCTTTGCAATATTGAAAACCACTCTTTTTGAATCATGAGATATGTTAAGTTCGCGAGCCTTTGCGTATATATCTCCGGGAAGAATATTATCCAAGATAATATTTTTTATAAAATTGCCTCTGTCATATTTTTCATCATAAAGCACCTTAACGTTGCTTACGGAAACGCCCAGCACCTTGCAGCACTTCAACGCCTCGTCATCCTCTCCCGAAGCAAACGTAATAAACTCTGTTTTGCCTTTTCCGAACGACACAAAAGTACATCCCGCAAACTGATAAACTGTACCCGCATCGGCACATTTTTCCAAAATGCTCTCTACAGATGCGTCAATCTCCTTAGGGCTGTTAGGTGAGATGATAAAGCCTGTCTCATCAATAACGCCGATTTTTCTTTCAAAGACATCTCTGAACTGGTAAACAAGTGTTCTAATGTAATTATTAGGCATATTTTTCCTCTCCGTCCTTATAGTTTCAGCGTATTTTACATATCTTTATTAATTGTATCATTTTTTTTGTGTTTTTTCAACACAATTCATAAAATTTTTAAAATTTTTCGTTCACTTGTTGTCACTTTGGCGACAAGGTTCATAGATTGTAATGAAACACATCACCCAAAGGAGATTATGCGCGTTGTCTGCCACAGCAATCGCGTATAATGGTTTTTGTTTTCATTTTTCTTTGTGGCAGAAAGGCTACGTGAATTACTATGCTTGCAACGGTAGCATCTGTAAGCAGTGCCGACAGAATCAAACGGCACATCGGAACAAAATACGCTGTTCCGTCCCGAATAATCCAGACCCCTGCCGCTCTTTCCAAAGAAGGGTGCGGCTACAGCATCCGATTTGACGATGCTCACAAATCAGTTGTTGCACGTGCGGCTACAGCTCTCAAAATAAACATCCGCGCCTTTTACCGAGAGGAAACCACTCCCTCCGGCACAAGGTATATAAAAGATTAATTGTCTGATACGCCGTATCTGCCCGCGATAGTGCGTATAGTAAACTTTGTGGGCAGAAAGGCTTTTATATGATATATCTTGATAACGCTGCAACAAGTTACCCCAAGCCCGACACGGTTATTAAAGCCGTGACTGACTATATGACATCATGCGGTGCCAGTCCCGGACGCGGAGGCTATGATTCCGCTTTTTTTGCTTCAACTCTTTTGAACGAGTGTCAAGAGGAGCTGGCAGCACTTTTTTCAATTCCGAACCCCGAAAGAATTGTCTTTACAAAAAATGCAACCGAAGCCATTAACGCAGGTATTTTCGGCATTTTAAACCCCGGAGACGAAATCATTGTTTCCTCCATGGAGCACAACGCCGTCATGCGTGCCGCACATGAGGCTGCTCGTCGCGGAGCAATATTAAAAATCGCCACCGCTTCCCCTTCGGGCAAAGTATCGCCCGACAAAATCGAAAGTCTTATAACCGACAAAACACGGCTTATCGTACTTATTCACGCATCAAACGTAACAGGCACAATAAACGATATCTATTCCGTACAGGAAATTGCCTCGCGTCACAACACGCTTGCGCTTTTTGATGTTTCTCAAAGCGCGGGCATCATTCCCATTGATGCCTCAAAGCTTGATATGATAGCTTTTCCCGGTCACAAAGGACTTTTAGGTCCCACGGGCACCGGTGCGCTATATATCCGCGAAGGCATAAATATATCGCCGTTACTTTACGGAGGCACGGGCAGTTTGTCCGAATCTGTCCGCATGCCCGATATTTTTCCCGACCGTTTTCATGCAGGCACAGTCAACATTTCGGGTATTGCGGGGCTTTTGGAAGGAGTGCGTTTCATAAAACGCGAAGGTGTTTTTGAAAAAGAAAAGGAAATCACCGATTATCTTTTCACTGCGCTTTCCGAAATCAAAGCCTTAACTATCCCCGGCGAAAAAGACCGCGTGGGTGTGATAAGCGTGTGCGCCAAAGGCTTTGACCCTGTTACGCTTTCCGAAAAACTCAATCTTGACGAAATCTGCACTCGTGCAGGACTACACTGCGCACCTATGGCACACCGCACCATAGGCACAATAGCAAGCGGTACGCTCAGATTTTCTCCCGGATTTTTCACCCAAAAATCTCACGTTGATACTGCTGTTGCTTCTCTCAAAAAAATATTGGGAAAATAAAAAAAGCACTTTATTTTACACCTCAACTATAGTATAATAAAATCAGTATATTATGAAGTTGAGGTGTTTGATAAAGTGTTGGACAGTTTTTTTGACTACATTGTCGATTTCTTCACGCTTTTGCGTGTTGAGGATATCATTGACGTAGCCATTGTGGCGTTGGTGTTCTATTATCTTTCAAACCTTATCCGCGAAGTAAGAGTATGGCAAATTTTGAAGGGTGTTATTTTCTTTATTCTCGCCACATGGGTAAGCGGGCTGATGCAGCTTAATGCCATCAACTTTATTTTGCGAAACACAATGCAGGTCGGCATCCTCGCTTTGGTTATCCTTTTCCAGCCTGAGCTGAGACGCATACTTGAGAAAATCGGCAGAACCAATTTCGAATCTTTTTTCCGTGACGACAGCGTCGACTATGTGAAAACTGCATCCGAAATCACAAAAGCGGCATGCGCACTTTCCCGTGCCAGACTTGGTGCTCTTATCGTTATCGAAGGCAACACAGGTCTCGGCGACATTTTCGGTACAGGTACCGAAATCAACGCCAAGGTAACATCGGATTTACTTATTACGATTTTCTTTGACAAAACGCCTCTCCATGACGGTGCTGTTGTAATTCATGACAAAACAATCCGTTATGCGGCGTGCGTGCTTCCCCTCACTCGTGATGAATCCTTGAGCAGAGAACTCGGCACACGTCACCGTGCAGCTATCGGCTTATCCGAAAACTGTGACGCGTCGGTAATTGTGGTATCAGAGGAGACAGGCATTATCAGTATTGCGCAAAACGGCTCCCTTACACGTAATTATTCCGAACCTATGCTTCTTGAAGCTGTGACCAATATTCTCCGAGGAGATGTGGGTGACGAAACCAAGAAGCGTCCAATACATAAATGGAAGGAGATTATCAATGCTAAAAAAGTATCTAAATCTGAATAAAAAAGCTATCTCTCTTCTTTTGTGTATCGTATCGGCATTTGCCCTTTGGGTTTATGTTTCATACGTAGAAAACCCCGAAATAACCCGTTCTGTCAAGCATATACCCATCACAATCGAGGGCGAAGCAGAGCTTAACAGAAACGGCATAGCAATCAAATCGCTTTCGGATGATTTTTTAAGTCTCACGCTCAACTCCAAGCGCAGTAATTTCAGACATCTTTCTGCAGACTCGATTACTGCTATAATTGATGTTTCCTCCCTTTCTGCGGTGGGTAATCACAAGCTCAATGTTTCAATATCGTTTCCCCCATCCACAACGGGTGTTTCCATAACCAACAAAAACGTATCTGTTGACGTTGAGCTCGAAAAATATATAACAGAAGACTTTGCGGTTGTTCCCCGCTATTCCGGAATGCCGCCTTCGGGTTATACCGTTCACGAAATGTTGCTTGATGCAGATAACAATATTGTACATGTCTCCGGCGGCGAGAGCGCCATTAACCGTATCGAAAAGGTTACAACCTCTATGATTGACCTTTCCGATATAACAAGCGATTTCCAAAAACCCGTGTCTCTTAAAGCGGTTGATTCTGATGGTGATACCATTGACAATGTCAGCTTCAGCATCGAAAGTCCCACAACTGCCGATTTCACCATCTATCGCACTGCGTCTTTCCCTGTAGAGCTTAATATCTACCGCGATTCTCCCGATGTGGAATGTGCATGCGAAACAGACAGTGTGGAAATTACAGGTCCTGCAGATGAAATTACCACTTGGATTGAAGAGGGCAAAGTGATTCTTACTCACCCGATTGACGAGTACACATATCGCAATACGGATTATGCCTCTATTCCCCTTCAGCCGCTTCCGGATAATTTTGAGTACAAGGACAAAACAACCCAAGACGTAACAGTAGATTTTGAACAAATATCACCTTCGCCCAATGCCGAAAGATAATTTGTTCTGCTTAGAAATTTGTCAGAAAGGTTATGTTAAATATCATGACACAGGAACTCTTAAAAAACAACCCGTTAAAAACACGTGAAGATGTAAAAAAAGCTGTCCGCGATATATGTGAGCCTTTAAAGCCTCACTTTTCGCCCAAGAAAGCTTTTCTCAACCTTGGCTATACAAGTGCCGCATACCCCGACGAAACATCCATGATTGAAGCTTTTTCCCGTCCGTTGTGGGCACTTGCACCTCTTTTCACCGACGGCACAGGCGACGATTGGGCACAGATTTACCGCGAAGGCTTTATCGCAGGTACAGACCCCGAATCGGGCGAATACTGGGGCGAAGCAGGGCATCATGACCAAAAGCTTGTCGAAATGGCTGCAATGGGTCTTGCGCTTATCCTTGCACCCGAAAAAATCTGGGACCCTCTCTCAGACAAGGAAAAGGACAATCTCTATAACTGGCTCAACCTTGTAAATTATCGCAAAGCGTGGGAATGTAACTGGGTGCTCTTTGCGGTTATGGTAAACCTTGGTTTTAAGCGTGTGGGACGTCCCTATAACGCCGAGGTTGTGCGTACAGCCTTTGATACCGTTGAAAAATTTTATCTTGGTGACGGCTGGTATCAGGACGGCGTAAATGCACATACTGACTATTATCTTCCCTTTGCTATTTATTTCTACTCCCTTGTTTATGCCAAGGAAATGGAATCCGAAGACGCAGCTTTCTGCACAGAAATTAAGAACCGTGCAAAACGCTTTGCCGAACATTTCATATACTGGTTTTCACCCGACGGCAGTGCAATCCCTCACGGCAGGAGCATGACGTACCGTTTTGCACAGTGTGCTTTTTGGTCTGCATATGCCTATGCAGACGTTGACGGCTTTGAGCCGGGCGTTGTAAAGGGCATCATTCTCCGTCATCTCCGCAGTTGGTTTGCTCGACCCATTTTTGACAAGGCAGGCATTCTCACAATAGGTCACGGTTATCCGTCACTTATTATGACCGAAGGCTATAACGCTCCCGGTTCACCCTATTGGGCGTTAAAGAGCTTCCTTATCCTTGCCTTACCCGAAAATCATCCTTTCTGGACAGCGGAAGAGCTTCCTCTTCCCGAGCTTGAAAAAGTACATGCAATGCCTCTTGCGCATCTTATTGCGGCACGTGACGGCAACCATGCAGTGCTTTTCAACGCAGGCTATCCTTACACAAACACTCACACCCATTGTGGTGCAAAATATGAAAAGTTTGCATACTCAAACTTGCACGGTTTCTCCACTCCCAAGGCTGAATGGGGTCTTGGACAGGGTGCTTTTGACTCGGCTCTTGCAGTGAGCGAAAGAGACAACTCCTACCGTGTAAAACGCCTCTGCGACGAATACAAGGTGTATGACGAATATATCTATACAAAATGGTCGCCTTGGAAAGATGTTACAATCGAAAGCTATGTTATAGCGGCTCTTCCCTGGAGTGTGCGTATTCACCGCATTGTGACAAATCGCGACATTGACGCAGCTGACGGTGGCTTTAGCTTTAACCGTTCACTTCCCACAGAATGGAAGCGTGACGAAAAGAGCGCCTACGGTGTACAGGACGGCTCTGTGACAGGTGTATGCGCATTAACAGATAACGGCAAGTGTGACATTATCGGTACCGAATCCAACACAAACCTGCTCTTCTCCCGTGCGGCAATCCCTACTGTAAGATATACTCTTGACAAGGGCGAGCACACAATTGTGACAGGTGTTTATTCCTCTTCAAAAGAGGCAACGTTTATCCCCTCTTTTGAAGAGACTGCAACAGAATTTATTGTAAAAATCGGCGAAAAGATTTATAAAATTAAAAAATAATTTTCTTAAAAGAGAAGATGAAACATGTGTTTTATCTTCTCTTTTAGCCTTATTTAAGGAATTTATTTTCACTCCAAAAAAAGTTGAAAAATTTTCAAAAAAAGTGTTGACAAATGAGGTTTACATGTGTATAATAACTATTGTTGTGAGTGACCACTAACAGAAACGCTGCCTTAGCTCAGCAGGCAGAGCACTTCCTTGGTAAGGAAGAGGTCGGCAGTTCGAATCTGCTAGGCAGCTCCAATATTATGGACCATTAGCTCAGTTGGTAGAGCACCTGACTCTTAATCAGGGTGTCCCGGGTTCGAGTCCCTGATGGTCCACCAAAAAATCCAAGTCAAACGACTTGGATTTTTTTATTTGTGTCCGTAAGGACACAACATCATTACGAGCATGGCGAGTACTTCATTTGACTGTTTGCAGTCAACATCGTTTTACAAAATTACGGACACAAAATGAAGTTGCCGTTGGCAAATGATGTTACAAAGTAAACGATGTTATGCCTACGGCATAAATGATGTTGTGCTGTGCACAAATTTATGGTAGTATTATACTTGAGGTGACAGAAATGAAAGAAGATAAACTCGGTACATTATCAGTGGAATTATCAGTTGAAGTGCTTAAGTTGGTCAAAGAATTAAGAAATAAAAAAGAAAACATCATTTCTAACCAAATCGGCAGAAGTGCCACAAGCGTTTGTGCAAATATTGCCGAAAGCAAATATGGTCACAGCAGAGCTGATTTTATTGCAAAACTGGAAATTGCATTAAAAGAGGCGAGCGAAACAGGCAAATGGCTCGAAATGCTTTATAGAACAGAGTATATCAATGAGGACAGATACAAAGAATTGAACAAACTATGCTCAACTATAAGAGTTTTATTGATTGCCTCGTTAAAAACCGCAAAACAAAACGGACAAAAATAATATAAACAGAAAACATACCTACCTGCACTTTTATCAATGTGCAGGTTTTTTATTCCCTATTATTGACTTTATAATTTACAAATGGTATAATTATTTTACCACATACAACAATTTAAATAATGAATTTCAGGGATATTTATCAATATCTTTATTTT
This sequence comes from uncultured Oscillospiraceae bacterium, assembly GCA_964572985.1. GTDB lineage: Bacteria > Bacillota > Clostridia > UMGS1883 > UMGS1883 > RGIG1927. The sequence goes on from CAZNIC010000003.1 coordinate 13,365, forward strand.
GTGTTATCCAATTTGGGTATCATAAGACAGAATTGTGTTTTGTTAAAAACGCAGGCTATAATATGTTTTGTCTTGTGATATTCATATTTGGATTGTTGTGTGTGGTAACCTATAATCTAAGCCGCGTTTTTATGCGTGGCTGATTTATGCCACGCATTTTTTAATTGCGTGAGAATTTAGAAAGGAGGAAATTTTTACACAAAAACAAAAAAAGGTAGTAAACGTATCAACAGCTTTGCTCTTTTGCAAAGGTCGCAAATAAAATGCGACGCAACCCCGACACCGTACTAAGATATGTTCGGGAATATGAAGCGGCTGTCGGTGCGGCAAGCTATGTTTTAAATCGAATTTAGAAAGGAATGTTGTTATGCTAAAAATCATTATCGTGGCTATTTTTACAATTATTGCAATGATCTGTATCGCCATCCAATTGGCTGATTTTGCCCGTATACAACAAGTATTGGGTACTGTGGTTGTTGGAATTGTAGCTTTTGCGCTAAGCTTTTGGATGTTCCCTAACTTTTCATCTGACAGTTCCAACAAATTAAAGAATGTAGACGAATTCGGTAATTCAGAATATACGGCAGTAGGCGTTGCAGAGTTTGAAGTTAAAAAGCTTTTAAAGGCTCCGTCAACTGCAAAGTTTTGCTCTCAGAGCGAAGCTGAAATCTTAAGAGACGGCAATACCTGGTCGGTTGAAGGCTGGGTTGACGCTGAAAACAGCTACGGTGCAATGCTCCGTGAGAAATATGTTGTAAAGATAACCTTTACCGGCAAAGATGTGTATAACGTTGTGTATTGTAAAATAAAAGAATAATTGACAAACAAAGCTCACGGATTTTTCCGTGAGCTTTTACTTTATCTCATATTATTTTATTACCGAAATATACATCTCTTCAATAGCGTCTCCAAAGGTATGCTTATCAAAGGTATTTGCAATCTCTTCACTGAGCTTGCTTGCGTGTGTAATCCACTCGGGGTTTTCTACGATAGCCTCAATGCTTTTTACAAAGTCGTCAACGTTTGTGTATGCGTAGCCGTTTTCGCCCTCGCGGATAACGTCGTCAAGGCAAGGGTCACGCCTGCACAAAAGCGGAAGTCCGTTTGCAGCCGCTTCCACATATGTAAGACCCTGCGTTTCGCTGGTGGATGCGCTTACAAACACGTCACCCAGCTGATAATACTCTTGTACCTCGCTAGGCTTTACCATGCCGGTAAAAATAACCTTGTCGGCAATGCCCAAATCCTTCGCCTGGTTTTCCAAATCTTCGCGGGCAGGACCGTCGCCTACAATCAAAAACATCAGGCTAGAGTTTTTCTGCAAAGCCATTGCGTAAAACTGCACAAGCTCGCCCAGGTTTTTCTCCGTACCAAGTCTGCCAAGGTTAATCAAAACCTTTGCATCGTCGGGAATGCCGAGAGCACGTCTCTTTGCCTGTCTTTCCTCAGGGGTAATCCTCTTTTTGTGCTGTTCAAGGCTTATACCGCTGGGAATAACGCTGATTTCGGATTTAAGCCCGTAATTGACGAGAGTATCCTCCACCTTGTGAGTAGGTGCAACAACCCTCTGCGCCCTCTTAAGTCGTTTTTTCGAGAACAATTTTACGGCCTTTTCGCCAAGGCGTCTGCTGGGGATTACATATGTAACATACTGCTCGTACAATGTGTGATACGTGTGCACAATAGGGGCACCTGTTTTTTTGGATATACGCCTTGCAAACTGATATGTAAAAAACTCGCACTGTGTATGGATAACATCGGGTTTCCATTCAAGCAATTCTTTAATAAGTCTGTGGCGATACGAGAGAGGCATACGTACATTGGGATACACCGCCAAAGGCATTGAACGGATATAATATACTTCGCCGTCACGATGACTGTGCACGTTTTCAGACAAGGTAAGAATCTTTACCTCATGACCTTTTTTCTTGAGCTCATCCCACAGATTTTTTACCGATGTAACCACACCGTTAGTCTCTACTGTAAACAAGTCTGTTGTAATCAGAATTTTCATATTTTTTACCTCTGAAATACTATATATGGTATAAACTGCTTTAAATATATTATATATGCAACCCATGACCTTTGCAACACTTTTTTACAATTTGTTCATATTTTTATACAAAAATTGCCCGAATTCGCATCCGGGCAATTTTCACTTTATCAAATCTTCGCTAAGCCGCATAATCTCTGCCGCAACCTTTTTGCGCTGTCTTTTTGTAACAAATTTATACACCGGATAGGACAAAAGCATGCCTATGATGCCAACAACTCCGATACATATTCCCAAAATCATGGTCCGGATTTCGGACAACTTGAGCATATCGCCTACCCACATACCAAAATCACTCATAACCATGCTCATACCAACACCCATAACAAGTGCGCTGATTGTTCCGATAATAAGCACCCATTTAATACCTTTTTTTAAAACGCTTGCATCAAGCTTTTTAATCCTTTCAAGCTTTGTTTCTTCCTTTGGCAGATATTTATCTCTGATTCTTTTAATTTCTTTTTGTTCTTCGGGAGAATAGGTATAAGTAAAAGTTTCATTTGTATTTTCCATAATAACGCTCCTTTTTTTAATTCACAACTATACAATACCTGCAATATGTTTGAAAAACTATAAAATTTTGTTTACGAAATGTTAATCCTGTGTTTTTTCAGCTCTTTAGTTGATTTTACAATCATAAATATGGCAAGCACCAACACAAAAATACATACCGCCGCACCCGTGAGCGCTGTCATAATCTGCCTGAAAGCCTCCTGCCCATCTTCGCCAAAGGCTGTCAGCATGGCGGTTTCCAAGGTAAGCACCGACACCGTTGCCGATGCAAGCCCGATTGCTTTGGTTGCACTGATTACAGGGCTCTTATACTTGCGATATTTTACCAAGTTGATAACAGCCAGTGTAAACGCCGTAAACGTGTACGCCGCCATCGCAATGGTGGTTATATAATGGTGTTTAAATCCTCTGTTCTGCCATGTTATATAAAACACAATCACCGCAAGGGCAAGATTTATGCAAAGAAGCACAATACCGCAAAAGCGGTACCTTTTAAGCTCTGCCGCCATGTTTTCCCCGGGGGTTGTATTTCGTATATCTCTGAGGAGAAAAAACCGCATCAGCACCAGACAGAAATAATACATCGCCAAAGCATAAAACCACACCGACGCATGATATATGCCTAAAGCAAGCTGAAAAACAGAATACACGGCATTTATAACAACAGATGTATAAAGCGATATTTTAACTCTTAAATGAGCATCGTTCATATATTTATTGACGTATTTGTTTTCGTCTTTGAAGCTTCTTATTATGCTGTATATTTTCGGTGCTTTTGTGCACACAACCGTCAGCGCATATGCCGAGAAAAAATATGCAAAATATTTGAGCATATCACTTACGCCATCACCTACAAACCCATATATCAAAAGCATCGTTGCAATAGGTGCAATAAATATCACAAACCACACAGGCGGAAAAATTGTTTTAATCAATATCTTTTTTAGTGTTTCCATTGATAATCCTCCGCATTTTTACGGCAAATGTACTGCCGCATCCCAGTTCACTTTCAACTGTTATTGAGCTGTCTGTGATATCAAGCACTCTTTTTACTAGCGCAAGTCCGAGCCCGTTTCCTGCCGTTGCATGGGATGTGTCGCCCTGATAAAACTTGTCAAACATTCTCTCGCCCACCTCACGGCTTATTCCGCAGCCGGTGTCTGTCACACTTACAACTGCCCAATCATTTTCACTTGTAAGTTTAAGGGATATTCTTCCGCCCTCGGGGGTGAATTTGATTGCATTTGAAAACAGATTGTTCCATACAAGGCTCATCATCTCGCTGTCTGTCTCTACCAAAACATCCTCTTCAATATGGGTTTCTATTTCAAGGTTTTTGTTTTCCCAGGCATTTTCAAAGCTCAAAAGGCACTCGCAAAGCTGTTCACCGAGATTGTACAGTCTTTTTTCGGGATAAATCTGCTGGTTTTCTAATTTATTGAGCTTTAATATGTTTGAAATCAGGTCTGACAGTTTTCTTGCCGAATCGCTGACTGCCCTTGCGTATTGGAGCCTTTCTTCATCCGTCAATGCAGGGCTTTGCAGCATTGTAGAATAGTTTTGCATAACCGCAAGAGGTGTTTTTAATTCGTGGGAAACATTTGCAATAAAGTCTGTTCTGAGTGTTTCTGTGCCCGATAATTCCTCTGCCATTTTGTTAAAGCAGGCAATAATGCGGTTAAACTGATACTCTGCATCCATACCACCCACAGGCTCAATACGTACAGAAAAATCGCCCTGCGTAATTTGCTCTGCTGCACGTATAATTCTTTTAACATGGCGTTCAACAGTTATTTTTCGTCTGATTGCGTCGCTTATTGTGTAAAGAGCACTGAGAAATATCACGTTGCCAAAGGTAAGCTTTGCGGCAGTGCTGAGGTTTTTGCCTGTAAGCTCAATGTTCAAAGTCTCGCTCATAGTGCTTACAAAAAGCAGCATACAGCAGGTGATAACAAACGCAATCATAACAAAAAACACAAAGTAGTTATACACCGACTTCAAAAGTTTTTTCATTTCAGCACCGCCTTGTAGCCCATTCCGTGCACGGTAACTATTTCAAAATCATCACACTCGGAAAGCTTTGCTCTCAGCTTTGTCATATAAACGTCAACCGTTCGCGGACTTGACAGAGTGTCAACATCCCAAAATTCGTCCATAAGCTGAGTGCGTGTAAAAGTCTTTTTGGGGTATGATAAAAGCTTTTGCAATATGTTGAACTCGCGGTTTGTAAGCGGGATTTCTTCGTCATTAAGATATGCTGTATGCTCGTCTGCATCCATGATGAAATTCCCCACCGTAAGCTTTCTTGAGGATGCAATTTTAGCGCGTCTCAAAAGCGCCCCTATTCTCAAAAACAGCTCGTCCAAATCAACAGGCTTTACCATGTAATCGTCCACACCAACTCTGTATCCGCGTTGCTTTGCCGCAAAGTCATCACGAGCCGATATAAACAAAATCGGAATATCCTCGTTGATTTCTCTTACTGTTTTCACAAACTCAAACCCGTCTGTCCCGGGCATCATAATATCCGATATGATAATATCAAAAACCGTTGTGTACATTTCGTCATAAGCATCCTCAGCATTGAGGCAGCCTGTTGCATCGTAGCCGTTTTTGTTAAGGAAAGTGCACACAGTACGGTTTAAATCCTTATCATCCTCTAAAACCAATACTTTGAACATTTTATGACCCCCTATCGCCACTATTTTATCACATTTTAATATTAAAATGTTAAAGTTTTGTTTACGTTTTACACATCAGTACGATAATTTCAAAAAAAGCAGAGCGAATCAATCACTGACCCGTCCTGCCTTCATATTAATCTTTTTTAGTCTTCACGCTTATCAGATGCTGTTTTTGCCAAACGTGCCTTTGCCTCTTCTACAGTTTCGCCGTCCTTGGCAAAAAGCTTTTCAACGCACTTATCGGTTATTTTATTGAAGCCTTCAACAACGCCTTCCTCAATTTTTTTGTAACCTCCAACAACGCCTTCTTCAATTTTCTTATAGCCCTTTGTAACACCTTCTGCAATCTTTTCATTAACTTCGACAAATTTACTCATAATATTTTTCTCCTTTCTTATTTACCTGCTATACTGTTACTTAATTCGACAATTCTGTTTGCAAATTTCTTTTTGCGACCGTCTAAAATTTTCTTATACAATGGATAATTTACAACTGCCATTATCATTCCTATAACGCCTGTCACTATGCCGATAACATTTGTCTGTGTACTGCCGAGGTTGAACCATGCGCCGACATTGGTCATAACAAGGCTCATACCAGAGCCCATAACAATCGCCGCTATACTGCCAAAAACATAACCGAACACTTTTGCAGGGTTTTTAACCTTTTTATCAAGCGCGCGTAATTCATCAAGAGGCGTTGTTCTGTTTTCCACGTATTGTGCTCTGATTTTTTCTGCAATCATTTTCTGTTCATTGGTATTCATATTATCTCCTCTTTCTTTTTTCATCTTACAGTGTCATTTTACATACGGCTTGTTTGAAAAAGGTTTAAAAAATGTTTGTGAAATGTTAATCTCAAAAAAATAACCACGCCTAAAGCGTGGTTATTTTTGTATATTATTCTATTGTTACTTCGATTGTCTGTTCGCTTCTGTTGCCTGCAAAGTCCTCAACGTAAATTGTAACAGGATATTTACCCGCCTGTGTTACGTCAAGCTCTGTTACTTCAGCAGATACAAACGCCTTAAGGTTGATACCGTTTACGTCTACAGCCTCTTCAACAAATATGCTTGCCCAGTCAACCGATGATGTTTCGGTTTCGATTGCCAGTGACTTGTAAGATTCTTTAATCTTCAATGTAGGCGACACAGTGTTGTTTTCATCGTATACATATGCTGTATAGTTCTTCACAGCCTTATTGCCGTAAGTATCGATAAGCGTTACCTGAATACCGTTTTCGTATGTACCAACAGCGTTAAAGTCAACGCCTTCCTTTGTAACCTCGCCTGTTTCCTCGTCGATGATGTCTCCGCAATCAACCTTCATAAGGTCTTTCATGTAATCATACTTTTTCTTTTGGGTACCGGCCTCATCATCTGTAGGCGTAGGATTAGGCTTGAGAAGGATTTCGCCGTTTTCCCACTTCATATAGTACTTGCCGTCAGCGTTATCGCTTGCTGAGAATATAGTAGTCCAGTCGATTTCGGCAGGGTTTGTACCCTTTACAAATACGATAGGCTGGTTTGAGTTAACCTGTGCCACGCTGGGTGCAACAGAGTCTGTGGCACCTTCGCTCTTCAACGCTTCGCCGATAGTATTAATGCTCTTTTCGATGTTGCCCTTGCTGCTCTTTACCTTGATAGCATACTTGGGAGAGCCGTCGTTTGCATAAACGGAAGCACCGAAAATGTCAACGCCCCATCCCCAAAGGATGTTCATAGCTTCGCCATATTCGTTTTCGGACAGTGAGCCGAGGAGCTTGAAGATTTCAAGGTTCTTATCACCGATTTGGGGGTGGAAAATATCAACACCAAAGTTGATAGCTTCAGTGGGTTCCATTGTTGCACGGTATTCTGCGATAGAATCAACGCCACCGTAGTTCTTGTAGAACTCAACCTTGTACATCTTATATGCCTTGAGTGCAAGCTCGCTTACTTCCTTGTTGTGACCACGGAGCAAGCCCATACTGTCAGCACAGGAGATAGCAATCTTATATCCGTAGTTGGGGTCGTTATGTACTTCGTTGTTATAGGGCTTATATTCCACATCATCGGGACGCGGGAAGAAAATGATACCCATACTTTCGCCGCGTTCTGCCAACGCTACGGAGGAAGAGCTCATCTTCCATCTTGCGCAGTTTGTAAATACTGTTTCGCCTCTTGCAAAGCAGTCAACGCTCTGAAGATAACCGGGGTCGCGGGATGTACCGAACTTGGACTGCACGCAGTTAACAAGACCGTTTGTCATAAGTCTGTCAAGATATTCACATGCCTCAATTGCCTCGGGCGTATCAAACGCCATGCCTTCACCATTGTAAAGATACGCATTGTTAGAGTGAATAGCCTGAACTGCTGTATACTGGTATCTTGCATCGTAAGGAACGATTTCCTTACCGGAGTCTGCCTTTTTGCCTGTATAGTAGGTCTTAACCTGTGTGAGATACCATTCAAACTTGCTCCATGTCCATTCGCCGCGTTCATAAAGTTCTACAGGGTACAAGGTTGTACCGTCAGCTTCTTTAAGGCTGGGGACTTCTTCAAGCATTGTTGCGTTATAAACCATGGGCCAGTCTGTAATGTACAAAAGGTCACGGTTAAAGAGATAATGTTTTCCGAAAGTTTTACCCGATGCGATCCATGTAGCATCCGGGTCATCTGTAAAGATGTGCATGTATTCGTCAATAGGTTGCAGTACGTTCTGTACCATTACTCTACCCTGGAAACCGTTTGACAAAATAGCAATGTGGCAATAAGGGTCACCTGCAAGTACTGTCTGCAGAATATCCTGTGTTACACCGTTGGGCCACTGCTTCCACTTGATATCAACACCAAGCTCTTCCTTAACAGTCTTAAGTGCAGCCTGAGCCGCCTTGATTCTGTCAGGGTTCATTACAGGCTCGCCTGTAATTTCGTTTACCCAGTAGGGGTCATCTTCAGCTTGATAATGTGTGCCGATATAAATTGTATCAACAATAGCTTTCGCTTCTTCTTCCTTTTTCGCACATCCGGAGAAAACAGGCACAGTCATAGCAACCACAGCCAAACCAGCCACTAATCTTTTTAAAATATTTGACATTATCTTCCCTCCAAAAATTCAACTTTTTTCAATATACCATCATAACTATATCATAATACTTTTTCGCACTTTCGTCAAGTGGATTTAACTTTTTAAGACATCCAAAATTGGATTATCCCAAAACTTTTTTTGCAATATCAGCAGACTGTTTTGCATCCTTTGCATAAAAATCCGCACCAATTTGTTTTGTGTAGCTTTCTGTGAGTACAGCGCCGCCGCACATAATGCTGCAGCTATGTCCCGACTGACGGATAAGACGTATTGTCTCCTCCATGCTTTTTAAGGTTGTTGTCATAAGTGCTGACAACCCCACAAGCTTTACGTCAAGTCTTTTAGCTTCGTCGGCAACCGTTTGCGGGTCAACATCACGTCCAAGGTCAATCACTTCATAGCCGTAGTTTTCAAGTATAACCTTTACGATGTTTTTGCCTATATCATGAATGTCACCCTTAACCGTTGCAAGTATAATCTTTCCTTTCTTGACATCTCTGTCGCCTTTTTTGTTGATAGACTGCTTTATAACCTCAAAAGCCTCTTTTGCCGCATTTGCCGCATTCAAAAGCTGAGGCAGGAAGAATATGCCTTTTTCATATTTTTCACCTGCAGTGTCAAGGGCGGGAATAAGATGCTCATTAATTACCGCAAGTTCATCCTTTTGGTTCAAAAGCTCAGCGCACAAATGGGCAGTTTCGCTTTTCAAGCCTTTGAGTATCGCGTCTTCGACAGTCAGTGTTTTTCCGTCTTTTTTAGCAACGCTCTCCCCGGATGCACTCATCTTTTCCGTATAAACATTGCAGCCTTCATCCATGCCCGTAAGTGCCATATAAGAAAGCACCGCTCCCATCATAATCTCATCGTTGGGGTTTATGATAGGCATACTAAGCCCATACTCCATTGCAAGAGTAAGAAAAGCACTGTTTATTTTTTGTCTTTGGGGCAATCCGAACGAAATGTTTGACACGCCCAATACGGTCTTAAGACCCATTTCTTCACGGATATATTTCATTGCCTTTAAAGTTTCGTACATGCTTTTTTGCTCTGTTGAAACCGTCATTGTAAGCGTATCTATAAACACGTCTTCTTTTTTGATGCCATAGGAAAGGGCTGCATCGAGTATCTTTTTCGCAATTTTTACCCTCTCCTGCCATGTAGAGGGAATACCGTTTTCATCAAGGGTAAGCCCCACCACACATGCGCCGTATTTTTTTACAATCGGCAAAACAGAACGGAGGCTTTTTTCCTCACCGTTTACCGAGTTTACAATAGCTTTACCGTTATAGACTCTTAATCCCATTTCAATTGCTTCGGGATTTGTGGAATCTATCTGCAACGGAAGCTCGGTAACACTTTGCACTGCCTTAACACATTTCGCCATGGTCTCCGCTTCGTCAATACCCGGTGCACCTACGTTAAGGTCCAATATGTCGCATCCTGCCTCGCTCTGGTTTACTGCAGTTGTGAGGATATAATCCATATTACCCTCTTTGAGAGCTTCTCTCATAACCTTTTTGCCCGTAGGATTAAGCCTTTCGCCTATCACCTTGATTTTGTCAATCACAACAGCTCTTGATGGGGTGCATACAACGCTCTTTATATCTTTTGCTGTGCACTCATATTTTTTGCCCTCAAAAACTTTTTTTACACACTTTATGTACTCGGGATTCGTACCGCAGCAGCCACCTACAAACCTTACTCCTATGGATGCGTATTTTTCCATGCTTTTTGCAAATTCATCAGGTGTAATACTGTATTTGCCACTTTCAGGGTCGGGCAAACCTGCATTAGCCTTGATAACAAGAGGCAAATCCGTAAACTCTGCCATACGACATGCGATAGGATAAATTTCGTCAGGTCCCAAAGAACAGTTTATGCCTATGGCGTCAACGCCGAGTGCGCTCATCGTCACTGCCGCCGACTCTGCCGTACAGCCCGAAAACGTTCTTCCGTTTTTCTCAAAGCTCATTGTAGCAATAACGGGAAGCTTTGTATTTTCTTTTGCCGCAAGGATTGCCGCACGCATCTCATACAAATCTGTCATCGTTTCAATAACAATAAGGTCGCAGCCGTATTTTTCGCCCGCGAGCATCTCCTCGCGAAAAACATCATATGCCTCTTCAAATGTGAACGACCCCGATGGTTCAAGCATCTCACCTATCGGGCCCACATCAAGCGCAACCAATGCTCTGCCATCTGCAGCACGCTTTGCAACCGAAACGTTTTTTCCGATTATTTCATCCACTGTTTTGCCGCTTGATGCCATTTTGAGGCGGTTTGCGCCAAAGGTATTTGCATAGATAATATCACTGCCGCTTTCAATATAGCGTTTGTGAACATCAAGCACAGCTTCTTCGTTTTGGAAAGTATATATCTCGGGCTTTTCACCCATTTTAAGACCGGATGCCTGCAGCTGTGTGCCCATAGCACCATCCAGTATCACAAACTCTTTATTTTTCAGAATGTCCATACCATTCTACACCTCTTTTTAATGTATGTTTACCAAACGGCAGAACAGGCGCAAGCATCACAACCGATTGCTTCCGCCTGTCCAAACTTTTCTATCAATTCAATTACTTGCCTGCTTCTTTTTTAAGCTGATTTATTGCGCTTTCTCCGACTGCCACCTTGCAATGTGCCACTGCTCCGTCAGCTGTTACCGCACTGATAGTTGCAACGCCTTCGCTCACACCGACAACGCAACCGTCTTCATCTACTATGGCAACGCTTCTGTCGCTGCTCATCCATTCAGCAGTTTTAGCGGACGCATTACCCACTGCATATGTAAGTGTATAGCCTTCGGCAACATCAAGATACAAATACCTGTCACTTACAATAACTACGCTTGTTGCCGTAGGAGATGTTGTAGGCACGGGAGATGTAAATCTGTTTGTATTAGAGGTTTTATTTTCGCTTTCAATCTGAGGCACTTCAGAATCAGCGTCCTCGGAAGCTGTAGCCGGAGCTGTCACATTGCCGGGTACGTCTTTTATTCTGATAATACAGCTGCCCTCAACACCGTTGTACGCAGTTGCCGTAATTGTAACCACACCGTTGCCCATAAGTGTTACAAGACCGTTGTTATCAACCACAGCTTTACTCTCGTCGCTGGACTTCCATGTGAGCTTTTCTTCGGGGTCATAAGGGTTACAGCTTGCCTTAAGCTGAACGGAAATCCCATTTGTATAGGATTGTGTAATGTCGTCAGCATCGGAGTATATGCTTGTAACCTTGATTGTTTCAACGTTTGATGTGCCTGCAACAACGCTGACCATACAGTTAAGTTCTGTGCCGCTTTCAAGTGTTGCCGTTACAACAGTACTGCCTGCCGAAACCGGAGTAATAACACCTTCGTCAGAAACGGTTGCAACATTCTTGTTGCCTGATTTCCACACAACTTTTCCCGCATATTCAAGCACGCTCACCTGCTGTGTCTGACCCATTTCAAGCTCAACGTTGCCTTTGTCAAGTATTGCAAACTCACTTTCCATTGCAGTTTCACTTTTACCGCAACCGCAACCTGCGCAAAGCATTATAACAGCCATCAGCAAGCTCACCGTTACTGCTATATTACGTTTCATTTAAAACCATCCCTTTCAAAAAGTTATTCACCGTCAATACAAACTCTGTCAAAAACCTTACCTGTTATGATGTTTTTGAACGCAATGTGCACGCTGTCGTCCTGATATGCGATAACATCCTCCAGAGTTTCCAGCTCGCAGTAAAGAGCAAGGTCAAACTTTTCGGCAGGATTAACGTTTTTAATAAGCTCCGCCTTAACAAGACCCTTGATATTTCCGTTCATGTTATCCGCCGCTTTTTTAAGCTTGCAAAACAGCTCGTCTCTCTCCTCGACGGATAATTCTTCCTTATATTTCCACATAACAATATGCTTTATCATGCAAATCACCTTTCATCTATATATACTTAAAAATATTATACCACAAAAAACAAAATAAATAAAGCATTATTTATATCAAACTGCAAAAAAAGCTCGGAAAAAAATTCCGGGCTTTTTATTTGTTTTTTTGCCAATACTAAGCATTATCAACTAACGGGAGGCAATCATGCTCAGATTTTTAACTTTGTTTACAATAGGCGGAACAGGCTATTTTTTGATAGAAATCCTCTGGCGAGGTTACAGCCACTGGACAATGTTTGTTTTAGGTGGCTTGTGCTTCTTTTCACTGTTCACAACATTTACCCTCATGCACAACGCGCCCATACTCATCAAAGCCATCACAGGCGGGTTAATCATAACCGTTATGGAGTTTGTGACAGGCTGTGTAGTCAACCTGCTTCTTGACTGGAACGTGTGGAACTATTCCAATGCACCGTTCAACATCTTAGGTCAGATTTGTTTGCCCTATACGATTTTATGGTCGCTTTTGTGCATACCCATAGCTTATTTATGCCTTTTTGTCGAACAGTACATCGGCTAAATTACAAAAATCCTCTATAGACAGTTTTTCACCGCGAATATTTACGTCCTTGCCGATTTCTTCAACAGCTTTTGCAACATCCTCTTTACTGCCGAAACAACCTGCATTGCTGAGGGAATTTACAAGTGTTTTACGTCTTTGTGCAAATGCCGCTTTGATAAGACTGAAAAACAGCTTTTCACTCTTGGGCTTCACCTTGGGTTCATCAAGGAGCGTCATTTCAATCACTGCGCTGTCAACCTTAGGCGACGGTATAAACTTTTCCTTGCCTACCTCGCATATCACGCGGGCATCGGCACGGTACTGAACGCCCAGTGTAACCGCGCCGTATTCTTTTCCGCCCGGAGCGGCACAAAAACGCTCTGCAACCTCTTTTTGTACCATAATAATAATTTTCTTAAAGCCGTAATCCCCCTCCAGAAGCTTCATCACAATGGGGGTTGTTATATAATAAGGCAGGTTTGCCGCCACGGATACCCTGCCGTCAAATTCCTCTTGGATAATCTTTTTGATATCAGCTTTCATGCAGTCTTCCCAGTGGAGTTTTATGTTATCAAACCCCGCAAGGGTTTCGTGCAATACGTTTTCAAGGCGGTTGTCAAGTTCAATGGATACAACCTTCTTGCATCTTTGCCCCAACGCTGCCGTAAGGCATCCAAACCCGGGTCCTATTTCGATAACACCTGCTACATCCTCTGCAGCCGATGCCGAAATCACGTCAATAACCCCGCTGTCGGTCAAAAAGTTCTGACCCATATCTTTGGAAAACTTAAATCCGTATTTGTTGCAAAGATATTTTATTACTTCAATATTAGTCAAATCAAGCATAATGTGCACCTCACTTATTTACATTTTAACGTCTCCAACATAAAAAGTAAAGAAAAAATCCCGGGAAAAACCCGGGATTTTTATATTTAGGACAAAATATAAACTTTAACCTGTCGTCTGCCAAACTGGAAACATTCGCTCTTGGTGTTCATTGCAAGGTCAACCTTGTTACCCTTTATTGCACCGCCCGTATCCTGTGCGGAGCAGTAACCGTATACAAAGCTGCCGTCAACAGTTTCGATATAAAGCTTTGTGCCCAAAGGAATAACCTTGGGGTCAACCGCTACAACACCAACCTCGCACTTGGCACCTGTTGCTGTAATACCATCATCTTTTCCGCATTCATCAGCAGAGGGTGTGTATGCTGTTGCAGTACAAGTAATTACACGTGCATTGGAAAGATCAATGCCAAAATCAAGCGGAGACATTGCATCTGTCTTATCCTTGATTGTTACTGTCATATTGTCTGTGAGAACAGTATCCTCCGAGGGAACAACCTTTTCTTCTGCCATGTCGTAAGTTACGCCAAGCTCATTGAGGAAATCTCCTACTGTTTCACTGTGAGTGTCATATTCAAGCTGAACGCCGAATCTCTCAAAAATAACCTTGTTTGCTCTTGTTACATAAATAACACTGCCGTCATATACTCTTTCTTCTCTTACAGGGAAGCAGCCATCAGCATCAGACAAAGGCGAACCAAAGTCTCTTAAAACGTCTTTAACAGTTGTCATAAATGTAATCGCGCCGTATGTTGTGTCTTCGTCGTATACTGTGATATACTTTGCAACACTTACATAGATTGTCATACCATACTTAATAGAATCTGTCATGTTATGGCTTACGTAGTCATTGTCCTTAACGGAGATATTTTCCTTTTCAAAGAATTCACCAACTGTTGTTGCATCTGTTGCATAGCTGAATTCAACACCGTCATAGTTAAGTGTGATGATTGTGAAATTCTTTTCAACTGCAGCGCTGAAAATACTTACAAGCATAATTGCTACAAGAACAATTGCTGCTGCTCTTCTCTTCGACGCTGTACTCTTATTCATAATACCTTTCATAATCTAACCTCATTTCCGGCATGCTGCAAGGGTGTTTGCCGCAGGGTGCCTTTATTTAGCTGCCGAACTTTTTTAAGTTCCTCGCAATGGCTGACTTTGACTGCATCAGCATTATACGTATTTTTTTTGTGTTTGTCAATACTTTTTCGCACTTTTGTGATAATTTTGTAACATTTGTTTAATTTTTTAACAATTTTAAGTGCCAAATAGTAGCCCTGTACACATATTTTGACCCTTTTTTCAACCTAATTGACGATTGCATTGCACCTGATAGTGTGATATAATATACAATAACATGTCGCTTTTTATCATAAATTGTTGGCTTGTTTTAGGTTTTTTCTTCTTGTATATATGGTTAAATATATTCATAAATGTTAAAAATTATTAATATCGGAGTAAGAATATGGATAAGTTTTTTAAGTCAATATTTGTAACAATTTTACTGTTTCTCTTTCCGGTCATTGCAAATGCACAGTGCAATATTTTAATTGACGGCGAGGAGCTCATATGTAAAGACGCTAACGGCACGGTTGTTTCGCCTTTTGTGTACGAAGGCACAACGTACGTCCCTGTGAGGGCTATAGGCGAAGCTTTTGACGAAACAATCAATTGGGACCAGGCAACCAAAACCGTACACATAGGTGAACAGGGCGGCTCTCCCGTACTCTCCGATAACATCAATATTTTTTATAACGGAGAGGAATTTGTGTGTCTTGATGCTAACGGCACCAGGGTTTTTCCCCGCCTGCAGGATTCGACAACGTTTTTGCCCATTCGTGCTATCGGTCAGCTTTTCGGCAAAACCGTCACATGGGATAACGTATCAAAAACAGCTATTCTTACAACTGTTCCTTCGGTTGATGCCATAAACTACTTTACCGATGCCGTGTCCAACACCGAAAACCATCCCGGTTTAAAGGTTCTTGTTGCAACTGACGGCACAATAAGTTATAACGGCAAAGAGCTTTCCTCTTCATCCAATGCCTCAACCGAGCCTTATTCACAATCGGGTTTTACTCTCTCGTCATTTTTGCCCGATAATTACACCTCCTGCATGTCATATCTGGGCAATGGCAAATATTTTTTGGCGGTTTCTCCCGACAAATTCAGCCAAAGCTACTCTGTTCAGAGCCTTCTTAACAAGCAGGGTACATCTGCTGATTTCTCTATGATATATATTACCTGCGCTGTTCAAGGCGGTTATATTTCAGAGCTTTCCATGGATTTTACAGCTCTTCTTTCCTATAATAATCTTGTATTTGACGAAAAGTTTTCTATAAAAACAGCACTTCAATACCCTGATGATTTTTCTTTTCCCAACATTGGACTTCCCGAGGTTCCGCACAAGGATAACGAGGCAAAAGTTCCTATTCAATCAGGCGAAAACACCGATTCCACGCTCATTCTCTCAATTATCGACAAATATGTAAAATCATCCGTCAATGCAAAACCTTCCGATATGGTAAAGCTTTTGAGCACGCAGGATTATAACATGATTTTTAAGGGCAAAACATCTGCCCAGTATAACACCGAAATATCGCTCATGAAAAAAAGGCTTGCAGCACAGTTTGAAAATGCCACAGGTGAATATACAGTTGATTCGCTTGTCTATGTGGACGCGTCTTTATTCCAAGGCGCAGAAAGAGCTGCCAAAGCACAGCTTAGTATCGAGCAGGTTGATGAGGATGAATATATCTTCACCGAGATTGAAATTACTCTTTACAAATCCAACGGCAGTTGGTATCTTGACCCGTCAGCAGTGTCAAATCTCATACGGTAATCCATACAAAAAGCGTGTCTCAATGATGAGACACGCTTTTCTAAACGTTCAATACCGATTTAAGGAACGACTGTGTTTTCTGATTTTTGGGATTTGTGAAAATTTCATCGGGGGTACCCTCTTCCACAATCTGACCCTCCGCCATGAAAATAACTCTGTCTGCAACTTCCTTGGCAAAGCCCATTTCGTGTGTTACACAAACCATCGTCATGCCCGTTCTTGCCAAATCCTTCATAACCTGCAACACCTCGCCCACCATTTCGGGGTCAAGTGCACTTGTAGGTTCGTCAAAGAGCATAACGTCAGGGCTCATGCAAAGTGCTCGCACAATTGCAACTCTCTGCTTTTGTCCGCCTGAGAGCTGACTGGGATAAGCTCCTGCACGGTCACGAAGACCAACCTTGTCAAGCATCCTAAGTGCAAGCTCCTCTGCGTCAGCTTTACTCATTTTCTTAAGGCTCATAGGTGCAAGGGTAAGGTTTTTGAGAACTGTCATATGCGGAAAAAGATTAAACTGCTGGAAAACCATGCCCATCTTTTGACGATGAGCGTTGATATCAACCTTGGGGTCTGTAATATCAATGCCTTCAAAAAATACTTTTCCGCTTGTTGCTTCTTCCAAAAGATTAAGAGAACGCAAAAACGTTGACTTACCTGAGCCGGAAGGCCCGATAACAACAACCACTTCACCTTTTTTGATTTCTGCGGAGACATTTTCAAGAGCGTGAATTTTTTCGCCGTAATACTTACAGAGATTTTCTGTTCTTATAATATAATTATCGCTCACTGTTTCTCAATCTCCTTTCAACTCTTGATAAAAGATATGTCAAAAGCATTACCAGTAAAAGATATATTAATGCGACCAACATAATCGGGTTAATCTGGTCATATGTATTATTCTTAATCTGATTACCTGCCTTTGTAAGATCCATAACTGCAACATAACCTGCTACAGAAGTTTCTTTCAAAAGTGCTATCATTTCATTGCCTATTGCGGGAAGTATGTTCTTAATTGCCTGTGGAAGAATAATGAGCCACATTGTTCTAAGATACGAAAATCCAAGGCTTCTTCCGGCCTCTGTTTGTCCTTTATCAATAGCCATAATACCGGAGCGGATAGTTTCTGCAACATATGCACCAGAGTTAATACCAAAGGTTATTGTCGCTACCCATCTGCCGTCTTTTGCCGTTGCAAATATAATAAAAAAGAAAATCAAAAGCTGTACTGTAACAGGAATACCTCTCACAACTGTAGTGTACACGTTACATATAACATCAAGTACCTTAAGTACAATATTCTTTTTATCGTTTTCTGCAAAAACTTTTATAACTGCCACTATCATACCAATAACAACACCGATTATTAGTGCGCCAAAAGTAATGAGCAATGTATTGATAAAACCTTCAATAATACTTTCATATCTGGCTTCAACAATAAATGTATTATAAAGAGTATCTAACCAACTGTTAAACCATTCCATATTAACGTGCTCCATTTCTATACAATGAAAAACGACGCTTTAAAGCGTCGTTTTTCGCTTCATATAATCAATTATTCAGCATCGTAGGGTAAGTCGTACTTTTCAAAGATAGACGCTAATGTACCGTCAGCCTTGAGTTCTTCAAGAGCCTTGTTGATCTTCTCTGTAAGTTCGTCATTGCCCTTCTTCATTGCAATTGCATAAGCTTCCTGTGTAAGAGCTTCGTCAAGAACTACTGTCTTGCCGTTCTGCTTTTCAGAAAGTGCCTTCGCTACTGCATTATCGATAACTACTGCATCAACCTTACCTGTTGTAAGCGCTGTAACAGCTTCTGCACCTGTCTTAAAGGACTGGATTGCATAACCGTTATCAAGAAGATACTGTTCACCTGTTGTGCCTTCCTGACAAGCTACTGTCTTACCTTCAAGGTCAGCAACTGCAGCGATTGCGCTGTCAGATGTAACGATGATAGCCTGAGATGCTGTGTAATAGTCAACAGAGAAATTCATGTTTTTCTTTCTGTCTTCGTTAGCAGTGATACCTGCAACAGCCATGTCATACTTACCTGTAGCTGCACCTGTAAGCGCTGCGTCAAAGTCGATATTTACGATTTCAAGTTCCATACCGAGCTTGTCAGCGATAGCCTTTGCAATGTCTACGTCTGCGCCAACAATTTCACCATTCTCCACATATTCAAAGGGAGGGAATTCGGCGTTTGTTGCCATTGTAAGTACATTGGAGTTGCTGTTACAGCCACAACCTGCAAAAGAAAGTGCAAGTACAAGGCAAAGTGCGAGTGCTAAAATCTTTTTCATTTTAACTACTTCCTTTCAAAATATAAACATATAGCAATTATTATTGCTTATCCAAATTTACCACATTTTTCGCATAATGTCAATAGGTTTTTGTGTATTTTGATGAATAATTATACATTTTTAAAAATATTTTTGCATTATTCGTATGTGAAAAAGCCTGCATCAGTCACAATATTATAAAGTCCGTATCTTTCGAGCATTTCTGTTTTCTCTCCTCTTGCCGGATTCCAGCTCAAAAACTCTTCACTAAGTTCGCTTACGGGTGCGGTGGGTAAATAGAATAAAAATTCCTCTCCCCCTGCAATACCGAACGGTGCAGTATTAACAACTCTTACCGCTACTCCTCCGTTCCACTCTTCTACAGTTTCTGTCCCTTCAGGTGCTTCGGTTTCTACAAAATCAAGCGTCATTGTAAAGGTGTAATCCTCGACCATTTTAATATCCTTGAATTTGCCTTTGAATTCGCTTTTGTAAACAGTGGAATCGTATCCTTCGCCGCTTTCACCTGCGTTCATATCCTGATAACCGCCTGTAAATGTTCCGTCGGAGTTAAGATAAATATGAGCTTCCCACGCACCTGCACCCGATGAATAAATAAGATTTAATCCGTCCTCAATGGGCAGCGTTTCCTCCATATTTTCTGTTATTGCTGCTGTGGGAGAGGTTGTTTCATCGGTGTTATCGCATCCGCACCCTGCCATAGTACCAAGGGCTAACACAAGCATCATAAAAACTGCTAACAACTTTTTCATAATAACATCTCCTTATTTAATATACGTTTTCATCCTCATTATTCAAATCCACATGCTTGGCTCTTTCCGTCTTATACTGTGCCGCATATGACAGATTATGCACATACCATTCAATCTCCATGCTTTCCTTTGTTCTTTCCCATTTGGTGTTGTTTTCGCTGTCATATTCTGTGAGTATGTCAATAATACAAGCTCTTACATAATAATTATCTGCCCTGTAGGAATCCCGCACCTGTAAACACGGGTCGGCAAGATGTGTATAATCTAACACGACAAAATCTGTATCGCCTATGGACTGAGCATCTGCAATGTTTTCCATCTTAGTGCGACTGTACGTATCCGGCAAGTCAAGCACGTACACCATGCCTTTGATTTCTTTTCCGTCCGAATTTGCATATGCGTAATCATATTGGCTTACAATTCCGCCATGCGTATAGTCAAAATCTTGATTTTCAAGTGCGCTCTGAGCATTGTTCATTCCCACATAGTCACCGTTTTCCTTAGCATTATCATACAGTTTTCTGTATGCTTCAAATTCTTCGCACTCTGTTACAGGTTCTGTTGCTGCCTCAACTTGACTGTTGTCAAGCTCTTTATCACAGCCGCAGGCTGACAAGCACAATACAACAACCGCACTCAAAAATACCCAAAGCATTTTCATGCACATTTCTCCTCAATCAAGACTCTGCAACCAATTTACCGCACATATGCTCTATGTTAAGCTTTAGCAGCTGTGTTTTATGGGCATAAAGTCGTATTTCGTTTTCGATGTAGTCGTCATCATTCGTAAATTTGTAACTGAGCTTTTTGGTTATATCGGCAACTTTTTCCACATCTTCTATGACTTCAATCCTGCCGAAAACAATTACGCTCTTTATGTTAAGCGCCCACTCACCCTCATTGCGGTAGCCTTCGTTATATACACAAAAGGATACCTTGTCGTGCTTTTTTATAGCATCGGGTCTGTGCCCTGTTTTCCCCGAATGAAAATATATGCTTTTGTCTTCATCATTATACCAGTGATTCATGGGCATACCATAAGGATAGTCGTTATCCCCCAAAACCGACAAAACACCGCGCTTTTCGTTTTTTAATATTTCAATACATTCTTCATTTGTAATCTGCTTCTTTTTTCGTGTTAATTCTCTAAACATTCCATCACGCTCCCCAAACCAAAAACCAAATTACTCCAAGCAATATGCCTACAGCTAATGCACCCAATCCAAAATACAACGAAAGATTAATATTCCCCTTGGTATTGATTATTCCCTCTGACGGGTCGTCGCAAAACACCAACACTTCTATTTCGTCACCCTCTTTGTATTTTGACATAGGTGCTTTTTTACCATTTTTTATTGTTGCTGTACCAAATTTTCCTTCATTTTTGTATGTATTTCCATTATAAAAATACTCAAAAATCGGATAAAAATATGTGCCGTTACTGTTTGTTCGTTTTGAAAAGCCAATAATTTGCCCTTTTATAATCACATGCTCGCGGTTTTTATTGTTCCTCCACTGAATTATACATATAACGCCCACAACAAGTGCCGTAACAGCTATAATCGGTAACCCAAGTTTAAAGCTCATAAAAGTCGCCCCTTTATTTCAACGAATATTTCCACTCGCCGTTTTCTTCATAATAGTAAAACTCGCTCAAATTTCAATATAAATCTTGTTGCCATAAGGCAACATGTCGAGGCAATAAGACATATCGAAAATCTCGTCAAAGATTTATAGCGATGATTTCAAACCTTTCTTGAAATCATTATATCACGCTTTTAATTTACTCGCAACACAAACATAAACGGCTCTTGTAGGGGCGGATTCTATATCCGCCCGATAGACGATATGGTTGCTTCGCAAATGCGATATAACCTCATTTAATTCGGTTGCAATATGTTTTCGCTACGCACAAACGCGATATGTTTTTTATAAGTGAAGTATTTCACTGCGCGAAATGTGAAGTTGTTTCTTACAGAAACAGTGAAGTTTTCCGCATATAAAATACAGAAAGTGAAGTTAAGTTTGCCCCCTCATTCGCCGTAAGGCGAACTTCACTGCGCAGCAACTTCACTGACATAGTCAACTTCACTTGCCCGCAGGGCAAACTTAGTTGTTGGTTACAAAAAAATAAAAGGCGGACACAAGGTCCGCCTTTATTCTTTTTGTTAACCAACGATACCACTGGCTGCAAAGTTTTCAACAAGCTTCTTCTGTACGATAAAGTAAATAACCAGAAGAGGAATAAGGTAGATAAGAACAGCTGCCTGCTTAACAGCATCGTATGTGAAAGAAGATGCTGCGGGCTTATCATACCACTTGGAAACTGCGTCAACAACAGTGTTTGCGTTTGTAGCTGCAAACTGCTGGTTGAGCTTCATTGCAAGGTAAGGTCCTTCGGGGTGGAAGTAACCTGTGTAGTATGTGTCACCATAGTTCCAGATGAAGGAAAGAACTGCAACAACCATGATAGAAGGTACGGCGTTGGGAAGAGCAATCTTAAGATATGTCTTGTAGAAGCCGCAACCGTCGATGAGAGCTGCTTCTTCCAATTCCTTGGGAAGACCCTGGAAGAAGGAAGAGAAAATGTAGATGAACAAGCTCTGCTTTAAGCCCTGACCAAGAAGTGAGAGCATATAAAGTGTAACAGGGTTGTTGATAAGGTCGACTGTATCGCCTGTAAAGAGCTGGAAAAGACCTAAAACATCAAAGTTCTTGAAGTTAAGGTACTGAGAAATAAGCAGTGACTGAGGAGGTACAACGAACTGGAATACTACCAAACCAAAGATTAAGCCCTTGAAAGGAATCTTGATTCGACCAATTGTGTAACCTGCCATAGCACAGATAACAACCTGAATGAAAGCTGTTACCGCTGCATAAAGGAGTGAAAGGAACATTGTAGAGAAGTTACCAAACACAAGTCTTATAGCAGCCTGGAAGCTTACGATTGAATAGTTGATGGGAACCCATACAACGTCGGGGTTACCAAGGTCTTCAACGTCGCTCAATACCATGGGGAAAAGCTTTAAAATCGGATAAAGGATTGCAAAGCACATACCCAATATAAGAGTAATACCGAATGCCTTGAAAATTATACCCTGAAGAGTTCTCTTACATACGAGGGGATCGGTGATGGAATTATCATTCCATGCAGCCTTGAGCCAAGCGAAAAAGCCGGGCTTTTTTACTTTAGGAGCCTTGGGGGCTTTAACCTTTTTAACGTTACTCACCGATCTTCACCACCTTTGTAAGTATCAGAACCATAACAACCAGAATTGCCAGTACGTCCAGCATGTAAACCATTGAAAGAGCACTACCTACACCGATACTGTTCTTTTCAAAGGCGAAGGAGTAAACTTCCTGTGCGATGGAAGAGTCGAGGAACAAATCAACGAATGTATATACAAAGTTGAAGAGTGTAATCGAACCAACCATGGGGAAAGTAACCTTCCAGAACACTTCGTATGTTGTTGCACCTTCAATCTTAGCAACTTCGTACAATGAGGGGCTGATACCCTGCAAAGCTGCAAGATAAAGGAGTGTCTGAACGCCTGCCTTGGAAATGATGGATGAAATATCAGCTACAACACCCATAATGAAACTAATTACATCCTTGGGCAGGAATGTGTAAGAAGTGAGTAGTCTCATAATGAAACCGGACTCTTCTGTAGCAACGGCTGTAACACCTGTTACGTCGCCGCCTGTTGTTGTTACAAGAGTTGTAACAATAGAAATACCAAGTACAATGGGAAGGAAGAAGATAACACGTACTATATCTCTTCCCTTGTAGTTTGCGTTAACAAGGAGCGCTGAGAAAAGTGAGAATACTACAATAAGAGGAGTATTCATGATGATGTTTGAGTTTTCTTCAGCAAATACACGAGTGAACTGCTGACCCTGTGTAGAAAGCTCTGTGTTAAACAAACCTGTGTAGTTATCCCAGCCTACAAAAGTCATTTCCATACCGCCGGCATCAGCAACACCTACAGTATTGAATGAATAAATAATTGTGTTCACGATAGGCATAAGGAAGAAAAGAAGGAAACCGATAATCCACGGAAGCAAGAAAACATAACCGTTGATTTTTTGAGTAGTCTGGAATTTCATATGCTTTTTAGCCTTAACGGGCTTTGCTGCCTTTGCGGGAGCCTTTGTTTTTACATTTGCATTAGCCATCTACTTCTCCTCCTTCCACGTTTTCTTCTACCACAACATCAGGAGCTTCTTCTGCACCAATGATGATGTAGCTTTCAGCAGGAATATCACCATATTCTGTAGTAACATCCAGCTTGTTGTAGTTAACAACAACCTTTACGCCTGTAGCGTATGTTGTTTCAAATACCTTTTCATCGATAAGTCTGTGTCCTGCGATTTCGTTTGTACCAATCTGTGCGAACGCAGCGTCGATTTTTCCTGCCATTTCCTTAATGTCAGCAGCGATGAGCTTGTATTCTGTTGAGAAGAGCTCATGATAGTTGCCTTCCTTAAGGGTGTCTACACTCTTTGCTGTAATCTTATACTTGGGGCTGCTACCCAATTCAACTGCCTGAAGAAGGTAATATGCCTTACCGGAAGAAGATTCGTTAATTGTGAGTGTAGTATATTTTGTAAGACCGTTCATAACAAGCTGACGGAAAGGAACATTATGTCTTATCAAACCGTAGTCACTGCTTTCACGGGAGATGTCTGTGCTGTATTCAGCATAGAGCATACGTGTTGCAAAGGGATTTGTAAGAATAAGCTTTCTGTCGCCTTCGGAAAGAGTATCAAGAGCTTTCTTGATAACAAGTTCACCTTCGTAAAGGTTAACTGCTTCTTCGGGCTTGTTATGAGAATATACAAGGTTACCAAGGTCTTCCAAAGCAAGGTTTGTATTGTCCGCTAAGCTCTTCTTGAATGTTTCAACAACACCGGGAAGATAATAGGGGCTCAAAATCCAGTGACCTTCGCCGTGAAGATTGAATCTGCCTGTAGGAATATCATAGTCATAAACCTTAGCAGGTTCAGAGTCATAACCTAAGAGTGCATGACGTTCAGGATTGAATACTGCGTCATCCTTGTATACATAAGAGATAGGTGTGCTCATGTAGATAGAGTCACCGTGGTTTTCCATGAGCTTCTTGTATTCATCTTCGGAACCGTTAGCCTTTGTCTTGTCAGCTTTCTGGTTAACCTTGTTATAAATACCGCCGTTATAAGCGCCCTTGTAGCTTACAACTGTATCAATCTTGCCGAGGTCATTAAGAATATCGTTAAGCTCGGAATATGTTGTCATGGAAACTGTGTTGTCATAAGGAATACCCATGATTCTGTCTTCAACAGTAAGAGCAGAAATTACATCGAGATATACTTCGGGAGCAGGTGTTTCTACATCGTACTCTTCCTTGATATTTTCGTTTGTCTGAAGGAGATATTCCTTATAGTCTTTAGCCATTGTGAAGTAGTTGCAATCTTCTGTGTAAAGCTTGTAACGAACCTTGATATCCATACCAAACGAACCTGTCTTAGCAAGGAACTTAGCTTCGTTTGTGCTGTAAGGACCGAATACCTTTACGTTGGAGTACTGCATTACATCGAATGTAGCATATACCTTGTTGAGGCTGGAAGCGTCCTGAGCCTTGCTGCCAAGCTTAACTGTAAGAGCAGCTGTTTCAGCACCGCTTTCGATAATGCCCATGAAACCTGTATATACGCCTGCGCCTTTATCTTCCGTTGTTGTAATATCAACAACTGTCAAAACATCTTTTTCCTCTTCCACAACAGCTGTAGCATCTTCAACAGGTTCTTCGACGGATTCTTCAACAGCTTCTACTTCAGTTTCCTGAACAGGAATTACTGTCTGACCGTTCTTACCCATACCAAATACGGGAAGCATCAAATCTTCGTTGTATTCGCTGTCTGTGTAAAGAGTGTCAAAATATGTGTTGTTGTAGATGGGGCGTTCATATTCAGCATAACCGCTGTCGTAGCTGTTGATGTCAAAAAGAGCACCGGAACCATCGGGAACAAAGATGAAACCTTCGTCATAGCTATCAGCATTTACGATACCAAAGTTGGGGAAAACGGAAATGCTGTGAAGTGTGTAATAATCGGGGTCTTCACTGTTGTTCTTGATTTCATATGTAGGAATATGAACTACGAGGTCACCGTCAACCAATCTTACGTCCATGATGATTGTGAAATCAGCAGGCTGAGCAAATTCAACGTCTGTGATATCAAATTCTCTGGAGTCATTGATAAGGTCGTCACGGGTGTAAAGAGCCTTCTTGGAAAGATCGATAAGGATATTAGTTACAGTAAGAGGAGGTGTACCTGCGTACTTATTGTAGTAATGATCTTCTGTTTCAGCGTCGATATCATAAATCATATCAAGAGCCTTAACATACTTAACTGCATCTTCCAAAGTTGTCTGTGCGCTTGTAACCTTTTTAAGTTCATCAGCATCAAGACTTTCGAGAATATCAGCATCGATGTTAGCATCGTAATTGCCGTCTTCGTCAGCCTTAAGTTCTACACCTGTAATGTCCTTGATAGTTGCAACCGCACCTGCTTTGAATTCATCAATCTTTGCGATGAAGCATTCATTGTAACGCTTGATTGAAATCTTCTTGGGCATGTACTGGTTAAGGTCAGTAACTTCTGCCTTTGTAACATTGAGCTTTGCTCTGAAGCCGTCAGGAAGCTGGTATACAGTGTATGTATCAGCACGGTCCTCACCTACTTCGAGTTCTCTTGTTGTGTTATCAAGGCTGATACACTGTGTGTATGTATCCCAGTTGTTGAGAGCACCTGTAGCATCAAGGAAAGACACCAACATGGGAGCTTTGTCTTCGTCTTCCAATGTACCTGTCTGAGGAATAGATGTCCAAACAGTACGTGTTGCGTCATCTACTACAGTTACATTGAGAGTGTTGGGATTAACATAAAGTGATCTGCCATTGCTCTGAGCAACAAGCACGTTGCTGTTTATAGCTTTGTCAATAGTGGGGAAATCACCCTTCTGGATGCCTTCCTGAACAATACCTGCAACATCAGAATACTTAAGCTGAAGCTGAGGAAGGAATGATATGACAGAAACCAGGATTGCTACAACGAGAATCAATGTAACAATTTTTAAAAGTGAGAGCTTTTTAATAAATTTCTTCATACCTACCGTCACCTCCTAGCCAATTCTGTTGCGAAGTCTGTGAAGAATCCGAGAGCCTTCTCAACAAGTGTGATGTATAATGTTGCAAGGAAAATAATTACTATCGCTGCAACAAAAGTTGCGATAATCATTGCAAGGTTTCTGCCTGCACCGTATTCATGGATTACACACAAGCCACTGAATACAAGGAAACAGAACCAAACAAGACCAATCATCTGTACAGCTGTAAGAATCATTGCTTCATCTGCTGTAACAAAGTTAGAACCGATGATATAAACGATATCAGTCATCATCTTGGGGAACAATGAGTATGCAAGCACTGTCATAATATCAAGGAACTTACCGCTTCCTTCGAATATGGCTGTCATACTCCAGTTACTTATTGCAAACAACAAGTACGGGAACAAACCGAAGATGAAGGTTGTAACAGAGTTCATAGCGTACAAGGGATTATTATTGAGAATAAAGCCTGTGTACTGATATGCTATAACGTTAAGTAAACCGCTTGCAAGGAACAAAAGCGCAACCAAAAGGTTGTTGCCCATGCCTCTGAATCTTACTTCGTAGAATCCATCAAACGGGTGAAAGATAACATGGGTCAAATATTTAAAATCTCTAGCTAATTTCTTCATCACTTTCACCTCACAGTTCTTCAAGCTTACGCTGTTGCTTGTTGTACTTTACTTCACCGCGGAGTACCCACCAGATGAATGCTACAATTACAATTGCAAGAATCCAGAAATACTTCTGCAATACAATGTTTCTGTAGCCCATGAAAGCTGTTGAATAATAAGTCTTATCATTACCGAGCTTGAAATAATGCATTGCCTGTTCGTATTCATCCTGCATAAGCAGGTTCTTACCTATAGCAACGTATGCGTGGTCATAGTTTGCGTTCATTTCAACTGCTTTTCTGTAAAGCTCTGCAGCGCCGTCAAAGTCACCTGTAAAGTACTTTTCTTCAGCGGAAAGAATAAGTTCACCAAAGTCAGTTGTTTTAAATACGAATGCACTCTTAAGGTCTTCGTCACCTACGATAAGGTCGTTGCCCATCCAAGCAATACTTGTAGGGTTAACAAAAGTACCCTTTGTGCTGCCGGAACCGCCGAAAATTGAAAGCAGGTTACCGTCAAAGTTGTATACAAATACTCTCTTCTTTGCAGTATCAAGTATTGCATATACGCCATAATCATTTACAGCTATATCGATGAATGTGCTCATTGAAAAGCTTTCATCAAGCATATTGGGAAGGTCGCCGAGCTGTTCGGAATAACCGAACTTTCTAAGAACGTTTTCACCGTTAGAGTTAAAACGGAACACCATTTCCTGAGAAGCAGTATCAACAGTTACCGCATATACGAAACCGTCCTTATCAACATGGAGGTTACTAAATGCGGGAGCATAAACCTTGCTCATTGTTGCCTGCTGCTCTTCGCTGGCAATACTTCTCCAGAAGTAATCGATAAGATTAACTGTGGGAGAGTTTACGCCGTAATAACGAGAGAAACTACCGTCACTGTTAAGTTCGATGATACCTTCTGTGCTGTTCTGTACAACTACGAAAATTCTACCGGAGTTGTCAACAGCAATCTTTGAGGGCTTGAATAAGGAATCGCCAACCATTGTGGAAGGACGTGTGATTTCATTAACCAAGCTGTAAGGTGCTTTTCTTTCAAGCTGAAGAATTCTTTCATTGCCTGTATCTGCAATGTAGATATAGTCTTTAGTTGCATAAACACCTTCGGGACCGGACAGAAGCATCTGCTTGTTAGTTTCTTCACTTACAACGATTTTTCCGTCTGCGTCACGGATAATTCTGATAGAACCTTTAAGCTTGTAATCATCTGTGAAGATGTTTACTCTGCCTGCAACGGAGTCTACAACGTAGATTTCACGTTCAACAAGGATTTTTTCAGTCTTTGTTTCGGCAACTGCTTCTGTTTCTTCTTCAACAGCACCTGTAGCATCTTCAACAGCTTCTTCCAAAACTACATCTGTGCTGTTTTCTGTAACAACTTCCTCAGTTGCTTCTTCTGTTACTTCCTCTACAGGAACCCTAACCTCTTTATATTCTTCGTAAACGAAAATATCCTTTACGCCGGAGAGAGCAAGTTCGCTGCTGAGGTTTTCGTCATGATCTTCAGCAAGGTCAGACATGGAAGTTTTGTCGATTACTGTAGCAAGCTGGAAAGCTGACAAGCTCTGGTTTGCGTTGCCCCAGAAATCGTAGATATAACTGGCATCCTTAGTGTGTTCAGCCATAACGGGTACAGCCTGTAAACAAAGGATAAGAGCGATGGCTAAAGCCAGAATAGTCGATGTTATTCTCTTTCTCACAATCTGCACCTCCTTAGTCCTTCATACCGGATGATGCCATTGTTTCAACAACGTTGCTCTGGCTAATTACGAATACAGCAACGGGAACAATCAGCATAATCAAGCTTACTGCACTGGATACACCCGTTCGTACAACACCGGCAGCCAAAATCTGGCTGAGTGCATATGTAACAGGTTTCAACTTTTCAGTGTAAAGATATGTACCACCTGTTGTGCCCCACAAGCTCTGGAAAGAAAGGATAACAAGAGTAATCCATGCGGGCTTGGAAAGAGGCATGATAATCTTCCAATAAATCTTGTATTCGCTTGCGCCGTCAATCTTACAGGATTCAAGAAGTGACATAGGAATATGTGTCATATTGTTCTTCATAAGGTAAAGACCCATTGTAGAACCAATAGCCGGCAATACTACTGCCCAATATGTATCGATAAGACCAATCTTGCTCATGATAATATAGTTGGGAATAGCTGTTACTGAGCCGTTGAACATAAGAGAGTATACGATGATACTGCCCATGAACTTTGAACCGGGGAAATTGTACTTTGCAAGAGGATATGCTGCCATGGAAGCAATGATAACCGAACCAACTGTACCCAAAAGTGTGATAAACACTGTGTTGAAAAGGTATCTTGAGAAAGGAACCCAAGAGTTACCAATCAACTGGAACAAGTCAAGGAAGTTATCCATTGTGGGGTTAACCACGTAGAATTTGGGAGGGAACATGAATACTTCGTTCAAGGGCTTGAAAGCGTTTACAACGATAAGCCAAAGAGGAAGTACACTGATAACACCGAAGAAACCAAGGAATACTGTAAGAGCAATATCCACACCGATAGAACGGTTTCTTCTTGTAATACGTCTGTGCGCAAGCCACTGAGATATCTGCTTAAAGGGAGGTACCTTCACGAGGGCCGCACCTATTTTAGAAAACAACTTTTTCATTTTATTACGAACCCACCTTTCTGAGTACCTTCTGAACTAAGATGTTAGCGAAAATCATTATGAAGAAGAGGATAACCGCAATTGTTGATGCGTAACCCATTTCATAACGAAGGCTACCGTAGTCGTTCAAGTGGTTAAGAATGAAGTGACCTGCATAATCAACTGAGGGGAAACCTACGAGCTGATCTGCGATACTTGCAACACCGAAGGATGATGTAATCTGCATTACGGCACCGAACATGAGCTGGGGTTTCATGGAAGGAAGTGTAATGTACCAAAGTTCCTGCCAACGGTTCTTGATACCGTCGATAGCACCTGCTTCGTAAAGTGCTGCATCCTGGCTCTGCAAACCTGCAACGAAAGACAGGAAGCCGACACCAAGAGAAAGCCAAAGCTGAACTACGATAAGAATCGGCATGATGTATTCAGCCGTTTCAAACCACAGTATCGGGCTTGAAATAATATTCCATTTCAAGAGGTAAGCGTTTATGTAACCGTACATATCACTTGAGAAAAGGAGCTTCCAGATAACGAATGCGTTACCGGAGATACTGGGTGCGTAGAACACGCACACCATGAGTGCTCTTACCTTGGGCGGAAGTTCGTTAATAATCCACGCAAATACAAAGCACATAAGATAGCTGACAGGACCTGTTACGATAGCGAAGAACAATGTGTTCTTAAGTGCTATCAAAAAGATATCGTCAAATACTATAAGGTTAATGTAGTTCTCCAGGCCCAGGAAATCCGGGACCTGAAGCATATTGAAGTTTGTGAAACTCAACACCATTGACACCGCAACGGGAAGCACTGTAAAGATTAAGAAGATAAGTGCGAAAGGAAGAATAAGAATATACTTGTCTCTGTGGAGTCTCCATGCGTTCTTCCATTCCATTGACTGAAGCTTTTTCTTCTTAGCTTTTGCAGGTTTTTTATTTACTTTCTGCTCAGTCATCGATTATTTCACCCTCCTCGTTATATCTTGTTAAGTGGAACTCTTCACGCTTGATTGTAAGTTCATCGTTGATTTCCTTAACGTTAAGGTAAAGAGCTTCTCTGGGATTCTGACCGTCTGTTACAACGCCCTTGAATGCGTAGTCGATTTCACGGCCTGTCATGTAGTAACCGGGAACATCGGGAATACCGATTGTGTTATTAAACTGTTCAACAATGACATCTGCCTGTTCTGCTGCCCAAGGAAGCTGTCTGAGAACGTTGATGTTTGCTGTAGAATATCTTGCACCGCTACCTAAGATAGACTCGATTGTTGTACCGTAGCTAAGCTGTGTTTTTTCACTGAGCCACCACTTGATGAATTCCCAAGAAGCCTGTTTGTCTCTTGCGCTGTTCATCATCACGGTGTGTGCAGATGCACTTACTACAGAGTTATTGATTTCGCCTGTTATAGGATCTTCATAACCGGGCATGGGAGCGAAGCTCCAAAGGCCCTTGATTTCGGGAGCGAAAATTTCGAGTGTATTGAAGAGTGTATAATCAGCAATACCAATCGGAATTTCACCTGTTCTGAAACGGTTGGAGAAGTCTGCGGAAACAGGAAGCGCATATGTTGTGAAGAATTCAGTAAGCTTCTGGAATGCAAGCATTGCGGGTTCATCACGAAGACCACTTCTGATACCGTAGTCACTGCCATCGGCTGCAAACTTGTAACCGTTTTCATCTACTGTACCTGCTGCACCGTGATACATATCACCGCCGTACTGGTAAACCAGTGTTGAGTAAAGTGCAGATGTGGGAATGTAGAAATCGTAGTTATTAATATGAAGAACATTGATAGCTTCTTCTACTTCGCCCCATGTCTTGGGAACGTCGAGACCGAGTTCTTCCAAGATATCTGTACGGTAGAAGAGTACGCTGAATGTCTGAGTTTCGGGAAGACCGTAAACACCGCCATTGTAGCTTGCTGTGTTAATAGCACTGGGCTTGAAGTCCATGTCAGAAATAAATTCTTCATAATCATCAAACTGTGTAAGATCCTGAAGAGCACCACGAACCGCAAAGTCTACAACGCTTGCCTGAGCGTTTGAAAGTGATACGTCGGGGCCGTTACCTGCCAATGTTGCAGGAAGAAGAACGCCCGCAGGAATAAGCTGAAGGTTAACAGAACCGTCTTCGTAAGTATTATCGATAAGGTTTCTGATAATCTGAGCCTGGTCACGACCGGAAGCAATCCATACCTTAACAGCGTCCTTAGATACTTCCTTATCGGAAGCAATCTGTGTATCGTCTACAACGAATGTTGCAAAGAATCTGATTGTTTCGTTGCCTGCTGCTACAAGGAAGTTAGGTTCAGCGTTCTTGAGTGTAGCACCGGGCTTGGAAAGTGTAAAGGAGTCAACTTCAAGGGGCATGGAGGAAATTTCAAGCATCCATGTACCGAGAGCAGAAATGTTGCTCTTGAAGTCGGAAATTTCGTCTACAACGTCGTCGGGCTTTTCAGCAAACTGCGCACACTGACGTGCAACCTTTTCAAGCTGAATTGTACCGGAGCCCTTTTCGCCTGTAATCTTAACCATTTCGTCAACAACTGCGTAAAGTGCATCTGCCTGATCCTTCATTGTTTCAGCAAATGTCTGGTATTCTTCTTCACCAATCTGAACACCTTTTACCTTCTTGCCGATTTCGTAGTCAATATATGTATCCGGAACTGTACCTGTAATCTGTACTACCTTACGGTACATTTCGTTAAGTACAAGCACGCTGTTTTCAACTTCGGAAAGTGCGTTAGCAAAGTCACCGAGAACAACGTCCATTGTGATTGTGTTCTTACCTTTGTTGAGATAGAAGAGAAGTGCCTTGCCTTCGGAGTCAGAAATTACGTAGTTTTCAAAACTTGTGGAGTAGTCAAAACCAATCTTGTTAGCTTCCTGGAAAGGAACTTCGCCGTTGATCTTAACTCTTCTGAAGCTCTTTACACCACGGTTAACATTCTGTCTTGCACGAGGAGCAATCTGATAGAAACCTTCTTCGGGAACTTCGATTGTCCATGTGATGGAACCGCCTGCTGTTGCCCAGTTAGAGCCACCCATGATGTTAAGGAGCTGATTCCAGTGATGGTAAGGTGTTGTATAAGAACTGGAGTAGTCTGTAGAAGCACCGATTGATGTGGAAGACTTAGTAATCTTTACTGTACCGCCTTCGTATCTTTCAGCTTCCATAACAAGGTTGTCACCGCTGTATTCCTTAGCGTCCTTATGGAGCTGGAGGTATTCAGCATATGTAGGAGCAACGGGAGCCTTTTCAAAGGAGATTTCGTTAATCTGAACAGGCTCGCGGTTAGCTTCAAGTTCGAGTGTATGTTCACCTGCTGTAAGATAAATTACATAAGGCGAAAGTGTTCTCATTGTTGTATCGGACAAGTAAATATCCTTTGCTACAAAGTCTTCTTTAGCTTCGGGACGGATTTCGTTACCATCCGTTTCTTTAATTGTTCCGTTGTCCCATGTTCTTGTAAATTCAACAACAGGGCTGAGCTTTAACTTCTTAACCTTGTCATAGTAGAGAGGTGCGTTATCAAGAAGGAAATCTCTCTGAGGGTTGGAAGTTGTGCTCTTGATAGAAATATAGTTGAATCTGAGGTTATAATAACCATCGGCGGGAGCTGTAAATGTCCATCTTACATTTGCTCTTTCGCCAATCTGAAGACCTGTAACTTCATTTCCGTCAATATCGGTTGTTGTGCCGATTACTGCTGTGTTCGGAATAAGCTTTACATCAACAGGTTCTTCTGTATCTGCAGTTTCATCAACAGGAGCTTCAACTGCGTCTGTTGACAATTCTGCGTCAGGGTCATACAGTTCAAAAGCTGTAATATCAACAGTTACAGTATCTGTTGCGAGCTGCTCTGTTGATTCATAACCAACCAAGTCGAGATACGCCTGATACTCATTGCTGATATATTCACCCTGTGTACCTGCATTTGCTGTTGTATCCGCATTACCGGGAAGAACAAATGCAAGAGCAACAAGAAGGAGTGATAAAACCACTAAACCGCCAACAACTAAAAGCTTGACGTTTAACTTCTTCTTGCTTTTGGGTTTACTAGAAGTTTTCTTTGCCATTTTTTCTTTTCCCTCCGTTCATTAACTCTTCTTAACTGCAACATAAATTGTGGCGTAGATTTCATTACCTGCAAAGTCTGTTGCAACAATATCAACCGGATAAGGTTCTTTGCCTTCGGTATCCACCGTTACATCAAGCCAACCTGTGTCAGCTGTAATGTTTGTCGAAATATCAAGTCCGTCTGCATCCTTTGCCCATTCAACATAGTCGCCCCAGTTAATGGTAGAAACGTCTGCGTTAAGAGCAATTTCGGGAACAACGTCCTTGGGCTGAAGCGTGGGAGGCGTTGTATTATCAGGGTCATAAACCATAACCGTGAATGTGCCCTCACCTACGTTACCGCTCTTGTCCGTTACGGAAGCTTTGATTCCGCCTTCATATGTACCGACTGTCTTAAATATTTCTGCGTCATATTCAAACTTGATTTTGTCAACCTTGTATTCGCCGTCAGCGTTGTCACTTGCGCCGATATACTTGCCCCAGTTAATTGTTGCCGGGTCTGTACCTGCCGCGATAGCTATAACGCCCTTTCTGCTTACCGAAGGTTTAACCGCATCGATAGCACCTGCACTGTTAACAGCTGTACCGATGTCTTCAAGCTTTTTGTAAATTGATTCCTTGTTTGCCTCAACCGCTGTTCTGTATTTGGGATAACCGTCAATACCGTAGATAGATTTACCCAAGATATCACTCCATGTCCACATTACACCGCAGGACTCGGAGTATTCGTTAGCGGGTTCCTTACCAAACTCAATCCAGATTTCAAGGTTCTGATCACCGATTTCGGGGTGGAAAATATCAATACCGAAGTTGAGTGCTTCATCGTCTGCCTGTTCAACCATGTATTCTGCAATGGAGTCTACACCTGCCATTGCCTTGTAGTATTCAACCTTGTACATCTTATATGCTTTAAGAGCAAGTTCACTTGTCTTTTCATCAATACCACGGAGAAGGCCTACAGAGTCAGCCATGGGGTTAAGATGACGGTAGTTGGGGTCAGACGAATCTGTTCCGTCAGGATAAGGGAACGGAATAGCCGCCATTGACTCACCGCGTTCAGCGAGGATAGAGGATGCTGTACCCATTCTCCATCTTGCACAGTTTGTGAAAACTGTTTCGCCGTTCTGGAAAGCATCACTTGCTGTAAGCCAACCGGAGTTGGGAGTTGACTTTGATGCAGTGGAACAAGTAACAAGTTCTGCTGTCATAAGTTCGTCAACATATTCACAAGCTTCAACGCCTTCTTCTGTAGCAAACTTCATTGCTTCACCGTCATATACGCCGGCGCCTACAGAGTGAAGAGCAAACTGACCAAAGAATGTGTAGTTTGTGTTGAAAGCAACTATGTCCTTACCGGACGCTGCTTTTTTGCCGGAATAGTAAGCCTTAATCTTTGCAAGATAGTCTTTGAAGTTTGACCATGTCCAGTCACCGCGGAGATACATTTCCGAAGGATACATCGTTGTACCGTCGGCATCCTTAAGAGAAGGAACTTCTTCAATCATGCTGATGTTGTAAACTATAGGCCATGTATTAGTATAAAGAAGGTCACGGTTCATCAGATAGTAGTGACCGAAAGTCTTCTGTGGAAGAATCCATTCACCGTCGGGGTCATCATGGAATATATGTGCATATTTATCAAGGGGCTGAAGAATATTCTGCGAAAGAATATTACCCTGGCAGCCACCCCAAAGGATAGCAAGTTCACAGTAGGGGTCACCCGCAAGCACTGTCTGCAACAAAAGTTGCTGCAAGTCACTGGAATACTGCAAGAACTTAATTTCAACGCCGAGCTGTTCTTTAACAGTTTCCAAAGCATGCTCTGCCGCTTTCTTTCTGTCGGCATTCATGTTTGAGGTGCCTGTGATTTCGTCAACCCAGTAGGGGTCATCCTCACTCTGAGCATGAGTACCGATTCTTATAACTGTGAGTGCGCCTGTGTTTTTCTTGTTTTGGTTAAGTTCGCATCCGCTAAAAAGCGGCACAATCATCATTGCAACTAAAAATGTAGCAATTATAGATTTTAGTTTAACCTGCATTTTTCACACTTCCTCCTATAATATATTACTACTTCTTTCATTATACACAAATATTTTAAAAACTTCAAGACTTTTTTATAACTTTTGACCAAGAATTTAAAAAATTTTTTAACAAATTGCCTAAAATCAGCCCCCTATTCATATTTTTTTTACACTTATATTACCAAAACTTTGACATTATAATGCGGTTATGTTATTATCATATTATAACAGTTTCAAAATAACGACTTATATAATAGGAAGAAACTCATACTATTTTTCAACCCAAGGAGTGCTTTGAATGCGTTTTGTGCACACTGCTGACAATCATTTGGACATGCCGCTGAGCTCTTTGCCTGTCGGCAAATCCTCTGCAAGAAAAGCCGAGAGACGCTCGTCTTTTTCAAAAATAATAGATTATACCGCCAAAAATGCCGATATGCTTATTATTTCGGGCGACCTTTTTCACTCCCCTACACCCTCGGCATCTGCCATTAATTTTTGTATAAAAGAATTCGAAAAATTAGGCAATATTCCCGTGTTTATTGCGCTGGGCAATCATGACTACGGCATATCGGATGTCAATTTCCCGGGAAATGTACATATTTTCCCCAAGGATTTTGAGCGTATTATTTACAAAGATATTGCCATAACAGGCGCATCGTTTACGTCGGAGACTGCCTTGCTGTCTGCCGGTATACCCTCGCCTGACCCCAAGTACCAAAATATACTCGTCCTCCATGGAGACCTGTCTCAGTCAAGCGAATATAATCCCTTGGATAAGGCAAAACTTCTTTCGTGCGGGTATAATTATGTTGCCCTGGGGCATGTTCACACGTATTTTCGTGAAGGCAATATTGTGTACCCCGGCTGTCACGATGGTGGAGGTTTTGACGAAAGCGGCGAAAAAGGCTTTGTTTTTGGCGATATTTCTCACGGCTTAAACATCAGCTTCATCCCGTCCTCCTCTCGCGTATACACCATTTTAGACTTTGATGTGTCAGCTTTTGATTCGTCAATGGCGCTTTCTGAGGCATTAATGGCAAAAATATCAGACGGCATATACCGCATCAACCTGACAGGCACATTAAAAGAAGGTTTTATGCCTAATATTGACTATATAACATCTTGTCTTTCGGAAAAAGCGTTTTATGTCAGTATCAAGGATAATACGCGTATTGATACCGATATTTCCCAAAGCAGTATTTACCGTTTTTTCTCCGACTACCTGTCCGAAAACTATGAGGGTGAAATTGCCCGTCTTGCATACAAATACGGCGTTACTGCCCTGAAAGGAGTGAAGGAAGACTTATGATTATAAAAAAGCTAAACCTTCTTTCCTTCGGGAAATTTAAAAACAAAGAGATTTCACTCTCTGACAATCTCAACATTATCTATGGCACAAACGAGAGCGGAAAGTCCACAATTTCGGCATTTATTGAAGCTATGCTATACTCGTATCCCGCTCACGACAAAGACAGGGGCAAATATTTCCCCTGGGATAAAACAGCCCCCTCGGGCACTATGACCATAAATCACAACTCAAAAGACTATACGATTTTCCGCACCTTTGCGTCGTCCCCAAAGGGTGACAGCTTGCAAACAGAGCCGAGTATTTCCCTTTCCGACATCATCCCCGACAGGGAAACCTTCCGAAAAAGTGTATACTGTGCAGAGGGCAAAGCCGCTGATTTTGGCAAAACCAGCGGCATGGATGTACGTATATCCAACATTATGGCATCGGGCGACGAAAACGTAAACGCTCAAGAGGCTATAGTCTACCTTTCCGAACAGAAAAAGCACTACGTCAGACAGCGTGGCACAAGCGGTGCTCTGCAACAGGCAAAAATCAAGGTAACCGACCTTGAAAACGAGCTTGCCATAGCACGTCTTGCCGAAGATGACCTTTCCTCCCGCAGAACCAATATTAACAATAAGGAAGAAAACATCTCCACTTTAAAAGACGAAATTGCCCGCCTTGAGAGCAATGTTGTGTCTTATACCGTGGAGGATAACGAGCTTGGAGAAAGTATCTCTCAACAAAAAAACTACATTGCCTCTCTCTCCCCCGTAAAAAATGAAAATAAACAAAAAAAATCCGCTCTCGGGTACCCTGTACTATATACAATATGCACCATTGCACTGTTTATTATAGGTTTTGCTTTCTTTAAACCGCTTGTTTTCACAGCGCCTCTTCCGCTTTTGGTGTACTTGGCGTCAAGACTTATTCACAAGTCCAAAAAATCCGTAAATACGGAACAAACGGACGCATCAATTTATAGCGAAGCTATCGCAGACCTTGAAAAATTACGCGAAGACAAGGCACGTATATCCGAAAAAATATCTTTAACACGTCAAAAGATAACCGAGCTGCAAAAAACACTTTTATCAGAGCAGGAATCGCTCCACGCTCTTGAAAAAATGCTTTTTGATGCGTCATACCGTTCTGTTGACGAAATCGAATCGGAATTATGCTACACAAAAAACCTGTGCCGTGAAATGAGCGTTAAAGTTGAGGCTATCGATGCCGCAATAGAAGCAATCGGTCATGCAGCAGAGCGGTTCAGCGAGGATTTCACCCCCGCGGTTTCAAAAAAAGCAATGGAATATCTTTCTCTTATTGCACCTAAAGAAACTCGCGAGGTATCTCTTGTGATGGATGCCGAAAACCAAAAAAGTCCCCTTTCAATATCCGTCAAAGACCCTCTTCCCAGAAGTTTGGCGTCTTTTTCGTTCGGATTTCGTCAGGAGGTTTACCTTTGCTTCCGCATAGCACTTTCCGAGTTTTTGTATGATGCCGATTTTCCCATTATTATGGATGATCCGTTTTTAGGGTCGGACAATTATCGCGAAAAGGCTATTATCAACTTGCTCAGCAACGTTGCAAAAAAAAGGCAGGTAATCGTTTTTACAAACCGAAAAAACGATTACTTCAGCGAATTAAATTGCAATTTTGTTGACATTGGATAGTAAAATGATGTATAATGAATTATAGTATGTAGATTGGAGGTCTATTTATGGCTGCTAAAATTGAAAACAATTACGGCGATATCGTTATCAGTAATTCCGTTATCGCTAACATCGCAGGTGCCGTTGCCAACAACTGCTACGGTGTTGTAGGTATGGCTGTCAGAAATACAAAGGACGGTATTGTAAGCCTCCTTAAGGTTGGCACTCTTTCTAAGGGTATCAAGGTTGAAGTTGAGGACAACTCCATTATTATCGACATGCACATCATGGTTCAGTACGGTGTTAATGTTTCCGCAATTTGTGAAAGCATTATGCACAACGTAAGCTATCAGGTTTCTGCCATGACAGGCTTTGACGTAAAGGAAGTTAACGTGTACGTTGAAGGCATGCGTGTTGCAAACGAATAAGATAGGGGGAGTTACTCAGTTATGATGAAGACTATTAATGCGGCTATTTATAAGAACATGATTCTTTCCGCCGCTAATAAGTTAAATGAAAACAAAGCATACGTTGATGCTCTCAACGTTTTCCCTGTTCCCGACGGTGACACAGGTACAAACATGGCGCTTACGTTTATGTCTGCCGCAAAGGACATCTCCGTTAAGGATTTTTCCTCGGTTTCCGACGCAGCTCAGGCTGTTGCAAAGGCTACACTCCGCGGTGCAAGAGGTAACTCGGGCGTTATTCTTTCTCAGATTTTCCGCGGTATTTCACTTGGTCTTGCAGGTAAAGAAACTATCACTCCCGCTGATTTTGCTGTAGCAGTTAAAAAAGGCTGTGACACAGCTTATCAGGCTGTTATGAAGCCTACAGAAGGTACAATCCTCACTGTAATCCGCTTCATGGCAACAGCAGGTGTAGAAAACAGCGAAGTTTCCTCCTTTGATGAACTTTTCAAAATCATCATGAAGGAAGGCAACACAGCTCTTGATCAAACACCCGAAATGCTTCCTCAGCTTAAGCAGGCAGGCGTTGTTGACGCCGGCGGCAAAGGTTTACTGTGCATTTTTGAAGGTATGCAGGCAGCCCTTGACGGCAATGCCGTATCCCTTTCCGATGCACCTTCCACAACCTCCCCTGCTACGGCAAGCGGTGCACAGCAGGCTGTTGACCCCGATGATATCGAATTTGGCTACTGTACTGAATTCATCATCGAAAAGTATGACGTTAAAACAAATGCAAATGCTTTCCGTGATAAGATTGCACCTACAGGCGACTGTATGCTTGTTATCGAAGAGGACGAAATCGTAAAGGTTCATATCCATACAAACAACCCCGGTTTTGTTCTTGAGCAGGCTGTAAAGCTCGGTCAGCTTATCAACATAAAGATTGATAACATGCGTTACCAGCACTCCAACATCATTGCAGAGGCTGATAGTGCACCTGCAGATAAGGGTCCCATGAAGGAGCTTGCAGTTATTTCTGTTTCTGCAGGTGAAGGTATCGCCGAAGTGTTTACAGAGCTGGGCGTATCATACGTTATCCGTGGCGGTCAGACAATGAACCCCTCAACAGACGACATTCTTGCCGCTGTTGAAAAGGTTAACGCAAAGAACGTTATTGTTCTTCCCAATAATAAGAATATTATCTTGGCGGCTGAACAGGCAATTGAATTGGCTGAGGTTAATGTTGCGGTTATCCCCACAAAGACTATTCCTCAGGGTATTACAGCTATGACAAGCTTCTTGCCCGAAGGCAGTCTGGAAGATAACGTTGACGCCATGAATGAAGCTATCACGCTTGTTAAGAGCGGCAGCATCACTCATGCAGTACGTGACACATCCATCGACGATAAGGAAATTCACGAAGGTGACTACCTCGGTATGCGCGAAGGCAAGATTGCCCTTGTTAATCCCGACCTTAACGAAACTTTCGCTTCTCTTATTGATGATATGGTTGACGAAGACAGCGAAATCATCACGGTTTACTATGGTGAAGATGTTTCCGAAGACGATGCAACAGCACTTTGCGATGCACTTGAAGAAAAGTATCCCGATTGTGATGTATATGTAAGAGGTGGCGGACAGCCGGTATATTACTACTTCATCGCAGTAGAGTAATTTAAAATAAAAAGGGAAACCTCGTGTTTCCCTTTTTTGGTTTGAACGTTTTGAACTATTTTTCAGCAACCTATGTATTCTTTTTGTATTATTTTATTGGAAAAGGAGGGTTATTATGGCACTTTATGACCGTATTTCGACAATTAAAGGCATCGGAACACAAAGAGCGGAAAAGCTCTCAGCATTAGGCATCGAAACCGTGCGCGATATGCTCTATTACTTCCCCGTTTCTGTAGAAGACAGGCGTATCACAAAAAAAGTTACCGACTTAGCCGATGGCGAAACCGCCTGCATTACAGCAATTGTGGGCGCACAGCCTACAGTCAGACGCATACGCAAAGGCTTTGCCGTTTATTCCCTCCCTCTTCGTGATGACACCGGTGTTATAACTGCAGTGTTTTATAACAACCCTTACGTTGTAAAAAACTTTCGCGTTGGCTCGTATTACAATTTCTATGGCAAAATAGAGCATAAATTCGGACAAAAAAAGATTATTACCCCTATTTACGAGCCTTACGGCATCAATAACGTAACAGGCAACATAGTGCCCATCTATCGGCTCGGTGCGTCGCTGACGCAAAAAGTGATGGTTTCAACAATCAAAAAATGTCTTGAAGAGGCAGGCGATTCCATCGAGGATTTTATGCCAAAATCAATTATAGAAAAATACAACCTCTGCCGTGCCGACTACGCCGTCCGTAACATTCATTTTCCCATTGATTACCACGCCTATGACTCTGCCCGCAGTCGCCTTGCTTTTGAGGAGCTGTTTCTTTTACAGCTTGCACTCAATATGCGCAAGCAGGTCGCAAAAAATGCGTCGGTCACACCATTTACCGTTACGGATATTGCGCCGATTTTATCACTTTTCCCCTTTTCGCTCACAAATGCACAGCAAAAGGTTGTTGACGAAATCATATCCGATTTGACCTCTTCTTCACCCATGAATCGCTTGGTTCAAGGTGATGTTGGCTCGGGTAAAACGGCGGTTGCAATGGTAGCGATGTATCTTTGCGTCAAAAACGGCGGTCAAAGTGCATTTATGGCACCCACGAGTATACTTGCCCGACAGCACTATGAGTCGGTTTCCGCCACCTTTGAAGCCTTGGGCATGAAAACCGCACTGCTTATAGGCAGTATGACAAAAAAAGAAAAGCAAGCTGTATACGAAAAGCTTCAGTCGGGCGAAATCGACATTGTTGTGGGTACACATGCGCTTTTTCAGGACAGCGTTGTATTCAAAAACCTCAGGCTTGTTATAACCGACGAACAGCACCGTTTTGGTGTAAAACAGCGTGGTGCACTTGTTTCAAAGGGCAACAACCCCCACATATTGGTTATGACGGCTACCCCCATTCCGCGCACACTTGCACTTATTATTTACGGTGATTTGGACATAAGCATTATAAACGAGCTTCCTCCGGGACGTGAAAAGGTTGACACTTTTTGTATCGGGGAAAATATCCGCGAAAGAATGTACAACTTTATCAAAAAGAAAGTTTCCTTGAATCATAAAGTATATATTGTTTGCCCCATGGTGGATGAAAACGACGAGCTTGACTTAAAGAGTGCAGTTTCATACCGTGATAACCTTGCCGAGAATATTTTCCCCGACGTAAAGGTGGGGCTTGTTCACGGCAAAATGAAGGATAGCGAAAAAGATACTATCATGAATGATTTTGCCTTTGGAGATACCGATATTTTGGTGTCAACAACGGTTATTGAGGTGGGTGTAAATGTGCCCTCAGCTACCCTCATGATTATCGAAAACGCCGAGCGTTTCGGACTTAGTCAGCTTCAT
Source organism: uncultured Oscillospiraceae bacterium (assembly GCA_964572985.1). Classification (GTDB taxonomy): domain Bacteria; phylum Bacillota; class Clostridia; order UMGS1883; family UMGS1883; genus RGIG1927. Next base: position 56,204 of record CAZNIC010000003.1, read on the forward strand.
CAGCTCCGAGGCAGAGTAGGACGCGGCAAGGATAAAAGCTATTGCATACTTATCCCCTCTTCAATGGACGAGGATATCAAAAAGCGTATGGGCATTATGACAAAAACAAACGACGGCTTTATTATATCCCAAACAGATTTGCAGCTTCGTGGTCCGGGCGAATTTTTCGGCACACGCCAGCACGGGTTGCCACCGTTGAAGATTTCTTCATTACTTGATATGGAAACACTCAAAAAAAGCTCCGACGCAGTGACTGAGCTATTACAGCGTGACCCAACATTATCGGATGAAGAAAACGCTCTTTTAAAAAGAAGAGCAGAAACATTATTTTCCAATATAGACGAATTTATGGTTTAAAAAAGCTGTTGCAATTGCAACAGCTTTTTTATTATACAGGAAATTGCGCGCAGAATGTGCGCATATTTGCTCATGAAATAAAAGTTTTCCTTTTCATCCCCCAAGATTGCGGGGAAACAGAACCCAAGTGCATCCTGCGGATATTAGAACGAGGGTGCAGGGTTGTGCAGTGGTGGGTTTTGTGTGAGCTTTGGCGAAAAAAACAAAATCGGGAACCGCAAGCGGAAGAGGGGTTGAAGTGTTAAAAACATTTTTTATCTTCCATAAAGTTTTGTCATTGTATTTATTTCTTCTGCAAGTGCGTCTGTCAAGTCGCTCTTTTTCATCCTCCACTGCCAGTTGCCGCCCATTTTTGAGGGAGTGTTCATCCTCGCTTCACTACCCAAACTCAACACGTCCTGCATACAGATTACGCACAAGTCCGAAACAGACGCCATAGCACCACGGATAAGCCCCTTTGATATGCCCTCTTGCTCGGTAAGGTTAAAATACTCCGTCGCCTTTTTTCGGTCTTTTTCGTCAACTGTGTTGTACCACCCAAGTGCAGTATCGTTGTCATGGGTTCCCACATAGCACACGCTATGTGGGGTATAATTATGAGGCAAATAGTCGCCCGCTTCTCTTTCATCAAAAGCAAACTGCAGTATTTTCATGCCGGGGTATCCTGTCTCGGCAAGAAGCCTTTTCACACTGTCTGTCAGATATCCCAAATCTTCGGCAATAATCGGCAGATTTACGCCGATTTCTCGTTCAAAAGCTTTAAAAAGCTTCATCCCGGGACCGTCTATCCATTTTCCGTTAACGGCGGTTTCCTCGCTTGCATCTATTGCAAAATAGCTGTCAAAACCTCGGAAATGGTCGATTCGTACTCTGTCAAAAATTTTGAGTGCAAATTTCAGCCTTTCAACCCACCAACCATAGCGGTTTTTTTCAAGCCAGTCCCAATCGTAGATGGGGTTGCCCCACCTTTGACCCAAGGGCGAAAACCCATCCGGCGGAACACCTGCAACCATATAGGGCAGATACTCATCATCAAGCAAAAATGCCTTGCCCTCACTCCATACATCACTGCCGTCGGAGGCACAGTATATGGGCAAATCTCCGATTATTTCGATTCCGCCATTGTTTGCATATTCTTTCAGCTTAAACCACTGGGAAAAGAAAAAGAACTGAATAGCTTTGTATACTCTCACCGTCTCATCGTCTGCAAAAAGCAGTCCCGCGTCGCTCTTGACCCTCAGCTCTATCTTCCAGGCTTCCCTGCTGTTAAAACCCATTTTTTCTTTAATTGCCATAAAAACGGCATAGTCGTCAAGCCAAGTGCGGTTTTCCTCCGAAAAGGTATAGTATTCTGCTGGAGGCTTTTCCAAAAACTTTTCTGCCGCTTTTCTGAGTATGGTATGCCTTGTTTGATACAACATTCCGTAGTCAACTTTTATACCATCCTTTTCCCGGGGAATGTTTTCCAAGTCATCTTTTGCAAGATACCCCGCCTCGCAAAGCATATCAAGGTCAATCAAATAGGGATTCCCCGCATAAGAGGAGTAGGACTGATATGGAGAATCTCCGTACGAGGTATGCCCTATGGGCAACACCTGCCATACCTTTTGACCGGCTTTTTTAAGAAAATCTATAAAATTATAAGCTTCTTTCCCCATTGTGCCTATCCCATAGGGCGAAGGCAGGGACGAAATATGCAATAGTATACCGCTTTTTCGCATTTTATCACCAACTTTTATCCTTTTACAGCGCCACTGATTACCCCTTCTATTATATACCTTTGCAGGAAAATATACAACAGAATTATGGGGACAATTGAAAGGGTCAGCATTGCCATAAATCCGCCCCAGTCAACAGAGCCGTAAGCACCTTGCATTGTAATCTGTACCGCAACGGGGATTGTTTTGTATTTTGTGCCCAGTATCAGATACGGCAGGAGATAGTCGTTCCATATCCACATAGCATTGAGTATCCCCACGGTTACGGTTGTGGGCTTTAATATGGGAAAAACCACCTTGAAAAAGGTTTGCAGCGGATTACAGCCGTCAATCCTTGCTGCCTCTTCTATTTCCCGGGGAATCCCTTTTATAAACCCCGAAAACATAAACACGCTAAGCCCTGCACCAAATCCCAGATAAATTGCAATTATCCCCAAGGGGTTTGCAAAATTTATTTTTACGGCAATATATGTTAAGGTATACATTACCATCTGGAAGGGTACAATCATCGAAAACACAAACGCATAGTACAAAATTTTTGTCAGAGGCGTTTTAACTCTTGTTATATACCAAGCCGTCATCGAAGACGCCAGTATAATTGCCGCAACCGAAAACACCGTCACAAAAAGGCTCATGCCGAACGCCGAAAAATATCCCGACGCTTTTATACCCGACACGTAATTGTCTATCCCGACAAAGCTTTCTGCCCTCGGAAAATTAAAAGGCTCGGACATAATCAAAAACCTGTTTTTGAAAGAGTTTATCAGTATTATTCCTATGGGCAGCAGAAAAAACAATGCTATTACACTAAGGAGAGTATAATACCCTGCTCTTTTTAAGGTTTTGTTCATTACAATTCAACCTCCTTGGACCTTGTCAGATACAGCTGAACAGATGCAATGAGCGCCACTATCACAAAAAACAGCACAGCCTTTGCCTGTCCTACTCCCTGCCAGCCTATTCTTCCATAGAATGTGTCATAAATATCAAGTGCCAGCATACTGGTTTCTTTCCCGGGGGCACCGCCCGTCAAGGCAAGGTTTTGGTCAAAAAGCTTGAAGGAGTTTGTGAGAGTCAGGAAGGTGCATATGGTTATTGAGGGCATGAGCGAGGGAATTGTTACATGCCACAGAGCCTGAGTGTTTGTAGCACCGTCAATATATGATGCCTCAATAAGACCTTTGTCAACACTTTGAAGCCCCGCAATATAAATTATCATCATGTAACCTATCATCTGCCAGTTCATGAGCACAACAAGTCCCCAAAAGCCGTAATTTGCGCTAAAGGTTATGTCCACCTCAAAATAACGCAGAATACCGTTGATAATTACATTCCAAATATAGCCTAACACGATACCGCCAATAAGATTGGGCATAAAATACACAGTCCTGAAAAAATTAACGCCCTTCATTTTTTTGGTAAGCAAAAGTGCAAACAAAAACGCAATTATATTTACGCTCACCACACTTACGGCAGTAAACTTTACCGTAAATAGCAAAGCATTTATAAAGCTTTTATCCCCGATTAATGCTTTTACATAGTTTTCTACCCCCGCAAAGGTTGCGTTGTCCACGGTTGTAAACTCCGTAAAGGAAAGATACAACCCCATCACAAAGGGCAGCACAAAAAACATTACAAAGCATATAGTAAGGGGCAGTAAAAATATCGGAGCATATTTTTTCAAAATACCACCCCTTATCTGTTACTTTCCGACTTCCAGTCTTTTACTGTTGCACTTACAACATCGTTCCAGCTCTTTGTTCCCTGTGCGTACTGCAACAGGTTACTTCCCAGATTGTTTTTAAAAACCTGTGACGGAAAAATTACAAAATCCCAAGGCACGGTATACACATTTTCTTTGTTCATCCATTGTGCAACCTCGCGTGCAAGAGGGTCATCGGGTGTTTCATCGTTTGAGAAAGTGGTAAAGGGCGTTATAAAGCCCAAGCCTTCCGTAACATACTTTTTTCCGGTTTCAGAGGAGAACAGCCAGTAAAGAAAGTCCTCGGCGGCCTTTTGAGTGGCTTCATCCGCTCTTTTATTGATAGCAAGATAGCCTTCCGTACCTATACAAAGACCCTGGTTTTCGTCATTTATGCCCATATATATGGGCAGCATTTTTACATTGTCTTCACTTACGGTGTTGCCCGACACTTCCGCAATCTGACTATAGCCCCAGTTACCGTTCTGTACCATTGCGCATTTTCCCAGAGCAAACTCTGCCATGGAGTCTCCGACAATTTTAGAACCCAGCATTTTTTTGTCGGTTGTGGAGTTGTTTATATACAAATCAAATATTTTTTTGTAATTATCCGCATATTCAAAATTAAAATTTGCTACCTCTTTTGTCTCAAGGTCAATATCGTTTTTGTCAAACTCGTAATGCACAGGGATATTCATAAGATGGGTCTGCCATCTCCAATCTTCACCGGGTTTCAGACTGGTGGATGCAAAAACGCCCTCAATCCCAAGCTCTGCTTTTCTTGCAGTCATTTCCTCCACAACCTCTTTGAGAGCATCGAAGGATGTAATTTCATCAACGGATGATATTTGTGTTTTTTTGTCGGGCAGGGCAAAAAACTTACGCATGATGGCGTCGTTATAAATTATACCGTAACCCTCTACAACGTAAGGTATGCCGAAAACCCCTTTATCTGCTTTTAAAAGCAGTGCATCATCGGTAACCAATTGGGTTATTTTTGAATCCGACAAATCCTTGCAGTAATCTTTCCAGTTTCTGTAGCCTATAGGTCCGTTAACCTGAAAAATAGTAGGGGCCTCATTTGTTGCCATTTTTGCGGTAAGCGTACTCTCGTAGGTATTTGCCGCAGCAGTCTCTACAACAACCTTTATTCCCGTTTCTTTTTCATATTCATCCGCAATGCGTTCATACACGGATGCGATTTCGGGCTTAAAGTTCAAAAATCTTACAACAGTTTCATCACTGTTACTGCAACCGCATGCTGACAGCGAACATACAACCATTGTCAGCACAAGTAAAAAACTTATTTTTTTCATAATGCAACCTCTTTTCGCTATTTCGGCAACAAAAAAAGACAAACCTTGGCGGATTTGTCTTTTCTTTTAAGCCGCCTTTTAATAAAAGGATTGCCCAAAAGTACTTTTTTATTCGGGAATGATGAGAAGATCGCCCACATTTATGCTTGACGATTTAAGGTTGTTGACCTTTTTGATTTCGTATACAAATTCACCTGTGGAAACATCATCGCTCTTATATTCGTTAGCAATGCTCCAAAGTGTGTCGCCGTATGCTACTGCATGACGCAAATTGTCTTCATAGGTTTCGCGGCTCTCGGGTCTGATTGCAAAAAGAGACATACAAATCATCACAAGAAGAACACTAACGACAGCAAACACCCTTCTCTCACGGTTGAGCTTTTTCTTGGCTGCCTTTCTTCTCATGTGAAAATCATAATATGAATAATACTGAGGAACATTGTCTGTCCAGTCATCGGAAAGTATCGGGGAAATTCTGCCTACATATTTAGCTTCTGTCATATGGATTCCGCCTTTCGTCGAACACGTGTTCGCTTTTTCTACCTTTAATATAACAGAACATTTGTTCGATGTCAATATTTTTTTGCAAAATTTTCGAACAAATGTTTGCTTTTTTTGTTTTTATGTGTTATACTTACGGTAAAGTAAGTTATCGGGAGGCAAAAATATGGCAGCTAATCTTACCAAACAGCAGCAGATATTGAATTTTATAGATCAGTACACCCGTGAAAAAGGCTATCCCCCCACAGTGAGGGAAATCTGTGCAGGCGTTGGGCTCAACTCGCCTTCTACCGTTCACGGTTATATATCAAGGCTTCAGAAAGCAGGTATGCTTGAAAAAGACGCATCATCATCACGCGGTTTGCGCCTTGCTCAAAGGAGCAATGTGGCGCAGGTAACCGAAGCCGATGACAACATCCTCTCAGTACCTGTTATAGGTCAAATCAGCGCAGGTGCGCCTATTTTGGCTGAGGAAAATATTGAGCGTATGTTTCCTCTTCCAAGCGATTTTGCCCGCGGCAGTGACGTTTTTATGCTCAAAATTCGCGGCGAAAGCATGATTAATGCAGGCATCCTTGACGGTGACTATGTTATAGTCAAAAGCCAGAGCGTTGCCAACAACGGCGATATTGTCGCTGCATTGATTGAGGATTCTGCCACAGTTAAAACCTTTTACAAGGAGAACGGTCATTTTCGTCTTCAACCCGAAAACGACTATCTTGAACCTATTATAACCGATACTGTTGCAATTATAGGCAAGGTTATAGGTGTATACAGAATATTATAGGGCTACTGCCTTTAGCGCAGACTATTAAAAAAACGAGCGTGCTTTTTAGCACGGCTCGTTTTTTATCCTGTTATATTTGCGTATTTACTTGCATCGGGTATGGCGATTTCGGCTTTTGTGTCACAAAGCTCTGTCACAAACTCAATAACAACCGTGTCTTCGTTTTCGTTCACACATTCAATATACATTGTTCTTTGTGTCACGTATCCGTCCTTGACGGTTGCACTCGCCTCAGCAGTCCTTTTAAAATTACCCTCACCTATAACATTGACGCCTGATTCGCAAACAGCTTTCACATAGTCCGACACATCTTCATAATCTACGGTATAGTGATACACCGTAGTGCCGTCTGTCTCCTCTTTTTCGTAAACATTCATCTTATCATACGGAAATGAAATCATGTTTATAAAATTATCAAGATTGTGCTTTGCCTTATCCTCTGTTATATCGCTTGTATAGCTCACACCCGGCAGACTATAGTAATATTTTTTGTTGTAATAGGTATAACTGCTTTCTTCGGAATAAACTTTTCCGTCAGTTACATTGGTGGAGGTAGCTACACTATCAACCTTGTATATAAGCCCCGAATCCCCGTGATTTGCCCGTATTACCTGGTCAATAGCAGTTTGCTTTACCTCGCCGTCATCCACACTGACAATCATGGAGGTTTGCATTTCGTACTGCTTGAGAGCATTTGTCTTGTTATATGCCTCTACGTAAGCCTCCCCGCTCTGCACCGAAGCTTGCTTTTTTGGCATAGTAAGACAAACAATCACAATAACGGCTATTACCAAAACCCCCAAGGTCACCAAAAACAACGGATTAAATTTTTGTTTTTTTCTGTTTTTCATTTTCACACCTCTACCAAAAAAGCGTGCCGATGCACGCTTTTTATTATGTTCCCTGTCCTGTTATGGCAACTTTAACTGTTTTAAATATAAGCTTTATATCGCCCCAGAACGTGCGTTCCTTTATGTATCTGATATCCATATCCATCCACTCTTCAAAAGTGACGCTGTCGCGATTGTCCTGTACCTGCCAGTAACAAGTGAGACCCGGAGTGATAAGAAGTCTGAGGCGAGCATATTCGTCGTACTGTTCAACCTCTTTGGGAAGTGCGGGTCTGGGTCCGACAATGCTCATATCACCTTTTAAAATATTGACAAGCTGGGGTAATTCATCAATACTCGTTTTGCGGATAAACTTGCCTATTTTTGTGATTCTGGGGTCATCCTTCATCTTAAAAACAGGACCTGTTTTTTCGTTTTGTTCCTGCAAATCATCGAGCAAATCTTCTGCATTAACTACCATTGAACGGAATTTATAGAACTTAAACACCTTTCCGTCTCTGCCCACTCTGTCCTGAGAAAAAAACGGACTTCCGTGCGGGTCGTCTATAAAGATTAAAAGTGCCACAATAAGCATCGGAATACCAAGAACAATCAATGCACAAAGGCTTGCAATAATATCGAAGGTTCTTTTAACATTCCAGTACAATCTTTTGCTTTTAAGATAGTCTCGGATAAGCTCTTCGCGCAATGCCTGTACATCTTCGGCTGATTTTATATTCATGATAGGGACCTCCATTTCTCATCACGAATTTTTACAACATAATTATACGCCTTTCCGAGAAAATAATCAAGTGTTTTACAAAAGTTTTTGTCCGTTTATTCTCAGTGAAAATTTTACGCCAAGCTTATCAGCAGCTTTTCTGCACAAAATAACACGCTCTAAAAAGATTTCAAAATAGTCTACAACAGTACACATGTTTGTATCAATCCTGAGCTTTGCCTGAATTTCACCTTTTTCTGCATCAATTGTCAAAGCTGATTTTTTTACGGCATAGTTAACTCTGTCATGAATATCAAAAGTTGCAGGGTCGTTGTTTCGTACTCTTGTGTACATTACGTCTGTTTTATCTGCAATAATAAGTGCCGCTGCAACCGGGTTAACGGGAAAAGCCGTGGATTCATCATGATTGCCTATAGCGGTAACTATTGTTGACACGGTGTCGGGGTCTGCACCCATTGATTCCAATATACGAAAAGCTATCACCGCCCCGCTCTGTGCATGGTCAATACGGTTTACAACGTTGCCGATATCGTGCAGATATCCTGCAACACGTGCCAGCTCGGCTTCTCGCTCGGAATATCCAAGCTCTTTTAATATCATTCCCGCGTTTTGTGCAACGCGTGTTACATGCGCAAAGCTGTGGTCAGTGAACCCCATCGCCGAAAGAGATTCGTCCGCTTTTTTTATATATGCGTTTACCTTTTCGTTTTTTCGTACATCATCATATGTTATTCTCATCTGTTTTCCCCTTCCTGAAATAATAGTATATATTTGCAGCGTGTTTTTCGCTTATTCCTTTTACTTTGCAAAGCTCTTCCACGCTTGCTTCTTTTATTGCATTTAGGCTCTTAAAGTACAGCATAAGAGCTTTTCTTTTCTTTTCGCCGATGCCCTCAATATTCAAAAGCTCACTTCCGAGCATCTTTTTTTCACGACGCTTGCGGTGGTATTCAATAGCTGTTTTATGCACCTCGTCCTGAATATACGTCACCAATCTTATTGCCCCGCCTGTAGGCTTGAGATATACTTCGCCCTCTTCGCTCATCACGCCTCTGGTTCTGTGGCGGTCATCCTTTACCATGCCAAAAACAGGAATATCAAGTCCCAGTTCACCAAGCACCTCTTTTGCGCAGTTAAGCTGTGCTATGCCGCCGTCCATCAGTATCAGATCAGGGTTCTCGGCAAATTTGCCGTCGTTTTCTCGTTTTTCGTGAGTAAAGCGTCTTAAAAGCACCTCTCTTAAGGAGGCAATATCATTTGCCCCTTCTACAGAGTTGATTTTAAAAATCCTGTAATCGTGCTTAGAGGGTTTTCCGTTTTTAAAAACCGCCATCGCTGCAACGTTTTCCTCGCCCGATGTGTGAGATATATCGTAGCTTTCTATCCTGTCGGGGATAACTTCAAGCCGTAAAGCCTGAGCAAGCTCTATAAGCGAGTGCATTTTCATTGTCTCTTTAATTTCGGCAGTTTTCATTTTATCAATATTATGGCGTGCATTTTTAACAGCCATATCAACGATTTTTTTCCTGTCGCCGATTTTCGGCACCGCTACAGTGACTTTGTTACCGCGTTTTGCGCTCAAATACTCCGCTAAAGTGTCCTCCGAGCCAATCTCACAAGACAGATACACAAATTTTGGCACATACACATCCTTTGTATAATACTGGTCAACAAAGTCGGACAAGACCTCTTTCTCGTCCAGAGTTCCCTCACTTTTTATATCAAAGGAATGCGAACCTATCATTTTGCCTCCGCGCACGGTAAAAAGCTCTACCGAAGCAAGGATATCCTCCACATAAACTGCCAAAACGTCGCAGTCATCGCCCTTATCGCTCAAAACCTTTTGCTTTTCGGAAAGATTTTTGAGTGAAACGATTTTGTCACGGCACAGTGCTGCTTTTTCAAACTCAAAATCTGCCGCCGCCTGCTTCATTTCATCGGTCAATTTATCAATAAGCTCCTTATCACTGCCCGAAAGAAACTTTTCTATCTCGAAAAATATTTTTCTGTATTCTTCTTTTGTCACCTTGCCGCTGCAAGGGGCAACGCAACGCCCCATCGAATGATAAAGACAAGGGCGTTCTTTGCCTATGTCCTTTGGAAAAGTCTTTTTACAGTGTGCGATTTTGAAAACCTCTTTAACAATGTCAAAGGTTTCGTTTACACTAAAGCCTGTAGGGTAGGGTCCGAAATATTTTGCCCCGTCGGGCTCAATACGCCTTACAAAGAGCATCTTGGGATACTCCTCGTTAAGCGTGAGCTTGATATACGGATAATGCTTGCCGTCCTTTAAAAGGATGTTGTACTTTGGCGTGTGCTCCTTTATGAGGTTACATTCAAGCACCAAAGCTTCCATTTCACTGTCACAGAGAATATACTCAAAATCGGCAATATTACTTACCATGGCTTTAACCTTGGGGGTGTGGTTTGCCGAATTCATAAAATACTGCTTGACGCGGTTTTTCAAAACCTTTGCCTTGCCTACGTATATGATTTTGCCGTCTTTATTTTTCATAATATAAACACCCGGACTGTCGGGCAGCATTTTTATTTTTTCTTCGAGCATATCCTCACCACCTTCACATTTTATTCTATCACATACAAAATATTTAATCAATCAAAAAACACGGCATAGCCGTGTTTTTTAAATCTGTTATTCAGCAGTAATTGTAATTGTATCACTTACAAGTCCGTTAGCCTTTGCTGTAAGCTTAACTTCGCCCTTTTCACCTGTAGACTGAACAATAACCATACAAGCGCCGTTAAACGCTCTGCGCTTGTTCTGCTTATCGGGGTTGTATGCGTCAAGAGTGATAGGTCTCTGTCTGAAATCTTTCAAAGGAGTAGCCTTATCAGGCTCGAGACTTGACGGGTCACCGTTACCTACGCCGATGATATTTGCCTCGCCTTCAACCTTGAAGCGTACTTCGTTGTCTGCAAAGCTTACTACATCGCCCTTTTCGTCATAAATCTTAGCATAAACAACGATTGCATCACAGCCGTCAGCTGTCATAATAGTTCTGTCGGGCTCAAGCACTACCTTGTAAGCATTGCCGCTTGTTCTTCTTACACATTCACACACGGCTACGCCACCGTTTTTACCGATAGCCTTAATCTCGCCCTTTTCATATTTTACATCAAAATCAACGTGAGCGTACTTAACCATTTCCTTTTCACCCAAGGATTTGCCGTTTAAGATAAGCTCAACTGTTTCACAGTTTGTAACTACTCTTACACAAACGTCCTCGCCCTCTTCCTTTAAATCCCAATGGGGCATAAAGTGGATAGAAGGTTCATCACGCCACATAGCCTTGTAGTAAAAATATCCGTCCTTGGGAAGACCGCAAGTGTCCATAATACCAAAGTGAGAGTTAATGCAGGGCCATGCGTAGGGTGTGGGCTCGCCGCGATAGTCAAAACCTGTCCATACAAAAATACCTGTAAGACGGGGGTTGTTCTTGTAGTCAATCCAGCTGCGTTCGTGTGTACAGCACCAGGATGCAAGATTTGTTTCGTAGCTTGTGCAATAGCCCTTTTCAACATCCGCTTCGTAAATACCTCTGGTTGTTGTACTGGAGGTAGATTCTGTACAGATTGTCATTCTGTCGGGATAGTTTTCCAAATCCTTAATGTACTGGTTGTTTCTCTGACCGTAGTTGTAGCCTAATATATCCATACATTCCCAGTAGTTGTTTTCGTTGTAGCCATGGTTCATAGCAACAGTTGTGGGACGAGTGGGGTCAATCTTGTGGGTGATTTCTCTCAGTCGCTGTTCAATGCGCTTGCCGATAATTGTACCCAAGATAACCTCTTCGTTATCAAGACACCACATGAAAACCGAGGGATGGTTTCTGTCGCGGTACAAAAGGCTCTTCAAATCTTCAACGCCACGGTCTGTACAGTCGAGCTTTCTGTTTTCGTCCATAACAAGCATACCCAGGCGGTCGCAAGCGTCGAGTAACTCGGGCGTGGGCGGATGGTGTGAACAGCGGTATGCGTTGGAGCCCATTTCCTTAAGCTTTTTAATCTTGAATTCGTTGATAGAATCAGGAAGCGCAACACCAATGCCTGCAAAATCCTGGTGGTTGCATGTGCCCTTAACGTCAACATGCTTTCCGTTTAAGAAAAAGCCTTCCTTTGTAAATTCAAGTGTTCTTATACCAAATGTTGTAGTATATGTATCAATCACATTGCCGTCCTGAAGAACGATTGTTTCTGCAGTATAAAGTGTGGGGTTTTCAATATCCCAAAGCATGGGGTTTTTAACGGTAAGAGACTGCTTTACAACCTTTTCGTCAAGCATGCCTACCTCAAACTCTACAGAGCCCTGTGCACACTCATTGCCGTCCTTGTCGTAAACTGTTGTTTCAAGCACAGCCTTTTCCCCGTTTGCGTACTTGTTTACAATAGTTGTTTCAACATCAACAGTTGCCTCCGCTTCGGAAACGGAAGGTGTTGTCACATATGTACCCCACTTTTTAACGTGAAGCTTGTCAGTAACGGTAAGGTATGTATGACGGTAGATGCCTGCGCCTTCGTACCACCAGCCCTCGTACTTATCTGCCTCAACCTTTACAAAAATGCAGTTTGTGCCTTCTTCGCCGTATTTGAGATACTCACTGATATCATATGAGAAAGACGAATAGCCCGAAAAATGACTTCCGATAAGATGACCGTTAACCCATACTGTAGCATTGCGCGAAACGCCGTCAAATTCTATAGATATAACCTTGCCACGGTATTCCTCAGGGATATCAAATTCTTTTCTGTAGCATCCGATGCCCTGCTTGAGGTAGCCCTGCGCATCCCATTCCTGCTTTGAAAAGTTGCCTTCAACAACCCAGTCATGAGGCAGGTTAACCTCACGAAGCAAATCTTTGTCAAGTTTTATGTCAACCTCTTTATCGTTGTATGCAATAGCGAGCCACTCACCGTTTTGTCTCTTGTCGCACACGGTTACACCGCCGGTGCAGCCTGCCTTGATGGCATACTGTACGTCAATATCTCCGGCATAAAAGCTCCACTTTTTGTCAAAACACTGCCTGATTCTGTTCATGGTAAAACCTCCTTGTTGTTAAAAAAGGCAGTTTTGAACTTATTACAAAACTGCCTTATATTTATTTTAATATTAAAATGATTAAGCCTCTTCAAAGTTGGAATCGATAAGCGCTTCCAAAGCATCCACAGCTTCCTGAGCATCTTCGCCATCGGCGCTGATTGTGATTTCCATGCCGCGCGCAACGCCCAAAGAAAGTACACCAAGCAAGCTCTTTGCGTTCACCTTTCTGTTTTCCTTTTCAACCCAGATGCTTGCCTTGAATTCGTTTGCCTTCTGGATAAAAAATGTTACAGGACGAGCATGAAGACCTACCTGATTTTGTACAACTACCTGCTTAACTACCATAGTTCGTTCTCCTAACAGTTAAATTTTTATTATATCCATTTTAATACTTTTATATTCCTCTGTCAAGAGATTATTTCTTATAAATCCTTGTGTTGGGGCAATTTTTTGTCAAATCTTATTCGATATCAAGCACCGTGTCCTGTACTGTTCCATCCATTCCCTCCACATTTGTATAGCTGTCGGGCACACCGCCCACCACAAGGGTTTGAAAAACGGGTATATTATTTTTAATGGTGATTGATGTATTTACTGTTGGGATATATAGTTTTACACTGGTATCGGAGTACAACGTGAGGGTGTATAACGTTTGATTAATGCCTCTTGCTTCAAATGTTTCCTCCACACCTACATTGCTGTTTGCCAGTATGAGAAACCGCACGGGTATATCCGGCCCCAGTCCTGCAAAAAAAGGATGCGGCAAAAAGTTGCCCAGCGGAATTTTTGCCTCTATTTCATCCATATCTGCTATTTTTTCTTTCATCCCTATAGATATCTGTGTCATAAAAAGATTAACATCGGTGCTGTTCATCATAACCGCCGCTATCTGACCCTGACTGTCCTTTATGATGTTTACAAAGCTGTATTCGTCCTTTTTCAACACTTCATCGATTATGTCATTAAGAGTATTGCTTACGGCATTTACCGCATAGCCTTGGGTAACCGAGATTACAAACGGGCGTATTTTTAAATTTATAAATACAAACACGCCCGCAACAAGCACAACAAATAAAGCTATGTATATAAAAAATCTTCTATACTTAGGCTTTTCGTACCCAAAATCAAGACTCATGCGCATATATAACACCTCAGTATATTATATGCCGCAAAAAAGGTTTTGGCAATGCCAAAACCTCAGACTTTTAGGGGAGGCTCGCAAGCCCCTTGCACGCGAAATCGGTAGTTTGTTCCTCGTAAAAAAACAGACCTCAAAGCGCTGAAGGACGTTAGTCCGCCTTTGAGGTCGAGTGTTAGTTGTTCTTCAAATATTCAACAAGCTTTTCAACGCCCATTGCATAGCTTTCCTTGCCGTAGCCTGCCACCTGACCTATACAGTAAGGAAGTGTGACAGAGTTTGCACGAAAGCTTTCACGGGAGTGAATGTCGGACATATGTATTTCAATGGCAGGAATAGCCACCGCCCCCAACGCATCTGCAATAGCGTAGCTGTAGTGAGTATATGCTGCAGGATTGATTACAATGCCGTCGTATTTTGTGTACGCTTCATGGATTTTGTCAATTATTGCGCCCTCGTGATTTGACTGAAAGCAGTCCATTTCACAGCCTAATTCCTTGGCTTTGTTAACGGTTAAAGTTTCGATTGTTTCGAGAGTGTCGCGTCCGTAAATCTCGGGCTGACGAATACCCAGCATATTCATATTCGGTCCGTTTATCAAAAGCAGTTTCATTTGTTTTTCTCCTTTATCCTAAAATATTAGTAGCAAACTGATACATTAACGGCAGTGTTATAAGCGAAAGCATTGTTGTTATGAAAATAACTTCAACTGCATACTTTGAGTCCAGGTTATACTCCTTTGCAAGGATTGCAACCATTGTCTGGCTGGGCATTGCCACCTGCAAAATAAGAGCAAGCATCGCTGTTATGTTCATAAATCCTGCGGGCAAAAGGTTCAATAGTAACACCAGCACTACAGGTGCTATTATCATCTTAACTGCACTTAAAATATAAACTGCAGGTCGCTTAAGTGCACTTACAATATCGGCTCTTGCCATTGTTGCACCTATAAAAAGCATCGAAAGAGGCGTTGTTGCACTGCCGATTGTCGAAAGCGAGCTGTGGAGAACCACAGGCAGCTTCACCCCTGCCACAAGCATAATAAGCCCCACGGCAAAAGCCATTGTACAAATATTAAACATGTTTTTAAGCTTTTTAAGCCCTTTTTCACCACTAATTGAGCTTAATCCAAAGCTCCACAAAAGACCGTCGTTTGCAAGGTTATAAAACACCGCATACAAAAGCCCCTCGTCGCCCAAAAGTGCCCCGATGAGAGGATAGCCCAAAAACGCCACGTTGCCGAAGCTGCCCATTGTAATCTGTATGCCTCTTTTGCCCTCATCCAGCTTAAGTGCTCTGCCCGTTATGTTGCCTATCACCATAAGCACAACAATGGTGCAAAGCCCTATGCCTATAATAAGTGCACCGTTTTTAGCTTTAGACGCATCGAGCGTATTGCTGATAAGGCTGGTCAAAAGCAAACACGGAAGCGTTATATTCTTTATAATTCCGGAAACAGACGACGGAATATTTTTCACAAAGCCTGTTTTTTCGCACAAAAAGCCAATCAGTATCATAATACCGATAAAACCTATTTTTTCAATTATAACAAAAAGTCCGTCCATATTCTTCACCCTTGGCAATTATATACCCATGCGATTGATTTGTCAACTTTCACGCAAATGACTTATTGCCTTTTTTTCTATTCTTGACACATATGAGCGGCTTATACCGAGTTTTTTTGCAACCTCTTTTTGTGTAAGCGGTTTTTTGCCCAAAAGACCGTAACGCAAAAATATTATTTCCTTTTCTCTTTCGTCCTTTATATTTTTGAGCTTTTCAAAAAGCTTTTTGATGTTTTCCTTTTTATCAACCTTGTCGCAAACATCCTCACAGTCGCCTACCAAAATATCCATAAGGCTGATTTCGTTACCCTCCTGGTCGTATCCGATAGGCTCGCTTAAAGATATCTGTGCATTAAATTTCTTTTCGTGCCTTAAGTGCATCAAAACCTCGTTTTCAACGCATCTGGCGGCATATGTAGCAAGCCTGGTGTTTTTTGTCGCATCAAAGCTGTCAACGCCCTTCATCAGCCCAATAGTACCTATGCTTATCAAATCGTCAATATCTGCCGACTGTGAATATTTTTTCACGATATGAGCAACAAGCCTGAGATTGTGTTCAATAAGCTTTCCTCTCGCCTCCATATCTCCGTTTTTCATTTTTTCAAGGCATTCTCTTTCCTCTTTTTCGCTAAGCGGCTCGGGAAAATTTCCGCTCGACACAACGCCCGACAAAAACATCCAGGAAAAAAGATAATGCAAAACTTCAAAAAACACAAAAGCACCTCCAAATATACTATAGTATATTTGAGAGGCGCCCGGATTGTGTCTGTCCCCACGAACTTTGTGCATCCATCTCCCGGTTGCAGTCGTGTGCCGTAATCTATCACCTCGGCATGCAAAAAAGCCTCCCTTGTGTAAAGGGAGGTGTCACAAAGTGACGGAGGGATTGTATAAAAGCCTCTGCGGAGGCTTGATACCACCCTTGGCGGTATGATTGCAAAAAATTATTGATTTTTTGCAATAAGGAACTCGTTTGCGGTATCCATGTTTTTTGTCTCGCGAAGAAGCATGTTATTGCATCTCCGTTTGTGGTTCCCAATTTTGTTTATTCGCCTACGCTCATACAAAATTGACCACGGCACAACTCTGCGTGCTCGCTTTATCGTCCACAGGACGCGCTCACACTCGATTCCGCGGCACAACTCTGCACCCTCGCTTTATCGTCCACAGGATGCGCTCGGGTTCGATTCCCCACGAGCACGCTGTCGGGCTACTCAACTGAGAGAGTGTCAGTCCAATAACCAAAATAAAAGACAGGTCCTTTGGACCTGCCTTTTGTTTTGGTTGCGGGGGCGGGATTTGAACCACACGAGATTGGGGTTATGTGCCCTCCTTTGGTGCAGTGCGAACATACTCCGGTCGCAGTCGTGTGTCGCAATCTATCGCCTCGGTACACTCGGCTCTGCTTGCTCGCACTTTGTGCGACATCGCAAAGGGAAAAGGATTATCAATCCTTTTCCCTTTGCTAACCCAACGAGCTACGCTCGTCGGCCTCGTAAACTGAGAGAGTGTCAGTCCAATAACCAAAATAAAAGACAGGTCCTTTGGACCTG
>CAZNIC010000003.1:73571-84007 GCA_964572985.1 uncultured Oscillospiraceae bacterium
CCTTTTGTTTTGGTTGCGGGGGCGGGATTTGAACCACACGACCTTCGGGTTATGAGCACGTCAAAAGGCTCAACAGAAAGCCAATAAAACCAATAATTTCGGGCAATTCTCGAAATCTCACGCCGACCATTCGCCGACGGCAGAGTAAAAAATAAGTTTGCTTGGGTCAATGAGTGCTCATCATCATCGAACTGCCATCCCAATTCTCAATAAAATTTCGGGAATCCCCACCCAAATCCCCAAATAGCTCGCAGGGCAAATAGCAAGACAATCAACAACAAAAGCATCAAAAATCATATAAATCCCCAAATCCCCAGTAAATTTTTGCGGATAGATATAAAAATACAAACATACCTAAAACTGACCAAAAAAACAGTAAATATTCTGGAAGTAAGAACGACCATCGCCAAACGGATGCCTCAAAATCTGTTTGGTGTTTTTGTTTTCTCAATGGACAGATACAAGGACTCTGGGATTTGCGATGTCTGTAAGATAGTAGTAAAATATAATATATATTGCCAAAAGAGGTGATAAAAGTGGAAGGAAATGAAGCAGAACTCTTCAACGATGTATATAGAGAAATCGGTAATGTGATAGGATTGGATTGTGCATTAGCAATTTATCAAATGTACAAAGGTCAGCAAATCACATTTCCTATCCATTTATTTAATGTTAAGCGAATACAAGGTAATATTATTAAAGAATATGATGGTACTAATATTCGTGAATTAGCTAAAAAGTATGATTACTCCGAAAAAACTATCAGGCGTATGATACGAGATAGTTTGGAAGAGTAGCAATATAAAATTTATAAGGAGGTTATAAAAATGGGCTTTTTTGATTTAGTATCAGGTATTGCTGATATAATGAGTGGTGTAACACCTGAAGTGCAGTTAGTATGTAACACTTTAGAATTATTTGAGTTAGGTACTACTTGGCGTGGTACTGCAAGAGTGCATGGTGCAGGAAGGCATATTGCAACAGAAAAGGTAAATTACTCAACTACGGCAAGTGGTATGGGCAGAGATTATGATTATCACCAAAATGCTACATATATGCGTAGAGATTTAATGGACTGGGCAAATGCAAGTTTTACCAACGGAGTTAAACTTCCTGAAGAAGCAATCGTATTAAACGAAGGCGAAAATTGTCTGACTTGCGAGGGTTTTGTAAAAAAAGTTGGTGGCAAGTGGGTTATAACACCTAATGCAAGTGAAGCAGAATACTACGGTGCATTTAAGATTATAGGCACTCAAAATGGAACTGTTTTAGGAAATAAAGACTTGGACCATTGGTTTAAGTGTCATACAAAAACACGTATTATGTCAATAGATATCACAGATGGTTTTTGATTTTAGAAAGGAGAATAACTATGGCTACAATTTCTACAGGTTATACAGTACAGATATCTGGTATATACAGGTGTCAAAAATGTGGCAATGAGATAACTTGCGTAAAAGGTGACCGTTGTCCGCCCTGTGTTGCATGTAAAAACACAACATTTTCATTAGTTCCTGCAACTAAATAATGCGGGAACACACACTTTTCTATGTTCCTTACAAATACTCCCCACCTCATAAGAGGCAGGGAGTATTTTTTTGCTAATTTTCTGCAGGTTCGTATGAAATCAGCCTCCATTGCTTACGAATTTGCGGTGATAATGGATGCAAAAGTTTTCTGTGACCATCGGTAATAACCATTAACTTTTCCTTGTAAGGTGCAAGGATATCAAGAACAGTTTCGATACGGTTAGCAATATGTATACTGGAATCTGCCGCCTTACCCCATGCCAAAATAACCGTTGAGCATTCCGAGGCTACCTTTGCAATGTGAGTGTCATTATCGGGAGCATTAAGCTGTTCAGGCATATTATACCTAAACCTAAGTTTTGGGGTAATCTGTGAAAATAGGTTGACAATCACAACGCCACCATAATCTTCAAGCCTAACTATATTGTTGATAACTAAATTAGTTGTTAGGTCTGTAATCAAAAGTCCGCTTTCGCAAGGGTTAAGCATAACGATACATGCTAACGGCTTATCCTTCTGCCAAACCTTCCTTAAAACAAAGCGGTGCTCATGGCAATCGCTGAAAATACCCTCACTCCGCATAGTAACCTTTTCTGTAATCATAATAAAATCCTCCTAAAATGTATTAGTAATTTCTTTTGGTAAATCTTCAATAGACATGACAAGTACAGCTCCACGCTCACAACTTGTGATATAAACAATGGTGCATATTTGTGGGTTAGCCTCGTAAGTATGCTCAATAAATTCAATCACATACTTCTCAAAATCGAACATAGCCTTAATTTCGTCAACCTTTGTTCCGGACGTGCAATACAGTACAAAACCGCCATAGTCTTTGTTGATATCTCTGTCTTCCCCATATTCTTGAGTTAAAACATTTGCAAACTCAAAGAGTGTCTTTCTTGCTTCCGGGGATAAGTTGGGGATAGAAGAAAGGTCTTTAACATTTCCAATCTTGTGTATCATGGTCTTATTCCTCCTCAAAAGCTACAAAGTGCATTATTAAGCTTTCATCAACCTCTTCCTGGCTAATTTCCTCATAATCCTTGAAGTAGTTAGCATAGTATTCTGCATCTTCTTCCGATAAGGATTTCAATACACCATTTTCATCCTCTCCAAGGATGTAGAAAACACCGCAGATGATATCGTTACCAAGTCTTCTGTTAGGCTCCAAGCCTATAAGCTTTCCTTCCTCGTTACATAATAGGCAAATTCCCGTATCAACACTTATAATTTCAATAAGCCCTGTATGGTCAGCACCAATGCTAACCGCTTCCTGTAAGGATTTCAATTCATTCTTAAGCAAGCAAACTTCAGGCTTCTTTTTTGGTTCAACCTTCAAAACCTTAATAACATTGTCTTTCATCACAAAAACCTCCAAAAAATAAAATTACGGATAATAGCACTTGGCTATTATAGGTATCAATGTAATAATATATATTTGTAAGAGGTTTATTTACGGTTTTGATATTTCTCTTCTCGTATAAATTTTTCTTAGGTTGCAAATTGACAAGGAGTGTTAACCTGATTAAAATTAAATTAAGGCAAGTGCACAAGCCAATTTCTAATGGAGGTTATATTATGAACGGATTAAAACTTATAAGAACAAGATGCAACTATAGCCAAAAGGCACTTGCAGAAGTATTAGGAGTCAGCAGACAGGCTGTAAACATGTGGGAAAACTCAAAGAAACTCATATCAGAAGATCGGCAGAAAGAAATATGCGAACTGTTTGGATTAGACGATGTTTCCTTGTTAGGCGAAATATCTATCGATACCATCCATGAGTTAGAATCACGCCCATTGTTCAAAATTTCAAAAGACGAAAACCACGAACGTTTTTCATTTAAACCCATTGACAAAACAACTTTTTCTTTTTGCTCACCATTTTTTGTAGAGTCAGCACAGCTCTCTTTAGATGATAAATGTGCACTTAAAAGATTGGAATTGAAAAAGCTTTTTGAGGATATAGGCGAGACGGCGGTTATCTGTTCCACAAAAAATTCTTATGACAATTTACATTCATTAAACAGAACGCTTAAAGTTTTCAATAATGTTCTTGATTTGTATAACGAGTTTAGAAATAAATACCCAGAATACGCCATGGTTTACTTTCACACATTGGAAGCAGTCCTTGATGCAACGAGCATCTCATTTGGATTAGCTACCAAAGAAGAAATTTTGAACATTGATATCCCTGAAGGTGCACAAAAATACTATGACTACAGAGAGTTCACCGTTGAACTTTCCGATGCCATTACCCAGCACCTTGATAATATCTGCGAGCAAATACCAACCAAGAAAGAAAATCCATCAGCTAATTACAGAAGACGAAAAAAATAGAGCTTTACTCACAGGAAGAACCGCAAATGGTTCTTCCTGTTTTCTACTCCAATTTATTACCTGCTGAATTTTAATGTTTCTATTTAAATTTCGACTAAATTCTTATTAATGACAATTCTCATTAAAAAAAATATCGGTGCAGCCGACCAAAGCAAAACACCGATAATCTCACAAGCGGCAATGGCGATAAATACACCATTATCACTAACTACAGCATATCAAAAAAGGTAGCAAAAAGTCAAGATGTTGTTGTAATGAGAATTATACAAGATATTCTTTATCTTTCAGTTATCTCAATAATATTTTCATACGATATTACAGAGCTTGGCTTTAAGTATGCAAAAATTTCACCGCATACACAGTCTGCTATAACTTCTAAGGACATATCTATTAGATTTGTTTGAACAGTTTTATTATCATTAGGAAAGCTATACTTGGCAAAATCATCAAGTTTACCATAAAACTTGATTTCATAGCACTTACAACGACGACACCATTCGTAGGACAATTCATGACTTCCTATGAGTTCATCAATATTGTATAAAATTTCAGGTCTTAAATGAACATTCCCTAAATATTCTTCAATATCTTCTATGTTAAAGAAACAACTGAGTTGATTGTCAAAATATATCTTCCTTGCAATATGGGTTATAGGATCATCTAGTTCATAATTCTTGTATTCAATGTTATATTCTTTCCCATTTATGAACATAACTTTTTCCTTAATATCAAATCCAACATCATGCTCTTTCAAAAATTTTCTTAATGGTGTATCATGTGAGAGTGCATATTGCAAGTCACGTAACCCATAATCTTTTATAGATTTATTTTCGTCATCATTAGTAGTGTAATGAATAGCACATAACAGAATGTTGTCTACGTTCAAATTCCTTTCGTCCAAGTTGAATCTATTACAAAAATTCTCCGCGTTCACTTTCGTCGAATCAGTGAATATATCCGTTTTAATTATATTATCATCAACAAAATCAAGTATATCCGTTTGGTTTATGCCCGTAAAACTCGATAGAAATTTCAACGCATTCTCTTTACTAGAAATATCAAAATATATCATAATTTTACTCCTTGAATATTTTCTCTTTTATTATACCATATAAATTTTTCTTTATCCACAAAAAAGAGCTTACTGTTTTAGTAAGCTCTTTCAGCAATAACACATGTTATGAATTATTACCTTATGCTTTCGAAAGTGTTATACCACAAACCGATTTCTAACGAAAAAAACCGTCATCATATACTTCCCCAGTGCTTTTATCCACCGATATACACTGTATTCTTTCATCAGTAGTAAAATCTTTTAAATTCACAAAAGAATCTCCCCCCACAATTATAGGCTGTATATACGATGTTTCGCTTAATTTTTTTCCTAATCGGTCTAAACTTGAAGCTACCATGTTAAAAAGCTGATTGTACGCATCCTTATTATCCATCAAATACTGCAATGCTTGATAATCTGATCTTTTCCGTGACGAAGTTTTAAATAAATCTCTACTTTTCAACTTGCTTTCTCCAACAAGCACGACTTCTTCTTTTACCGCAATTATATCTGGACCTTTTCGGTTTTCTCCCATTTGAAACCAATATTGCCCTTGTTGATTTCCACTAAGTGCAAGAATGAAAAAGTTTTTTTCTTTTAAAAATTCCCCTAATTGTGCTAATAAATCATCTTCTCTATAAACATCATCCATCAAGAAAAATACACCAATCCTTCCTTGAAGACTATCAAGTCAGCAGTAAAAGAATATACCCTTAAAAAATTTTTCATTACTTGTGCGCACCCCTCGGTCAAATACATCGTATATTCTGGAACATTACGTATGCTACTTAACTCTTTATGCTTTAATGGACA
Organism: uncultured Oscillospiraceae bacterium; assembly: GCA_964572985.1. GTDB lineage: Bacteria > Bacillota > Clostridia > UMGS1883 > UMGS1883 > RGIG1927. The sequence goes on from CAZNIC010000003.1 coordinate 79,311, forward strand.
TGATTCCCATACCTTACTATGATAACAAGAGAAATCTTCAAAACTTAACATCGATAAATCTATAATAAGATTCGCGTCACGCTCATAAGGAGTCTTTCCTAATCTACAAAATATGTAATCAAATGCAAGTGGTTGCCCAAGATACGGATCAGCACCTTTGTCTTTAATTCTTTTATTTAGACTTTCTCTAACTTGTTCGGGTGTTTTTCCTCGTTCATCTGCAATCGGTGTAAAAATAAGACTACGTGTTCGCTTTTTTATTCTATCTGGAATATTATCAGGTATCTCAATTCCTTTTCGTTGCAACCAATTCTTTACTTGTTCCCATGATAAAAAATCACCATCCGCCATATTTTTCATTAATCTTTCAAAATCCCCAATTTGCGGAACAGGCGAATATGCTCTACGCCTCATATCATTTCTAAGATCTACTATTAATCGCTCTTGTAGTAATAAAGATACTGGAGTGCCGTTTATCGCAGAAACTAGTACACTATTCAAGAAACTCATTGTTTTTAGCATAGGAGTAGATGTATGAACCGGAAGATCTGCATACTCTGCATCAATATTTAATGTCTTTTTATCAGACGACTCCCATTCTGCGATGTAAAATGGAGTTTGATGTATTTCCATAACTCTGTCATATGCATAAAAGAATGCTGAGTCTAACTCTCCACCAAATTTTGGGCGTTGAGATAAGTCAAATGGCAATACAAACGCTCCTGGAACACCTATTTGCGCACATCCTACAAGATTATTAAATCTTTGCAACCAATGGTCTCGGGCAGGGACATGATTTGTCTGCTCAAAAGCAAAAATTGGTCTAATTGGAAGCATTCCGTTATCATAGCAAATGACCACATCAGGTTTTGCAAAAAACAACAACCTTCTCAAGGCATCAGGAAGCTCCGCAAATGATTTGTTATTATTATCTGGTAGATTCCTAATTTCACTTGTTGCTCTTCCTTTTTCAACCATTTCTTCAATACTTGAATAATGTGCAACGTATTCTGCAAATCGTCTCGATTTATGATGAAATATAATAAAATGGTTCATCATGTATTGCCCCTTTCTTTTCTAAGCACCGCAACTCCATCATACTTTATAATATCAGACGTTTTATGTCTCGTGATTTTTAATGCATTTTTGAGAATTTCATAGCGAAAGCTTTTTTCATATACCAATCCCATATCTTCCAAAACTCTCACTAATATGTCAAATGTATCAATAGGAATTCCTGTTATTGTGTTTGTTCCCGCGACTAAAACAAATCTCCCATTAATCTTTAAGGTGGAAACAATTTGCATTAACGCATCTTGCATATCTTTAAAGTATTTATAAACAATATAACTCCTCTTGGGTTCATTCAAAAATATTTCTTCAAGTTTCTTATTTAATTGACGTCCTAACATAGAGTTTTCATCAAATTGGTGTAACTTAGAGTAATCCTTGGAATAAACGCGTTCAGTTCCAATAAACTTAGTTTGATATGCAATACTGTCCGATGGATTAATTAGGGAGAGGAGAAATGTTTCATAACGATTATTCATTGCGTAATTCATCGCATTAATATATGGAGGAGATGTTACTACTAAATCTACACTTTCTAATTGAACATGAGAAGATACGTTTAAAACACTATCGTTAATTATTCTTGGAGCGGATAACATCTCGCTTTTAGAATGTGCGACCATTATTTCCTTGTACTTTATCAAAGATTTTTTCATTAACTCAAATGGTCTTGGCACACCTTTTAAAAGCTTCCGCTGGTCACGCTTTACTTTTATTTGACTTTCGTCCAAATAACTGCAATTTTTTACGATAGTGGAGAGTACTGACAAATAATAATCAAAAAGGTCTCCTTTAAAGTGGATATTTATATAGTCTTTAATTGATTCTATTTCAAGCAACACTTCCTCATTAAACCAAAACAAATCATTTTCAAATGAAAGTTCCCTTACGGTTTTTATGTTTTTATCATCTGATAAAAATTCCAAAAAACTATTTGTGCTTGATATCAATTCATTTACATCATATTTTCTGGACTTTGCACGTGCAAGAAGACATGCGTAAGGGGAAATATCCATCCCTATACTATATCTGCCTTTTAATTGTGCTTCTAAAGTCGTTGTTCCACAACCATTAAAAGGGTCCATTATTATATCACCCTTATCGCTATATCGTTCAATAGCCCACGCGGGTATATCTGGAATAAACTTTGCGGGATATTTACCTATTCCATGTATTTTGCTACATTCTTCACTATTTTGAATTGATATAATAGATTTATCATGGGGTTCAGAGTTCGACAAATTGACTACTTCACATGATGATTTAGGTTTCGCAACAACTATACTTCCTGTAGAAATCATCGGTCTTTGTTTTACAGGTTCAAACACGAGAATGTGTTGCATCTTTTTTTCTGCTTCGGAATATTTCTTTTCTCTAAAACTTCTTGTGATACTTTCCATTGAGTACTTAGAACTTTCCACGAAAGAAAAATTAGCTTGTTCTGCAATTTTTTTAAAGCAATTTTCCATATCAACAAACTCACCTGAAATAATGGAATCTCCAACGAAGAAATATGCAAGTTTATTAGGTTTCAACATTCTCGAAATATTTTTCATCACAGGAATCATTCTATTCTCAAATACTGATATCGGAGCTTTTTTACTAGAGTGTTCATTTCTAGAGCCAATTTCAGCAACTTGTGTCTTTTTAATATCATATCCTAACCATGCCATACGCCACTTATGATAAAGATAATAATCATACGAATTTGCATATGGTGGAGAAGTAATAACAATATCGACACTATTATCTGCGATGATATCGTTTGATATCTCGCCTGTGCTACCATGTATTATTGTAGGCTTATTTTTAATAACAGTTTTTAATTCTGAAACTTGCGCTATCTTTTTATATTCAGTCCTGAGTTTTTTTATAAAAGAAGCTATAACATCCCCAGGTTTTAAATTCTTTTCTATCGCAGCATATCGTGTATTGCTCTCTTGGTTACTTACATTTACAATGATGCTACTAAAAGCACATAACAAAAAGGTCTTCAAATTGCCAAGTGAATTTTCCATTATAAATTGCCTCAACCATGATAACTCAACTATTACACAAGGTTGAAACCAATGCTCCAAGTTTTTTTCGTTTGGAACCCACCCAACATTAACTTTTGATATCGGGAACCCCTCTAACTGTTTAATAATATCTAGAACTTTCTCAAGCTCATCATTTGTAAGTGCCGTAGTCTTGGCACTAGATATTAACGTCGCAATAGGGTTGGAGTCAATCCCTATGCTTTTTCTTCCTGCAACACACGCCTCAAGCAAGGTGGTTCCGCTTCCGCAAAATGGGTCTAAAACAACATTGCGTTCTTTTGTACATTCTTGAATTATTTCTCTTGGAAGTTCAGGAATAAATTTAGCTGGATACGGATGTATCCCATGGGTATATGCGGAAGAATCTGTACTATTGATATCCGTATAGGTTGCCAATTTTTCTATCAATCTCATTTAATCACCTTTTAATAGAATCGTGAAGAATTATTCTTGTATCATTATAATAAACACTGCGTATTTAATTGTAATGACAAGCTATATGCTTACAACGCTTTTCAAATATAGCCATACACTTGCATTATAATCCATTATTCAATAAATTGCAACAAAAAAGCACACCAAAATCTTTCCGCAAATATAGTTTAGAGCAGTGTCTTCTGTGGAAAATCTCTTCTTTAATAGCACCCACCTTAACAAAATCATATTCATAATCTCAATAATAAAACCACCACATCAAAAGACATCATATTATAAATAATTACTTGACATTTGGCATCGATATGTGTAATATACCTATGTTGCTACTTTTCCATTTTTGAATCATAAAGACAGATAGTATCATTTTTGTCATTTAGTTGGTCTTTCACTTCTTTTAAGGAGTACAGACAACCTTTATTTTTTAGCAAATGAATTTATAAAAAAATAAAGGAGAATTAAATTATGACAGAAAATTCATGGCATGCCATTGTCGGAAGATGTTTATACAACATTGATGATGGTTACACAACTTATTACAACAAACTTACCAACAGGTTAAAGACCTTTGAGAGTAATCAAAAAGTGAATGATTGCAACCTAATTAAAATTCCTCACGCTAAAGAGATTCAACATCTTACATTACAAGAGGTTTCAAAACATATCCCACCAGAAAGTTTAGCCGTATTCAAGGAATGTCCTTGGGGTTTTCTTTGTAACAAAGATATCCGTGCACTCTACGATAAAAAGGATAAAGAAATGATAGAACTTATATATATTTTTTGGGAACGTAGTCATGGAATCTCCGTTGACTGGGAATTCGTTGACTGGTAATCCCTTAATTAAATTTTATATATAATCAGTTTTTTGTAGCAACAACCCCTGTTATCGTTTGATAGCAGGGGTTTAATTTTACTATGATATTGTCATTATCTTAACCTTATCCTATACTACAAGGAACCTTTCCAAGTCGCTCAAAACGTCGAACCGACCAGGAGACGACAAAAAAGATAGGTCTTATTCCGTCTAAACACGAATGGGAAAACAAAAAAAAGACAAGAAAAAATCCTTGAAAACACTAAGTTCTCAAGGATTTCTTTGGTTGCGGGGGCGGGATTTGAACCACACGACCTTCGGGTTATGAGCCCGACG
>CAZNIC010000004.1:0-50120 GCA_964572985.1 uncultured Oscillospiraceae bacterium
CCACACCATTTTTTTGCTGTAAAGGTTATTTGAACAAAAAAGCAGGACGGAAATTTCCGTCCTGCTTGTGGTTGAATATATTATTTGAAATAGTTTACGCCGGATTCAAATATCTTCTGGTCCTTACTAAAGGGGATATTTTTCGATACTGCATCGCCCTTACGTTCGCTATGTGCCATCTTACCGAGTACTCTACCGTCGGGAGATGTGATGCCTTCGATTGCATCAAAGCTGCCGTTGGGGTTAAATGCAATGTCATGAGTGGGGTTGCCCGAAAGGTCAACGTATCTTGTTGCAACCTGACCGTTTTCTATAAGCTTCTTAAGAAGAGCTTCGGGAGCAACAAATCTGCCTTCACCGTGTGAAATCGGAATAGCGTGAACATCGCCAACATTTGCATTATTAAACCAGGGAGAAAGTGTACTTACTACCTTTGTGTAGCTCATGTTGGAGGCATGACGACCGATGTTGTTGAAGGTAAGTGTTGCACTGTCGTCTGTCATATCGCAGATTTCACCGTAAGGTACAAGACCAAGCTTGATTAAAGCCTGGAAACCGTTACAGATACCTAAGATAAGACCGTCGCGTTCCTTTAAGAGCTTCATTGTAGCTTCTTTTACCCACGCGTTACGGAATGCTGTTGCAATGAATTTGCCCGATCCGTCGGGTTCATCACCACCGGAGAAACCGCCGGGGAACATGATAATCTGGCTTTCGTTGATTCTCTTTGCAAATTCCTTCAAAGATTCTGTAACATCGTTCATAGTAAGGTTACGGAATACGCAGATATCAGCCTCGGCACCTGCGTTGATGAAGCTTCTTGCAGAGTCGTATTCGCAGTTTGTACCGGGGAATACGGGGATAAATACCTTGGGTTTTGCAACCTTATTCTTTGCTACATAGATATTTCTCTTATCGTATGCGTAGTCAACGATGGGAGTTGTTTCTTCCTTTGCCTTTGTGGGGAAGGTCTTTTCAAGTGTATTTGTCCATGCGGAAAGAACTTCGCTAAGTGACATTTCTACACCGTTTGCTGTGATTGTTTCCTCTTCAACTGTCTTACCTATTACTGTGTAGTCGATACCGTCAAGAGCACTTACATCTTCACATTCAAGCAAAAGCGCACCGGGGAGAAGTGAGAAGAGAAGAGTATTGTCACATTCAAGAGAAGCACCGATCATGTTACCGAACGCCATCTTGCTCACTGCTTCACATACGCCACCTTTTTTGATAACGGAAGCGGAAACAACCTTCTTTGCTACGATTGCCTTGTGAATTGCAGTATAGTTTTTGTCAAGAACATCCCAGTCGCAAACCATTTCAGAATCCAGAGGAAGAGTAACAAGCGCAAGTGTGTTGCCTGCTTTCTTGAATTCGGGAGAAATGATGTTGTCTGTCTTTTCTGTTGTAACAGCAAAGGATACAAGTGTGGGAGGAACATCCAAATCATCAAAAGAACCGCTCATGGAGTCCTTGCCGCCGATTGCACCCAAGCCCAGCTTCATCTGAGCTGTGTATGCACCAAGGAGTGCACTGAAGGGCTTGCCCCAACGTGAGGGTACATCCTTGAGTCTTTCAAAATATTCCTGGAATGTGAGATAGCATGTCTTATAGTCACCACCGAGTGCAACAATCTTAGCAACAGATTCAACCACTGCATAAAGTGCACCGTGGAAGGGTGAGAATGTGGAGATATCGGGATTAAAGCCGTATGCCATAAGAGACGCTGTTGTTGTCTTGCCGCTAAGTACGGGAATCTTGGCAGCCATACCGTCAACGGGTGTGAGCTGTGTTTTGCCGCCAAAGGGCATAAGCACTGTTGCTGCACCGATAGAGGAGTCAAATCGTTCAATAAGACCCTTCTGACTGCAAACGTTGAGGTCAGAAACAGTTTTAATCCACTGGGATTTGATATCGGAAACAGTCTTCTTTTCAAAGATGTTGCCTTCGGGTTTTGCTACCTTAACTGTTGCATGCTTTTCGGCACCGTTTGTGTTAAGGAAGTCACGGCTTATAGAAACGATAGTTTTGCCTCTCCAGTTCATTGTAAGGCGGTTGTCGTCTGTAACTATTGCAACGCGGGTGGACTCTAAGTTTTCCTCAGATGCGAAAGCCATGAATTTTTCAACGTTTTCGGGAGCAACCACTACAGCCATTCTTTCCTGGCTTTCACTGATTGCCAATTCTGTACCGTCAAGACCGTCATATTTTTTGGGAACAGCATCAAGGTTGATTGTCAAACCGTCGGCAAGTTCGCCTATAGCAACGCTTACGCCACCTGCACCGAAGTCGTTACAACGCTTGATCATTGTAGTAAGGTCAGGATTCCTGAAAAGACGCTGAATCTTTCTTTCTTCGGGGGGATTACCTTTCTGTACTTCAGCACCGCATGTTTCGATGCTGGACTCTGTATGAGCCTTGGAAGAACCTGTAGCACCGCCACAGCCGTCTCTGCCTGTCTTACCGCCCAAAAGAATGATTACATCTCCGGGTGCGGGAACTTCGCGGACAACGTTTTTCTTGGGAGCCGCACCGATAACAGCGCCGATTTCCATTCTCTTTGCCACATAACCCGGATGGTAAATTTCGTTAACCTGACCTGTTGCAAGACCAATCTGGTTGCCGTAGGAGGAATAACCTGCAGCAGCAGTACGGGTAAGCTTTTTCTGAGGAAGCTTACCGGGAAGTGTTTCGTTAATGGGTACGTTGGGGTCAGATGCACCTGTTACGCGCATTGCCTGATAAACGTAGCTTCTGCCTGAGAGCGGGTCACGGATAGCACCACCAAGGCAAGTTGCCGCACCACCGAAGGGTTCGATTTCAGTGGGGTGGTTGTGTGTTTCGTTCTTAAACATGAGAAGCCACTCTTCGTTTACGCCGTCGTTGTCAACTTCGATAACGATAGAGCAAGCGTTGATTTCTTCACTTTCGTCGATTTCCTTTAAGAGACCCTTGCTCTTAAGGTCCTTAACGGCGATTGTAGCCATGTCCATAAGGCAAAGATTCTTTTTCTTGCCGATATAAAGTCTTGCGCGGGAGTCAAGATATGCGTCATATGCTTTCTTGAGTGCTGTGAAACCGTCTTCAATATCAACACTGTCAATAATTGTTGAGAATGTTGTGTGACGGCAGTGGTCAGACCAGTATGTGTCAATAACGCGCATTTCGGTGAAAGAGGGGTCACGTTTTTCTTCGCCTGCAAAATAAGCCTGACAGAACTTTAAGTCGCCCATATCCATGGCAAAGCCCATCTCTTTTGCAAGTGCGGAAAGTGCTTCATCATCAGCTGTGATAAAGCCTGTAACCGTCTTAACATCCTCGGGAACAACAGCCTCTTCAACCAAAGAAGCGGGCTTTTCAAGCTTTGCCACGCGACTGTCTACGGGGTTTACGTAGTATTTTGTAACTTTTTCTTTGTCTTCGGGTGTGATATTACCCTTTAAAATAACAAGTTTTGCAACTCGAACCTGGGGTTTTTCACCCTGAGTTAAAATCTGTACACAGACAGCTGCAGAATCAGCTCTCTGGTCATACTGACCGGGAAGATACTCGGTTGCAATAACTGTTTCGTCGTCTGCTACAGCAAGTGTTTCGTCATAGGCAAAATCTACGGGAGGTTCAGAAAATACGAGGGGCTTTGCTGCCTTGTATTCTTCCTCTGTGATGCCTTCGATATCGTAACGGTTTACGATACGGACACCTGTAAGATTGTCCATTGCCAGATTTTCGCGAAGGTCAGAGAGTAACCCTCTTGCTTCAACATCAAATCCGGGCTTCTTTTCAACAAAAATACGAAGCATAGTTGTGTTCCTCCAAGTTTATATATTAAAAATTAAAATCAAGATTAATAAATACCAAATTTCATTATAATTCAATATTTGACAATAATCAACATTTTTTTAGTTGAGATCTAAGAGCTTTGCGATGATATGAGCCGCCTGTGCGCGTGTTGCATAGCCTGTGGGCTCAAAGGTAGTGCTTGTCATACCGTTGATAATACCCTTGGCACGCATTGAATAAACAGCTTCTGCCGCATACACTGCAATAGAGTCATGGTCGTCAAAATTTGTGACATTGCCGAGAGAAAAACTCTTGCCCGAATATACTGCCGCACGGTAGGCAAATGTTGCCATGTCCTGTCGTGTAACGAGGCTGTTGGGGTTGAACATGCCGCCATAACCTGTAGCAATGCCGTTGTCGTAAGCTGCTATTACAGCTGTGTAGTACCAATCGTTTGACTTGACATCATCAAAGGGCGAGAGCGGGAACTTAGGCTCAAGCTTGAATGCTTTTTGAAGCATTGTTACAAACTGTGCTCTTGTAACAAAGTCATCGGGAGCAAAGGTATCAGAATCCATGCCGTTGATAATGCCCTTGGAATAAAGCTTAAGAATACTTTCTTTTGCCCAGTGAGAAGAGGGAAGATCCGTGAAAGGATTTTCGGTTTCTTTTTCTGTGGGTTCGTCGGTAATTTCATCTGTAGGTTCGTCGGTAGGCTCATCATTTTTAACAGGTGCAGCAGCAACTGTTACTCTTATAGAAGCATAGTTGTTGCCCGTTTTAACCCAAAGCTGGCTTTCGCCTCTTTTGAGAGCTGTTACGATAACTGTTTTGCCCGATACGGAAGCGGATATAACATCCTCATTGTCAAGTTCAAGAGTAAGGGATGATGCGGATGTTGTTATGTTTACTTTTGCGCTTTCGCCCTCAGTGAGTGAAAGCTCGGTTATGTCGGGGATTATGGCTGTTACAGAATTGCCGCTGCCTCCTGTAGAGGGCTTTTTTGTAGGGTTTTCTGTAGGTTCATCATCGGGGTCTTCGGGTATCCAACCGTCGTCAAAATCATCCTCGGTGCGGTCAACTGTTTCGGAAAGTGTAAATTCCAATACTTCCGAAACGTCACCTGACTGAACGATGATTGTCCATACACCCTCGGGCCAGAGTCGGGACTGCTCACCAAGAGCAAGTTCAATGCCTTCGGATAATTCGTCAGGGGAGTAGGTCATAATAAATTTTGCACTGCCGCCAACCTCTTCGGGATAGTAAAGCCCAAGTGTTACGTATTTGTTTGTATACCCTGAAATGAAAATAACCTCCTCATAGGTATACTCGTCATATTCAAGGGGGTTTATTTCGATAAATGTTTCCTCTGCCATAACGGTGAAAGGACAGAGAAGTAAGCATAAAGATATTAATAATGAAATAATTTTTTTCATAGAAATCTCCTTTTCTTAATTAATTGAGTGGTGAAGTTTTGCTGCTTTGAGAGTGTTTTTCATGAGCATTGCAATTGTCATGGGGCCAACGCCTCCGGGAACAGGGGTAATGGCGCCTGCAACCTCTTTAACTTCATCAAATGCTACGTCGCCGCACAGTTTGCCGTCAAGGCGGTTCATGCCTACGTCGATTACAACTGCACCCTTTTTGACCATATCAGCTGTGACAAAGTTTGCTTTTCCGACTGCCGCAATTAAAATATCGGCACGGCGTGTTACCTCGGAAAGGTTTTTTGTGCGGGAATGGCAGATTGTCACCGTACCGTTTGCGTGAAGAAGTAACATTGCCTGAGGCTTGCCTACAATATTGCTTCTGCCTATGACAACACATTCGCGACCTGAAACTTCAATGCCTGTAAGCTTGATTAATTCCATAACACCTGCAGGCGTACAGGGTAAAAAGTCAAAATTGCCTATCATGATTTTGCCTACGTTGACAGGATGGAAAGCGTCCACATCCTTGATAGGGTCAATTGAAAGAAGTATTTTTTCTTCGTTGATATGCTCAGGAAGCGGAAGCTGGCAAAGGATGCCGTCAATGTCAGAACGGGTGTTGAGAGTTTCGATAAGGTTTAAAAGCTCTTCTTCGGTAGTTTCAGCGGGAAGAGCAAATTCCTCCGATTTAAAACCACATTCTTCGCAGGCTTTCTTTTTGTTGTTAACGTACACCCGGCTTGCGGGATTGTCGCCCACGATTATTACCGCCAGACCCGGCTGTATGCCGTCCTTTTGAAGAAGTAGAGTTTCCTCTTTGATTTGCGCCTTTATCTTTACGGACAGTGCTTTTCCGTCCAGTATTGTTGCCATTTGTATCTCTCCTTTCGGGTTTTATCAAGCAGTCGGGACCGTAGCCGATAAGGTCGCGTCTGCCTGCCTGTATTAATGCTTTTTTTACGATTTGATAGTTTTCGGGCTTTGAAGACTGCAAAAGTGCCCTTTGCATTGCCTTTTCCTCGTACGTTTTGGGAACATACACACTTTTCATTGTTCTCGGGTCTAATCCGGTATAGAACATTGCCGTTGAAAGTGTGCCGGGGGTGGGATAAAAATCCTGCACCTGCTGGGGGCGGATGCCCATGCGCTTGAGATAAACTGCAAGCTCAATAGCCTCGTTTAAGGTGCTGCCCGGGTGCGAACTCATAAGATAGGGAACAAGATACTGTTCTTTGCCTATTTCCTTATTTATTTGATAAAACTTATCGCAGAATTTTTGGTACACGTTAAGCCCCGGTTTGCCCATGTAAGAGAGAACCTTGGGCGAGATATGTTCAGGTGCCACCTTTAACTGCCCCGATACATGGTGCATACATAATTCGCGGAAAAATTCATCGTTTTTGTCCTTTATGAGATAATCATAGCGGATGCCGCTTCGGATAAAGACTTTTTTTACTTTATCTACAGCACGGATTTTGCGGAGAAGCTCAAGATAATCCGAATGGTCTACCTCCGCGTTTTTGCAAACATCGGGATAGAGACACTGCTTGTCCTTGCAGGCACCGTATTTTGTTTGCTTTTGGCAAGCGGGGAAACGGAAGTTTGCGGTAGGGCCGCCTACATCGTGGATATAGCCTTTGAAATCAGGCATCCATGTCATCTGCTTAACCTCGTTCAAGATGGACGCATGACTTCGCGCCTGCACAATACGTCCCTGATGGAAAGTGATTGCACAAAACGAACAGCTGCCAAAGCAACCGCGTGAACTTGTTACGGAAAACTTGACCTCTTCAATTGCGGGAATACCGCCGTCTTTTTCGTAGGAAGGATGGTATTCCTTTGTATAGGGAAGAGCATATACCCTGTCAAGCTCATTTTGTGTGAGGGGCTTACTCATGGGCATCTGGATAATATATTTATCTCCGTGCTTCTGAGCGAGGATTTTACCGCGATAGGGGTCTTGCTCTTCGTATTCAATCTTTGTTGCCAAGGCGTATGCCTTTTTATCTGCTTTAACTTCTTCGTATGACGGAAGTTCTATTGCACCTTTGGGTAACTCGTCAGACACATAACACACACCGTCGGGAATTTTACCAAGCTTGGGGTCTGTGCCTTCTGCAAGCATATTTGCAAGCTCGATGATGCTTTTTTCGCCCATACCGTATGATATAAAATCAGCCTGTGAGTCAAAAATGATGCTTCGTCTTACAGAATCTGACCAATAGTCATAATGGGCAAAGCGTCTTAAGCTTGCCTCTGTACCGCCTATGATTACGGGGATTTTGCCGAAAGCTTCTCTTACTCGATTTGCATAAACGATTGTGCAACGGTCAGGACGAAGACCTGCCTTTCCGCCGGGGGAGTAAACATCTTCGCTGCGACGCTTTTTTGCTGCGGTATAATGGTTGACCATTGAGTCGATAACACCGCCGGAGATTAAAACACCTAAGCGCGGCTTGCCGAACCTTAAAAAGTCATCAGAGGATTTATAATCAGGCTGAGGCAGAATACATACCCTGTAGCCTTCTTTTTCGAGTAGTCTTGACAAAATGGCAACACCGAACGAGGGGTGGTCAACATATGCGTCACCCGATATGAACAAAAAGTCGTAGTAATCCCATCCGCGTGCTGTCATATCTTCTTTTGTAATTGGTAAAAAGTTATTTGCCATTATAGTGCCTTTCTTTACATTTGCATTGTCATTTCAGCGTATTCGGTACGGCTGATTAAAACCTGTCTGGGCTTTGCACCCTCGTGAGGACCTACAATTCCGCGTGCTTCAAGCTGGTCAATAAGTCTGCCTGCACGGCTGTAACCTACCTTTAATCTGCGCTGGAGAAGCGATGCAGATGCTTGTCCTGCTTCAACAACAATTTCAATAGCCTGAGGCAAAAGCTCGTCTGCGTCACCACCGTCGGGCTCTTTTTCGCCACTTACGCCGCTTTCGATTTTTTCGAGTACATCCTCGTCATATTTAATGTCGGGATTTTTTACGAATTCAACAATTCTTTCGACTTCCTTATCGGAGATGAAAGCACCCTGTATACGTGTGGGCTTTGATGCGCCCATGGGAAGGAAGAGCATGTCGCCCTTGCCGAGTAATTTTTCGGCACCGCCCATATCAAGGATTGTTCTGGAGTCAATCTGGCTTGATACGGCAAACGCTATACGGGAAGGCACATTTGCCTTAATAACGCCTGTGATAACGTCAACAGAAGGACGCTGAGTTGCAATAACAAGGTGCATGCCTGCAGCTCTTGCCATTTGTGCCAAACGGCAGATAGCATCTTCAACATCACGTGGGGCTACCATCATGAGGTCAGCAAGTTCGTCTACGATAATGATAATCTGTTCAAGCGTTTTTTCACCGTTTAATGATGCAAGCTCGTTATAACCCTTGATGTCACGGACGTTGTTGTCGGCAAACATCTTGTAACGCTTTGTCATTTCCTGAACTGCCCAGTTAAGCGCGCCTGCGGCTTTTCGGGGGTCTGTAACAACAGGAATAAGAAGATGGGGAATGCCGTTGTAAACCGAAAGCTCAACAACCTTGGGGTCAATCATAATGAACTTGACCTCTTTGGGGTCGGCCTTGTAAATAATACTTGTGATAAGTGAGTTGATACAAACACTCTTACCTGAACCTGTAGCACCTGCGATAAGCGCATGAGGCATCTTTGCAATGTCGGTAACAATAGGGGTGCCTGTGATATCTTTGCCTAAAGCAAAGGCTGTTTTTGCACCAAAGGATTTGAAAGCATCAGAGTCGATAACCTCGCGGAGACGAACAATGGAGTTGGACTGGTTGGGAATTTCGATACCTACAGCCGCCTTGCCTGGGATAGGGGCTTCGATACGCACGCTGAGTGCCGCAAGATTCATAGCAATGTCATCAGCAAGCCCCGTAATTTTGCTTACCTTTACGCCTGTTGCAGGCTGAATTTCAAAACGTGTTATAGAGGGACCTTTGTTGACCTCTAAAATTCGGGCTTCAACACCGAAGCTCTTTAATGTATCAATAAGTGTTTTTGCCTGCTCACGAAGGTCAGGACCTTTGCCGCCTTGAGATTTGTCAAAGTTTTTGTCGAGGAGTGTTATGGGAGGAAATTCGTAGGGCTTTGTATCTACGATAAAATCATCCTCTTTAAGCTCGATTGCCACATTGGGCACCTTTTTTACGGGTGCGGGCGCTTCCTCCTCGGGAGTAATGTTGATAGTAACCGTGGGAACAGCGTCATTTGCACTGACAGGTTCAACCTCGGGTTCGTCTTTGTCATCAGGTTCAAGAAAAACATTAATCTTCATATCACCGAAAGCATCGTGAGGCTCTTCGGGAACAACAGGCTCTTCTTCTTTAACCAGGGGTGTTTCAGTTTTCTTTACGCGAATACGCTCACGGGAGGGGGCAGGCGCATCAAAGTCAAACTCAACCTGTACAAGGTCTTTTTCTTCAACTTCGTTATCGTCTTCTTCAACTTCAGCTGCTTTTTTTGCAGTTGGCTTTTTAAGCTTCTTTTCTTTCTTGGCGGGAGCAGGCTCGTGTGTAGCTTTTTCTTCCTGATATGCTTCAAATTTTTGGCTGACAAAACTCCAAAGAAGCTTGAAACCTTTTATAATCCATGCGATAACAACATTGCCTGTGGCAAACGATACCAGCATGATAATTGAAAAAAGGATAAGAAGCTGACTGCCCAGCTCGCCGAAAAAGCTCATTACGGGAATACCCAGTGCACCTATAAGACCACCGCCTACGGGAACAGTGCTTGTTGCGTCGCTTAATACCTGCTCAAAAAGAGAGGAGTTGTCCGAATTCAAAAAATTAACATTGCCGTCGGAAGCATTGATTGTTGCAAGAATACTAAGCAGAATTAAAGCAGAACCAAGGCATATATACGTCTTAAGATACGGATTTACAGAGCCTTTGATGGTGTGGTGCAGCATAAATGTTGCCGCAAGAATAGGCATAAAGTAAGCCGGTGCGCCCATAAGACCAAGACCTATACCGCGCACAAGCTTGCCGAAAAAGCCGAAAAACGGCGAATAAAAGGATAACACAAGCACGAGGGAGATAAATCCGGCGATAAAAATCTTTACCTCACGAGCAAGAGGCTGAGATGCCTTTGTGTTTTTGCTTTTTGAGGACTTGGAAATCCTGGTTCTGGTAGGTTTTTTTGTTGCCATAATATAAACAAGCCTTTCTGCTTAAAATTCTGATACAAAGAGCGTTTGATTAAAACACCTTATCCATTATATAATAACATATATGGCGAAAAATTTCTACACAAAAATTAAAAAATGTCAAAAAAATATTGATTTTAAAATGAGAGATTGATATACTGAAATTATGACAATGAAAATGGGGTGATTTTGTCTTGATAAAGGGATTTATTGAACTTGATGATAAAATTAAAGCCTTGATGGAATCCTATAATCTGTCTTCTCCGGAGGCAACACTCAAGTGTGATATGGACACCGATTGCACATATGGAGAAGTGTGGCTTTTGGCATATCGTGACAGGCTTACCGTTATAAATACAGGTGATAAAATGCTCGTAAACTATCCCTATGATACTGTTGAGGAAATTACAAACGAGGATTTTATCCACACGGGGCAGTTTGTTGTAAAGAAACACGGAGAGGCATATCCCGTGGCGTTTTATTCCAATTCTGTCGGCAGAACTGCGTCAAGGTTTGCAATGGTTGTGAATAAATTGCGCGAAAACAAGGAGCTTACAGAGGAAGATTTCAAAACAATGGGCGACGACAATGTGTGTCCCACTTGCGGAAAACCCTACCGTGACCCAAGACGAAAAATATGCCCTAAGTGCATGAACAGGAAAGCTATTATAATACGACTTATGGGATATCTGCCCAAGTACAAGTTTTTGATTGCAATGATGGGCGTATGTATGGTTCTCTCGGCTCTTGTGGGAGTACTGCGTCCTTATGTGAGCGGTACTACGTTTTACGATCAGGTGCTTGACGAAAACGGAAAATACTATAACATGATAGTGCCTTTTGTGTTGTGTCTTATCGTGCTGGAAGTGGTAAGGCTTGCAATTAACATAGTAAAAGAATGTATTGCGGCAAAGGTGAGTGCAAATATTGTTTTTGATATAAAAAGTCAGATTTTTTCTGCCATGCAGCGCCTTTCCATGAGTTTTTTCAATTCTCAGCATACAGGCAGTCTTATGAACAGGGTTAATAATGACGCAGAGGAAATCTGCTTTACAATCCTGTGGCGAATTCCCGAGCTTATAATAAACGGTCTTACGCTTATCGGTACGGCAACGGTTATGATTATGATGAATCCTCTCTTGTCACTGATTGTTTTTATTCCCGTGCCGTTTACTGTTTATATGATGAAGGTTGCTTTTCCTAAATTCCGTAAGTTTAAAAACGCATCATGGCAGAAGAGAAGCAAGCTCAACAGCGTTATAAACGATGCGCTTTCGGGCATCAGAGTTGTTAAAGCTTTTGGTAAAGAGGACAGCGAAATCGACCGCTTTGACAAAGCGAGCGGTGAACTTCATGATGCAAATGTCCGCGAAGGTATCCGCGGTGCAAAAACTTTCCCTGTTATGGGCTACATAACAAGCCTTGGCGGACTTTTCGTATGGGCTGTAGGCGGTGCTCAGATAATGAGCGGAACGGGGATGACCTTTGGTATGCTCATGACGTTTGTCGGTTATATGGGCATGGTTTTAGGTCCTATTGACTCAATTGTAAACAGTATTGACTGGCTTACGGAAACACTTAACTGTGCACATCGACTTTTTGAAATAATTGACCGAAAAACCGATGTTGAACCCAGCCCCAATCCTGTGAGGATGGATGATATTGAAGGCAATATTTCGCTTAAAAACGTTACTTTCTCCTACGAGCCCAATAAGCCCGTTTTAAAGAATATAAATCTTGATATCAAGAAGGGCGAAATGATAGGTCTCGTTGGTCATTCCGGTGCAGGCAAGAGTACTATTACAAACATCATCACACGCCTTTATGATATTGATGAGGGTGAACTTACAATTGACGGCGTAAACATCCGTGACATTGAGCATGGTGATTTGCACAGGCGTATAGGTATGGTACTGCAGGAAACACATCTTTTCTCGGGTACTATTATGGAAAACATTGCTTTTGCGCGCCCCGATGCAACACGCGAAGAGGTTGTGTGTGCGGCAAAGCTGGCAAACGCTCATGACTTTATTATGAAATTACCCGACGGCTACGAAACAGAGCTTGGCAAACGCTCTACAAACCTCTCAGGCGGTGAAAGGCAAAGAATTAATATTGCACGTGCAATACTCCTTGACCCGAGAATACTTATCCTCGACGAGGCAACTGCAAGCGTTGATACCGAGACGGAGCTTATGATACAGCAGGCTATAGAAACCCTCACAAAGGGGAGAACAACAATAGCTATTGCACACAGGCTGTCAACACTTAAAAACGCTGACAGACTTGTGGTTATTGAACACGGTGAAATTGCGGAAATGGGCACCCATGAAGAGCTTGAAGCCTTGGGCGGAATTTATGCGGGAATGCTCGGCAAACAGAAGGAAGCTTTGAAGATACGAGGTATGGAAGATGACGAATGATTTTAAAAATGCGGCAAATGTGAGATATCTCACGCCAAATGATATTAAGTTTTACGAAACGGAAGGAGCACTTCTGGGTGCGGTTGTTGACAATAAGGATATCGGAAGAGTTGATGTTTTAAGGCTTTTTCCTCTTCATCAGAAGGATAAGTATCTTTCTGTGCGCCGTAAGGCAGAAAGCCACCGTGACCGCAACACCGAAATAGGAATAATCGAAGAGATTGGCATGTTCTCGGAAAAAGAAAAGGAGCTTATTAACCACGAGCTCGAAAAGCGATATTTTGTACCCGAAATCATAAAAGTGAAGAACGCAAAGGAAGAGTTCGGGCACACCTATTGGGAAACCGAAACCTCTGCAGGCGAGAGAAACTTTACCACCTTTGATATGTCGTCAAGTCTTATACGAATAACCGAAAACTCTGTAATGCTTATTGACGTTGACGGGTCAAGATATCTTATCCCGGACTTAAAAAAGGCTGATGATAAAGCGATGAAGATACTTGACATCTGGTTATAAATAACCCAAGGGGTAACCGAAAGGGAAAGAAGGGATAAAAATGATTTTACGATGCGATTTGGACAAAGTAACCGAAGATAAAATTGCAAATGCAAACCTTGGTGAAATAAAATACGCAGTGCCCTTTGATGTGAATTTTACGGGAATGTACACCCGTGGATATCTGATAATAACAGGTCAAAATATTGTAACTGTGACAGACGACGAGATTTATATGGTGCTTCCGATAAACAAAGTATCGGAGGTTAAGGCTACTGAGCTTGTTGGTGCAGGAAGACTGGAGATAACTTGTGACGGCGTGTGTTACGTGATGGCAAAATATACAGCTGAGTATATGCCTCAGTTTGCATATATAGAACGTATCGTGCAGGAGATTATAGATTGTGAAGAAAGAGTGCACGAGAGCTTTGACGAATCAAGAAAATGCCCTAATTGCGGACGTAACTACTTGAGAAATACACGGATTTGTCCTCAGTGCTCGGACAAACTGGGCATGTTTAAGCGCATTGCACGCCTTGCGGCACCGTGTAAAAATCTTTATATAGGAATACTTGTTCTTTTTTGGCTCAACTCTGCAGCAATGCTCATTGCGCCCGAAATCCAGAAAAGAATGATTGACGATGCAATTAAAAACCCTAATGGCACAATACAGGTTCTGCTCATTTTTGTGGCTCTTACAGCATTGTGTAATGTTCTCACCACGGGTATTACCATAGCAAGACGCATCATATCCGTAAAAGCAAGTAATATGCTTGTTAAGGATTTGAGAAAAGAAGTTTATACAAAACTTCAGGAGATGGGAATAGGAAAGCTTGAAAGCAAAAAGACCGGTGACATGATGCAACGAATCAACCGTGATACGATGCGCATAGGTCACTTTATACAAAATATCGGTGTAATGGCACTTAATGAAATTGTACTGTTTTTCTCAGTTGGAGTTGTGCTTTTTGCATACAATTGGCGCATGGCACTGCTTATTTTGGTACCGATACCCATCGTAATGGTTATTGTCAATAAAATACGCTCTGAAGTACGTCGCAGATATCATATACAGTGGCGTAAAGCAGACAAAATGACCAGCAAGCTCAACGACATACTTAACGGCATGCGTGTTGTAAAGGCTTTCGGTCGTGAAAAATGGGCGATAGACCAGTTCTCGGTTGTGGCGGCAGAGGTAAGAGAGCAGAGTATTGACAACGACCGCTATTCGGGTACTATATGGCCCATAATCAGATTTTTGATTGGTTTCGGAAGCTATTTTGTACTGCTTTACGGCGGTAATCTTGTTGTGGGCGGCACGCTTACCTTGGGTGAACTGATGCAGTTTTCAACATATGCGTCATATCTTTACAACCGTCTTGACTGGTTTTCCATGCTGCCTCGCCACCTTTCCGAAGCGGCAACAAGTGCACAGAGAGTTTTTGAAGTGCTTGATGAAGAAACGGATTACGGTGCAGAAGATACAAAAACTTGCCCCGAAATTAAGGGCGACATTGTTTTTGATAATGTGACTTTCGGATATAAGAGCTACAGAAGTGTAATAAAAAACTTTTCTCTTCATGTAAAAGAAGGCGAAATGATAGGTCTCGTTGGTCATTCCGGTGCGGGTAAAAGCACGCTTATAAATCTTCTGATGCGTCTTTACGATGTAGACGAGGGAGCTATAACCGTTGGCGGAAATAACATACGTGACATTGACCGCGCATATTATAAGCATAATCTTGGTATAGTTTTGCAGGAAAGCTATCTTTTTGCAGGCAGCATACTTTCAAACATTTGCTATGCAAAGCCCGATGCAACCGTTGATGATGTAATAAGAGCGGCAAAAATTGCAAACGCCCATGATTTTATAATGAGACTGCCCAACGGGTATGATACATATGTGGGCGAAAAGGGCTATAGGCTCTCGGGCGGTGAAAGACAGCGAATTGCTATTGCACGTGCAGTGATTTCTGACCCGAAAATCCTTATTTTGGACGAAGCTACCGCAAGCGTAGATACCGAAACCGAGGCACAGATTCAGGAGGCTCTCGGCAGACTTATCAAAGGAAGAACCACTTTTGCGATAGCCCACCGTCTTTCCACATTGAAAAACGCAAACCGTCTTGTGGTTTTGGAAGAAGGAAGAATTGCCGAAATAGGTACGCATAAAGAACTTATGGAGCGTGATGGTATTTATGCAGGTCTTGTTAAAGCACAACGCACAATGAATGCGATGAATTTTAACGCAGATGAAGGCGGCGGACGTGGTCCCGGCGGCAGAAGAGGTCCCGGAGGACCTCCGGGTGGTCCTCCCGGTGGCGGACCACCTCCCAGGTGATGCGTTGACAAACGAGAAAAAATATGATATTTTTAAACGGTAGTATCTGAATGAAAGGAAAGGTTTTTATGTCTAAAATTTTGCTGATGACAGACAGCGGTTCTGATATAGGCATGGAAAGAGCTAATGAATACGGCATTAAAGTTTTACCCTTGAAATATTCATTTGATGGCGAAAAGTATTATCTTGACGGTATTGACCAGAGCGTAGAGGATTTTTATGCAATGGAAAAGGTGACAGAAGATGTTCCCAAAACGGCACAGATTTCTCCTATTGAGTTTGAAGAGGCTTTCACTCAGGCATATAATGACGGCTATGATACGGTAATTTATACATCCATTTCCGGTAAGGCGAGCGGCACCTGCCAAAATGCTGTAATGATGGCTTCTCAGGTTATGGATGAACACGAGGGCTTCAGGGTTGAAGTTATCGACTCCATGACATACAGCGTGCTTTACGGCTTTGCTGTAATTGAAGGCGCAAAGCTTTTGAAAGAAGGCAAAGGTCCTGACGAAATTATCGAAAGAATTAAAAAGATTTGCTATAGTGCAAACGCATATTTCTTAACCGATGATTTAACTCACCTTAAAAAGGGCGGCAGAATCAATGCGACAACCTTTGCTGTTGCAAATATGCTCGACATTAAGCCTATCCTTGTTTTGAAGGATGGTTTGGTAGAGCAGGGGGCAAAGCTTCGCGGCAGTAAGAATCTTTACAAAAAGCTTGTAGATGCCGCAAAGGCAATGGGCGATTTCAACGAAGGCAGAGTTTATACAATCCATACCTGCGTTTACGAAAAAGCGGCGTTTTTGCGCAATGCCATAAGCGAGCAGTATCCCAATATTGTTATTGATGATGCTGTTGTAGGCCCTACAATAGGTTGCCATACAGGTCCGGATTTGTTCGGTGTTGTATATTTTGCAGAGAAGTTTTAATTAATAAGCAATGTAAACTGCAACCCACAATGGGGGACATTGCCTACCTACAGCCAACCCACAATCTCGTTTTGCTACAAGCAAAATAAAAAATGAATGAATGGCTGTGTCCCCGTACATTAAAAATGTCAGGTCCCAGATAAAAGGTAAATGGTGTAATCAAAGGAGGAATTACAAACTATGAAATTCGGAATTGAGCATCTTGCGATTATCGCAAAGGATACAAAGGTTTTAACAGATTGGTACACAAAAATGTTTGACACAGAGGTTGTTTACGACAACGGCAAGGGTACAATTTTCTTGGCTTTTTCCGACAAAAGCATGATTGAATTCATCCCTGCAGAAGAGATGGAAAGAGAAGATATTGCAGCAAAGCGCCAGGGCATCCGTCATATTGCAATCAGTGTTGACGATTTTGATTCTGCGGTAGAACGTCTTATGGCAGAAAACGTTGAGGTGGTTACTCCTCCTGCCACAAGTGCAAAGGGTATTTCCACTTTCTTCTTCCGTGACATTGAAGGCAACATTTTGCATCTTATTTATCGTCCCGAACCTTTAGTTTAAGAAAAATCAAAGGGAACTCATATTGTATTGAGTTTCCTTTTTGTGTTAAAAAAGAATGAGGTTAATTATATGTACACTTGGTCGAAAATGCGTGCAAAGTTAGAAAACGAATATCTTGCCGATTCCCTCAAGGGGCACATACAGTATTTTGTGACCACGTATAAGAAAAGTCACGACCAAGAGGGGAGAGCATCAATAAGACTTGATGGCAAGGAAATTTTGTCAGGCAGCTATTACGAGCAATGGAGTAAAGCACCACTTCTGCCAAAAGATGAGACCTATGATGCACGGCTCAGGCTGGAATTTCCTTTTATGGATGACACGGCACTTAAATACGGTCAGTTTGACCAGAGATGCTTTTACCGTGCGTTTGATGAGTTTGATAATCAGTCCATAGAAAAAAGCTTAGATAGCGAAAACCTGCTTGTAAGGATTTTCGCCGTTCTTGACAGAAGATTGGGGAAAAGACGACTTGAAAAATTCAAGGAAAATATTTCTGAAGAATCTGAAGTCTTTCAAACTTTTTTGAAAATAAGACTCAAAGCTGAGGGAATGGAGCCAACATTGGCTGCCCGGTAATTGCGTGATAAACAAATCAGATTCAATATTGTAAATTTAGACTAATGTTTTATAAGAAAAATATTGCAATATTGGAATAATATGTGTTATAATATTTACATGTGAAAAAATATTTTATGAGGTGATAGTTATGTTAAACAAGAAAACACTTGAAGATGTTGAAGTAAGAGGCAAAAGAGTCCTCGTCCGTTGTGACTTCAACGTTCCCCTTGATGCAGAAGGCAACATCACAGACGAAAACAGAATTGTTGGCGCTATGCCCACAATCAACTACCTTGTAGAAAACGGCGCAAAGGTTATCCTTTGTTCTCATATGGGTAAGCCCAAGGGCGAACCCGTTCCTTCCATGAGCCTTGCACCCGTTGCAAAGAGACTTTCCGAAAAGCTTGGTAAGGAAGTAGTATTTGCAGCAGACGCAACAGTTGTTGGCGAAAACGCAAAGGCAGCAGTTGCAGCTATGAATGACGGCGACGTTGTTCTTCTCGAAAACACGCGTTACAGAAAAGAAGAAACAAAGAACGTTCCCGAATTTTCCGCTGAACTTGCATCTTTGGCAGATGTATTTGTAAACGATGCTTTCGGTACAGCTCACCGTGCACACTGCTCCAACGTTGGTGTAGCAGAACACCTTCCTGCTGTAGGCGGTTACCTTATCAATAAGGAAATCGAATTTTTAGGCAACGCTGTTAATAACCCCGTTCGTCCTCTTGTAGCTGTTCTTGGCGGTTCTAAGGTATCCAGTAAGATTTCTGTTATCGAAAACCTCCTTAAGAAGGTAGACAAGCTCATCATCGGCGGCGGTATGGCTTACACATTCAAGGCTGCTATGGGTCAGAAGACAGGTAACTCTCTTCTTGAAACAGACTATATTGAATATGCTAAGAAGATGCTCGATGAAGCAGGCGACAAGATTGTTCTTCCCATCGATACAGTTGTAGCAGACAATTTCGCAAACGACGCTAACACACAGATTGTTGAGGGCGATATTCCCGAAGGTTGGGAAGGTCTCGACATCGGTCCCAAGAGTATCGAACTCTTCAAGAGCGTTCTTAGTGATGCTAAGACAGTTGTTTGGAATGGTCCTATGGGCGTATTCGAAATGAGCAACTTTGCTAAGGGCACAAACGAAATCGCAGCTATGCTCGCACAGCTTGACGCTGTTACAGTTATCGGCGGCGGCGACAGCGTTGCAGCAGTTAACCAGGCAGGTCTTGGCGACAAGATGAGCCATATCTCCACAGGTGGCGGTGCTTCTCTCGAATTCTTAGAGGGCAAGGAACTTCCCGGTATTGTGGCATTACTCGACAGATAAATTGAAAAATAAAAGCGGTCAGTCAATCTGACCGCTTTTGGTGAATAATAGAAAGGATGAATTTTATTATGGCAAGAAAGATTTTAGCAGCAGGTAACTGGAAAATGAACATGACACCCTCCGAGGCAAAACAGCTTATTACAGAGCTTGTTGAAAAGTGTGCAGGTGCAAAGAACGATGTTCTCGTTTGCCCTCCTCTTGTTGACCTTCCTGCAGTTTTGGAAGTTGCAAAGGGCACAAACATCAAGGTTGGCGCGCAGAACTTCTACTACATGGACAAGGGTGCTTACACAGGTGAAGTAAGTGCTGATATGTTAAAGGACCTCGGCGTTGAATACGTAATTATCGGTCACAGCGAAAGAAGAGAATACTTCTGCGAAAGCGATGAAATCATCAACAAGAAGGTTACAAAGGCGCTCGAAAAGGGTCTTATCCCCGTACTTTGCTGCGGTGAAAGCCTTCAGCAGAGAGAAGACAACGTAACATTTGACTTCATCCGTACACAGATTAAGATTGCTCTCCGCGGTGTTTCCCGTGAAGACATGACAAAGATTGTTATCGCTTACGAACCCATTTGGGCTATCGGTACAGGTAAGGTTGCTACAAGCGAACAGGCAAACGAGGTTTGCGCTGATATCCGTGCTTGCCTTGCTACTATCTATGACCAGGAAACAGCTGACAAGGTGGCAATCCTCTACGGCGGTAGCGTAAACAAGGACTGTGCAGCAGAGCTTTTCGCAATGAGCGATATCGACGGCGGTCTTGTTGGCGGTGCCAGCCTTAAGAGCGAAGACTTCTCCATCATCGCTAATGCGTAAAATCTTCCGTCATCTTGCGCTTTTGCATTTCACTTGTGTACAAATAGTACACGGCGCTCATGCAAAAATACAATCTGACGAAATCTCTTACGCATTCACAAACGCGTAAAATATTTTTATATCAGTTTAATTTGATTAGGTAATTGCAACGATTTTATAAGGTAGGGGACAGGGCTGCTTTTGCACATCGGGATACGATATGCAAAAGGAAACTTGCGAGTTTCTGTCACCCACTGTCCCACCGAGTGGGTTTAGGTAAATTTGGTGGGTAATTGCAATTCAAGAAAGGAAAATTTACTATGAGTAAAAAACCTGTTGCGCTTATCATCATGGACGGTTATGGTATTAATCCCGAAACTGAAGGTAACGCGATTTATGAAGCAAAAACTCCTAACCTTGACAAGTATTTTGCCTCTTGCCCCAATACAACTATTGCGGCATCCGGTCTTGACGTTGGTCTTCCCGACGGTCAGATGGGTAACAGCGAAGTTGGTCACACAAATATCGGTGCAGGCAGAGTAGTTTACCAGATGCTTGTTAAGATTACAAAGGATATCGAAGACGGTACAATTTTAAAGAACAAGGCTCTTTGCGACGCTATGGAAAATGCAAAGGGTAAGGCATTACACCTTATGGGTCTTCTTTCTCCCGGTGGTGTACACAGCCACAACACACACCTTTACGGTCTTATCCGTATGGCAAAGAGTATGGGCGTTAGTAAGGTTTACGTTCACACATTCCTTGACGGACGTGACGTGCCTCCCTCCTCTGCCGCTGAATATATGGCAGATTTGCAGGCAGAAATCGACAAAATCGGTCTTGGCTCTATTGCAACTGTTGCAGGCAGATTTTATGCAATGGACCGTGACAACGCTTGGGACAGAGTTGAAAAGGCTTATTCCGCTCTCGTTTACGGCGAAGGCGTAGAAGAAAATGACGCTGTAGAAGCTGTTCGTAACTCTTACGCAAACGGCGTAACAGACGAATTTATGCTTCCCACAGTATGCGATAAGGATGGTAAGATTAAGGAAGGCGATTCTGTTATCTTCTTCAACTTCCGTCCCGATAGAGCGCGCCAGCTCACGAGAACATTCGTTGACCCCGAATTTAAAGGCTTTGAAAGACGTAACGGATATTTCCCCGTACATTTTGTATGTATGGCTCAGTACGATGCAGAAATGCCCAACGTGACTGTTGCATATCCTCCCGAAGAGCTCACTATGACACTTGGCGAATACCTTTCAAAGAAGGGTCTTACACAGCTTAGAATTGCCGAGACACAGAAGTATGCTCACGTAACATTCTTCTTCAACGGCGGTGAAGAAAAGCAGTTTGACGGCGAAGACAGAATACTTATCAAGTCTCCCGATGTTGAAACATTTGATATGAAGCCCGAAATGAGCGCATATGAAGTTTGCGACGCTGTACTTGAAGCTATCAACTCTGACAAGTTTGATGTTATTATTCTTAACTATGCAAACTGCGACATGGTAGGTCACACAGGTATTATCCCTGCGGCAGTAGCAGCTGTTGAAGCTGTTGATACATGTGTAGGCAGAATGGTTGACGCAATCATTGCAAAGGGTGGCGTAGCGTGCATCACAGCTGACCACGGTAACGCTGACCAGCTTATCGATCCCGAAACAAAGGGTCCCTTCACAGCGCACACAACAAATCCTGTTCCCTTTATTGTGGTAGGTCAGGATTGCGAACTCAAGGAAGGCGGCAGACTTGCTGACATCGCTCCTACAATGCTTGAAATTTTAGAGCTTGAAAAGCCCGCAGAAATGACAGGCGAAAGCTTAATTAAATAATAAATAAATTAAGAGGGGTACGGAAACGTGCCCCTTTACTGTTGGTGATAAAATGATATTAAAAATGGATTATGAGCGTATTTATTTTGAAAGATTTAAAAATATTGATAAAAAACGCGAAGCTGATTACATCTTAATAAAAGCCTTGGAGGAGATTGGTTGTAAGTTTAACAAAGATGGCGAATACTACCGTGTAGAAGCTGACTTTGACCAATTAATGCAGATTGAAAAGCTGAAAACTATATTGAAAAAAGAGTTTTTTATATTGACCGATGAAAAGAAACCTCACGAGAAGACTATTACAAAAGATGTTTACAGTGAGATTATAAATTATATACGCCAAAATTATCAGTACGAAACTTTAACTGTGGACGAAATCTGCGAAAATGTGAACTTGTCACGCTACGAGGCTGAAAAATATGTCAAACTTAATAATGGTGTAACTATCAGTGAATATATCCGAAATCTTAGGGTGGAAAAAGCGCAGGAAATGCTGAAAGAAAACATAACAACCCAGCTTTGTGCCCGGTTGTGCGGTTTCGGAAGTGTTAAAACAATGCAGCGAGCTTTCAAGGCGGTGTGCGGTGTTTCACCCTCTGAGTGGAGAAGTGCCAACCTTGACAGTAAAGAGGCAAAATGATATAATAAAAATTGGTATAGTGTACGTTTTTTTCTGCACGGAGGGATTTATGAAGAAAGTTGTTATATTTGGTGTTTACAATGACCCAAATCTGGGTGACAGATTGCTTTGTGTTTCTGTCGGCGGAATTATAAATAGCCTCTGTGATGTGGAAATCAAATATGCGGATTTCTACGGAAGAGAAACCCTTAGCCCAAAGTATCCCAGACAAAAGACATCGGGGACAGTTTACAGTGTAAACTGGAGCCCTTTTTACAGTGTTTTTCACAAGGTTTTTTCCCTTATGTCGCTTATGAATTATCCCATACGGGAAATAGGCTGTCATCTTGAATGGCTGACTGACCCCAACCGCAAAAAAAGGCTCGAAAAATACTATGAGAGCGTAACGGAAGGCGCAGATGCAGTAATTGTGCCCGGTGGCGGCATACTGGAGGACAGTATTTGGCATGATTATTACCATAATCTGATGCTTATGGCAGAGGTTTGCGAAAAAAACAATATACCGATGTGTTTCAATGCTGTTGGTGTTGTTAGCGACAAACGTGCAAAACTGGGAAAAAAGCTCTTAAAAAAGGCTCTCCTTAAAGACAGTATTAAATACATATCTTGTCGTGACGGCGAAGAAACTGTTAAAAAGATGACAAAAATGCCCGTAAAAACTGTCGCATGTGCGGCAACCATGGCGGGCGAAATACTCAATATAAATAAAGATAAGAGTTCGGAAAAAATAGGTGTTGGTGTAATAAGAGGCAATGCTTTTTCAGAATATGGTTATCCGTTAGGAGAAGCAGAGCTTATCGATTTTTACGTTGATCTGATACATGAAATTGAAAATAAAGGCTTTGAAGCAGTACTTTTCTGTAACGGTTTTATAAAAGATTATGAGCTGGGCAGGAAAGTGTGCGAAAAGCTTGGTAAAAATATACTTTTAAAACGTCCCGAAACATGTGAGGAATTGGTTGGACAAGTTGCGGGATTTAAGGCTATTTGTGCGGCAAGATTGCATGCTGTTATTACGGCGTATTCCTTGGATGTACCTGCAGTGGTTTTCTCATGGGGTACAAAGCAAAAGGATTTTATGACTCTGGCAGGATGTTCCCACAGAGCAATTGCTTGTTGTGATATGAATTCTGAATATGTTATGAAGATGCTCTGTGAGGCAATTAAAAACGGCTGGGACAAAGACAAAAGGACAGCTTTTACAAAAACAGGTGTTGACAGTATAAGAGAAATACTTGCGATTGGTGGATTAATCGATGAATGATTTTCTTAAAGCAGAAGAGAGAAGCGGGTTTTATGTTGACGAAACCATGAAAAAGGTGTGGCTTTGTGACATTGAGCTTCTGGAAGTAATGGAAGATATATGCAACAGGCACAATATTAAATGGTTTGCAGACGGTGGTACTCTTTTGGGCGCAGTGAGACACAAGGGATTTATTCCTTGGGATGACGACATTGACATACAGATGCTCAGGGAAGACTATGACAGATTTATAGAGGTTTGTAAAGAAGAGCTCAAGGAGCCGTATTTTTTGCAGTGGGCAGGCAGTGAAAAAGGATTTCAGCCATGGCATGCAAAATTACGTGACAACCGTACTACGGGCTCGACGCGTTTTGAAACAAACTGCTTTCCCGAATGGCACAGAGGCATATTTATCGATATTTTTCCGCTGGATAATGTGCCCGACAGCAGAATAAGATATTTTTTACATATGACATATCTTAAAGTGTTTCGTTTGCTTCTATTGGGATTTGAAGTGCCTCGCTCGCCGGAAGCAAAGAAAATTTCCAAAACTTTTGCCCGATTCGTAATTGGGTTTTTGAATATTTTTACAACACATGAAAAGCTTTCGATGCGCTATCTCAAAGCGGTAAAGAGCATAAAGGGTAATACCGAAAAGGTAGGCGTAACAGCTTTTCGTCCCGGTGTTAAAAAGTATGAGTGGCGAAGAGAACTCTTTGAAAAAACTGTTGAATTGCCGTTTGAATGGCGTACTGTTACATGCCCCGAAAATGTGCATGAGAGACTCAGTGTGCAATACGGTGAGGATTATATGATGTTTAAAAAGGGTACTGCACAGCATACGACGATATATTTCAATCCCGAAAAACCGTATACCAATTCACTTTGATTAGGTGATTGCAACAGTTTTAAAGGAACAGCGACACTCACATTCATTCATTTTTACTTTTGTTTGTGAAAACCCGAGCATACGGGTTGGATGTGGGTAGGGAGTGTCCCGTGTAGTGGGCTTTAGCAAAGAAAGAGGTAATTTGATGGCGAAGAGTACTTCGAGGCTTAAAAATTCAATACGAAATTCTGCCTTTGGGCTTTTTGCCGAGGTTACAACACTTATTCTCGGTTTTGTTGTACGTTATGTGTTTGTACATACACTGGCAGAGGATTATCTTGGTGTTAACGGACTTTTTACAAATATCCTGCAGGTTTTGTCTTTTGCGGAGCTTGGTGTGGGCAATGCAATTGTTTTCAGCCTTTACAAGCCTATCCGTGACAAGGATAAGGTAAAAATCCGTCAGTATGTCTCATTTTACAAATCGGCATATCGAATTATAGGCGCAATAGTTGCAATATTCGGATTGCTGCTTGTTCCTTTTTTGGATATTATCATAGTCGATAAGCCGAATATACCTGATAATTTGGTTCTTATTTATCTTTTGTATCTTGCAAATACGGTGCTGTCTTATTTTCTTGTATGGAAAAGAACTTTTATGACGGCAAATCAAGAAAGATATATCGGCACTGTAGTAGAGCAGATTTTTACGATTATTCAGGTTATAGTGCAGATTGTTATCTTGTATACAACGCATAATTTTGTGCTGTATCTTTTGGTAATGATTGTTTCCAACCAAATAAGGAACATGATTATTTCACGTATCTGTTCAAAAAGATACCCCGTGGTTAACGAAAAACCACAGGTGGATCTGACAAAAGAAGAAAAAAAGAGCATTTTTGATAACGTAAAAGCTCTTTTGGTATATAAGCTTGCAGGCGTTTCGCTAAACAGTACCGACAACATTCTTGTACAGGCAATAGACAGCTTACAAAGTCTCAATCTGTATTCAAACTATTCAATGATTATTGTCAATTTCAGGCTTTTGTCAAATCAGCTTTTGAACGGCATAACTGCAAGCGTCGGAGATCTTAACGCATCAGATGATAATAAAGCCAAGGAAAATGTATTTTTTAAGCTTTTGTTTGTGTCGTTTTGGTTATACGCATTTTTATCGGTAGGATTTGTAGTATGTGCAGGCGATGTCATTAAAATATGGCTTGGAGACAAATTTGTTATGGGTACGTTATCTGCCTGTGCAATTGCATTTTCGTTTTATGTTGAGGGTGTTCAGTTTGCAGGGTTTACGTACCGTACTACTATGGGGCTTTTCCGTGAAAGCATGGTTGCACCTGTAGTTGCCGCAGTGCTCAATATTGTGTTGAGTATTGTTATGGGTGAAATAATCGGATTAGCAGGTATTTTTATTGCAACAGGTGTTTCGCGTCTTCTTACAACGACATGGGTTGACGGATATCTGGTGTTCACAAAGAGGCTTAACAAATCACCTGCAAGATTTTTTAAGACATATGTTTTATATTTTGTTTTTGCGGTTTTTGCAGTAGCGATAACATATACAATCCTTGGCTATATAAGTTTTGTAGGTGTTGTGGGACTTGTGGGAAAAATTGCACTTTGTGCAGTAATATATAATCTGTTGTTTATTATCTGCTTTGGCAGAACAAAAATTTTTAGAGAAGTTTTAAGCATGTTTTTGAAGAAAGGGAAAAAGATATGACAAAAATAGCAGTTTTAGGTGCAGGTACATGGGGTATAGCTTTGGCGAGACTTTTGGCAGTAAAAAATCATGAGGTCAGCGTATGGTCTGCAATTGAAAGTGAAATCGATACTCTTGACCAAACGAGAAAGCATCCGATTTTGTCGGATATGGTTATTCCCGAGAACCTGCTTTTTACAAAAAATCTCGGTGATGCAATGGAAAACTGCGATATTGTCCTTATGGCAGTGCCGTCTGTATTTGTGAGAGGTACTGCAGAAAAAGCAAAAGAATATTTCAAAAAAGAAATGATTATTGTGGATGTTGCAAAGGGAATGGAGTCTGATACGCTCTTTACAATGAGCGAAATCATAAATGACGTTATCCCCGAGGCAAAGGTGGTGGCACTTACAGGTCCGACACATGCTGAGGAGGTTGCCTTTGATAAACCCACCGCGATAGTTGCGGCAAGTGAAGATGAAAAGGTGGCAGAATACGTTCAGGACGTATTTATGACAGACAGCTTCCGTGTGTATACAAATTCTGATATTAAAGGCGCAGAAATTGCCGGTGCAATAAAGAATGTTATGGCATTGGGGGTTGGTATTTCGCGAGGGCTTGGATACGGCGACAATACAACAGCAGCACTTATAACCCGCGGCCTTGCAGAAATCGTAAGACTTGGTACTGCCATGGGCTGTAACCGCGAAACTTTTTACGGTCTTACCGGAGTAGGCGATTTGATTGTTACATGTACAAGCGTACATAGCCGTAATTTTAAGGCAGGCAAGCTTTTAGGACAGGGTATGAGTGCAGAAGATGCAAAACGCGAGGTAGGCATGGTTGTTGAAGGGATAAATATGCTCCCTGCGGCAATGAAGCTTATTGAAAAATACAACATAGAAATGCCGATTGCAGAAAAAGTTAATGCTATTGTAAAAGGAGAAATCGATCCTAAAGCAGCGGTGTATGAACTGATGGGACGAGATAAGAAGGGGGAAAACAAATGACAAAAAAACTACAGAGAATAGTTTGGTTGGTTATTGGTTTTCTTATTATCGGAGCAATTGCGGCAGTAGTTTTCATGAAAACAAGGTATGATGTTACTGAAAATTACGGTGAGCTGAAAACAGAGGCATATGCTTTGTATGAACAAGGTAATATTGCTGATGCAATAGACACGCTCGAAGCATATTGTACCTACGTGGTAACAGATATTGATGCCAAGGCAGTTTTGGGTGACTGGTATTATGAAACGGGGAGTTATGAAGAGGCGTATAATCAGTATTTCAAAACCGCTGAAAGTAAGCGGGCTTTGGACGAAGATGTAGCGTCGCTTACCGTTAAAAATACGTCAGAGATACTTTTGTATCCTTTTAAGGAGATAAAACTTGAAATAACACCTGATGTGCGAATGACAAAAGATATGACGCTGATGATTACCGGGCACAATATTGTCCCCGAAAAGAGAAATGCAGGCAGGATTGTTTTGGGAGAAAAATCTCTTACTGATGAAGAAAATTATTATACAACGGAATGGTTTGAAATTGACAGCGAGGGTGAATACCTCACTATGTCCGGCGGTTTTAACTGCGCGATATGGCAGTTTGCTGATGAATACGGAGTAATATGTGCCGAGGCGGAAAGCGAAAACGAATACCGCAGTACGGGTACGTACCGTGTGAATGTATATCAGATGGCACGTGCGACTATTCCCGAAGATGCCGTGCAGTGCAGGGTAACTTATTTTGACAGAAAAAAAGAAGCTGTAACAGCATCTCCTTATGAAGAGCTTACGATTGTTTACGGCAGACTTCCCGGAGAAAGCAGAGCAGCAGATTTTTCGTATTATGAAATCCCGGACCTTCAAGAAGGCGAAAAAATTGTGCTCGATGAAAACGGCTGGACAATGGTGACAAAGGAAGGCAGTGTAGCTTTGTCGGATTGGAAAATACCGTCAATAGAAAAGGGCAGTCACATCAAAATAGACGGCAAACTTCCGGGCAGGGTATCGTTTAATAACTCTGTAAAATCCAACTTTGGAAAAGACGGGATTTACACAATAAGATTTGACAGCATGTCCTCTTCGGCAATGGGCGAAAGAATGGATGATGCAAAAAATCTTGGTTTTAACTCGGCTGTAGGCAACGGAACAATTGCCCTTGGCGAAAATCATTTTGACAATATATATCCGTGGAAGGATATGAAGCTTTGTGCAATAAATAACGGCAATATTACCTATGCAGGCGAAGCCGACTTTGCGTCAGACGGCAGTGCCGGTGATGTTTTTGTGGAGATTCCCAAGTTTTACGTTAGACGAATTGTTGACGAAAGATACGATACAATTTCAATATCGGGAGTTAAGCACGACGGATTTGAAGTTGACCCGGCTTTTGTGACAAAGAACGGAGAAACAGACAAGATTTATATTGCGGCGTATCTTACGGCAGAAAACACATCGGGAGAACTGATAAGTGCGTCGGGCATTATTCCTGTCCTTGACCTTTCACCCGAAAAAATCAAGACAAAAACCCAGGCGAAGGGGACCGGTTTTTACGAGATAGACTATGCCGCATTATCTGCCGTGCAAAAGCTGTTCATGGTAGAAACAGGCTTGAGAAATTCACAGTATCTGTATATGGGTACCTGCGCATATTCCATTGCGTCGGCATCTGAAAACGGCGATTATTTTGTGGCTGTGAGTTCCAATAATAACACAAACTGTATTAATATTGCATCGGGGCACAATTTCGGACAGGGCAATAACGTGATTATCTTTAACAGTCAGGATTATGAAAACAGTTACGAAAAAGCACTTGGCGATGTGAGGCAGGTTAAAATAGTAAGAGATAATGGCGATGGTACTCAGGCT
Organism: uncultured Oscillospiraceae bacterium; assembly: GCA_964572985.1. Lineage (GTDB taxonomy): Bacteria > Bacillota > Clostridia > UMGS1883 > UMGS1883 > RGIG1927. Next base: position 28,972 of record CAZNIC010000004.1, read on the forward strand.
GTATATTTTACGGGCGACCCGATAAAAATTGAAGGCGGCGTCAGTGCGATTGCACATGTTGCAACAAACAACGGCTCTACCAGAAGTGTCGCGGCACATACAGGCGCTGTGAGCACAGACCGAGGTACGGTAAGCTTCAAGTACCGTAACATAGAAAACCTGTGGGGCAACGCGTATGTATATATTGACAATATAACTGTTAAAAACGGAGTAGCCACACTTACCGACAGAAAAGGAGAACAGTTTAGTCTTGCATACAGTTTGCCTGTAGGACAAACATCGAATCCTGTAAATTCCATGATAAGAAGACTTGGATATGACCCCAAAAACCCTACAGTTATGTTACCCTGCGAAGCAAATGGTGATGCTACCATATCAACTTTCTACGGTGACGCATATATAAGTGGAGAGAGTGATGAGGAATATGTTCTCCATTACGGCGGTGGCTGGAATTCGAGAGCATGCGCGGGACTGTTTGCCTTTACGGCGAATTCGACAAAAGACGAAAATCATACAAATACAACAGGACGTATGATGTATATTAGTAAATAATCAAAAAAAGCTGTTGCGTTGAGCAACAGCTTTTTTGATATACTTCTTTATTACGATATTAACCTTGTTTTGCCGATTAATATGCTTTTCCCCAGAATACAAGGCTCTTTGCTTTTTTGCCGCAGCAGATACATGTGTCGGAGATTGCTTCTGCGTCGAAGGGCATACAACGGCTTGTTACACCAACTTCGTCCTTCATTTTCATTTCACATTCCAATTCGCCGCACCACATAGCGCGCATAAAGCCGGGCTTGTTGTCAGCGATATCCTTTGCTTCTTCAATAGTCTTAGCGTCGTAAATTCTGGAATATAAACTTTCCTTCGCTTTGTTATAAAGAGAAGACTGGATATCTTTTAAAATTTCGGGAATTTTAACTTCGAGTTCATCAAGAGATACAAAATACTTTTCGCGAGTATCGCGGCGTACAAGAACGCACTTGTTGTTCTCAATATCCTTGGGACCGAGTTCAAGACGGAGGGGAATACCCTTCATTTCACATTCGGAGAATTTCCAACCGGGTGTCTTATCAGATGCGTCAATCTTAGCGCGGCAATACTTTTTAACGCTTTCAAGAACTTCGTATGCCTTGTCAAGAACGCCTTCCTTATGCTGCATTACGGGAATAACCATGAGCTGTGTAGGTGCAATCATGGGAGGAAGTACGAGACCGTTATCATCGCCATGCACCATGATTAAACCGCCGATAATACGAGTGGAGATACCCCAAGAAGTTTCATGAGGGTTTTTGAGAGTGTTGTCCTTATCCGTAAATTCAACACCGAAAGCCTTTGCAAAACCGTCACCAAAGAAATGGCTTGTAGCAGACTGGAGAGCCTTACCGTCGTGCATCATAGCTTCCATTGTGTATGTAGCTTCTGCACCTGCAAACTTTTCCTTGTCTGTCTTTTTGCCCTTTATAACGGGGATAGCAAGGAACTCTTCTGCAAAAGAGGAGTAGATGTTGAGCATCTGAATTGTTTCGTCAATAGCTTCCTGAGCAGTTGCGTGCATTGTATGACCCTCCTGCCACAAGAATTCAGCTGTACGAAGGAAAGGGCGTGTTGTTTTTTCCCAACGCATAACGCTGCACCACTGATTGTAGAGCTTGGGAAGGTCGCGGTAGGAATGAATAATATCCTTATAGTGATCGCAGAAAACAGTTTCACTTGTGGGACGTACGCAAAGACGTTCTGTGAGCTTTTCACTACCACCGTGTGTTACCCATGCAACCTCGGGAGCAAAGCCTTCAACGTGGTCCTTTTCCTTCTGGAGCAAGCTTTCGGGAATAAGCATGGGCATGTAAACGTTTTCATGACCTGTTTCCTTAAAGCGTCTGTCAAGCTCTTTCTGAATATTTTCCCAGATAGCGTAGCCGTAGGGGCGTACAATCATACAGCCACGAACAGAGGAATAATCTGCAAGTTCTGCTTTTTTTACGATATCAGTATACCACTGGGCAAAATCAACGTCGCGGGAGGTAATATCCTCAACCATTTTTTTATTATCTGCCATAATGATTACCTAAGCCTTTCATGTTAAAATATATTATGTTCTATTTTACAAAAAATAGAGTGATTTGTCAACAAATTACTAACAAAAGTGTGCCCGCAACAATTAAAATAAGACCAACAAAGCCTTTTGATGAAAGCTTTTCTTTAAAAAACAGCCACGAGAGAAACACTGTGAAAACTATGCTTAATTTATCAATAGGTGCAACATGGCTTGCAGGGCCCATTGACAGTGCACGGTAGTAGCATAGCCAGCTTGCACCTGTGGCGATACCCGAGAGGACTATGTAAAAACTGCTTTTTACGTCAAGGGAACGCAGCTGCTTGTGGTCATGATTCATAAATACAATAAGCCAAGCCATTATAAGCACTATAATTGTTCTTATGCTGCTGCCTAAATCGCTCGAAATACCTGTTATACCGATTTTTGCAAGGATAGATGTGAGCGCTGCAAATACAGCACCCGCAAAAGCGTATATCAAAGCGGATTTTTTCTTTTGCGAAGAGGCACGCTTTTCAATCATAAGGAGTGTGCCTATAAAGATAGCTAGTGTGCATACCCCTGTAAATACAGTAAAAGGCTCTTTGAAAAAAATCGCACTGAGTACAATTGTGAAAACAATTGACGATTTATCAATCGGCACAACCACGTTTATATTACCGATTTTTAACGCATGAAAATAGCACAGCCAGCTTACACCGGTTGTAGTGCCCGAAAGAGTAAGATAGATTAGGGTTTTGGATGAAATCGAGGAAAGCTGTGCCGAAACCGGAGTGGTAATGAATGTTATGAGCCATGAAAAGATAAGAACGATAACAGTCCTTAGTGCAGTTGCAAGATTGGAATTGACGTTTTTCATACCCTTTTTTGCAAAGACTGACGTAAGAGCCGCAAAAAATGCCGATAAAAAGGCAAAACCTATATATCCCATAAAAAACTCTCCTTTTATACTATGATATGTCAAAATATGCCGAGGGTCAAGAGATAATGTCGATAAAAATATCTTGACAGTATGCACAAAAAAGTATAAAATATAAGGAAGATTATTGGTAAAAAGGGTGATTTGCAAAATGCTTACTAAAGCTCCCAGAGGAACAAATGATATTATGCCCTCAGATGTTGCAAAATGGAACTACATCGAGGAAAAAACTAAAAGAATATGCAAGAATTTCGGATTCAGTGAGATAAGAACACCTGTTTTTGAACATACAGAGTTGTTTGAAAGAGGTGTAGGTGATACAACCGACGTTGTGCAGAAGGAAATGTACACTTTCCTTGACAAAGGCGAGAGAAGTATTACTCTTCGCCCCGAAGGTACAGCAGGTGCAGCGAGAGCGTTTTTGGAGCATAATCTTTATGCAGAGGCGCTTCCGAGTAAGCTTTTCTACAACATTACATGTTACCGTTACGAAAAGCCTCAGGCAGGCAGACTTCGTGAATTCCATCAGTTTGGTGTGGAGTGCTACGGTGCAAAGGGTCCTGCCATTGATGCAGAGGTTGTTTCTCTTGCAGGTACTGTACTTAAAGAGCTTGGTATCCCCGGCTTGAAATTGAACATAAACTCTATCGGTTGCCCCACATGCCGCAGTAAATATAACGAGGTTTTGAGAGGATACTTTGCTAATCATCTTGAAACCCTCTGCGAAACATGCAAGAGCCGTTACGAGAAAAACCCCCTCCGTATTCTTGACTGTAAGAGCCCCGTTTGTAAAGAAATCGGAGAAAGTGCACCCATGCTTTTGGATTATATCTGTGACGAATGTGCTTCTCATTTTGAAAGTGTTAAGACATATCTTGCTTCGTGCGGTATTGAATATAATGTTGACCCCACAATTGTGCGCGGACTTGACTATTACACAAAGACTGTTTTTGAGTTCAAAACACAGCTTGAGGGTACACAGGGCACGGTTTGCGGCGGTGGACGCTATGACGGTCTTATAGAAGAGCTTGGCGGAACATCTATTCCGGGTATCGGCTTTGCAATGGGTATTGAAAGAATTATCCTTGCCATGGAGGCTGCCGGTACAATGCCCGAGTTTGACACAGCACCGCTCCTTTTTGTGGCAACACTTGGCGAAAAGGCAGATGTATATTCGATGAAGCTTATTAACTCTCTCAGAAGCGAGGATGTAAGCGTAGTACGTGATTATCTCGGAAGAAGCCTTAAAGCTCAGATGAAATATGCCGACAAAACGGGTGCAAAGTATACGATTGTGCTTGGCGATACCGAAATTGAACAGGGCAAGGCTATGCTCAAAAATATGGCAACAGGTGAAGCTAAAGAGGTTGAGCTTTCCGACATTGCAAAGGTTATTAAAGAAAATAAATAACTAAAAAATGAGGGAAACATTTTGTTTCCCTTTTGTTTACAATATGGTAATATTATTATAGTTAAATGGAAAATAGGAGGGATTTGTGATGATTGAAGTTAAAAATTTGTCGAAATCCTATGGCGATAAAAAAGCTGTAAAATCAATATCGTTCAGCGTTGAAAAAGGCGAAATTTTGGGTCTTTTGGGTCCTAACGGCGCGGGTAAGTCGACAACCATGAATATGATAACAGGTTACATATCCATGTCGGGCGGCTCGGTTACCGTAAACGGAGTTGACGTATTGGAAAACCCCATGGAAGCAAAAAAGCTTATAGGTTATCTGCCTGAGCAGCCTCCCCTTTATATGGATATGACAGTTACAGAGTATCTTAATTTTGTGTATGAACTTAAAAAGGTTAAGATAAACATAACAAAAAAAGACCACCTTGACGATGTTATGAATACTGTTTCAATCCTTGATGTAAAGGACAGAAAAATCAAAAACCTGTCAAAGGGCTACAGACAGAGAGTAGGTTTTGCACAAGCGCTTATAGGCAAACCCGAGGTGCTTATCTTAGACGAGCCTACTGTTGGTCTTGACCCCAATCAAATTGTTGAAATCCGTGATGTTATAAAGAGCCTCAGAAAAGAACATACAGTTATTTTCAGTACACATATCCTTTCGGAAGCGAGCGAGCTTTGTGACCGTATTGCCATAGTTAATAACGGCAGTATTGCAGTTATCGGCAAAACAGACGAGCTTTTGGACGCATCGGGAATGGATGTTAACATTAGCTTTAGTGTGGACAAGTGCGAAAAGGATTTTGCTGACAGTATAAAGAAAATTCCCGATATTACAAACGTAATAAAAATTGGCAGCAACGATTTTGAGGTACGGGCAAAAAGAGATGTTACAAACTCTATTTTAAAGCTTTGTAAGGAGAACTCAATATTTGTAATGAGCCTTAAAACTAATGTGCCCACGCTGGAAACAATGTTTGTAAAGCTTACGGAAATGGGGGGAATGTAAATGAAAGCCATATTTAAAAGAGAAATGTTATCATACTTTACATCTCCCGTCGGATATGTGTTTTTGGGTGTGTTTATGCTTGTTTCGGGTTCTTATTACAGAGAAGCGCTCTTTGTGCATAAGCAGGGGGACATGTGCCTTTTGCTTTCGTCCTGTATGGCAATGCTTATGCTGTTGATACCTGTTATCACAATGAGGTTGTTATCTGAGGAAAAGTCAAGCAAAACAGACCAGCTGCTTCTTACTGCTCCCGTAAAGGTGTGGGAGATTGTTATGGGTAAGTATTTGGCGGCATTTGCCGTTTTTATGCTTTCTGTTATAACAACTGTGCCCTATCTTTTGGTTGCGGCAAAATGGGGTACTGTTATATGGATTGAAATCTTGCCTGCATATATGGGATATATTCTCGTGGGCGCATTGCTCATAGCAATAGGTCTTTTTATATCCGCAATGACAGAGTCGCAGTTTGTGGCGGCGGTTATTACGTACGGTGTTATAATGGCGGTGCAGTTTATAACAAGTGTCAATACGGGCAATGAAATGCTCGATGCTACACTCAAGTATTTATGTATTCTTGACTGGAGCAATGAGTTCTATTACAGTATAATTTCTGTATCCAATGTATTTTACTATTTATCTTTTACGGCAGTTTTCATTTTTGCAACGGTAAGAAAAGTCGAAAGCCGTCGTTGGAAGTGAGGAGGGATAATACATGAGTACAAATAATAAAAAAACCATCAATAAAAAGAACATGAAGTTCAAGATAAACAATGTGGTTGTTACAGCGTTAGTTATCAGCATAGTGCTAATGTTGAATATTGTTTTATCCCTTGCGGAAGACAGACTTCCTAAGCTTAAGATTGACCTTACACACGATGCTATCACAAAGGTCACGGGCGAAACAAAGGTGTTTTTGAAATCATTGGATGAAACTGATACCAAGGTTGAAATCATATATCTTAAGGGCACCCAGGATGTGACTGAGGAAACAGATACTGTTTTGAAGCAGTATGATGCCTACAGTGCCAACATAACCTACACACAGGAAAACTATCATACAAATCCTATGGTGCTTGAACCCTTTGGCATAAGCCCCAATCAGATAATTGAAGGAACCGTTGTTGTAACAAACGAGGACAGAAACCGCTACAGGGCAATCCTGCCTACCGAAATGTGGTCGGGAGCAGAGTTTTTACTGGAAAGCAAGGTAACAAACGCTGTTGCGTATATCATGAGTGATGAATCCATAAACGTTTGTATTGCAGTAGGTTATGAAAGCGACGAAAACTATCTTGATATTGTTCAGACAATGATTGATGATAATATTACCGTATCAAGGGTTAATCTTGTGGATAAAAACGCATACATACCCGACCAGGTAGACGTGCTTATGCTTTTGGTGCCTTACCGCGACCTTGATGTGGCAGAGCTTTACAAGATAGATGATTATATCCTCCGCGGAGGTAATGTTGTTGTTGCACTTCCTTTTGGTATGCAGCTGAATAATCTTGAAAGCTATCTTGCATCGTGGGGAGTAAAGGTTAATAATGATGTTATTTATGAGCTTGATGCAAATTCAAGCTACGGTGATACAGGCGTAGCATTTTATGCGCAAAAAGGCAATGACGATATAACAAAAACAATCGAAGGCAACATTGTTGTATCTTATGTAAGAAGTATGAACTATACGCCTACGGGAGATATTGAGTGCACAACATTGCTTTCTACAAGTGCTGAAAGTGTAGCAACTCCACCTGTTGATGCAACGCTTGTTACAGCTGACGATATTGTTTACGGTCCCTTTGACATTGCATATCTTCTCGAAAAGCCGCTGGGTGAAAATTGGGAAAACACAGGTAAGATGATTGTTACATCAACTCCGAGCATGTGGGGCGTTGAAGGGCTGACGGGTGTTTTGTCCGAGGTTAGATTCGGAAATCGCGAGTTTGTTGCAAACGCACTTAAAGAATTGTCCGAAAAGGAAGTACAGAGCGTTATAGTTCCGAGAAAGCTTGCAACCGAAAATATTATGGATATTTCAGACTCGCAGGCAGGACTGCTCAATATTTTCCTTTGCGTTCTGTTGCCTCTTGGTGTGCTTGTTTTTGGCTTTGTGGTATGGTTTAAGAGGAGAAATAAATAATGGCAAACAATAAGACAATGAGCGTTAAGAGTATTGTTGTAAAAGCCGTTGTTGGTGTTGTTATTGTTGCACTTTTAACCGGTGCAATGATACTGCTCAATAACTCAGACCCTGAAAACCAAGGGCAAAATAACGGTGCAGTCGCAGAAACCTTGGTTGAAGTATACCGCGGTGATACACAAAATGCCGTAAGGATTGATATTTATACGCAAACTCCTTTTTCGCTTTATAAAAATGCAGAGTCTGAATGGACAATGGAAGGCATGGAAGGGATAAAGGTAAGAGCGGCGTATGCAGATGCACTCTGCAAAAGCATGACTAATATATCCTCACCGATGCTTATTAAGGAAAACGCAGAAGATTTGTCACAGTACGGACTGGATAAACCCTATGCACAGCTAAAGATTACGTACTCCGATAGCGAGCAGGCTATGAACATCGGCAACGTAAGCGGTGAATATTACTATTTTGCATTGAACGGTGAAAACGATGTTTATATAGTGTCTGCAAAAGATTTGTCGATGGTATTTATGGACAGCATACGGTATCTTGACACATATATAACAAATGTGGATGCAAACACTATTGTGGCGGTTGAGTACGGCAACGTGGCTGTTAAAAAGATAGGCGAGTACTGGTTTGAAACATCTCCCTATGCGCGTCTTGCCGATGATGCTGCGGTAAAAACAAGACTTTTGTCAGATATAAGCAGTATAGATGCTGACGGCATAGTGAAAAAAAGTGAAAACCTCACCCAAGCGACAAATTCGGTTGCGATAAAGCTTTCGGACGGAGAAGTAATTGAGTTCTTTGTATATCCGGGCGAGGCAGGATACAACTATGTTGTGAAAGATGATTCGGGATACGCGTATACCGTAAAAACCGGTGTGCTTGAGTTTTTGAATATAACAGGTTTTGAATTGATTACAAAATATGTTGCACCCATACCTCTCAATGAGGTAAAGAAACTTGAAATGGTTTCCCCCTCGGGCAAAAGAGTTATTACAATAGATGCTCCCGAGAGCGAAGCTCCGGTATTCTACCTTGACGGAGAAGAGGCAAAGGAAGACTCTGTACGTGATTTTTATGCAGATTTAGTTTCTTTGACATTTAAGGGTGAGGGTATTGCATCGGGTGCGGCTGAATATGCGATTATATTCACGCATACCGACAACACAAAAACGGATATACGTTTTTCGCCCATAACCGAAACCGATTACGCCGTAAGCATTGACGGCAAAACACAGTTTACGATTGCAAAAAAATCCGTAACGGATGTTTTTGCAGCAATACGAAATATAGAGACTATATAACCTAAAGGTCTGTTGCTGATGCGGCAGACCTTTTTTGTTGACAAAATAAGCGAAAACATATATTATATAATGGATGTATAATGATGTTTTGCGGAGGCACATATGCTTTTTAATTCACTTGAATTTTTAATATTTTTTCCCATTGTTACACTCATATATTTTCTTATTCCTCACAAGGTAAGATACATATGGCTTCTTTTTGCGAGCTATTTTTTCTATATGTGTTGGAATCCCAAGTATGCACTGCTTATGGGTACATCTACAGTGATAACATATTTGTCGGGCATACTGATAGGTAAATTTCATGACAAACAAAACATAAAAAAACTGTGCGTGGCATTGAGCTTTATAATAAATATTGCGATACTGTTTTTCTTCAAATATTTTGATTTTGCAATAGCAAATATCAACTCAGTTTTGTCGGTAATGGGGATTGAACTTATCAATCCTACGTTTGACGTAATCCTCCCGGTGGGTATATCCTTCTACACTTTCCAGGCACTGGGCTATACGGTGGACGTGTACCGTAAAGATATTGAACCCGAAAAAAATATTTTAAGATACGCACTTTTTGTATCGTTTTTCCCGCAATTGGTGGCAGGTCCTATTGAACGAAGCGGCAATCTTATCAAACAGCTAAGGGAAAAGCATACGTTTAATACAAAAAACGCGGCATACGGTATGATGCTCATGCTGTGGGGCTTTTTTGAAAAGCTTGTTATTGCTGACCGTGCGGCGTATATAGTTGACACCGTTTACAATAACTACACTGAATATACAGGTCTTACCATTGTGGTGGCGACCGTGCTTTTTGCATTCCAGATATACTGCGACTTTGCAAGCTATTCCGATATTGCACGCGGTGCGGCACAGGTTATGGGCTTCAACCTTATGAAAAACTTTGAAACACCTTACTTTGCAAAGAGTGTGGCAGAGTTTTGGAGAAGGTGGCACATATCCCTCTCCAGCTGGTTCCGCGATTATGTGTATATCCCCTTGGGCGGTAACCGACGCGGCAGATTAAGAAAATACTTTAACCTTGCGGTGGTGTTTTTCCTCAGCGGACTGTGGCACGGCGCAAGCTGGAATTTTGTAGTATGGGGATTACTCAACGGTTTTTATCAGATTGTGGGCGATATTACAAAAAAATTCCGCACGCAGGTGTCTGAGTTTTTGGGTCTTGACCGTAATGTCTTCTCAAACAAACTCTTGAAAGTTATTGTAACGTTTACACTTGTGGATTTTTCATGGATATTCTTCCGTGCGGGCAGTTTTACTGCGGCGTTGACTATCATCAAAAACATGTTCAAGGAATTTAATCTCTGGATTTTTACCGACGGAACCATGTATACGTTGGGTCTTGACAGACCGGATTTATTCATTCTGCTTGTGTCGCTCATGGTACTTCTTTTTATGAGCGTGCTCAAATACAAGGGCGTTAATATTCGCCGGTCTTTGTCAAAGCAGGGATTGTGGTTCAGGTATTTTGTATACCTTGCAGGTATTTTTGCCGTACTTATATTCGGCGTTTACGGTCCAACATATGATGCAAGTCAGTTTATCTATTTCCAGTTTTAAGTTAAAAGGTAATAGTTATGAAAACAAAAACATTTGAAAACTTGAAAAAAATATTAAAAGCTATATTGTTTATTGCTCTTTTTCTGATGCTTTACACGTCAAGTCGTGAAGTGCTCAGAAACAAAAGCGAATCCGAAGCCTTGGGAAAAATCATGCAGATGCCTGATAATAGCTATGACGTTATACTGGCAGGCCCCAGCCATATCCAGTACGGTGTTCAGCCTAAGATTCTTATGGACAAGTATTCCATAAAATCCTGCAACACCGCAACAGCAGCGCAAAGTGTTCCCACAACATATTTTGTTGTAAAAGAAATGATTGAGCGCCATGACCCCGAGATTGTTGTGGTGGATTTGTTTTGTCTGTTTTATCCGGAAAACTATTTTACCGACACAAGATTTCATCAGGCGATAGACAATTTTCCCTTAAATAAAACAAAGCATGAAGCCATACAGGCTTTGGCAGGCGAGGATAAAAGCGAATTTTATCTCAACTATATGCTCTATCACGGAAGATGGAAAACTCTTACACGTGATGACTATATGATAGGCAAAGAGTTTGACGAAACAAGTCAAGTGCTCAACGTAACAACACCTTTTGAAAACGATTTTGTCCCTCTTGACGAAAACATACGTGGTGATATACCGGATGTACCGCTTGAGTATCTTAAAAAGATTGTGGATTTATGCAAAGCGACGGATACCGAGCTTATTTTAACTGTTATACCCTACCGTGCAGACGTGGACAACAACGGTGTAACGGGTATTTATCAGCAAAGTTTGTATAACAGTGTCAAGGTACTCTGTGAGGAGTGGGACGTGGAATACATCAACCTTTTGCATCATCTTGATGAAATAGGGTTTGATTTTAAAACCGATATGGCAGAGTTCAGTCATTTGAACGAATCAGGCTCAAAGAAAGTATCGGAATATTTCGGAAGACTTTTAGAAAACAGATTAACATAAGAGGAAATCAAATGAAAAACAATGAAATCAAAAGCGTCATGAAAGGCTCTATAGCCGAGGAAATCGGACTTGAACCCGGAGACGTGATTTTAAAAATCAATAATCAAGACGTGAAAGATATTCTCGACTACAGGTTTTTAATGAGCGACGAGGAGATACTCCTCACTGTGCTTACAAAACAAGGGGAAGAAGTAGAGGTTGAGATTGAAAAGGAAATATATGAGGATTTGGGCGTAGAGTTTGAGTCGGGTCTTATTGACGGGGCAAAAAGCTGCGCAAACCGCTGTGTTTTCTGCTTTATTGATCAGCTGCCTAAGGGGATGCGTAAAACATTGTACTTCAAGGATGACGACACACGTCTCTCGTTTTTTCAGGGCAATTATGTTACGCTTACAAATGTTCCCGAAAAGGAAATTGACCGTTTTATCAGTATGCACGTAAGCCCGATTAACGTTTCGGTGCACACGACAAATCCTACCTTGAGATGCGAAATGCTCAAAAATAAAAACGCGGGCAATATCATGGAAAGACTAAAAAAGCTTTCCGATAACGGTATTCTTTTAAATGCACAGATTGTGCTGTGTCCGTCGCTCAACGATGGGGCAGAGCTTGAAAGAACGCTTTCGGACTTATTAAGTCTCGGGCACATCAGAAGCGTAAGTATTGTGCCCATCGGTAAAACAAAATACCGTGAAGGCTTGTGCGATATTCCCTCTCTTACAAAGGAAAAGGCGATAGAGGTTTTGGACTGTATTGAAGCGTGGCAGAAAAAAGCTCTCCAAAAAACAGGCTCAAGACTGTTTTTTGCATCGGACGAGTTTTATCTTAAGGCAGAAAAAGATATTCCTTCCGCCGAAGAGTATGAGCAGTTTCCGCAGATTGAAAACGGAGTTGGGCTTATTGCCAGCATGAAAGAAGAGTTTTGTGCCGCATTGGATGGTGACTATACTCTTGAAAAGGAAAGACATGTCAGCATTGCAACAGGCGCTGCGGCGTTTAATTTTATTAAATCTATTGCAAAAACGGCAGAAAACAGGTATAATAATCTAAGAGTGGACGTGTATGAAATTGTAAATAATTTCTTTGGCGAAGAAATCACCGTTGCAGGACTTTTGTGCGGATGTGATATTATCGAAAAACTCCGCGGCAAAAGCTTGGGTGAGGAATTGCTCCTCTCAAAAAGCATGCTCCGCGACCAGAGCGATGTATTGCTTGATGACGTTACAATTAAGGATATCGAAAAAGAGCTGAATGTTAAAATCAGAGCCGTCGAAAACGACGGGTATGAATTTTTGGAAGCTCTGTTAGGAATATAGGAGGTGGTAGTGTGGCAAAACCGATTATTGCCATTGTTGGTCGTCCCAACGTTGGCAAATCCACACTTTTCAATAAAATAGCAGGTAAACGTATCTCGATTGTTGAAGATACTCCCGGCATTACACGCGACAGAGTATATGCTGACGGTGAGTGGTGCGGAAGAGAATTCACCATGATTGATACAGGCGGTATCGAGCCTTATTCAAAGGATGTTATCCTCTCGCAGATGAGACGCCAGGCAAACCTGGCAATCGAAATGGCAGACGTTATCATTTTTATGGTTAACGTAAAGGACGGCATGACAGCGGCTGACCAGGAGGTCGCAACAATGCTCCAAAAATCCAACAAGCCTATCGTTCTTGTGTGCAACAAGGTTGATGCGCCCGGTGAACCCCCGATGGAACTTTATGAGTTCTACAACTTAGGACTTGACGAACCTATGGCAGTTTCTTCCGTGCATGGCAGAGGCGTTGGCGACGTGCTTGATAAGTGTCTTGAGTATTTTCCGCCCGAAAGCGACGACGAAGAAGAGGATGACACAATCAAAGTTGCAGTTGTGGGCAAACCCAATGCAGGCAAGAGCAGTCTTATCAACCGACTTTTGGGTGAAGACAGAGTAATTGTATCCGATATTGCGGGTACAACAAGAGATGCAATTGATACCGAACTCGAAAAGAACGGCAAAAAGTACACCTTCATCGATACTGCAGGTATGCGAAAGCGCAACAAGGTTGACGATTTGGTTGAACGCTACAGCGTAATCCGTTCGCTTAATGCTGTTGAAAGATGCGACGTGTGCATTGTTATGATTGACGGCGTGGAAGGCATCAGCGAACAAGATACAAAAATTGCAGGCTACGCACATGAACAGGGCAAGGGCACTGTAATTGTTGTCAACAAGTGGGATGCTGTTGAAAAAGACGACAAAACAATGGAGCAGATGCGACGTGAGATTTATGACATGTTAGGGTTTATGCCCTATGCACCCATTGTTTTCATCTCGGCACTTACGGGTCAGAGAGTGGAAAATCTTTTCTCAAACATTGATTTTGTTGCCGACCAGAATGCAATCAGGCTTCAGACAGGTGCACTCAACGATGTTTTGACAGATGCTGTTGCACGTGTTCAGCCTCCCAGTGATAAGGGCAAGAGGTTAAAGCTTTTCTATATCACACAGGCGTCTACAAAGCCCCCCACGTTTGTACTTTTTGTAAACGATGCAGAATTGGCGCATTTTTCGTATATAAGATATATCGAAAATCAGATTCGTACAGCTTTTGGTCTTACGGGTACACCTGTGAGATTTATTATAAGAGAAAGAAAATCAGAAAAATAAAAGGAGAGAAAATTTATGCAGGGAATTATCAGAGATGTAACAGATGTTAAAACATTGGTGTTTTTTATCGCGGCGGCACTTTTGGGTTATCTTATAGGTTCGCTGAACCTTTCAATTACCTTGTCGAGAAGCAAGGGTAAAGATATCCGCGAAATGGGCAGCGGTAACGCAGGCACAACAAACACACTCCGTACAATGGGTGTAGGCTCTGCGGTTATGGTTTTGATTTTTGATATTGCAAAGGGATGCCTTGTTCCTCTTGCACTTATCCTCACAGCAAAGTGGAATCCTTGGTTTTTCTACTCAACATGCTACAGCGCGGCATATATTTATGCAGTGACAGCAGTAATCGGCCATTGCTTCCCGATTTATTACGGGTTCAAGGGCGGCAAGGGTATTGCAACAGCAGCAGGTGCACTTTTGGTTATCAGTCCTGTGGCAACAGGTATCGCGATTGCTGAATTTTTGATTATGGTAATACTTTTCAGATTTGTATCTCTCGGTTCTATTGTTGCGGTTCTTAACATTCCGCTCTTTACATACCTTCTCAATATGGACATCATAAGTGAAAGAGAGAGACTTATGGCAGCAACAATTGCAATTGCGCTCGTTGCGCTTTTCAAGCATCTTCCCAATGTTAAAAGAATCAGAGAAGGTAACGAATCTCCTCTTTGGGGCAAGAAAAAAGACAAGAAAGAAGCAAAGTAATTAAAAAATTATGAAACATTATAATATTTTGATTATAGGCGGCGGCGCGGCAGGACTTGCGGCCGCCGTTTCTGCAAGAAAACAGAATAATAATATAAAAATTGCCATTTTGGAAAAAAGCGACCGTGTTGCAAAAAAAATCCATGCCACGGGCAACGGCAGATGCAATTTTACTAATATGGATATAAAGAGCGATTACTTTTACGGGGAAAGAGGCTTTGTTGAAAAAGTTCTCCAAAAATTCGGAACAGAAGAAGCAATTGTTTTTTTTAAGGAACTCGGTATTATGCACCGCGTTGAAGACGGACGAATATATCCGATTTCAAATCAGGCAAGTGCCATTGCAGATTGTCTCAGGTTGTACCTTATGGAGAACGGTGTGGATTTTATAACAGATACTTTTGTTTCGGACGTGAAAAAAACAAAAGATGTTTTTTCGGTGGGGGATTTAACTTCCGATAAGGTGATTGTAGCAACAGGCGGAAAAGCTTCGCCCAATCTTGGTTCGGACGGCTCGGGATATAAGCTGCTCGAGAGCTTTGGTCACAAACTGACAAAGACCAAACCTGCACTGGTAAGCCTTAAAACCGAAAACAATATCACAAAAACCCTCAAAGGTGTCAAGGTTTTTGCACGTGTCACACTTTTTGAAAACGGAAAACAGGTTGCAACAGACCGCGGCGAAATTCTTTTTACCGATTATGGCGTTTCGGGCATTCCTGTAATGCAAATTTCAAGATTTGCCCAAACAGGTATGAGCATAGTAATTGATATGTTGCCCGATTTATCTAAAAAAGAAACCATTGCCGAAATTTATGACCGCGTATATAATTTGCCGGAACGAGACGGTGGTGAACTTTTTTCGGGCTTGGTCAACAAAAAGATTGCTATCCCCATGCTTAAGTACGCCGAAATCGAAAAAACGACTGTAAAGGCTAAAAACTTTACAGACAAAAACATCCTTAAATGCGGTGAATTTTTGAAACAGTTAAAATTAACGGTTTTAGGCGATAACGGATTTGAAAATGCACAGGTTTGTGCCGGAGGGATATCGCTTGAAGGTTTTAACGACGAAACCATGGAATCAAAGCTTTGCGAAGGGCTTTACGCAGCAGGTGAAATCCTTGATGTGGACGCAATTTGCGGCGGATATAATTTGCATTGGGCGTGGGCGACTGGCGTGCTTGCCGGCAAGAGTGCAGCGATATAAATCTCGGCAAATTTGTAGGGGCGGATTCTATATCCGCCCGATTTAATAAGGAACAGTGAAAAACTATGATAAGAGTTAATAATATCAAATTAAAACCCGGGTATAAAAATGAAGATATAATCGAAGCGATTTCAAAACAGATTAAAGCTCCCGAATGCGATATAGAGGGCTTTTCCGAGGTCAAATTGTCGGTTGATGCACGCAATAAAAAAGATGTTTTCTACATTGCGGTTTTTGATGTAGCTGTAAAAGACGAGCGTAAATACTACGGTCGTGAGCACGTATCAAGAAGCGAGAAATATGAATACGAATATCCTCTTCCGTGGAGAAGTGAGCACCGACCCATTGTGGTGGGGGCAGGTCCTGCGGGGTTATTTGCCGCGCTTATACTTAGCTATCGCGGTGCCAATCCTATCGTTATTGAACGCGGAGAATGTGTTGAAAACCGCATAAATACGGTTGAAAAGTTTTGGCAGACAGGGGTATTGAATCCCGAAAGCAATGTGCAGTTTGGCGAAGGCGGGGCAGGCACGTTCTCGGACGGCAAACTCAATACAGGCACAAAAGATGTCCGCCAAAGAAAGGTTTTGGAGGAAATGACCGAGGCAGGTGCACCAAAGGAAATCCTCTACAAAGCCAAGCCGCATGTGGGCACCGACGAGCTTAGAAATATGGTCAAAAACATAAGGGAAAAAATTATTTCCATGGGCGGCGAATTCATATTCAACTGTCGTATGGATGATATTATTATCGAAAATAATGCTGTCAAAGGCATAAAAACAACACAAGGAGATTTTGAAACAAAAACCCTTATTTTAGCCATTGGTCACAGCGCGAGAGACACTTTCAAGCTGGTGCAAAGGCTTAATATACCCATGGAAAGAAAACCGTTTTCCGTAGGCGTGAGAATAGAGCATTTACGAGAGGATATCAACTACGCGCAATTCGGCGATTTTGCCCCTCTTATGGAGGCGGCTGACTACAAATGTAACGTAAAAGACCGTAACGGACGCGGTGTGTATACGTTTTGCATGTGCCCGGGCGGATACGTGGTAGCATCGGCAAGCGAAGAAGCAGGCGTTGTAACTAACGGTATGAGCAATTTTGCCCGAAACGGAGAGAATAGTAACAGTGCACTTTTGGTGTCGGTTTATCCGGATGATTTTGAGGGCACAGACGTACTTAGCGGTATGTATTTTCAGCGCAAACTCGAAAAAAGTGCCTTTTATCAGGCGGGTGCGGACTACAAGGCTCCGTGCCAAAGGGTAGGAGACTTTTTTGACAAGAGGAAAACCTCACAGTTTGGGAAAGTTGCACCAACATACGAACCCGGGGTTACGCCTTCTGATTTAAACAGGCTACTTCCTGTGCATATTGCAGACGGATTAAAGGATGCGATTGACTCTTTTGCGAGAAAAATCAAGTGTTTTAACAATCCCGATGCCCTTCTTACAGGGGTTGAGACCCGAAGTTCTTCACCTGTAAGAATTATACGTAATGAAAACTTTTCTTCATATATAAAAGGTCTGTACCCGTGCGGAGAGGGAGCAGGCTATGCAGGCGGTATAATGAGTGCTGCGGTAGACGGAATAAAAATAGGCGAAGTGTGCGAATAAAAGCACACTTCGCCCGATTTTATTCCGTCAGCGATATAAATCCTTACGGATTTGCGATATGTCTTGCTGACGCGATATGCCTGCGGCGCGTGGGGGATTTATATCATATCGCATTCGAGAGAATCGAGAATATATCGCAACGAGGCAACGCCGAGTTATATCGCATTTGTGAAACAAATATATCGCAAAAAGGGAAGGAAAAATGCAGAATTAATAGATGAAATTACCTTATAAACTGCTTTTTGCCGTGTATTCATTGCCCTTTTGTACAGGGTTTTGCGCTTTTGTACGAATTGGATAAAAAAGGCTGAAAAAACACAAAAAAATTATGAAAAACATCTTGAAAATTATATATTTTGTGTTATACTGTATGTATGTGAATAATGCCAAAGTATAGATTGGGCGGATTGCTTCTTGCAGTTACAATCAAAGATATAACACTTTGGCAACACAAAAAATTTATTTTTCCTGAAAGGAGACAAAATGATGAAGAAACTCAGCAAAATTCTTCTCGTTATGGCAATGACACTTGTAGTGCTCTTTGCTATGATGACAGTGGCTTCAGCTGCTACTATTGAGAGCGTTGAAGCAGGCGTTGCAGCTGATGAGGGCAGAACTATTACAGTAACTGTTGAATACGGTTCCCCCGAAGCAGCTCAGCAGTCCACAGTGCTTGTTGTTAAGAGTGGTGTATCTATTACAACTCTTCAGGATTCCGATATTAAGTATATCGATCAGGAAGCAGTTACAGACACAACTGTTACTTACACATTCAAGCTCCTCGAAGCTGACCGCACAGGTACATATGATGTATATGTAGGCGGTACAGGTGTTGACGCACCTAACGATGACGCTTCCTTCTCATTTGATACTAAGAAGATTATCGGTACTATCACAGTATTTGGTGATGCTACAAAGGCAACAGCTGTTGCTACAGATGCATCTAACAACTCTGTAAATGGTACAGTTAAGGCTGACGGTACATATGAAATCGAAGTTGGTCAGGGTACATACGACGTAGTTCTTGGTAAAGCAGGTTACCTTTACAAGACATACGAAGACGTAGTTGCAAACCAGACTGAAGTTAATATTGGTGCAGTTACACTTATTCCTGGTGACTTCAATGCAGATAGCGTAATCGACGTTGAAGATATTCAGGCTGTTCTTACAGGTTTTGGTGGGGCGCCCGAAGGTCTCGACCTTAATGATGACGGTGTAATTGACGTTGAAGAAATTCAGCAGACACTTTCTAACTTTGGTGGCAAATACGAATAAGAATTTAAAGTGAGGTAAAAAGATATGAAAAAGATTCTTTCTTTGGTACTCGCGTTTGCAGTAGCTTTCACAATGCTTGTTGTTCCTGTAGCAGCAGAGGACGTTGCAGTTCCTACTGCTAAAATGGTAGCTTCTCTCGTTGGTGAAGGTGCTGATGAAAACGGAGTATTTTATGTAGCTTTTTCTGCAGAAGAAATCAGCTCCGGTTTGTTCGCATCCGGTCAGGCTAACTTCAGCTATCCTGCAGATGTAGCAACAATGATTGACTACTATACATATGTAGACGGTGGTGAAATCGTTGCTGACGAAGACGCAGGCTACTGTGTTGGTAATGTTTACAACGAACTTATCGGCCGTACAGGTAAGTATTCTTATGTAACAAACTTCCCTGAAGCAGGCAAGGCAGAAATCAGTATCTATATTGCTAACACTGCAAGAGATCAGGCAGCTGACGCTCTTACAGAAGTTACAATGTTCGAAGTTGCTTTCGTTCTTAACGAAGGCAAGACAATGGAAGATTTCTTTGTAGACCTTACAGTTGGTAAGCTTTTCTGTACAGAAGGCAAGGACGTTGCGTCCAGATCTGAAGACGGTAATGTTACTCTTGTAAGTGAAATCGAAAAGAAGCAGGAAGTTATCTACTATAACTCCAAACATCAGCCCGGTGTAAACAGCCAGGATGTTGACGGTGTTTACGAACTTCCTCAGGAACTCGTTCCCGGCAGAACATATGTGGTAGAATTCACTCTTGAAACATCCGGTGCACAGGCTAACACTCTTGTTGGTCTTAACAATGCAGCACAGATGACAGCAAACAATTACTTTGGTAATTCCACAATTATGATGAAGGTTGACGGTACAAATATCGTTTACCGTAATGGTGGTAATGCTGAAACAGTAGGTACACTTGCAGCAGCTCAGACAACAGTTGACGTTAAGGTTGTAGTTGACCTTATCAACAACACATGGGCAGCTACATACACAGAAAATGGTACAGTAGTAGCAGACAAGGCAGGTCTCCAGTTCAGAGTTGCTAACCTTCCTATTGACGCACTTGTACTTTGCGATAACAACTCCATCGAAAACTGTATGTGGGTTAACGCAGATTCCATTAAGATTACAGATACAACACCTGCTTCCGTAGGCGATGTTGTATTCGAATATGTTGATGCTGAAGGTACTGTTCTTGACACAGCTACAATGAGTGGTGAAACAGGCTCTACTGTTGAAGTTGTTGCTAAGACAATTACAGTTGGCGGCGTTAAGTACGAAGCTCCCGCTGCAAGCGGCGTAGTTGGTACAGACGAAAAGGTTACAGTAGTATGCGCTAAGGTTGAAGTTGTTACAATCAACTACATGCTTGGCGAAGAAGTTGTTGGCACAAAGACAGTTGAAGGCGTTGACGGCGCTACAGTAGCATATGACGCATTCTCCGGTTACAACACAACAGCTATTTATGAAGCAGCTGCAGGCGAACTTGTAGTTGATGCTGACGCTCTTACAGTAGCAGTTGATGTTACAGTTCTTTACGAAGGTCTTGTTGCTGCAAACAAGCAGGTTGATGCTGCTGAATTTGCACTTCCCGAAGTTATCACAGACAAGGGTACAGTTACATTCGATTTGGTAGTTATCAATGCAGGTGACGCAGGCGTTCTTATCGGTAATGGTGAAAACTTTGTTTCCGGTACTCATTTTGGTGCTGCAGTAGCACAGATGAATATTGGTCCCGAAGTTATTAAGTTCCGTAACGGTGCTAATAATGAAGAAACAGCAGTTTCCACACATGGTAACACATACCACGTTGTAATGACAATTGATAACACAGCAGGTACATATGATGCAGTTGTTACAGATGCTGAAGGTTCTGTAGTTGTTGAAAAGACAGATCTTGCAGTTAGAACAACAGCTGAAACACTTGACACAATCTCCGTTCTTGATAATGGTTCCGCTGGTGGTACAATCGTAGTTCAGAATCTTGTAGTTACACTTGATGCAGAAGAAGGCGACGCTGACGCAGACGCTGATGCTGACGCAGACGCAGATGCAGACGCAGACGCAGACGCAGATGCAGATGCAGACGCTGACGCAGACGCTGACGCTGATGCTGACGCTGACGCAGACGCAGATGCTGACGCAGACGCTGACGCAGACGCAGATGCAGACGCTGACGCAGACGCTGACGCTGATGCTGATGCTGACGCAGACGCAGACGCTGACGCTGACGCAGACGCAGACGCTGACGCAGACGCAGATGCAGACGCAGACGCTGACGCAGACGCAGATG
>CAZNIC010000004.1:50220-51190 GCA_964572985.1 uncultured Oscillospiraceae bacterium
ATGCTGACGCAGACGCAGACGCTGACGCTGACGCAGACGCAGACGCTGACGCAGATGCAGACGCAGACGCAGATGCAGACGCTGACGCAGACGCAGATGCAGATGCTGACGCAGATGCAGACGCTGACGCAGACGCAGATGCAGACGCAGACGCTGACGCAGACGCAGATGCAGACGCTGACGCAGACGCTGACGCTGATGCTGATGCTGACGCAGACGCAGATGCTGACGCAGATGCAGATGCAGACGCAGACGCTGACGCAGATGCAGACGCAGACGCTGACGCAGATGCAGACGCAGACGCAGATGCAGACGCTGATGCAGACGCAGACGCAGACGCTGACGCTGACGCAGACGCAGACGCTGACGCTGATGCAGACGCTGATGCAGACGCTGATGCAGACGCAGACGCTGACGCTGACGCAGACGCTGACGCTGACGCAGACGCAGACGCAGACGCAGATGCTGACGCAGACGCAGACGCTGACGCAGATGCAGACGCTGACGCAGATGCAGACGCAGACGCTGACGCAGATGCAGATGCAGACGCAGACGCAGACGCTGATGCTGACGCTGATCTTCCCTTCGAAGCAGTTGACGTAGAAGTTACAACATCTGCTCTTGGTGTAACAGTTTCCGGTAAGTTTGCAACAGAATCTGACGAATATGCTACAGTAGTTGTTGTTTACTCCTACCTCAAGGACGGTAAGGCTTACTCCGTACAGGCTCTTGAAGTACAGGTAATCAACGGTGTAGTTGCACTTCCCGCTGCTAGCACAACAGTAACAGAAGGCGAACTTACACTTGCAGGTATCTCTCTCCTTACAGGTGTAGATGCTCTTGAAGCAATCACAACAGGTAACCTTGGTACACCCGTAGGTTCTTATAAGTAATAAATAGCTTAGGCTAATAAAAAAGACTCCGAGAAATCGGAGTCTTTTTTGGTGAAGTTTTTGCTAAAGCAAAAATG
>CAZNIC010000004.1:51290-79484 GCA_964572985.1 uncultured Oscillospiraceae bacterium
AAGTTGTTCATTTCATTCACAGTGAAGTTTTGTTCATGGAACAAAGTGAAGTTAAAATGGTTGAGCATTGCTCAACCATTTTAGTTATCATTTTGTTTAGCTGTATTAATTGACTTAACAAGCATTTTCCTTATGATGCCACATTCTTGCAATAGCTCTTTTGCGATTTTGTCTGTAATGCTATTAGCACCGGATAACATATCTAACCAATATTCAGTTTCGGCACATTCCTTTAACGCTATGTGGAATTTGTTTATAAAATCCGCTTTGCTGGAAGCATAATTTGCTTCATTGAGATTAGCGCCGATTGATGTTGCACTCCTGATTATTTGATTAACTAAAACACCTCTACCTTTACGAGTGTCAATGGTATCGCAAATTGAAATTATTTTAAGGGCTAAAGATTTTGCTCTGACTCGAAGCTCGGAATCTTTCATTGCTCTTTCTCCTTTAATAAAATTATGGTGAAGTTTTTGCTAAAGCAAAAGTGAAGTTGTTCATTTCATTCACAGTGAAGTTTTGTTCATGGAACAAAGTGAAGTTAAGTTTGCAATTCACTGCGCCGAAAGGTGCAACTTTACTACGAAGTAACTTCACTGACATTAGTCAACTTCACTTGCCGTCAGGCAAACTTAGTTCCATGTACGTTGAAGCAGTGTAACGGCTTCAACGTGCATGGAGTGCGGAAACTGATCAAAAGGAAAAGCCTCTTTCATTTCGTAACCATATTTTTCGTGGAGGATTTTAGCATCTCTTGCGAGGGTTGACACATTGCAGGAAACGTAAACTATTTTTTCGGGTTTCATGTTACCAATTGCATCCAAAAGAACCTCGTCACAGCCTTTTCTGGGAGGGTCAACAACCACAACGTCTGCCTTTTCGCCTGCCTTGATAAGGGGAGGACATACGTCCTCGGCAGCACCGCAATAGAATTCGGCATTGGTTATGTTATTAAGGCGTGCGTTTTCGCGTGCGTCTTCAATAGCCTCGGGAACGATTTCAACACCGATAACTTTTTTGGCGTTTTTTGCCAAAAACAGGCTAATGGTACCTATGCCGCAGTAAAGGTCAAACACGGTTTCGTCTCCTGTAAGAGAGCAAAGCTCGAGAGCTTTTTTGTACAAAAGATTTGTTGTATAAGGGTTTACCTGAAAAAAAGATTTATAGTTAACTTTGTATGTAATGGTATCAATTTTGGCATAGATGTATTTTTCACCGTAGAGGGTATAGTCATATTTTCCGAGTATTGTATTTGTGCGTTGTGAATTAATGTTTACAACAATACCGCCTATGGGCTTTGAAAGTTTTAATGACAAAAGCATGTTTTTTAAAGCATCAAGATGCTCAATCTCACGGGTGCGAGATACTATAACAATCATAATGCTTTCGCCTACGCGGGAATAAATATGACGGATTGTGCCTGTGTGCTTTTCTTCCAAATAAGGGGATATTCCGTATTTTGTCATCCAAAGACGGAAAGTGTCAAGAATAATCCTTGCGTCGGGGTTTTCAATAGCGCAGGATTTGGTATCAACAACACTGTGACTGCGAGGTGCGTAAAAGCCAATTTTAACGTCACCTTTTTTGCCGCCTACAGGGTACTGACTTTTGTTGCGATAGTTAAGATTGGGTATAGAAGGTGTTGTATCATGTACAAATATATCCTCAAAACCGCCAATGCGTGTGAGGGCATTTAAAACAGTTTCACGTTTTATCTTAAGCTGTGTGTCATAATCTGTATGCAAAAGAGTACAGCCACCACACTCCTCAAACTGAGGACAAATCGGCTCAATACGGCTTGCAGAAGGCTTTGTAACCTCCAAAAGTTTGCCAAAGCCGTATGTTTTGTTGCGCTTGGTAATTTCAATTTTGCATTCGTCACCAACAACAGCGCCTTTGACAAATACGGTATAGCCGTCACATTTTGCAACGCCGCTACCGTCCTCTGAGACTGAGTATATGGGGGATGTAAAAATGTTTGGGTTAGACATAAGAACACCTCGTTGAATTTGGATATCGGTAAACCAATGGGGACAGTCCCTCTTGGTACGTCGGGAGACGATGCACCAAGAGGGACTGTCCCCATTGGTTTCACTTGCCTGATAGGGCAAACTTAATTATTAAATATATTCTGTGTCGTAGCACTCGGCTGTGCACTTTTCCAAAATATAAATCTTTGCGGAAAGGGGAGGCACAACAATATCAAGTGCGTGATTTTCGTAGGGGATTTCCTCGCCTGTTTCAAAATCAATGGCTGTATCAAAGTTGAATCTGCCCATTTCAAGGTGGAGCTTTTCAGTAGCTGTCTGAGAAGCATTGATACATGTGAGCACCTTGAATTTGGTCCTGTCAGCACCGAAAACATTGTTATAACGAAGATAACATACTGTGGAATTGACAGTGTAAACCATGTTTAATTCGCCTGTTCTGAGAACCTGATACTTGTGGTGAAGTTCGGCATATTTTTTTGTAATATCACGGAGCTCACAGCCGATATTGTCCCAGTTGAAACAGCGACGATTGAAGGGGTCGGCGTAGCCGTACATGCCGATTTCGTCACCGTAATACACACAGGGTGCACCCGGAAGCGTAAACTGCATGAGTATTGCAAGCTTTAATCTTTCGATGCCTAATTTGCGTTTTTCGTCCGATACAACAACGGCTTTCTGTGCGTTGCGGTCAAGCTCTGCCACAGATGGTGCATCAGAAAGAATTGTCAATGCTCTCGGTACGTCATGGGTGGAAATAAGATTGAGCGATGCGTAAAGAGCTTCGGCGGGATAGTTTTCGACCATAGAAAGAATACGCTGGGCAAAAAGAGACGAGTTTTCGCTTGTGAGATAGTCAAGCACAGCTCCGCGGAAAACATAGTTCATTACACCGTCAAGTGATTTACCTAAGAGAAATTTGCGCTTTTCGCCGTAGCTGATTTTGTTTGATGCGTCTTCCCATACTTCGCCTATAACGAGTGCATCGGGGTCTTTTTCCTTGACAGCTTTTCTGAGGTCAAGAATGAATTGGTCGGGAAGCTCATCTGCAACGTCAAGTCGCCAGCCTGATGCGCCGTTTTCAATCCAACGCTTGATGATGCTGTCGGGATTGTTCAAAATGTATTTTTCGTATTCGGGGTCAAGCTCTTCGGTGTTGGGAAGAGTGTCAAAACCCCACCAAGAATCGTAATGGTCATGATCGCCATGAAAATGATACCAGCTGTAGAAAGGCGAATCCTCGCTCTGGTATGCACCGACAGAATCGTAGTGACCGTATTTGTTAAAATAGCGGCTGTCGGAGCCTGTATGACTGAAAACGCCATCTAATATGAGGCGGATGCCCATTTCCTTAGCTTTTTGTGCAAGGCGCTTAAAATCTTCGTTAGTGCCCAATGTTTCGTCGATGTTTTCGTAGTCGCCTGTGTCGTAGCGGTGGTTTGAAAACGCCTTGAAAATAGGGTTAAGATAAATAGCTGTTACGCCCATTTCTTGAAGATAGGGGAGTTTTTGTTCCACCCCGGAAAGTGTGCCGCCGAAAAAGTCATTGGAGAGATAATCTCCGCCAAACTGCTCTGCCGTATAAAAAGGCTCATCACCCCATGTACGGGCAATGCCGTGAATGGGAGTGTCCTCGCCACGGTAAAAACGGTCGGGGAAAATCTGGTATACAACAGCATTTTTTATCCAGTCGGGAGTATGATAGTCCTTGTCGTATACTGTTATCTGATATGCAATGGCGGGCTTGTCGCGGTAGCTCTGGCCAATACCACCCAAGAAACGGTCATTGTTTGAATACCATTTGGTTTCGCCGTCTGCATCTACCTTGAAAGAGTACCACAAAAGACCACCCTCGGAAGGAGTTTTGATTGTGCACTCATATACCCTTGAGCCTGCAAGAGAAAATATATAGTGCATCTGATATTCAACCGTGTTAACGTAAAGAGAAACACGTTCGGGAATGAACATAGATGCTACACTGATACGCAATCTGACAGTAGAATCAGTTTTAACTGCCCCTTTAGGGAAGCGGTAAAAAGATTTTCTGGAATTGTGTTCAAGATTCATAGTTGCCTCCGAAAAAAGAAAAAATATTCCAGTAAATTATATCAAAATTAACATGAAAAGTCAACTTTTCCGTTATATTTTAAGCTCTTTTTCCATAGTATAACCTTGGAGTGAAGTGTATGCTTGATTTTGTGAAAAATTTTTTGTGGAATTATATGTTTGTGCCCTTGTTTATAGTTACGGGCGCTGTTTGTATTTGGGTAATTATAGCAAAAAAAGGTGCTGACAGGGGCAAAAAAAATGAAGACACAGGCGAGGTATCGCCCGTGCAGACGCTTTTTGTGACGCTTGCCTCAACAATAGGCACAGGTAATATCGTCGGGGTTGCACTTGCCATATTGCACGGCGGTCCGGGTGCGGTTTTTTGGATGTGGGTTGCGGCATTTTTCGGGATGGCAGTGTCCTACTGTGAAAATGCTCTGGGAATAAAATACCGAGGTAAAAGTATGCAGCCTGTGGGATATATGCCCAAGGTTATATCAAAAGCGTTTGCATTTTTTTGTATATTGACAAGCTTGGGAATAGGTAATCTGGTGCAGTCAAATTCTGCAGCAGGAGCGCTTTATGCAGGGTTTGGTGTGCCAAAATGGGTGACAGGGCTTATACTTGGGGTTTTGGCTTTTGTAATCATACGTGGTGGACTTCGTGGTATTACAAAGTTTACTGATTTTTTTGTGCCTGTAATGAGTGCGTTTTACATTATTTCCGCGTTGGCGGTTATTGGTATAAATATTGACAAGGTGCCGCAGGTTTTTATGGATATTTTTAAAGACGCGTTTTCTGTAAGAGCAATTACGGGAGGGGCAGTGGCAAACGGAATTGCAAGAGGCGTAATGAGTGGCGAGGCAGGCGTCGGAAGTACGGTTATACTGTCTTCGCGTTCTAATGCAAAAAGTCCCCATGCGCAGGGACTTATCGGGGCAACGGCAATTTTTATTGATACGATTGTGATATGCACACTTACGGCAGTTGCTATTTTGTCAACAGGTGCGTCAACAACTCAGTCGGCTTTTTACAGTGCGCTGGGTAAAATGGGTGGCGGAATCCTTGACATGGCAATAACTTTTTTTGCATTTACCACGGTTGTAGGATGGTCATATTTTGGAATAGAATGTACGGGGTATTTGTTTGGTGAGAGAAAAAAGGACACTTACAAAGCGATATATGCCATAGCAGTTTTCATGGGGAGTGTGATACACCTTGAGCTTGCGTGGGGCATAGGCGATATATCGTGCGCACTTATGGCACTGCCGAATCTCGGGTGTGTTATATTTTTAGCAAGAAAAATAAAAACCGTGTAGCACGCTACACGGTTTCTTAAATTAAAGAAACGTATTATTTCTTCTGTGGAAGCTGACAGAAAGCACAATACCTATTGAAATCATGCTTGTTATCATATTACTGCCTCCGTAACTGAAAAACGGAAGCGGGATGCCTGTAATGGGTAAAAGATTGATGCACATGCCGATGTTTTCAACCGTATGGAAGAAAAGCATTGCTGCGGCGCCCGTACAGAGCATTTCGCCAAATGTATCCTTTGCCCTGCGGGCATTGATAAAAATACGGAAAATAATGAAAAACAATAGTGCAATAACGGCAATCGCACCCATGAAGCCTAACTCCTCGCATATAACGGAGAAAATAAAGTCGGTCTGTTTTTCGGGCAGATAGCCCATTTGTGTCTGGATGCCTTCTTTGTAGCCTGTGCCGAAAAGCTGACCCGAGCCTACGGCTATCTTTGACTGAATAATATGATAGCCTGTGCCCAACGGGTCCGCCTCGGGGTTCAGGAACGAGAAAAAGCGGGCTTTCTGGATATCGTTCAAGAAACCGAACCATGCGGCAAGAGCAATAACAACGCCTGCACCGAACGCTGCGGCAATATATTTGTAGCTGATGCCTGCAAAAAACATCATAACAATAAACATGAAAACAAAAACAAGTGCCGTACCCATGTCAGGCTGAAGAAGAATAAGAACAACAGGAACAGCCAAATGCAATATTAAAAGAAGGATGTTTGATATTGCGTTGATATCCTCCCTTATGCGGGAAACATGAGCCGAAAAGGAAACAAGAAAACACACCTTGGCGATTTCGGCGGGCTGAATATTGACAAAACCAAGGTCAATCCAACCCTGAGTACCCGTATCCTCTCTACCAAAGCCAAGCACCAGTACAAGGACAAGGAGCAGTATGCCGATTGCCATGGCAACATAGCGTAGCTTGTAGAGAATAGAATAGTCTATAAAAGTTATTACAAGGGCTGCGATAAGTCCGATAACAAGCGCAAGCGATTGGATAAGCACAAAATTACCGCCAAGACTTGTCGTGGCACTGTTTATCATAATTATCCCGAAAATTGCCGATATCAATACTGCGGCAAGGAGTTTTACGTCAGCACCTTCGCGAGAGAAAAAGTTTTTTATCATTGGAACCATCCTTTGGGTGGGATTTAGTGGGTTTGATTGGGTATGCAACAGCTTTATAAGATGCCGAGACACACCCATTCATTTAAAGTTTATTTTGAAGCAATACGAGCACGTGAGATGACACTATGTAGGGAATGTCCCGAATGTGGGTTTTGGGGAAATGACTTTGCATATATACTTATATTATATCAAAATCAAATTTAAATCAATAGATATAATGAAAAAAGGGTTGCAATGAGGGTGTATTCTGGTGTATACTATATTGGTATAAATCTGTTTATCGAAAGGTGGAACACACAATGAATACGAATGTATTTGATGAACTTCGTGAGCGTGGTCTTATTGCGCAGACAACTCATGAAGAAGAAATAAGAGAACTTCTCGGAAAAGAAAAGGTTACTTTTTATATAGGCTTTGACCCCACAGCTGATTCCTTGCACGTAGGTCACTTTTTGCAGATGGTTGTTATGCGTCATATGCAGAACTACGGACACCGTCCCATTGCACTCGTAGGCGGCGGTACAGGCATGGTAGGCGACCCCAGTGGCAGAACAGACATGCGTCAGATGATGACACCCGAAATTATTGAGCACAACTGCGAATGCTTTAAAAAGCAGCTTTCTTCTGTTATCGATTTTAGTGACGGCAAGGCACTTATGGTTAATAATGCAGACTGGCTCTTGAAGCTTAACTATGTTGATTTCCTTCGTGATATCGGCACATGCTTCTCTGTTAACAAGATGCTCACAGCAGAATGCTTTAAGCAGAGATTGGAAAAGGGCTTGTCTTTCCTTGAATTTAACTACATGCTCATGCAGAGCTATGACTTCTTGATGCTCAGCCGTGAATACGACTGCAAGATGGAACTTGGCGGAGACGACCAGTGGAGTAATATCCTCGGCGGTATTGACCTTTGCAGAAGAAAAGACCAGAAGCAGGTTTACGGTATGACATTTACTCTTCTTACAAACAGCGAAGGTAAAAAGATGGGCAAAACAGCATCCGGTGCTGTATGGCTCGACCCCAATAAGTATTCTCCCTACGATTTCTACCAGTACTGGAGAAATGTTGACGATGCTGACGTTGTAAGATTTATGAAGATGCTTACATTTGTTCCCATGGACGAAATCAGAGAGTTTGAAAAGCTTGAAGGCAGTCAGCTCAATCAGGTTAAGGCTCGCCTTGCGTACGAGGTTACAAAGCTTGTTCACGGCGAAGACGAAGCAAACAAGGCAAAGAGCGCAGCAGAAGCAGTGTTTGGTGGTCAAGGCAGCGACGAAAACATGCCTACTTTTGAAGTAGAAAAGGCAGACGGCAGTGAAATGGTTATGGACGTACTTGTACGTGCAGGCTTTATCCCCTCCAAGGGCGAAGGCAGAAGACTGGTTCAGCAGGGCGGTCTCTCCATCAATGGCGAAAAGATGACTGATTTTGCATCAATGCTTACAGCAGATTTGTTTGTTGACGGTAAGGTTGTTGTAAAGAAGGGCAAAAAAGCATTCCTGAAAATTGTTGTTAAATAATGCTGTTCAGGAAAAAAGAAAATAACTCCAAAAAGGATAAAGATACACTGGCATATTTTATGTATCGGGATTCCGTGACGGGGCAGATGAATAGGGATTACGCAATAAAAACCTTTGAAAGAGTAAAACACGAATACGGTTACGGTGCGGTGATGGTGCATATTGAAAATGCGGACAACATGCCGTATTATATGGCTGTAAATTACATAAAGGATGCTGCACAGATAATTGCATCAGTGTCAGAAGATGAGGTTGCAAGAACAGAAGAAGGTTATTTTGTGATTTTTTCAAAGGAAGCGGAGGGCTTGGCTTATAAGCTTGGAGAGTTTTTGTCACAGTTTTCGGAAGGGGAGAGATTGTACGCAGTTGCATGTGTACCGCTCGATGAAAACGACGACTTTTATACCCTTATGAGAAAGCTCAAAAGACGCATAGCAGCGGCAGAAAATGCAGGGCATATCAAATCGGTAAGAGATTTGCCAATAATATGAAAAAACACTTGATATTCACTCTGTATTAGTGTATAATATTAAAAAAACTATGGATTTTTTAATCCGAGAAGAAAGGATTTGTTAAAATGATTTCAGCAGGCGATTTCAGAAATGGCGTAACTTTTGAATATGATAACAGCGTTTTCCAGGTTGTGGAATTCTTACACGTAAAGCCCGGTAAGGGTGCGGCTTTCGTTCGTACAAAGCTTCGTAACGTTATCAACGGCGGTGTAGTTGAAAGAACTTTCAACCCCACAGATAAAGTACAGGAAGCTAAAATCGAAAGAAAGAGCAAGCAGTACCTTTACAAGGATGATGATTTCTATAACTTCATGGATCCCGAAACATACGAACAGGATCAGATTGCTATCGCAGATATCGAAGATGCAATGAAGTTTGTTAAGGAAAACGAAGAGGTTATGATTCTTTCCTACAAGGGTAAGGTATTCAGCTGCGAACCCCCGCTCTTTGTTGAACTTGAAGTAACAGAAACAGAACCCGGCTTTGCAGGTAACACAGCTCAGGGTGCTACAAAGCCCGCTGTTGTTGAAACAGGCGCTTCTGTTAAGGTTCCGCTTTTCATCAACCAGGGTGAAAAGATCAGAATCGACACAAGAACAGGCGAATACATGGAAAGAGTTAAAGGCTGATTCTTTTTGTGAAAGGATAACTGATATGGGATATTTATCTGAAAAAGCGGCATATCTTAAGGGTCTTGCCGAAGGTCTCGATATTGACAAGTCTTCAAAAGAAGGCAAGCTTCTTTTAGCTCTCGTTGAAGCTTTTGACGAAATGGCAATTGAAGTTGACGATATGGTTATTATTCAGGAGGACATGCAGGAGCAACTCGACGAAGTTGACGAAGCTCTCTCTGACCTTGAAGAGGAGTTTTACGAGCTCGATGACGATTTCGACGACCTTGATGATCTTGACGACGAGGATTTCGACGATGAAGATTTAGAGGACGAAGAATGGGAAGAAACATATTCTTTTGAATGCCCCAAGTGTGGCGACGCGGTTTATATTGACCTGAGCTTACTTGACAGCGAGGAAGAATTTGTTGTTTGCCCCAACTGTAATGAGCATATCGGTCTTGAGTTTGACTGCGATGCTGCAGAAGACGAAGATTGCGAATAAAAAATAAGAGGCTGTTGCATTAAGCAACAGCCTTCTGTTTTTGCAGACAAAAAAGTAAGGAGTGTCAACGACACTCCTTACTTTTTTATGGGATTGGGGTTGTTTGTTCTGCCTAAGATATAGTCAACAGATGTGTTATAAAAATCTGCAAGAGTTATGAGCAGAGTTGTAGGGATTTCCCTCCGCTAAATTATTGTTTATCTCGGAATTATAAGCTTTTCCCCGACGGTTAAAGCCGAGTTTTCGTCCAATGCGTTGGCAGATGCGAGAAGCGAGAGGGGGATGTTGTATTTTTTTGCTATATCCCACAAGCTGTCGCCTGCATTAACAAACGACACCAGAATGGAAGCACGTTTTTTCTTTTCGCATTCGGTAGCTTCGCATTGAGTAAAATGTGTGAGCTCAACCGTTTCGGTGCAGTGGAGTTCAAAGTTGATACCCAATCGCACATCAAGACTGTTGTCTGATATGATAGCATAGCCTGTGTGTTTTACCGTGGCTTTCACATTTTGAGGGGTACATGATGCAAACTGATGTGTTACGGGTATTTTTGCACAGTAGGTGTTGATTGGAGACGCAGAATCGTCCGTAATATAAATAATCGAGATATCAGCTGTAAGAGACAGCCCGCTGTCGGATATAACCGTGTCACAAAGAGCCACATCAAAATCAATAACTCTGACAAGCGATGGAGCTTGTGACGGAAGCGTAATAGCGTCCTTTACGAATTCCTCCTCGTTATATACACAAACCCCGGAGAGTGCCTTGAGCTTGTTTTTTTCAGTGTTAAGACTGTGACCGGGAAGAAAAATATCGTTTATTACAGGAAACGATTGCGGAGTATAGGCGAGAACACTTACTCTCAAAACCACGGTTGCGTCGAGCATTTTATAATCACCCGACAAATCGGTGTCGGGTTTTATATCCCAGTCAACAACGCTTATGTGCACATTGGCATCAAGTGCGGTTGAAAGTCCTTCTGCTTCGGCAACCTCAGTGAAAGGAATTGTGACGATGGCATCATTGATTCCGTCGCCGTCATACAGAATACATAAAGAAATATTGCCCTTTACTACGGCTTTGTTGTTGAGTATTTTGAAATCGCTATCGATGATATGTGCACTTTGCTTTAAAATTTTTCCGATGGCATTTTTACCTGCGGGGAGGTCGGCATTTGCAGTGACAACAATGTTTTTGGAGCATATTACCCGATAAGCGGGAACAGACACCGTCTCGCATTTAACCTCAGCACCGGGGGCTTCGGAAAGGATTTTTGTGCGGTTAATTGAGTATGTATCTGCCGAAAACTTTAAAAGAGCTGATACTTTTATTTTGCGGCTGTTTATGAGCGTATAAGAAGATGTGGCAGAATTGCAATTTACAAGCGGAATATCTGTTTCGGTTATATTGTTATTTGTCAGAACATGCGAAAAAGGAATAGTACTGCAAAGGGCGCAAACACGTGATTTTTCGTCCTCTGATATATACAGCACGTTAAATCTTATCTGACCTGTAATTTCGATTCTGCCTGCAGTCGATTTTGTGTCGGTGATAAGCGGGGTTGCTTTGACAGAAATGATTTTTATAATATCGCTCATCGAATCAGGCACGATGATGCTTGTATCACATAAACAGTCGTCACTCTTGTAAAAAGACTTACTGCACCATTCGATTTCCTTATATAAACAATCAAGACTCATGAAAAAATTCCTCCCGTAGGTTTTGTTTTGTACAGTTTATTCATGGATATGTGAAATATGATTGTTTTTTTTAGGATGATATGATACAATAAATTGTCGAAGGGAGTGGATTTTGTGCGAAAAAAAAGAAAAAAAGGTTTTTTGGTGTTTATTGTATTTGTAATACTTCTTATAGTGGCAGCTTTGTACGTTGCACCTTTGGTGATTGAATATACCGACACCACATCAGAGGACGGAAAAGAGGTTATAGTTGAGATACCCAAGGGTGCCTCCAGTGAAGATATAGCTCAAATATTAAAAGAAAAAGGACTTATTAAAAGTCCGCTTGTATTCAAGCTTAAAGCAAAACAGTCGGAAAACGGCTCAAAAATGAACTACGGCACATTTGTACTCCATGAAGGTTGGTGTATAGATAAAATTATCGATAAACTTGCAGAAAACTTTTCTTATGAAGAGACGGTTATATTCAGTGTGCCGGAGGGGTTCAGCGTTGAACAGATTGCTGCCCGTGCCGAGAATTTAGGCTTTTGCACAAAAGCAGAATTTTTGCAGGCGCTTGATGAAAATTATGATTATGATTTTGTAAAATCAATCCCTGACAATCCGGATGCAATATATCGTCTTCAAGGGTATTTGTATCCAAAAACATACGAGTTTTATAAAGATGCAACGGCACATGAAATTATAGATAAAATGCTTTTCCAATTTGAAAAAGAAATGACTGCTCTTAGTCAAAACGGTAGCAAAAACCTGCATGAAATGGTTATAATTGCATCAATGATTGAGAGAGAATGTCTTCTTGACAGTGAGCTTAAAAAAATATCGGGAGTTATACATAACCGCCTTGATCCTAATAAAAATGCAGAAACTCCCACTCTTGGTATTGATGCTTGTGCTCAGTATATTGTGACGGAAGGTATGTATGATGTTAACGTTATTACAGGAAAGGACGTTGACGTTGATTCGCCGTATAACACACGAAAAGTACCGGGATTGCCGCCGGGACCGATTTGTAACGTAAGCTTCAAAGCTCTTGATGCGGCGTATAATCCCGAAATTCATGATTATCTTTTCTATCATACGGATAATGACAAAAAAGACGGTAGTCATATATTTACAAAAACATATAAGGAGCACCTTGCTACAAAGTAATCATGTTTAAATATTCAACAGACAACAAACATTATCATACACTTAATTATCATTTAAAAACTCTGTTTAATGACAGAGTTTTTAAGGCTTCATTGGATGCGGGATTTTCGTGCCCAAACAAAGAGAGCGGTGGCTGTACCTATTGTAAACAAGGTAGTGGCGAATTTACGCCGAGCGGCAGTATAACAGAGCAGCTTGAAAAAGAAAGACAACGCATAAAAAACAAATGGGGCGACAAAAAGCTGATTGCGTATTTTCAGGCAAATACCAATACATTTGCACCAATAGAAGTGCTTAAAGAAAAATACGAGGAGGCACTCGGGCATCCTTTTGTTGTGGGGCTTAGTATTGCAACCCGTGCCGATTGCCTACCCGATTGTGTACTTAATTATCTTGAAGAGCTTAATAAAAGGACATATCTGACAGTTGAACTGGGACTTCAAAGCGTGCATGACAAAACCGCCGAAAGGATTAACCGAGGCTATAATTTTGAGGTTTTTGAAAAAAGCTTTTACGAATTAAAAAAACGCGGTATACGCACTGTTGTACATATTATTAACGGTCTTATAGGCGAAACAAAAGATGATATGCTCACTACTGCTCGTGTGCTGGCAAAAATGGAGCCTGATGGGATAAAAATACATCTTTTGCATATTCTTAGCGGAACACGGTGCGAAAACGAGTATAAATCGGGACTGATTATGCCGCTTGAAAAAGACGAATATATTGACATCACCGTAAACCAGATAAGGTATTTTAAGCCTGAGTGCGTCATTGAACGTGTAACGGGTGACGGCAAGAGAGAGAGTCTTATCGCACCTTTATGGAGTTTGGACAAAATATCGGTTTTAGGCGGTATTGACAAGCGTTTTGCAGTACTTAGTGCATATCAAGGAGATTTGTATGAAAACTAAAGGGCTTATTATATGCGCACTGTTTGCGGCGATTATTGCAATAAGTGCACCTTTGTGCATACCTGTAGGTACAGTGCCTGTTACGTTAGGCTTATTTTCGATTGCACTGACGGCGTTTTTTTCGGGCAGTAAAAACGCCGTGATTTCCACAGCTGTCTATATTGCTGTAGGACTTTCGGGCTTGCCTGTGTTTTCGGGCTTCCAAGGGGGTGTAAGTGCCCTTGTGAGTCCCACGGGCGGATTTATACTGTCATATGTTTTTGTGGCGGCAATACTGGGACAAGCGGCAAAAACAAAAAAGAAAAGCAGGATTGTATGTTTGTGCGTGTTGGCACTTGCGATTTGCTACGTGTGTGGCGCATGTTGGTATATGCTTGTGACAAAGACAGGGATAGTTACTGCGCTGACAGTTTGTGTTTTGCCCTTTGTAGCATTTGATGTGATAAAGCTTTATATGGCATATATTGTGGCAGACTCAATAAAGAAAAGAATATAGCTAAAGGAGAATAAATGATGAAATCAATCAATTGTTTACGTTGTGACAAAAAAATGGACTACATAATGACAGAGGATATTCAGCTGGGAAAACAAAGCTTCATATTCGGAGATTGGCCAAATCTTTTGGCAGGTGCGCTCACCGTATCGGTGTACAGATGCCCCGAGTGCGGAAAAATAGAGTTTTTTTCAGATGAACGTGGCGAACATTTGCCTCAGGTAACCTGTCCCAATTGCGGAAAGGAACACGATTTTGACTATCCCAAATGTCCACACTGTAACCATGTGAGATAATAACAAAAAATGACTTGCGTTTTTTCGCAAGTCATTTTTGTTACCAGTATTTTTTAGGGCATTTATTATCCTTTAAGGCACAGCGGAGCATTACATAGCAACCGCACATCATACATGTGCCCGATACATCAAGATGCTTACAGTCAGAGCACACCTTAAGCCTTGTTTCGTAAAGCGAGTCATCTGCCATAGGGGTTTGTGATGCTTTAAGGCGCAAAAGCTCTTTTTCGATAGTTTCTTTATGGATTGCGCTTGTGTATTGACAAGCCTTACAAACTACCTTCATTACTTTACAGTAACTGCAATTGTACTGAATGCAGGAAGAGTAAACTTAACCTTGCCGTCTTTAAGCTCAACGTTAATATTTTCAATAACAACATTGTCGGGGTTGTCAAAGGTGTTCATATCGTCAAACTTGCCGCTTGTCAATATACGAGCAGTAGCCACGCTGTAGCTATTGCCGATTAAATCAAGTTCACACTCAACAGCCTTGTCATGAGCAATGTTGCATACTGTTGCTGTAACTGAGCCGTCAGA
Organism: uncultured Oscillospiraceae bacterium; assembly: GCA_964572985.1. Classification (GTDB taxonomy): domain Bacteria; phylum Bacillota; class Clostridia; order UMGS1883; family UMGS1883; genus RGIG1927. The sequence goes on from CAZNIC010000004.1 coordinate 66,018, forward strand.
AGCCTTTGTTGCGGAAATGTTCACACTATCCAATACATCGGGCATGCGGCGGTCATTTTTTTCGGGGAGCTTTTCAACAGTGTATTTTTCGTTTTCTATTACATCACAGCCGATTAATGTTGCATCGTGGTGAGGGGTGTACAAATCGTAAATGTGGTATGTGGGGGTTTTAACCATCTTGTCACCCTCTGTCAAAATAACAGACTGGAGAACGTTAACCGTCTGTGCAATGTTTGTCATACGAACACGGTCAGAATGGTTGTTGAAAGTGTTTAAGAGGGAAGCGGCAACCACAGCATCGCGCATTGTGTTCTGCTGGTACAAAAATCCGGGGTTTGTACCCTCTTCAACCTTGTACCATGTACCCCATTCGTCAACAAAGAGGGCAACCCTTCTTTCAGGGTCATATTTGTCCATAATGGTGGAGTGCTTTGCAACAAGGTTTTCCATGTCAAGAGCATCACGCACAACGTCAAAATAGCCTGTTGCATCAAAGCCTGTTGCATAGTCACTCCAACGCCATACGTAGTTGTGAAGGCTTAAGGCATCCATGTCTCTGCCTGCCATGCGCATAAGTGTTTCTGTCCAGCGGTAATCGTCATTATTGGGACCGCAGGCAACCTTGAAAAGCTTGTTGTCGCCGTAGTTACGGCAGTATACTGCATAACGGCGGTATTCGTTTGCATAGTAGTCGGGATACATATTGCCCCCGCAACCCCAGTTTTCGTTGCCTACTGCAAAATATTTAACGCCCCAGCTCTTTTCTCTGCCGTTAGCTTTACGCATATCGGTCATGGGGGATATGTTGTCGGAGTTGAGGTATTCAACCCACTGGCTCATTTCCTGCACTGTGCCACTGCCTAAGTTGCCGTTTATGTAAGGCTCACAGCCGAGGAGCTCGCAAAGACGTAAAAACTCGTGTGTGCCGAAGCTGTTGTCCTCTGTTACACCACCCCAGTGAGTGTTTATCATTGTGGGTCTTTCCTCTTTGGGGCCGATACCGTCTCTCCAGTGGTACTCATCGGCAAAGCAACCGCCGGGCCAACGCAAAACGGGGATTTTAATGCCCTTTAAAGCATCCAAAACGTCTTTACGCATGCCTTCGACGTTAGGAATATCACTATCCTCTCCAACGTAAAGTCCGCCGTAAATACAGCGTCCTAAATGCTCGGAAAAGTGACCGTATATATTTTTGTCAACCTTGTTTTTTAAAGTGTTTGTGTTAAGTTGTGCTTTAAACATAGATAGAGCTCCTTTTTTTAGTTTTATCTGAGACCACTGCAACTTGTTTGCAAGGAACAGGGACACATCTTCTGCATACGCTGAGAGAATGCGGACACAACACCTGCCTGTGGGTAAGATATGTCCCGTGCAACTTACAGCGGCAAATAAATTCACATCTATTATATACCAAATAAATCCTTAAGTAAAGGGTTTTATGATAAGCAGGATTTTTTGATGACAAAAAGGTATATGTGTGATAAAATAATTAAAAAATATGCAACTTTTTTGATTTTTTTGTGTCTATATAAATAGAAAGGCAAAAATTTATTTGGAGTGACAACAATGAATGACAGATTGCTTTTGGAACAGCTAAAAAAGCGAAGTAAAAATTCAATAGAAACGCTGATTAACAGGTACAGTTCGTACGTGAGTACTGTTGTATATAACGCTATCGGCTCTTACGCTTCCAGAGAAGATATGGAGGAAGTAATCCAGGATGTGTTTGTTGCTGTGTGGAACAACATAGAAAGTGTAAACAACCTCAAATCCTACATAGGCACTGCGGCAAGAAATACCGCCATAAACAAGCTCAGAGGCTTAAAATACGAAGCAGAACTTGAGGAGAATACTCCCGATATGGGACAAAATCCGCACAGTGAGTTTGAGCGTAAAGAGATGACACGTATTCTTTACGAGGAGATAAAAGCACTCGGCGAACCGGACTGCGAGATTTTTTTCAGGTATTATTACAACAACGAAAGGCTTCGTGACATTGCCGATGAAACGGGGCTTAACATATCAACAATAAAAAGCAAGCTCAAGCGAGGAAAAGAAAAGCTGAGCGAAAGACTCTCAGAAAGGAGGGAATTGATGTGATGAATAAGAGAATGTCAGAGCTTTTGAATGAGCTTAATATTGATAAAAACGATATTTTTACAGTTGACAGCGAAAAAATCCTTAGTGCTGTGTCTGAAAAAATAGACAGAGAAGAAAAGGGCAAGGTTATTTCTTTCAGACAAACAGCCAAGCTTTTGCCCATGGTATGTGCACTTGCAGTGTTGCTCCTTATGGCTGTTACAACAGTAGCATTCAACACTGAAGGCGGTTTTTGGAAAAAGATTTTTCCGCTGGTTGAAGAAAGTACCGACACTTATGATTTGTATGCGGTAGAAGACAGACGCGACTACAACAAAAAGAAAACAGAAATTCCCACCGAAGAGGAAACCGACATTATCACGCCCAAGTACGAAGCACCTCTCTACGAAATATACCACAAGGAAGAACCCGAAAAAAAGGAAGAGCCTTTAGTGGATATATACGCAAGCTGTGAGGGCGAAGACTATACTCTTATCCTTAACGAGGTAACAGGTGATAACAAAAACGTGCACCTTACCGTGACAATTGAGGCAAACGACCGTGATGCAAGAGAACTTCTTGATGAACAAGATGACGGATGGTTTGAAGCACAGGCATACGATGAGGAAAAAGGCTGGATAGATGTAAGCTTTGAAACAGAGGAATCCGAAAGCGTAAGACGCGAAAACTCCAGAACCTACAAAATACACATTTTCGGCGACGACCACCTTAAGAGCGGTTACGAAAAAATGCGCATTACATGCACCGAGTTCCCGCCTGACATGGGAGATGAAAGATACATTTATTTTGAAACCGCAAAGCAGGAAGGCGTAATAGAATTTGACCTTGCAGGACAGGACTTTACAGGCGGATATATATATATTACTCCGATGAGCATAGAACTCACCGCCCCCAAAGAACCAACCGCACAGTATGCTCCCGATGCCAGAAACCTCAATACGTTCTTTAAGTTCAAGAACGGCACTATAAAGACAATGAATCAGGTTGCAGGCGTTGACGGAAGCTTCAGCTACATTGGCGGCGACGATAAGTTGTATAAATTCTCGGCAGGAACAAAAACAGTGCTTAATACCGAAACCCTTGCAAGCGTTATTGTAAAGGGTATTGAATATCCGGTTGATGACCCTGCAAATTACAGTTATACGGAGATTCCCGAAAACCTCAAGCCCTTTGTTGTTGCAGGCGAGGGCAAACGAAGCGACGAGTTTTATTACACTTGTACAGTAGGTCAGCTTGACCCGTGCATCAGCGTAATACGTGAAGAGGCAGACCTTGCAGAATTCACATACGGCGGCAAAACTTATCTTGTAGAGTCCGATAATTTGACGGTTATCATAAACGGTGCTACAGAGTACACACTCTACCTTGCACCTTATGCGGATGAGGACGGCAATTTGTGGATAGGCAGTGACTTCCTCAACTATGTTTTAGGCATAAGATATGACGAAATCGGTGATACCGGTACGTATCTTATGGTTCCTTGATAAAAGGAGTGTTTGGTTATGAAAAAGTTTATATGTTTATTATTAGTATTTATTTTATCGATGAGCATTTGTCCGACGGCTTTTGCATCAGAGAGCATTACGGTAACTGCAACCGTTAATATTGACGGCGTTACGCATGTATATATAACAAACTTGCTTGTCTGCCACGAGGAGGGAGATTGTTATATTGTAGACGGGTACTCAATTTCCGGCTATTATGACACCTTGAATATCCCCTCAACCTATAACGGCAAAAGCATATTGTTTGGTGAGGGCTCTTTAGCAGGTATACCTGTAAAGTCAATAGTATTCAATGACGGTATTTTTGAACTGCCTAAGGATTTGTGCCGCAACAGCACAATGCTTGAAAGGGTCAGAATTCCCCAATCCGTACGAAGAATCGGTGACTATGCCTTCAAGGATTGTGTAAATCTTAAAGAGGGCGGAAATCTTTACGCCGAAACAATCGGTACAGAAGCTTTCAGTGGCTGTACAAATCTTAAGATGAACGTTGTCGGCGCGCGCAATATAGGTGCACGTGCATTTGAAGGCTGCAAAAATGTCACAGGTGCTGTAAGCTATACAAATTCTGAAATAGGTTTTGTAAACGGCGAGGTAGCAGTCGGCGGTATTACATATACCCTCCGTGGCAGCGAGGTATGGATAACGGGCTGTGACAAAAATCTTTCAGGCGATGTTATCATCCCCGACAAAATACTTGATTATCCCGTGACGGGGATTTCAGAACCCGGATTTTACGATTGCGGCGAAATCACCAGAGTGGTTATGCCCACTACAATGAAAAGCATCGGTAAGGGTGCTTTCCGAAACTGTAATAGCCTTAAAGAGATTGAGCTTAATTCGGGGATTGAGGCAATCGGTGAGCAGGCGTTTGAATACTGCAGAGAGCTTAAAACTATTAAAATCCCCGATAGCGTAATTACAATAAATGACATGGCTTTCCGTGGCTGCGGATTAGAAAGCATTAGTATTGGCAAGGGTGTAACCTTTATTGGTGATGGTGCTTTCTGGGACTGCGACAGCCTTGAAAGCATTGTTATCCCCGATAACGTAAAGGTGTTAGGTACTGATGAAAGCTTGTACCCGAGCGGGTATTTCGGCGGATTGCGTACCGACAAAAAGCTGTCACCATTTTATGACTGCGACAAGCTTTCGACGGTTACAATAGGCAAAGGCGTAGAAAAAATCTATCCCTCCACGTTTTTTGACTGCCATATGTTAAATGCTATTAATGTCTCTTCAGAAAACGAGTTTTACACATCAGTTGACGGAGTTCTCTATTCAAAGGATGTGAAAAAGCTTGTAAGCTTCCCGAGTGGCAGACGTTACAGTTCATACGTAATACCCGAAAACGTTTTTGAAATAGGTGAAAAGGCACTGTACAGCTACACGTTAAAGGAGCTTTATATGCCCCAAACTCTTGTAAACATTCATACGGATAATGTTGTCCCCGATAAAACGGTAATATACAAGAGCATTGATGAGATACCCCAAGATGTGAACAATGCAAACCTTGTAGAGGGCGTATACAATAACGTAGCATGGAAAGCGGAAAACGGAGTTCTCACCCTTACGGGTACAGGCAGTTTGCAGACAACCGTTAACGGCAAATACGTGGGTGTACCGTGGAAAATTGATGAAATTACCGAAATCGTGATAGGCGAGGGCATTGAAAATATATATGGTGTTTTCAAAAACCACGTAAATCTTAAAAAGGTTACTTTACCTCAGTCGCTTAAAGGTATTCACGATTTGAGCTTTTATAACTGTACGGCGCTTGAAAGCGTTATTATCCCCAAAAAGGTAGAAACCATTGGTGTTATGGCTTTTGCAGGCTGCTATAGCCTCAAAAACGTTCAGGTGCTTTCCGAATGTGAGGTCGAAATTTATCGCGGCGCCTTTGATATTGCAAACGGTGCGGTGATTTATCTTCCCGATACTGTAAAACGAATTGACAGATTTGCCTTTACGCATATTTACAGCACAGGTGGAGACCAGTTTGGTGCCAACAGCAAGCCTCAGGATGTAATACTTGTTTCAACCGCAGGTGACCTGGTTGAAAACTGGGCAAAGGAAAATTCTGTCAAGTTCAGAACACCTCTCAGTGTAAAAGTTGCTGACAGCTATCTTGTAGGCGGCAACATTTATGAGGAAAACGGTGTTGTTTATGTAGCCGGCAAGGCAGCTTTTGAGGCTTTAAAAATGACGGTTGACTGCGATGATACCAGAAAAATCGCAGTGTGCAGCGGTGACGGCAAGTGGATGATTTTTACAAATGAGGACAAAACTGTTGCAACAGCTGAAGGTGCAAAGATTGTTACCAACAGCGCAAAATGGATAAACGGATTGTTTATGGTGCCTGCTGATGCACTCGTGGAACTAGGCATTGAAAACATAGAGATTACGGAAATAGATAACATACAAACATCAGATGGAGAAAAATTGATGAACGCGGCGAACGGGGTAATATCAATAGCACTTAACGATATTACGGTTTCCCAAGTCCCCGAGATAGAAAACGGTGCGTTCAACATGATTGACGGACTTACTCAAACACGCTGGTCGGCAGAGGTTACTGACAAAAACAACCCCTGCTGGGCTATATTTGACCTTGGCGAGGTTTATGAGCTTGATAAGATTGGCATATCCTTCTACCGTGAGCTTATAAGAACAACCGAGTTCTCAGTTGAGGTGAGTGTTGACGGTATAGACTATACTACAGCGATAGCAAAACAAAACTCTCCCGGTAAATCCGAAATGGTTGAATACTATAGCTTAGAAGGCATAAATGCAAGATACGTACGCCTGTCAGGCTACGGAAACTCCAGCCCCTACGACAATATCAAAAACTGGTTCTCTCCCACAGAGGTTGAGATTTACACAAAGGTTGAGGGTCCTGTGATTGTGCCTTATGTGCCCGAATACGATGTAGATGTGGACGCGAACGGCAAGGTTAATCTTAAAAACGTGAATGTAACGGCATCTATTGTGTCAGAGCCTATGAACGGCCCCGATAACCTCTACGACGGAAGCTTTTCAACATATTGTGTGCTTTATGTACAGGACGAAAATGATCCCCAGTTTGTACAGATTGACCTAGGCAAAGTTTGTGACGTTTCGCATCTTGCGTTGGCGTTCCGCTTTTCCACACAGAGAACAACGTATTTTGATATCCGTGTAAGTGAGGACGGCGAAAACTTTGAAACTGTTGTGCCAAAGCAAGGCTCCGACAGACGAGTATCTACATACGAAAACTTTAATATCAACCGCAATGCGAGATACATCCGAATTTACGGATATTCCAACACCTATAACTACAGGTGGGTGAGTATTACTGAAGCGGAAGTATATCTTAACAGATAAGGAGGGAGACGCGTGAAAAAAGTAATATGCTTGCTTTTGGTGCTTGTTATGGTATTGGGCACAACTAGTGTATTTGCAGCACAAGTCCCTGACGAAATACTTGTTTTTAAAGGCGTCAAATGGTACATTGACGACGAGGGCACGCTTTTTATAGATGAAGGCCCCACAGATTATCACATTAACTCCTCTTGGGGTTATTACGGACCTTGGAAAGACAATACAGAGATAAAAAGGATTATTTTCCCGGATAATGTTGAAAAAATCGGTGCCGGTGTATTTGAAGGCTGTACTAATCTCAAGGAGATAGTTTTGCCCAAAAAGCTTGAAACCCTTGACGAAGATGCTTTCCTTGGCTGCACGGGCATTGAAAGAATATACATAAGCAAAGACAACCCCAATTTTAAAACAATTGACGGTGTGCTTTTTGACGGCGAAGGCGAAATACTTTTAATGTATGGTATAGGCAGACAGGATGCTGAGTACACTGTCCCCGAGGGTACGGTGGAGATAGCGGAAAGCTCTTTTGAAAACCAAACCACACTTAAAAAGATTAATTTCCCCTCTACCCTTAAAACAATCAAGCCCAAGACTTTCAGGGGCTGCACAAGTCTTGAGGGGATAGAGCTTCCCGACAGTGTGGACTATATAGGCGAAAGTGCTTTTGAAAACTGTGAAAACCTCAGCTACATAAAGATGCCGCCCTATGTATATTTGCAGAACAATCCTTTTTACAACACAGCTTTTTACAACAATGATCAAAACTGGGATGATTACGGACTTTATATTAATAAGCACCTGCTTGCCATAAAGGACGGTGCCCCCATTAAGCCCGACACTGTATCCATTGCAGGCTGCTTTGCAACTGATATAACAGTGGAGGAAATCACAATTCCCGGAAGCGTAAAAAGTATTGGTGACAAGGCTTTTGAAGGCAACAAAAGCTTAAGACACGTGCACTTTGAAGAAGGGTTAAAAATACTTGGGCACAGAGCATTTTACAATAGCGATATAGAAAGCGTGGATTTGCCGCAGAGCCTTACAACAATAGGCGGAGAAGCTTTCAAGGGTTCAGATATAGAAAGCATTGTAATCCCCGATAATGTTATTGATATAGGCGAAAGTGCTTTTGAAAATTGTGCAAATCTCAATAGTGTTACATTGGGTGCAAAAACAGGTAACATAGGAAAATACGCTTTTGAAAACTGCAGTGCACTGACAAAAATTACCATACCCGACAGTGTATGGAAGATTGGCGACTACGCTTTTTACAAATGCCGCAACCTTCAAAAAATCAACATAGGCAGCCTTGTTTATGTGATGAATGAAGGCGTGTTCTTGAACTGTGACTCTCTATCTGAGGTTGAAATATCCAAGGATAATCCGTTCTTTACGTCAAAGGACGGTGTAGTGTTTGATAAAAACGGACAGAGACTTATATATTATCCGCATAATAAGCCTCTTGAACACTACGTTGTGCCCGAGGGTGTAAAGGTTATTGAAGAAAATGCACTTAAAAACGGCAAGTTTAGGTATATTACTATTCCGCCTTCGGTGGACATAATCGGAAGCTATAACAATTGTCAAAACCTTACGGACATATATTACATGGGAACACGTGAGGAATGGGACAAAATAGCCATTGATGCGTATAATAACGTAATCGTAAATGCGGTTGTTCATTTTAACGACGGCAATAAGATGAACATATACGAAAACCTCAAGTACCGCGAGGAAGAGGATAGGGTATACGTTACAGGATTGATAGATAAGAGCGCACAGCATATTTCAATTCCGGGTGAGATAAACGGCAAAATAGTTGAAATAGGCTCCAGAGCTTTTGCAAATACAAGCCTTGTATCGGTTACGCTTGACGAAAAAATCAAAACAATACCCTATGAGGCTTTTTATAACTGCAGAGAGCTTGAAAGCATCAACCTTGATAATATTGAACATATAAGCGAAGGTGCTTTCCAATACTGCGAGAGCCTTAAAGACATCAATCTTTTAAACATAAAATCATGGGATGGTATAAGCGAAACAAGGCTTGATACCTACAAAATGAAATTCCGCCTTATACCTTATCAGTACATGATTGGCTATGACCCGTTTTCCATATACACAATCTTTTACGATGCAAAGATTGAAAACCTGAGAATAAAATGGCCAGAAGAAAATTTTGATAAAGGGGCACAAACTTTCCCGGCGCTGTTTTTAAGATGTGAAGTTAAAAACGTTTGGTTTGAAAACTTTACCATAAGCCCGTCTTTGGCAGAATTTTGCTCAATCGACCCGTCGGGACGAATCAAATCCGTTGAGCCGTACGTTGATTTGGTACCCCCCTCTGAAAGCCTTGTAATTTACGGCAAGGATGACAAGGTAAAGGAATATGCCGAAAAAATTGGCGTAAAATTTGAATTTATAAATACTGAACAATAAAAATGATGCCAATGGGGTCTGACCCCATTGGCATCATTTTTTTCAAAACATGCAACTTTTTTGTGTTTTTTGTGTCTATATAAGTAGAAAGGGGTAAGGAAAATGAAAAAGATTATAGGTTTAGTATTGGCGATTTTAATGGTTATAGGTTGTGTGCCCGTTTATGCACGGGAGAGTGAAGTCGGAGATTTTACATACGTTGTAAAAAACGACACGGTGTATTTGATAGAGTATACAGGTGATAGCACAGAGGTTATTATACCCTCCACAATTGAAGGGCATGAGGTTAAAACTATATGTGAAAACGCCTTTGCAGACTGCGACAACGTCAGAAAAATCATAATCCCCGATACGGTGACAACAATAGAGCGCAGAGCATTTTCCAATTGCAGCAATATTGAAGAGCTTGTTTTGCCTTCAAAAACATGGGCAAGTGAGTATGCTTTTGTAGGCTGTGTAATCAAAAAACTGGTGCTGGGAAAAGGCGTAGCATATGTTTTGAGTAATGAGTTCAGCGCTTGTAAAATTGAAAAACTTGTTGTATTAAACCCCGAGACAGAAATGCACGACACCTACCAATACCAAGTTATTACCCATGGCAGAGTGCTTGAATATACTATGCTGGGAAGCTTTATGTATTGTGATATAGGTGAGATTAATGCACCCACCGGAAGTTTGGCTCAAAAATACGCAAAGGAAATGAATATTAAATTTGTTCCTCTTGAAGACTGTGAAAAAGATACCTCCATTGAGGTGGAACCAGAAATTCAAGGTATTCACGGTGGTATTATAGACAGATTGTATCTTGCTGACCGCGTAACAAAAATTGCCGAAAGCCTGGGTGGTACGGTTACAGTTTCGGGGGATAATATAGCTGTGCAAAAGGACGGCAAAAGCATGGCAATTGTAGGCGACATTGCGTACTATATGGAAAACGGCAAAATGGTAACGGAAAGCATTTTTGAAAACGCTTACTATGTTAAAATTCCCGAAAAGGCACTTGAAAGCGTTTTAGGCGAAGATAGCCGAAAAAGTGAAGAATACAAGGAATTTTTCAGAACTCATAGCGGTAATACATACTATATCGAGGGAACGATTGAAACAGAATACGGAACGCTTGCTGTAGTTCATACAAATGGTGTAATGCACGGTTTTACAAATTCACTTAATTTTGTAAAATGGGACGGTGAGGTTATACGTGTTTCAGCAAAAGCTCCATATAAAAACCCTTGGTCACCTGCAAGATGGGAAAGAATGGAGTTAAGTGAGGACGGAAAAATACTCACAATTACTTACCCGGAAAACAAAAAGATAATTGAATATTATTATACATATGGCTCAGACAAGACTGTTTTGTGGGACGAAGGTACATATGTAATAACTGTAAACTTAGAAACAGGCGATGTTAAACGTGTGATTAAGCCGTTGGAGGAAGAAAAGGTTGAAGAAAAAGAAGAAACCCCCAGGGTGGAAAAGGTAGAAACTGCGAAAACCATTGAGCAGGACGGCATGAAGGTAAGCGTGTCTATACTTTCAGAGCCTCAAAATGGTCCCGACAATATGTTTGACGATAACTTTATAAGCTACTGCGTGCTTTACGTTAAGGACGAGGAAAATCCCGAGTATATTGAATTTGACCTTGGCGAAATTAAGGACGTTGAAAAGCTTGCCCTCTCTTTCCGTGATGCAAAGACAAGGACTACATATTTTGACGTTCGAGTAAGCTCCGACGGCATAAACTACGAAACCGTTATCCAAAAGCGTGGCTCAAACGGTGATACAAACGAGCTCCAGTACTTTGACATTAACAAAAAAGCACAGTATGTGAGAGTGTATGGTTATTCCAATACGTATAACAGATACTGGGTGAGTGTAACCGAAGCGAGGGTTATTACCAATTAAGGGGTGAAGAAAATGAAAAAGATGACATGTCTTGTATTGGCACTTATTATGGCACTTGGTAGTATTCCTGCACTTGCAGATAATGTGAGCGGAGACTGGGAATATGAAAAAGGCACTAACGGACTTATCATTACAAAATACACAGGTGATGACAAAAACGTTGAAATCCCCATGATAATAGACAAACAATATGTGAGAAAAATAGGCGACTTTGCATTTGCAGGGAGTGATATTGAAAGCGTAACTTTCCCGCCCACAATCGAATACATAGGGCATAGTGCATTTGCATATTGTCTTGACTTAAAGGTGCTGTATTTTAATCGAATGGAGGTTAGTATTGCAGGGGTGAAAACAAACATAGGCATGCAGTTAGGACCCAACAGTGTGCAGTATCCTGCATTTGTAGGATGCGACCTTGAAAAAGTATATGGCCCCGAAAACTCCAGTGTTGCAGTTGAGTTTGACTCGGTTTTCTGCACTTATGGTGACGAATTACGCTACTGTGATTTAAGTGTATTTGATACCTTAACCGAAAAAATAACAATTGAAAGAAACGGCACATTTGAAAAGGATATCACCGACAACTTTAGTATTTTGGCACTTACAGGCTTTATTGACGGACAGCTTTGCTATAGCGCAGAGGAAAGCGATAAGCCTCTTTTGGGCGATGAAATCAAAATCACCCTCATGGGCAAACAAACCGACAGCATCACAAAAGACAAAAAAACAGTTTTAACAATTAAAAACAATTGGATAAGAGAAACATTGTATGACCAAAACGGCAATGCAGTAAGCGACAAATGCTATCTTGCTTACGGAGATTATTTCAAATATTATTTGGAAAGCTTTATTGCAGAGGACACTAATGCAAATCTTATAATAAACGAAATCGGTGACAAGGCTGTTATAACAGGTGCTTTAAACCCTCTTGGTGTAAGAGTGATTTTTGTGCCTGCCTACTATAACTCAAAGCCTGTAGAAATACAGCACGGTGCATTCAGTTTGTGCCGTAATCTTTGGGAAGTAGGATACGAGGAGGGCTTTAGCGGAGATTATTTGGGAAATCTCGGCAATGCAAAAAATGTAACGCTTCCCAAAGGCTTGACAAAAATAGTCCCTTATGCGTTTTTTGCCTCTGACATAGCTAATGTTGTTATACCGGGGAGTGTAGAAAGCATTGGCAGCATGGCTTTTACAAGCTGTGATAATTTATCACGCATTATAATCGGGCGCGGTAATCTTAAGAGCATAGGCGAAAATTACAGTATCACATTTGATAACTCAATCTGGGTGCAGCATGTTTACATACCGAAAACCGTTGAGTTTATACACGATAATGAATTTAACGGTTGGTGGTTTGGATACAAGGGCTGCGTTGTAATAGGCCCGAGCACTCGTGGTGAGGGGCTTACCTTCCATGTGGAAAAAGGCAGCTTTGCAGAAGAGTATGCAAAAAAGCATAATATCAAATACGAATACTATAGCGAAATCAATCTTGACGGAAAAGAAAACATCGAAGTTATCAAAGCTCTCTGTGAAGAAATGGGTATGCAGATTAATTATTTTGACAAAAATCAGCAGATACTCCTTGCAATAGGTGAAAACAGACAGATTTTTATTGAAAACGAAAACGCAATAGTAATCAATAATTATGCTAAATATACCCATAGCTTTAACAAGGATACTTTGCCGACAGACATTATCAAAACCTTGGCAAATGCAGATGTTGAATATTGTGAAGAGCTTAATTCCATATTGGTAAACTATCGTTGATTTTCACATATTAACCAATAAAAAGAAAGGAGTGAAACTATGAAAAAAGTATTTAGTTTAGTTTTGGTAATGCTTATGCTGTTATCGGCAGTGTCTGCTATGGCAACTGACAATAATATTGTCTCGCAAAATTTTGAATACGAAATCGTAAACGGAGAAGCACATATCACAAAATATTTTGGTAATGAAAAATGTGCAATAGTGCCAAGCGAGATTGACGGATACAAGGTAACAACAATATGTGAAGATGCATTTTGTGATAATGATAAAACAGAGGAAATTTTTATCTCAAATGGTATTACCACAATTGAAGCTTATGCCTTGAATTGTAAAAACGCAAAAAAGATTACATTCCCCTCAACTTTGAAAGAAACCGATAGCTTTATTG
>CAZNIC010000005.1:0-72157 GCA_964572985.1 uncultured Oscillospiraceae bacterium
TTCACCTGTACGTCCGTCATAAAGAACAGTCTTACCGTCTTTACGAAGACCTGCCTGTTCGAGAAGATCCTGAATATCTGTTTCGTTTGCACCGTCGAATACGCTTGTTGCCACCTTGAAGCCGAGCTTCTTAGCTGCCATACCGAGGTGAACTTCAAGTACCTGACCGATGTTCATACGGCTGGGTACGCCCAAGGGGTTAAGAACGATATCAAGAGGTGTACCGTCGGGAAGGAAGGGCATGTCTTCTGCGGGAAGAACTCTTGATACGACACCCTTGTTACCGTGACGACCCGCCATCTTATCACCAACAGAGATTTTTCTCTTCTGGATGATATAGCAACGAACAACTTCGTTAACTCCGGGAGGCAATTCGTCACCGTTTTCACGGCTGAACACCTTAACGTCAACGATGATACCTGTTTCACCGTGAGGAACACGGAGTGATGTATCTCTTACTTCTCTTGCCTTTTCACCGAAAATAGCACGGAGAAGTCTTTCTTCGCTTGTAAGCTCAGTTTCACCCTTAGGTGTAACCTTACCTACCAATATATCGCCTGCGTGAACTTCTGCACCAACACGGATAATACCGCGGGAGTCAAGGTCACGGAGTGCATCTTCACCAACATTGGGAATATCACGTGTGATTTCTTCGGGACCGAGCTTTGTATCACGGGACTCGGACTCGTATTCTTCCACGTGGATAGATGTGTACCAGTCATCACGAACGAGGTGTTCGTTAAGAAGTACAGCATCTTCGTAGTTATAACCTTCCCATGTCATAAAGCCGATAAGAACGTTACGACCGAGTGCGATTTCACCGTTGTCTGTACTAGGACCGTCAGCGATGATGTCACCCTTTTCAACTCTTTCGCCTGCCGATACGATAGGACGCTGGTTGATACATGTGCTCTGGTTGGAGCGCTTGAACTTAAGAAGATTATATGTGTGCTTTTCGCCGTTATCGTCACGGATAACAACCTGGTCTGCACTTACCTTATCAATTACACCGCTTTGTTTTGCAAGGACAACAACACCGGAGTCCTTAGCAGCCTTATACTCCATACCTGTACCGATAATGGGGCTTTCGGGCTTAAGAAGCGGAACTGCCTGACGCTGCATGTTCGAACCCATGAGGGCACGGTTCGCGTCGTCGTTTTCGAGGAAGGGAATCATTGCTGTAGCAACGGACACAACCTGCTTGGGGCTAACGTCCATATAGTCGATATCCTTTGCGGGGATTTCGAGGATTTCTTCCTTATGACGTGCAGATACCTTTGCACGGACAAACTTGCCGTTTTCATCAAGGGGTTCGTTCGCCTGAGCAACAACGTAGTTATCTTCAACGTCAGCTGTCATATATTCGATTTCGTCTGTTACGATGCCTTCGCCCTTTATAACCTTACGGTAAGGAGATTCAATAAAGCCGTACTCATTGATTCTCGCAAAGGAGGAAAGAGACGAAATAAGACCGATGTTAGGACCTTCGGGAGATTCGATAGGACACATTCTGCCGTAGTGAGTATAGTGTACGTCTCGAACCTGGAAGCCTGCTCTTTCACGAGAAAGACCGCCGGGACCGAGGGCTGAAAGTCTTCTCTTATGAGTAAGTTCGCCCAGGGGGTTTGTCTGGTCCATGAACTGAGAAAGCTGAGAAGAACCGAAGAATTCCTTGATAGCTGCAACAATGGGACGGATGTTAACTAACGACTGAGGAGTTACGATGTCTAATTCCTGAGTGCTCATTCTTTCCTTAACACCACGGTCCATACGTGCAAGACCTATTCTGAACTGGTTCTGTAAAAGCTCACCAACTGAGCGGAGACGACGGTTACCGAGGTGGTCGATATCGTCATCCTGACCGATGCCGTCAGCAAGGTTAGATGCGTAGTTAATGGAAGAAAGGATATCATCAACTGTAATGTGCTTGGGAACGAGCTCATCGATGCGTCTTTCCATAGCCTTACGGATATCTGCTTCTTCTGTGTATTCTGCAAGAATTTCGTCAAGAACGCTCTTAACTACCTTTTCCTTTGTGATGTCTGTAACATCAAAGGGAAGGTGGAACTTGGGGTTAACTGTGTTGTTGCCGAAAACAACAACGTCACGGTCTTCAACCTTAAGGATTACGCGGTTGATACCTGCGTTCTGGATTTCTGTTGCCTGGGCAAAGGAAATCTTTTCGCCTTCCTTAACAAAAATTTCGCCGCTTTCGGGGTCGATAATATCAGCTGCTGCAACATGGTTTGCAATTCTTCTTGCAAGTGCAAGCTTCATATTATATTTATAGCGACCTACCTTAGCAAGGTCATAACGCTTTGCGTCAAAGAAAAGATTTGTAATAAGTGTTGTAGCACTCTCAACCGTAGGAGGTTCGCCGGGGCGAAGCTTACGGTAGATTTCAAGAAGACCTTCTTCGCGGTTCTTTGTGGGATACTTGTCAAGAGTTGTACGAAGACGAATATCGTCGCCGAACAAATCAAAGATTTCAGCATCTGTTTCAAGACCTAATGCCTTGATAAGAACAGTTACGGGAAGCTTTCTTGTTCTGTCAATTCTTACATGGAAAATATCGTTAGAGTCTGTTTCGTATTCAAGCCATGCACCACGGTTGGGTATAACAGTAGAAGCAATGAGCTTTTTACCGCTCTTGTCAAACTTCTGTTCATAATAAATACCGGGTGAACGAACAAGCTGAGTTACGATAACACGTTCAGCACCGTTGATGATGAATGTGCCCTGTTCTGTCATAAGGGGGAAATCACCCATGAAGATTTCCTGTTCCTTGATTTCGCCTGTTTCGTTGTTGATAAGTCTTGCGTTGACTCTCAAGGGAGCGGCATAGTTAACGTCGCGTTCCTTACATTCTTCAATAGAATATTTGGGTGCTTCGTCTATACGGTAGTCACCGAATTCCAAACGAAGGTTGCCCGAATAGTCTGTAATGGGAGATACATCGTGGAAAACCTCTTTAAGGCCTTCTTCGATAAACCATTCGTAGCTCTTTTTCTGCAAGTCGATAAGATTGGGCATTTCCAATACTTCCTGAATCTTGGAAAAGCTCATTCTTTCGTTTTTCCCTAATTTTATCGGATGCAAACCAATCACCTCTTAAAATAAATTTTTTAAAAGATTTACACTTGGTGATGGGATTAACTTCCCAAAAGCATTAAACGATGCTCTATCCTTCAAAAAATGTATAGAATGTACAAGTTTTGAGTGTGTAAAAAGCTCTTATTTTATCAGTTTTTCTGCTACCAAAAACGAAAAAAGCGCTATGCTTCCAGTTTATGGTGCAGTATAGTATTATAGCATAGCATTTTTTATCTGTCAATAGCTTTTTCCACTTTTATCCGCCTAATTCTTCTTTTTCACACATCGGGCAAAAGCATTTATTACAGGCTCTCATTTATTCATTCATTATACATGTATAAATGTATAAACAATCAGAATACACTGTTTTTTCAAAAGTCGGTGTATTTTTATTAGAAAATTATTGATTTATCCATCAATACAGTGTATAATTATACACAGATTGTATCATAAGGGAGGTTTGCTATGAAAATAGCTATTCTTTCAAACGTATTAAAATCAAATCCCACAGAAGCGGCACGTGCATTTTTGAATGTAATCGGAGATTCCTGTGAGGTTTTTATTGCAAAGGAACTGGAGAATATTATCCCTGCAAAAACATATTACAATGATGAAGAGCTTTTTGAAAAGGTGGATGTTGCGGTGGTTTTTGGCGGAGACGGCACAACACTTACAGCCGCGCGACGAGCTGCACCCTATAACATCCCCGTTTTGAGCATCAACACAGGTCATCTGGGCTTTTTGGCAACAGTCAGTGCACAGGATGCAAAAAAAGCCGCCGAGTGCCTTTTGAAAAACAACCTTTCGTTATCAGAAAGACTTATGCTTAATGTAAAAGTTATCCGCAACGGCGAAACCGTTTTCGATGCGGTGGCGCTTAATGATGTTGTTGTAAGGCGTACCTTGGGCAAGCTCGCAAATATATCTGTAAAATACCAGAGCTGCCCTGCCGCAGATTACCGCGCTGACGGCGTTGTTATTTCAACCCCCACGGGTTCTACGGCATATTCGCTTTCGTGTGGTGGTCCGCTTGTTATGCCCGGGCTTGACCTGTTTGTGGTTGCCCCTATATGTCCCCATTTTCTCGCGTCAAGACCGATGATTGTGCCCTCGGAGGGTGAAATCGAGCTTACTTTTGCGTCAAATTGCGGGGCATCGGACATTTCTGCCGACGGTCAGGAGGATTTTTCTGTTATGTCGGGCGACAGAATTATTATCACAAAATCGCCCCATAAAGCAAAGCTTTTGACCCTTACGGAACAGAACTTTTTTAATCTTGTTAAACAAAAACTTACATTGGACTAAGGATGGGAAACAAAAATGAGAATTGACAGACACAACGCAATACTGCGTATTATCAATGATTATCAAATAGAAACTCAGTACGATTTGACCGAGGCCCTTAAACAGCACGGTTTTGAAGTTACTCAGGCGACGGTTTCGCGTGACATTAAGGAATTACGCCTTGTTAAAAAGCAATCAGAAAACGGCAAGAGTATTTATACAAAGAATACCGATTCAATCTACTCTGATATCGATTCACGCTTTGCTATTATTTTCCAAAAGTGCGTGACAAATGTTGAGTACGCTGTAAACAATATTGTTATCAAAACCTTGCCGGGCATGGCACAGGCTGCAGGTGCGGCTGTTGACAGCATGGATTTTCCCGAGGTTGTAGGCTCTATAGCAGGTGATGACACTGTTATGATGGTAGTTAGAAGCGAAGAAAGTGCAAGAAGACTTGTTTATAAATTAAGGTCTATGACTGAATAACGGAGTTTTTATTATGTTACTTAACTTATCCATAAATAACGTAGCCGTTATTGAAAAGGCAAATGCTGATTTTTCTGACGGCTTTAACATATTAACAGGTGAAACAGGTGCAGGTAAGAGTTTGCTTATAGATTCGCTTTCCATGGTACTGGGTATGCGTACCAGCCGAGAGCTTATCCGTCAGGGTGCCTCCTTCGCCTCTGTAACGGCTCTTTTTTCGTCCGACATTTCCCTTGAGGAATTTGACATCACTCCCGAAGAGGACGGCAGTATTCTTCTGTCACGAAAAATATCCTCAGACGGCAAAAACATATGCAAAATCAATTCCGAGACCGTTACATTGTCCACACTCAAGGCAGTAGGCGAAAAGCTTGTTTCCATACACGGTCAGCATGATAATATTTCGCTTTTAAAGCCTTCGTATCATCTTTCGCTCCTTGATGAATATGCAGGATGCAAAAATCTGCTTGATGAGTACACGGCGCTTTATAACAAAGCTGTTTCCGCCCGTGAAAAACTTGAAAAAATGAAAACCAGCGAAAGCGAAAGAGAAATGAAAAAGGATACGCTCAATTTCCGTATTGAGGAAATCAAAGCTGTTGACCCAAAAGAGGATGAGGACACTCTTCTCGTATCACGCCGTGATGCACTGAGAAATTTCTCGACCGTTATGGCAAACCTTGAATCTGCCTCCGATGCACTTACAAGCTCAGGCGGTGCAAAGGACTGTCTTTACGCCGCTATGCGCAATCTTAATACAATTTCGTCTCTTGACGGAGATTTGGAAAAAATAAACGAACGCATTACCGATTTGTACTATAACTGTGAGGATATAGCCTCGGAGGTGAACTCATACATATCACGTATGAGCTTTTCTCCCGAGGAGCTTGACGATATAGAAGACCGGCTCGACAAAATAACAAGACTTAAGAAAAAATACGGTCCCGAGCTTAGTGATGTTTTAAAAAATCTTGCCTTATGGGAGGATGAATACGGCGCACTTTTGTTTTACGATGACAACATTGCCCTCCTTGAGAAAGAAGCCGAAAATGCCAATCAAGCAATGCTCGACGCAGGCAAAAAGCTCCATGAGGCAAGAGTTAATGCGGCAAACAATTTGTCAAAGGCTATCGAGGAGGAATTAAGCTTTCTCGATATGCCCCGCGTGAGGTTTGATGTTTTGTTTACGGAGCACACCCCCACATCAAAAGGGCTTTTTGATGCAGAATTTATGATTGCCACAAATCCCTCCGAAAGCGTCAAGCCACTTAATAAGATAGCCTCCGGTGGCGAAATGAGCCGTATAATGCTGGCGTTAAAATCCGCACTTTCCGACATTGACGATGTGGATGTTCTTCTTTTTGACGAAATAGATTCGGGCGTCAGCGGCAGAGCGGCAGTCAAAATTGCCGAAAAATTAAAACACCTGTCAAAAAAACGTCAGGTTATCTGCATCACGCATCTTCCCCAGATGGCAGCAAAGGCGCACAATCACCTGCTCATCTCAAAGGACACTTCCACAGACAGCTTCAAAACAACAGTTGAAAAGCTTGATTTTGAAGGCAGGGTAAACGAGCTTTCAAGGCTTATAAGCTCCGACAAGATAACGGAGAGTGCTCGCCTTGCCGCCGAAGAAATGCTGAAGGAGGCCCTGTGATATGCAAAAACAAGGTGAAATTATCCTTATCGAAAACCACATTGCAACGGTGAGAGTATATAAAAACGATGAACCCTCAAGCCTGACTTTAAGAGCAAGGGTAGGCGAAGGCTTTTGTGTAGCCGATTTTGTGAACGTAGATTTAAATTCCTTTGTTTTCATCTTCTCCGTTCTTTTTGCCTATCTTTTCCCCTTTGTCATTTCGGGAATAACATATCTTATCGCAAGCTTCTTTACAGACAACATAGGCATTATCCAGGCTTTGTTTCTCTCATCTCTCGTCGCTTCGTACATTCTGGCAGTAAAGCTTGAAAAAACAAAACTTTTCAAAGGTATGAGCGCGGGCGAAATCACAGATTACGCAGAATAAAAAAAACAGCAGTTGGGTTCCCAACTCGAAGTGGTATAAAGATGGTAGACGCTAAAAAAACAGTGTCTACCATCTTTTTGTATGCTATGCTTGTGCTACAATAGGGACAAAAAGAAAGCAGGGAACTAACCCTGCTTATTTATATATTTTCATCATCTATATATTGCATAATATCTTCGACATTGCATTTCAAAATTTTACAAAACATTTCTATTGTATGTGTGCTAACACTTTCATTTCGTTTTAATCGTGTGATTTGACCGGGACTAATATTGTATTTTTTAATAAGGGTATACTGTGTAACACCTTTTTCTTTCATAGTTTGCCATAATTTATCATAGGAAATCATAAATTTTTCAATCCTCCCTATTGACATATTAACCGATTGCGGTGTATAATCATATTAACCAATATCGGTCAATATGAAACAGGGAGTGAATCCAAAGAAAAGGGGGGTTAATTTTATTGATAGTGACAAGGAACTTGTTGATAGGATTATAGAATATCAAAAAGCTCACGGATTATCATCATTTGTTGCGACAGTAAGAAAACTGTGCAAAGATGCATTGGAAATCGAAAAAATTTGACATTAGAAGGAGTTTATAATTATGAAAAAAATTATGACAATTAGCATTATGCTATGTTGTGTTTTGGTTTTCTTTTCTGGTTGTTTTGGAGGAGGAAAAGTTAAAGCGACTGTTGTTACAAATAGTGGCGAAACCAAAGAAATGACGTTTGACGAAATTAAGAAAATTGAAGAATCTAACAGTGTTTTATTTGAGGAAGAATATGTTGGTGCAGATATTTCTGTAACGTCAAAGATTGAAAAAATTGGTGGAGCATATATGTTGCGTTCTTGGTTTGAATGTGATGCTTATCTTGAATTAGAATCGGGTAGCACAGGTTATTTTTTCAAACCTATTACTGAAGACGAAGCCAAAAACTATAATGTCGGCGATACAGTTACGGTCAGCGGAAAAATTGGAATGGCATCTGTCGCTGGGTCTGACATTTATATTATGGCAACTGAAATTTCTCCATATTAAAAATAAAGCGATTGTATTTTATAATTTAAGTAAAAAGTGTAACATCGGGCAATGTTGTATTACACTCCAACTAAAAAGTGTGTGTTTATACCTCTAAAACAACTCTAACTTATCCTTGAATATAATTTTTTGCTGTTTAATTTTTTAGATTGCTTGAAAATATCATATTCATATTACTTAAATTATGTCCGACCAATCCGAACAAAATGCAAAAGAAAACCGCCTGTTCAAGTCTGTATTGAACAGGCGGTTTTCTTTTTTTGTGTCTACAAAGTATTGACTACTTCAGTTGGGTTCCCAACTGCTGTTCTTCTTTTATTATTCCGTAACGTTTTCGTCTGTAGCTCTTTCCTTTTCGATGAGCTTCTGACGGATTTTTTCTTCGATTTCCTCTGCGATTTCGGGGTGTTCTAAAATAAACTGCTTTGCATTTTCTCTGCCCTGACCGATACGCATATCGCCATAAGCAAACCATGCACCGCTTTTTTGTACTATGCCGAGCATAACACCCATATCAACCAAACTGCCTTCCTTTGAAATGCCCTTGCCGTACATCATATCAAATTCGGCTTCCTTGAAGGGAGGCGCAACCTTATTTTTAACAACCTTTACTCTTGTGCGGTTACCGACAAATTCACTGCCGTTTTTGAGTGTTTCAACCCTTCTTACATCCATACGCACAGACGCATAGAATTTAAGTGCTCTACCACCGGATGTTGTTTCGGGGTTACCGTACATAACACCAACCTTTTCACGGAGCTGGTTTATGAAAATACATACTGTGTTTGTCTTTGCAAGCACGCCTGCAAGCTTACGCATTGCCTGACTCATAAGTCTTGCCTGCAAGCCTACGTGACTGTCGCCCATTTCACCGTCAATTTCAGCCTTGGGTACAAGAGCCGCTACAGAGTCAACTACGATTACGTCAAGTGCACCGCTTCGTACCAAAGCTTCGGCAATTTCCAACGCCTGTTCACCTGTGTCGGGCTGTGCAACTATTAAAGAGTCAACATCTACACCAATATTTTTTGCATATGTAGGGTCTAAGGCGTGTTCAGCGTCGATAAACGCAGCTTCGCCGCCTTTTTTCTGTGCTTCGGCAATAATATGGAGCGCAATTGTTGTTTTACCACTGGATTCAGGACCGTAGATTTCTACAATTCTGCCCTTAGGCACACCGCCGATACCGAGCGCTACGTCAAGCGCGAGAGAGCCTGTAGGAATAGCATCCACATTTAAATGTGCGTTGCTGCCCAGTTTCATGACACTGCCTTTACCGAACTGCTTTTCTATCTGACTCATTGCTATCGCAAGAGCTTCTTTTTTTTCAATTGACATTTTAATTCCCTCTTTCTTAGAGAAATATTTGTACGAACATCTGTTCTCATTATACAGTATGTTTTTTTGTTTGTCAATAGGTTATTTTAATTTGTACACGTTAAAGGAAATCGGAGGCACGGTAAGATTTACTTCCTTGCTTCCGCCTACGGGACGTGTGAGAGATTTGGGTGCAACACGGTTTTTGTCCTGCATTGTGTTTACGTCAGAGAGATTTTCGCTTGTAAGACTGATTTCCTCTATTGCTTCAACGCCTTCGGGGAGATTTAAAACAACATCCTTTTTACCCGCGCGGTTTGCTACTTTTAATATATATCCGTCTTTTTCGCTGTAACCTGCACTGATATATACATCGCTGTCGTCCTCGCGTTCAAAAAGAAGTGTATAGTCGGGCAGATTATTGCCATACATAGACTGCACATGATATGAGGGAGTAAGCATCACTTCGTGATTGTTAACAAAAATCATATCGGGACGCCACTGGGTATAGTTTTCTCTTGCAAAAAGCGGAGCATAGCTTGCCAATACAACAACATCGGCGTTTCTTTCAAAGCCTGTCATCATTGCAGCCTCGGCGATTGCTGCCTCTAAATTGTTGGGCTTTGGCTGTTCGTCGCCAATATGACAAGCGTATTCGCCTGCAAAAACCTTAACCCCGTCACGTGAGTAGTTGTCATAACGGTCAGCGTTGTCAAACATCCACTCGCTCTTTACATAGTAGTGCTCGTCAACGGCATATGCAAAGTCCTGCTTTTTACCGTCAAGCCACTTGTAAGCCGCATCAAACTCTTTGCCCTGTGCAAAGGGACCTGATGATGTGATGAGCTTTATATTGGGATAAAGAGGTGCAATCACCTTTTGGAAAGCTTCGTAGCGTTCAAAGTAGTTTTCTTCCCACTGCTCGTTGCCGATGCCTAAATACACAAGGTTAAAGGGTTCGGGATGTCCCATGGAGGCACGCATTGCAGCCCACTTGTTTTCCTCGGGGTCACCGTTTGCAAATTCGATAAGGTCTATCGCATCCTGAATATATTCGTCAAGTTCCTCCAAGGGAGCACATTCGCCTGTTTTGTACTGACAAGCCATGCCGCAGTTGAGTACGGGAAGAGGCTGAGCACCTATATCCTCACAAAGGAGGAAATACTCGTAAAAACCTAAGCCGTAGCTTTGGAAATAGTCGCGGGCAGTTACGCCCACGTTACCATCCTGCCAGCGGTTCCAGTTAATTTTTCTTTCTTCAACAGGACCTATTGTTTCCTTCCATCTGTAGCGGTTTTCAAGGACGGTTCCCTCCACTATACATCCGCCGGGGAAACGGACAAATCCGGGTTTTATATCCTTTAATGCCTGCGCCATATCAGCACGGAGACCGTTTTTTCTGCCCATAAATGTATCACGGGGGAAAAGAGATACCATGTCTACATCGCACTCGCCCGCCTCTTCAAATGTAAGGTAAAACTTTGCATCATAAACAGTATCAGAGGATTCCATCTCAAAGGAGTATTTTGTCCAGTCGCCTGCAGTTTTAAAAG
Organism: uncultured Oscillospiraceae bacterium; assembly: GCA_964572985.1. Lineage (GTDB taxonomy): Bacteria > Bacillota > Clostridia > UMGS1883 > UMGS1883 > RGIG1927. The sequence goes on from CAZNIC010000005.1 coordinate 10,810, forward strand.
TAACCTCTGCACAGCTCACACTATCCGTCTTGATTTCTGCCTTAAGCTTTGCTTCACCTTTTACAAAAACAGAAAAATCATACTTTTTTCCTTTTTCGCAGAAAATGCCTTCATATGCACGGTTTACTATACCTTCGCCCGCGTTGCCCTTTATGTGAGCATACTGAGGGTTGATATTATTCATAGGGCTTTCTGTTTCGCTTGTGAATTCAGCCTCGCCAACCGTGTTCCATGCTGTCAGAGGCGAAATATCATCAAACTCCATTGTGGGGAAAAAGTCAAATGAACGGTTTTCGAGCAGCTCTGCATATAAACCGCCATCTGCACCATAGTTGATGTCTTCAAAGAAAAGACCTATCATATCGGGATTAACGTCAACGCCTTTTTTGTTAGTAATTGTTATTTTCATAATTTCCTCCTTGTTGGTATTTGTGCTAAAATTATTGCCGTAAACATAATCACACAGCCTGTTATCTGTCTTGAATTCATGCTTTGATTAAGTATGAGCCAGCCCGCAATTACGCTGACACACGCCTCAAGGCTCATAATAAGTGATGCTACAGTAGGATTCAAATCCTTTTGTGCAACAATCTGCAGGGTATATGCAACACCGCTGGACAAAACGCCCGCATAAAGAATCGCCACCCATGCGTTAAACGCAAGTGAGCACCGTATATCGTTTGCCGCAAACCCACACGCAAGACTTATTATGCCTGTGGTTGCAAATTCGATACACGCAAGCTTTACGCCGTCAACCATGGGAGAGTACTTGTCTACCAAAAGTATCTGCACAGTAAAAACAAGTGCACATATAAACACCAATACATCGGCACCCTCAACACGGAACCCAACGCCTGCGGGTATGCAAAGTATATATAATCCCACAGTCGCAAGTCCGGCAGCTATCCATGCAAGCGGCGAGCATTTTCTTTTAACAAATATGCCTGCAATAGGCACAAGCACTATGTAAAACGCTGTTATAAAACCCGCCTTACCCGCATCAACACCTGCCGCAATACCAAACTGTTGAAAGTTGGTTGCGACACACAACGCAATACCGCAGAGTATGCCTCCCACAAGCAAATTTTTGTTGCTCCATTTACACGCCGACTGCCCCTTCTGCCTGTCGCGAATAAATATGAACGGCAAAAGCACCACCGCACCGATAATACTGCGTATTCCGTTAAAAGCAAAAGGGCTCCAGTAGTCCATTCCCACATCCTGGGCAACAAAGGCAACGCCCCATATAATCGCTGTAACCAAAAGCAGAAAAGAGCTTCTTATTTGTTTGTTCATGATTAAACCTCTTTCCAAAACAAACAGGCGACCTCAGGTCGCCCCTACTTTTTTATTTTTCCCATACGTTCCACGGAGCCTTGCCGCTATTCCACATAGCCTCCAATGCTTCGTGTTCCTTCTTGGAATCCATCGGTTTCCAGAAACCGTTATGAACATATGCCTTAAGCTGACCCTCTTCGGAAAGTTTTGTAAGTGTTTTTTCCTCCAAAACAGTTTCGTCCCCATCAATGTAGTCAAAAACCTCGGGGTTAAACACCATATATCCGCCGTTAATGCGCGCCGCATCATATGCCGCTTTTTCACGGAAAGAATAAATAGAGCTTTCGTTATCAATGCCTAAGATTCCAAACCTTTGCTCCATTGTAACAGCACTAATTGTAGCAATCTTGCCATGACTTTCGTGGAAAGCTTTCAGTTTGTTTATGTCGATATCGCACAGTCCGTCGCCATAGGTGAGCATAAAGGGCTCATCGCCAACGTATTTTTGAATTCTCTTCACTCTGCCACCTGTCATGGTATTGTAGCCTGTATCAATAACAGTTACCTTCCACGGCTCAGCGGTCTGATTATGCACAACCACCTTATTGCCCCGGGTAAAATCAAAGGTTACATCGCTTGTGTGCAAAAAATAATCCGCAAACCACTCTTTTATCACATGCTGTTTGTAGCCTGCACAGATAATAAAATCATTGAACCCGTAATGGGAATATGTTTTCATAATATGCCAAAGTATGGGCATTCCGCCGATTTCCACCATAGGCTTGGGACGGAAAATACTTTCTTCGCTTATACGTGTGCCGAAGCCCCCTGCAAGTATTACAACTTTCATTGCTTTACTCCTTTTTTTGCTATAAATATCTACATTAAATTATAGCATCTGTGATATATATTGTCAAACAAAAAAGGTTAATCCCAAAAGGGTCGACATTGTCAACTGTACAAACAAAAAAGCACTCTCTTCCGAGAGTGCTTTTTTGTTTGGCGTGCTTGGAGGGATTCGAACCCCCGACCCTTTGGTTCGTAGCCAAATACTCTATCCAACTGAGCTACAAGCACAAAATATTTGTTTTTCAAACGCAAGGGTTATATTAACATACTTTTTTTGAAAATGCAACTACTTTTTTAAAAAATTTTTAAATTTTTTATATTTATATAGTTTTATGCCGTCTTCTCCACTAATTAAAACCTTTACAGAAATTTTTTTATGTGATACAATTATGCTATATAATTGTCACTTTTTTCAGGAGGCGCTAATTATGGCTAAAATCGAAATCTCCAACCCGATAGTTCCTATCGAGCTTAATTTTATCAATAAATATCTTCCCCAGGCTAATCCAACCCATGTTATGGTATATATTTATGCTTTGGGACTTTGTTATTCAAACAAACCTTCCGACAACGCATCTATTGCCGAAGCATTGGACATATTAGAGTCCGATGTTATCAAGGCGTGGAAATACTGGGTAAAAACAGGGCTTATTGCACTGGGTGAAGACGGCACGGTTACTTTCCTGTCAACTCATTGTGAACCGGCAGGTGAAAAGGATACTCCCAAGCCTCAGACGAAAGAGCCTGCAAAGGCTGAACAGCCCACTACAACCCGCCGTGATATATCCATGCGTGAAATCACTGCAAAAATGGAAATAGACAAGTCACTGTCAGACACTCTCAAAATGGCACAGCTTATTTGGGGCAAGCCGCTTACACAAAGCGAAATCAAAGCTCTTTATTCGTTTCTTGAGTGGCATTCGTTCTCTTACGAGGTGCTCTTGATGCTTATTGAATACTGCGCCGCAGAGGAAAAAACAAAGAATATTAAGTATATGGAAGCAGTTGCCGATGCTTGGGCAAACGACGGCATTACAACCGTAACCATGGCAGAAAAGGTTATAAAGCGCAAGGAAAAGGAAAGAAGTATGCTCAAAAAATGCTCGCAGATTTTCGGGCTCGGCAGGGCTTTTTCCGAGCGCGAGGTTGAATATATTTCTGACTGGACAAATAACCTTGGCATGAGCGAAGCCATGATAAAAGAAGCTTACGCGAGGACAACCCTTAACACAGGCAAGTTAAGCTTTCAGTATATGAACAAAATTCTTATTTCGTGGGCAAAGGACGGCATCAAGACTGTTGCCGCTTTGAAGGAAGCAGACAGCGCACACAAGGGCGCAAAGCCCTCTGCTACTCAGCAAGACCCGCATTATGACTTTGACGATATTGAACGTCTTGCTCTTGAACGCCGCATGAAGAAAAACTGATTAAAGGGAGAAAAAACATGTTTTATCAAAACGCTGTTGATGTGATAGACAAGCGTCGCGAAGACCGCGTCGCACTTATAAATCAGAGAAAGAATGAAGTATATACCCGTATTCCCCGCATAGCAGAGCTTGAAAAAAGGCTGTCCGCTACAGGCATGATGCTTCTTACCCGTGTAGCGGAGGAATCCGCTTCTCCCGAGGAGGCAGTGAGCCGTATAATGGCCGAAAACCGCGAATATACGGAAGAAATTGAAAAACTTCTTGCAGAAAACGGCTACAGTACGGATTATCTTAACCCTCCTTATATTTGCTCAGTTTGCCATGACACGGGCTATGTAGATTCCAAACTTTGCAATTGTCTCAAATCCGAAATCACGAACAAAGCTCTCAAAGATGCTAACCTGACCCGCCATATGGCAGGTCAGACATTTGATAAGTTTAATCTTTCGTATTATGATAACTCAATCAAAAACAGCCAGGGTATAGGCGCAAGGGAGAATGCCGCAGTTATACTTCGTACTGCAAAGAATTTTGTCGAAAGCTTTGATTCGTCCGATTCAAATCTTCTTTTTTACGGTGCAAGCGGTCTTGGCAAAACGTTTTTATCCTCTGCCATTGCAACAGAACTCATCTCCCGCGGAAAAGATGTTTTATACATAAGCGCAAATTCACTTTTCCCGATGCTTGAAAATCTTCATTTTGGCAGAGGCGACGAGAAGAGTATCTACATTGCCCAAAAGGCACTTGATTCAGACCTTCTTATCTTAGATGACCTCGGTGCAGAATTTATGACCCAGTTTACCGTGTCCGAGCTTTTCAGGATTATGAACCAGAGGCTTTTAACAGGTAAAAAAATGGTATTCTCCACCAACCTCAATCTCTCCGAGATTAAATCAAGCTATTCAGAGAGGATTGTATCTCGTCTTATCGGAAACTTTGATCCTATTCTCTTTTTCGGAGAGGATATCCGCAAGCAAAAAACATTTGAATGAGGTGCGTTATGACTTACAAAAATCTTATTGAAAAACATATTGACGAGCTTGGCAAAATACTGATCGCCTTTGAGATGAAATCTCCCGCCGCAATCAGAATGCTCGTAGACGAAAAAAAGGCGCTTACTTTAAAGTACGACATTGATGACCCTGTTGGGTATGATCTGTATGTTCCCGCTTGCTACAATGCTCTTGCGGTTATCCGCTCGGCTATCGAGCAGGACAAGCCCAACAGTCAGCTTATAAGCTACATAAAAGACGCAAAGGATGAGCTTACGGCAATATATGAGTATATGTGCGAAGAAGCATAAGGAGGCTTTTTATGTTAGTTGTTGCGCTTGTGCTTATGGCACTGAGCCTTATTTTTGCAAACAAAGTAAAAAGACGCCTTGGCTTATGGGCTCCTGCGTGTCTTTTTCTTGCAGTTTGTTTTCTGTGTGAATTTTTATGTTTTAATTTTGAATCCATCCGCAGTCACACCTATGACCCTATAGATGATTTCACCATAACAAGCACTGCGGCAGTTGCATCAAATGGCAGGTATATATTTGATTCAACAGCAGATTTCATCGAAATAAGCGACCTCGACTGTGAGGTTGATAATATTCACATCTCTACGGATAACGCTTATCACACTCTTAAGATAATAGCAATCGATGATGCCAATTCAAACTGGTATGTGGCAGGCACTTGCCCCATATCCGGCACGGCAAAATCCACTGCATTTATTCCCACGCATTTTTCGGGCAATGTTCAACGCATACGTATCTATATCCCCGATATAGAAAAAGAAACCATTGCACTTTCCGATATAGGGCTTAATGTTCCCAAGAGTATTCATTTCAGTGCGTTGCGTGTACTTATCTGCTTTGCGCTTTTATCCTTTGTCTACTATTTGATAATACTTAAGGATTTTTGGCAGATTATTTACAATCCCAAAAGCAACAAGCAAAACACCGTTACAGTCGCTGTGGCTTTTGCGTTGGCAGCGTTGTTTCTTCTTATTCCGTTTACAAATCTGAGCTTTGTGTTCCCGAAATGGAAACACCACAACCAATATAACGAACTTGCCGAGGCTTTCTTGGACGGACAGTTACATCTTGAAAAGGAAGTCCCCCAAGAGCTTATCGATATGGAAAACCCCTATGACAGAGCCGAAAGGGCTCAAGTTTTGACAAAAGCGGGGATTCCGTCAGCTGATCAGCCTTGGGATATCGCTTATTACGAAGGCAAATATTACGTTTATTTTGGTGTACTGCCTGCAATTATCTTCTATTTGCCCTTCAATTTGCTGGGTATTCCGTTCCCTAATTTCTTGGGCGTAGTCGCCTTTTCGTGGGTACTGATTGCAGCAATTTTCCTCTTGTACCGCGAATTTATCAAGCACTATAAAAAAGAAGTCCCGTATCTGTTATACCTTTTGTTGGCGGTTGCTACGGCATTTTCCGGCGGTGTTGTTTACATGATAAAACGCCCCGACTTTTACAGCATACCCATAATGGGTGCATTGGCGTTTACGGTTATGGGCTTTTATTTCTGGCTGAGTGCCAAGGGTGAAAACGGCATCCTCAAGCCGTCAAGGCTGATGATAGGTTCAATTTTTATGGCATCGGTTATTGCCCTTCGCCCCAACCTTATTTTCTTCTCCTGTGCGGCTTTCGTGATTTTCTGGAACAGCGTATTCCGTGACCGTGAGCTGTTGAGTATCAATTCACGTCTTACTGACAAAAAGTTCCAAGGGGTTAAAAACACTGTCTATTTCTGTATGCCGTATCTTATCATAGGCGGGCTTGTCATGCTTTATAACGCGGCACGTTTCTCATCGCCCTTTGATTTTGGCGCAGGCTACAACCTTACTGTATCCGATATGACACTTCGCGGCTTTGAAATAGACCGCTGGGGGCTTGGCATATTTGAATACCTCTTCCGTCCCCCCACTATAACATCGGAATTTCCGTTTCTTTCACCCTCTACACCTAAAACAGCCTATATCGGCTACACAAGCCGTGAAAATATGTACGGAGGCATTTTTGCAACTCATGCGATATTACTTGCGCTTTTCGGTATCTATAAAATCCGCAAGAAAAAGCCATTTAAATTTGCAGTGTTCCTTATTGTGACCGCATTTTTGGTTTGTCTTGTGGACATTCAGGCAGGCGGTATTTATCCCAGATATACATCTGACTTTGCAATTTTCTTTGTAATGGCGGCGGTATTGGTATTGTTCCTCATCTATGAAGAACATACCCGCTTCACGGGCAAATTTGTGGCGGTGTGCCTTTTGTGCATGATTTTCTACGATATATTGCTCATTGTCGGAAGCGGTGCGGCAACTACCGCAGATTTACGCGAAAACCTTTATTCTACAGTTTTTTCCGAACTTGTATTTTTCTTGTAAGTGCAATTTTTCCCATTGTCAAGCCACATTTTGCCGATGGGAAAAATTTTTTTGAAAAAAATTTAAAATCAATGCAACTTTTCGGCTATCTCAAAAGTATTATAGGTGTAAGGCCGATGAGCCTTATGCCTACGCAGGGAATTTTGGGCAACATGCAGCCCTCAACGGTGCAGCCGAAAGGCATGCTTTCTGCACAGTTGTTCCATTGCGGTTGTCCTCACGGGTTCTGCCCTCCTCCAACGCGGAACCCTAAAGGATAACCTTCCCTTTTACATAGATTCAAAAAAGAAAGGAATTAAAATTATGAATATTTTGAAAAGAGGCGCAGCACTTGCTCTTGCTGCATTAACACTTATCCCTACATATGCTTTTGCAGAGGAAGCGGTTCTCCCCGTAAGAGAAACTCTCGAATCAAAGGGTTATGAGGTTTCCTGGATTCAGGAAACAAAAACAGTTGTGATTCGTGACGGAGGTTTTGCGGTTGAAGAATCCGTTGGCGATACAATCACAATTGACTACGATACTACATATGCAAACGAAAGCTTCTTTGCAACCATTGATGAACAGAGAAAATCATACGAAGAGTATTCCACAAAGGCTACAGTTAAAGAAATCGGCGAAGGCTATTTCCTTGCTGATACAGAAAAGATGGGCGAAGTAATGTTCCGCTATGACGACAAAACCCATTTCCACCACGAAATAAACCGTATGCTCTACAAGGCAAATGACCTTGCAGCAGGCAGTTCTCTCAAGGTTTACTTTGACCAGGCTATGACAGCCTCCATTCCTCCCCAGGTTTATGCAATTGAGGTGGTATTTTTGAATAATGTTCAGGCAGAACCTACACGTCTTTCCGCTTCGGGTGAAATCAAGGAAGTAGGCACAGATTATATACTTGTTGATACAGATGAAATGGGCGAAGTAGAATTCAAGTTTGACGAGAATACAAATCTTCATCACGAAATCAACCGCAGATTTTATGCTTTCACAGAACTTGAAGCAGGTATGCTTGTTACTCTTTATCACGACGAAGCTATGACCGCTTCTCTTCCTCCCCAAGTTTATGCGTCAGAAATCGTTATTTTAAACGTTGTAGCGTCTGAAAAGCTCACAACAAAGGCTACAGTAACAGAAATTGGCGAAAACTACATTTTGGCTGAAAGCGAAAAGATTGGCGAAGTAAAGTTCATGGTTGACGAAAACACTCTTATCTGCAGTGAAAAGAACAAAATGCTTTATGTTCTTTCTGATATTATTGTTGGTCTTGACGTAACAGTTTCCTACGCAGATGCAATGACAATGAGTCTTCCTCCCCAGGTTTACGCATATGAGGTTGTTCTTCCCGCAGTTGTGGATGCTCCTCTCGGTGAAATCACAACAACAGGCAAGATTACCGAAATCGGCGAGGGGTATTTCCTTGTAGAAGGTGAAAACGGTACTGTTTGGTTTAACGTAAGTGACGAAACATTTTATCATCACACAATGAACCGTATGCTTTATGTTTTCGAAAGCCTCGAGGTTGGCATGGACGTTGAAGTAAAGCATGCTGATGCTGCAACATTCTCTCTTCCTCCTCAGATGAGCGCAATCGAAGTTATTATTAAATAAGCACACACATAAACACATATATGAAAAGGGCTATCTCTCGAAAGAGGATAGCCCTTTTCATTTTATGCCGCTGCATTTACATTAATTTGTTCTATAATCTTACGTATACGTGTCCATACAGATATGTCTGCAAATATTTCTGCAACGCTGCCTCGGTCAGTAAACGGAGTATCTTGCAGCACTGACAAATCCTTCATCAACCCGTTATGAACAATATATTCGACGATTTGATTAACAAAATAGATTTGCTTTGCATCAAGATTTGTACCGTCCAAAAACTCTGCAAACGCTTCTTTTGCCGCACCCATATCAAGCCCAACAATTTCGCGCACGAATTCACCCAAAGGCTTTTCACCATACTCTGCAGTATATTCATCCTTTGTACCAATCTCACTCCACAGGATTTTTTCAAGCTCGCAAACATCAGTTTTTGTAAGCGGAACATTTCCTTTGAGTTTGGCAATCGCATTATTGTCCTGATGTGCTCTCACATAATATTCAGCCTTTGCCCTGTAGTTTTTGAGATCATCATTTTCAAGCTCCGAGCCTCTCCACTCAGTAGCAAGTATATCATCAACAAAGTCCGTATCATATCTATCAGTATGGACGGGAATATATTTCATCAGATTTCGTAATTCCTTACGAATATATTCAAAATCATTTATTCCACACCTTTCCAGATAATCCGTATGTAAGATGCTATTAATAAGGTCTTTTTTTACAGCAATTTCATTGATGTTTCCCACAGTTGAAATAGCCGAAACTCTTTTTAACAAATCACTTTTGTGTCTGCCATAGCCCTTGCCCGCAAGATATGCAACCTCAATTCCATAAACGAGCGCATCAAATCTAACTGCACTTGCCTCGTCCGAATCAGACAGTATCAGTGGTGCAAGTTCGTCACGCATTAAAAGCGTATCTTCATATGTCAGCGCCGAATAGTTTTCTTCATTAGCGTATAATTCAACATATTTAAGATGTTGTTTTACGGCAAAATTATCACGGTTAAGCTCTCGAACTTTATTTGCCATATCGCAAACCAGTGTTTTTCTAAACTCTGTCAGTTCATCAGTCTGATAGTTTATATCCTGCAATTTGAATACAAGCTGTGCTTTAAGGTTGAAAATTGCACCGGGTAAAGCTATTTGATTTGCAGTGGTTTTCCCTTTATTCATTCTAAAAAATTCAAAATTGCCACAAAAATCAAAAATATAAAACTTTGTTTTGTCTTCACCGTCAATAAGTTTTTTGCATTTTCTGGTTCCGCGACCAATCATCTGCCAAAATTTTGCCTTGCTCATAACCTTTTTGAAGAAAACCAGATTAACTACCTCAGGCACATCGATACCGGTATCAAGCATATCTACACTAATTGCAATCTGCGGTAGTTTTTTTGAATCTGAAAACTCATCAATAAGGCTTTGCGCATAGTTGATTTTGTTATCAATAACCTTGGCAAAACCATTCAGGTGCGGATATTCACTATTGAATACTTCAAGTATTTTTTCGGCATGATTGTGATTCTTTGCAAAAATAATTGTCTTGCCTATTTTTGCACCATAATCAATCTTTATACCGTCGGTCATCACAACATTCAAAACTTGTCTTATAGTATCACGGTTAAACACCCACTCGTTAAGTGCAGAAGAGCTTATCTTATCGGGTACTTCTCCGTTATCATCTATGAACTTGTTTTCATATTCTTCCTTTTCCGCATCCGTCAAGTCCTCGTAGGTAATTCCTTGTTCAATAAACTTAAGGCGTGATTCCACGCTGATATAATCAACTAAAAAGTCATCCTTGACAGCTTGACTGAGTTCATATCCGTATGTAGGTACGCCGCTTTCAAGCTCAAATATCTCGTATGTATTCTTGTCGATTTCGTCCTTTGGCGTTGCTGTCAACCCCACCAACGGTGCATCAAAATAATTGAATATATCCTTATACTTGTTGTATATAGAACGGTGCGCCTCGTCACATATCAAAAGGTCAAAATGCCCAATTGTAAAAAGTTTGCCCTCTTCATCCTTTACATCATCAATGCAATTGTATATTGTCTGATAAGTCGAAAACACACAATGTGCAGAAAAGTTGTCCTTTTCTTCGCAAAGGTTTGTTACAGATAAATCCGGAAGAAGATTTACAAAAGCTCTTTTCGCCTGTGTCACAAGACTTGTTCTGTCAGCCAAAAACAATATGTTTTTAATCCAACCGTGTTCAAGCAAAACCTTACACAGTGCAATAGCGGTTCGTGTCTTGCCCGAACCTGTCGCCATAACAAGCAATGCTTTTCTTCGGTTTTTACTGTCAAAACTGTCACAAACAGCCTTAATAGCACCTTCTTGATAATATCTTCCTGCTATATTCTTATCAACCATTACATTTTTAAGACTTGTTCGCATCCTTCTGAGATTAAACATCTTTTCCAAATCACGTTTGGAATAAATTCCTGCAACTTTTCTTTCGGGATACTGCCCGTCCTCAATTCTCGTATCAAAACCGTTTGTTAAAAATATAACAGGTCTCCTACCGTACTGATTTTCCAAAATATCGGCATAAAGCTTCGCTTGATGCCTACCCTTTGATACATCAACGCAAGTACGCTTGGCTTCAATAACGGCAAGCGGCTTATGGGTATCATCATACAAAACATAATCCGCATACCCTTCTTCACTTTTGTTAGGCATGCCCGGCAGTTCAACCTCGTTAATCCAATTTTCGCCCTCTGTCCAACCCGCTTCTGTGAGCATTGTATCTATATATATTTTACGCGTTTTATATTCCGATAAATCAAGCGGCTTAGGCACATAAGTCTGTTGTTGCTCCGTGCGTCGTGCTGTAAGTTCGTCTTTTAAAGCCTTGTTTTCAGCAATAAGCTTTTCAAAATCAAGTTCTTTTTGCTTATAATCAACATCCTCACCTTGATTTTCAAGAAGCGATTTATCAAACGGTTTTTCTTCGTAGTTTTTTCCGTAGCAGCATGCTACAAAATCCATGAATATATACAGGTTTTCAACACAAAGCTTTGCAACATCCATTGTAAGCTTTTTTGTGCCACCATGTGCAACATTGTTTCCCCAAACTCTGATAAGCTTCATCCTTTGCCACAAATCTTCGCCTATAATATCACGAAAATCTGCGTTGTCCATAAGCGAGGCGAGTCTGTCATCATACGGCATTTCTAAATCCTTATCAACAGAATACATCCACTTTATTGCAAACTCCATTGCCCTGCGGCAGTTAAGTACCGCTGCAGACATATCTATATTCAATATCTTTTCAGCAGAAATAGCCACATCGCTAAATGCGGAAAATTGGCTGTCGGATTTTAAGAAATCAAAGTTGGTCATGGTGTGTCACCTACCCAAAATATTTTTGCATTAGTGCATTTTTCATTAGTTCCAATTTGTCTAACCCATTTTGTATTTCCTGTTTTGATTTTTCGACTTTCTCTACAAAAACAGCAAATTGATTTTGCAACTCAATAGGAGGTACTGTAAACTTTAAATCTCCTAAAATTTTCAATGTAATATACCGCGTGTTACTACCTTTTGACTGTTCCTGTAAATAGGTCAGTTTATCCTCCAATTGATGCTTAAACAATTTATAAGACCAATCTTGTTTTAAGGATAACACATACGTTCTTTGATAGGCATTAAACTTGCCTTTGTAGTATTTAACATCATATTTCCCCGCGGCATTGTTTCCCGCAAGCAATAATGCTTCTTGATCAAATGCGTATTTATCTATTTTGAATACTTCTTTTGCACAAGTAAAGAACGGATACGGTCCATCTTCAACCATAGCATTTGAGTCCAGCTTGCCGGTCGTCGTGTTAAACACATCATTCCACTTATAAGTGGGAAATTCTTTATCCCCAAACATCTCAATAAATTTAGCTTTTACAAGCTCGTCCAATTTTCCAATTTGACGTTGCCTGTTTTGTATTATATCATCGACCTTGTTAAGAACCTTTACTATCTCTCTTTGTTCGTCAAGGCTTGGGATTGTAATATTTGCTTCTGTCAAATTTCCCAGCTTAATATATTTGATTACTCCGCCTATAGCTTGCCTGCGTAATGTTTCAACATATTTGTCGAGAAAACAATACAAGTACGGAACTGACAATACCTCTTTATCCTTGCTTTCAATTATATATGTTCTCTGATAGGCATCAAACTTGCCGTTATAATACTTTACATTCAAATCACCGTTTCCCGCAACCAACACACACTCACAGTCATAGCTGTATGTGTCTATTTTCAGTGGCGTAACTGAGCATGTAAAGAACGGATATTGTCCATTCTCCGATGAGGCATTAGCATCAAGTTTTCCGGTTCGTATTTTTACATAATCTCCCAACCTCATTATAACATTTCCTCCAATTCTGCGAGGTCTTTTGTAATTTCCATTTCAATCTCGTGAAGGTCAGCCATGATTTCAGTTGTAGAGGGATATTCAACAGGGGTATATTCTACTTCTTTGTATTTGTTGATAGAAAGGTCATAGTCATTGTTCACTATATCCTGCTTGTCCACCAAGAAGCTTTGCTCTGTTTTTTCTCTGTTTGCCTCTTTTTCAAGGTTGTGAAATCTTTCAACAATATCGGGTATATCATTTTCGGCAATGGGTGTTCTCTTATCGTCTAACGAATATCCGTCTGCTTTCATATCATAAAACCAAATTTTATCCGTACCACCATGACCTGTTTTTGTAAATACAAGTATAGCTGTAGAAACACCTGCATATGGTTTGAATACTCCCGAGGGCATGGATACAACAGCCTCAAGACAGTTGTTTTCAATAATTTCTTTGCGAATTGCTTTGTGTGCTGTTGACGAACCGAAAAGAATACCGTCCGGGACAATACACGCACATCTGCCGCCAATTTTGAGCATACGAATAAACAGCGCTAAAAACAAAAGCTCTGTTTTCTTTGTTTTGCACATTTTCAACAGGTCGGTTGATACTATATCATAATCAAGGCTACCCTTAAACGGAGGATTAGCCAATATAAGCGTATATTTGTCTCGGTCAGCATTTTGGTCAGACAAGCTATCGCGATATTCAATAAACGGGCGGTCTATTCCGTGCGTCATCATATTCATGGCACCGATACGGAGCATTGTTCTGTCCATGTCGTAGCCAAAAAACATAGAGTTCATATAATGGTCTTTTTTTGTTTTGTTAAAGAAAATCTCCTCTTTGTAGTTTTCTTTTAAGTATTCACCTGCTGCAACCAAAAATCCGCTCGTACCGCAAGCAGGGTCACAAACAACATCATTTGGTTTAGGATTTACCATAGCAACCATCATTTTGATTATGTGTCTTGGAGTTCTGAACTGTCCGTTCAATCCCGATTGTGCAATTTTGTTAAGAAGATATTCATACACATCTCCTCGCACATCGGTATCATCAGAATTCTTCATCAAATCATAAATTTCATCCAGGCTTGTTACAACCTTATCGAGCACCAAAGGTGTCGGGAGTTTGAAAATAGCATCGTTCATATATTTTGAATATGCACTGTCTTTATCAGCATGCAAGTTTTTGATAAAAGGAAAAACCAACTCCTGAACGACAGAATACATTTTTCCTGCAGGGAAATCTCGGAAAGTTGACCACTTAAGTTGTTTTCCGTCTACTACCCGTCCGCTTATTTCAACCTCGTCTGCAAAAATACTTTTGTGGTCAAGCCCGAGCATGGCACACTCTTTCGCACGCAGGTTATCGGTATCATCAAGGTCACGAATAAACATCAGATATGTAATCTGCTCAATAACATCAAGTGGGTTAACAAGTCCACCCGATGCAAATATATCCCAAAGAGAATCTATCTTATTTTTAAGCTCGCCTGTTATCATTTCAAAACTCCTTTTAGTCGTTGCTACAAACGAGCAACTCAAGTTACAAATCACCATAATATTATTATAGTATCTTTCGACTTATTTTGTCAAATTAATTCTAGTTTTTCCAATACGTTGCCCTTTTCATTAAAAGACGAAGAGGACTATCAATTGATAGTCCTCTTCGTCTTTTAAATGTTGCCGCTGAAAACGGATTGATTTTTTACGCATTATGCGCAAAAGGCAACCGTTGGTCCGGCTTTTGATTTTTGATGCAGAATTGCCAAAGGCGTAAAATGAATAGGGCTCCGCAAAAACGGAGCCCTACATCTTTAGAATAACTAATATTCTTTTAAATTTTGCCTTTGAGCGTTCTGCGCTAAAAGCATCGCCGGATTAGTGAGCAGCCTTCCATTCCTTAGCCTTAGCTTCAGACATTCTTGTAATCTTTTCTGTAGGATAGATAGATTCTGCACCGCCGTTAGTATAAAGGAAATACTTACCTGTGGGCGTTACATAAAGAATTTCTTCATAACCTGTAGCGTCACCGAATTCACCGCTTGTATAGCTTGCTACTACTTCAGCTGTTTCTGTGTCGTACTCAACCTTACAAATAATCTGCTTCATTGGAGAATCATCCTTTCTTTATAATAATTTTCAAGTCGTTCCATGTTGTATAAAGGCAATATACCTTATATACTTATTTTAATACCAATTTTTTAAATATTCAATAGTTTTTTGCTTAAAAAACCTATTATTGGACGTTTTTTCACCTATTTTTCATCAAAAAATTTCAATTTGTTCATTTTTGTACCGAAAAACCCTATTATTTTCATTTTACATATTACTTTTAATGTATTATAATTAATATATAATATTCAATGGAGGCGACACAATGTTAAGAAAAATAATTAAAATAGACGAATCAAAATGTAACGGTTGCGGTGCGTGTGCGGCAGCCTGTCACGAAGGTGCAATCGAAATGGTAAACGGCAAAGCAAAGTTGACTCGCGAGGATTATTGTGACGGTTTGGGCGACTGTTTGCCCGCATGTCCCACAGATGCTATCAGCTTTGAAGAAAGAGAAGCCCCCGCCTACAACGAAGCGGCGGTTAAGGCTGCGCAGGCAAAAAAAGCAGCAGCTCTTCCCTGCGGCTGTCCGGGCACGGCAAGCAAAGCAATCCAAAGAGAGACCGCATCTTCATCTTCGGCTCAGGTTATAAGCCAGCTCACTCAGTGGCCCGTACAGATAAAGCTTGTGCCCATTAATGCTCCCTATTTTGAAGGTGCAAATCTTTTAGTTGCTGCAGACTGCACGGCTTTTGCCTACGGTAATTTTCACAATGAGTTTATTCGCAAACACATAACACTCGTAGGTTGCCCCAAGCTTGATGACGTTGACTACTTCGAAAAGCTTACGGCAATCATTAAAAACAACAACATAAAAAGCGTTACCGTTGCACGTATGGAGGTGCCCTGTTGTGGCGGTATTGAAAACGCTGTAAAACGCGCACTTATGGAAAGCGGCAAGTTTATTCCGTGGCGAGTTGTGACAATCTCTACCGACGGCAGAATATTAGACTAAACAGCAAAAAACCGATGCTTTGCATCGGTTTTATTATTTGCAAGGTACCCGTTTGCGGTGCCCGAAGCTCCAAACCGCACTATATCTAGCTTTTCTAGCCCTCAACCCCCAAATTGTTCCGCATATTGTTCCGCAAATTTAGGGAAAAAATTTTAACAAAAAATTATTAACAAAAATTAAAAAAATAAGGGAGCTTTAAGCCCCCTTATCATATATATAATAATTTTAAGGGTTATTAACCTCAATCTGGCTAATAACCCTCATTTTATTCTGTCTTAGTTCCTACTGCGCTAGCTGTCTTTTCCAGACTACTACCAAAGTAAAAAGCTATTATAATGTAAAAAATGTCCTAGAAGCTATCTGCGCTTACCGCACCAGTAGCAGCTAAAAACGCAAACACCCCTGTCAAGGATAATGTAGTTGTTTCTTTATTGTCTAACCCCTAGTAAAAAAGACATATAAAAAGAACACTAGAATCTAATCTAGTGTTCTTTTAGTTTATCTATTATTCACAACCGTGCTTTCCACATTGTAAGCACATCTTAAAAAGCGCGTCCCTATCTTTTTCTTTTACTAAATTTTCATCCTTAAAGTTTCTGTTGGCTATCATAAACATATCATAACACTCAAACTCGTGCACAAGCCTTTTATAATAAGGGCACATATAATATTCATTATATTCCATTGTTCTATAGCTCCTTTAATATTTCTTTTATTGCTTCATCAAAATCATCTTTTGAATATGCTGTAACTAACAGCCCTTCTTCTGTTAATACAGACAACCCTTCTCGTGATAAATAAGCAATTTTTCCATTACTCTATTTAAAACAAATTATAGCATTATCAACATAACTTTGAGCTTCTTTTTCCGTTAAATTTCTTTTGTTCCACATCTTATACCACAACTATACCGCAAAGGTTCCGCAAAGTCAATACTGTTCCGCAAAATTAAAAAACTAGAAAACCCTTTATTTCTGGGCTTTCTAGCTTTCTTTTTTCTGGATTTTTGATAGGTTATTACTCCCACTCAATCGTACCAATGGGCTTGGGAGTGAGGTCAAGAAGAACACGGTTGATGCCGTCTACTTCGTGTGTAATTCTGTCTGTGATATGGTGAAGAATACTATAGGGGATTTCTTCGATTGTTGCTGTCATAGCGTCTGTTGTATTGACAGCACGGATGATTGCGGGCCAGCCTTCATAGCGCTTAGAATCTTTAACGCCTACGCTCTTGATGTCGGGCACAGCAATAAAGTACTGCCATACCTTGCCTGCAAGACCGTTCTTGTCGAATTCTTCACGAAGGATTGCATCAGCTTCGCGGAGAGCGTGAAGACGGTCACGTGTGATTGCGCCTAAGCATCTTACGCCAAGACCGGGGCCGGGGAAGGGCTGACGGTAAACCATTTCATCGGGAAGACCAAGTGCACTGCCTACGATTCTTACTTCGTCCTTAAAGAGGAGCTTTACGGGCTCAACGAGTTCAAGGTCCATTTCTTCGGGAAGACCGCCAACGTTATGGTGCGCCTTAACACCGTCAGATTCCAATATATCGGGATAAATTGTACCCTGTGCAAGGAACTTGATATCTGTCATTTTAAGGGCTTCTTCGTTGAACACTTCGATAAATTCGCCGCCGATAATCTTTCTCTTTGTTTCGGGGTCTGCTACATCCTTGAGTTTATCGAGGAAACGGTCAGTTGCATCGATATAAATAAGGTTTGCGTCGAGCTGATTTTTGAAAACTTCTATAACGTTTTCGCTTTCGCCCTTACGCATAAGTCCGTGGTTAACATGCACGCAAACAAGCTGTTTACCGATAGCCTTGATTAAAAGTGCCGCTACTACGGAAGAGTCAACACCGCCGCTGAGTGCAAGAAGCACCTTCTTGTCGCCTACCTGCTTTCGTGTGAACTCAACAAGCTCATCAATATAAGCTTCAGCCTGAGCTTTTGTTGTGATTCTTTCCATTGATTCGGGTCTTACATTCGAATTCCAATCCATAAATCGTTTCCTCCTAATCGGTTTTATTAAATACACTCAAAAAGGGTGTTATTCAAACAAAGGTGTTGAGAAATATCTCTCTGCGGTATCTGGAAGCACAGTTACGACTGTTTTGCCCTTGCCTAATTTTTTCGCCATTTTTATTGCTGCGGCAACGTTTGTGCCACTTGAAATGCCGCACATAATGCCTTCACGGCTTGCAAGTTCTTTTGCTGTACGGATAGCCTCGTCGTCATTTATAATACAAATGTCGTTGTAGATTTCGGTATTCAAAATATCGGGGATAAGACCGTCACCGATACCCATTTGGATATGTGTACCGATAGAGCCGCCCGAGAGTATTGCTGCGTGCTCAGGTTCAACCGCCCATATCTCCATATCGGGGTTTTCTTTTTTAAGTGCTTCGCCTATACCGGTGATTGTACCGCCCGTACCTATACCCGAGCAAAATCCGTGAATAGGCTTGCCTACCTGATGAAGGATTTCCTGTGCGGTTACATTACGCTGGATTTCGGGGTTTGCAGGGTTTTCAAACTGCTGAGGCACAAAAACGTTGGGGTTTTCCCTTTGCATTTTAAGTGCTGTTTGCAAACATTCGTCGATACAAGCACCGATGTTGCCCGCATCATGAATAAGAATTACCTCTGCACCGTAATGCTCTACCAGCTTGCGTCTTTCTTCACTCACGGAATCGGGCATAATGATAACGGTTTTGTAGCCACGCACCGCACCGACAAGTGCAAGACCAATGCCCTGATTGCCGCTTGTTGGTTCAACAATTATTGTGCCAGGGGTGATTTTGCCTTCATCTTCGGCTTTTTTTATCATATTAAAGGCGGTACGTGTTTTGATTGAGCCGCCTACATTCAAGCCTTCAAACTTGACAAGGATTTCGGCGCTGTCGTTATCCGCCAGTCTGTTAAGTCTTATGATGGGAGTATTGCCCATTGCTTCTAAAATATTATTACAAATCATACTATACCTCCGGGAACATTCTTATACATAATATTCAAAAAACGCCCCCATTGTCTTTATTTAGAAAATTATAGCACAGTTTATTTTTATTTTCAATATTTTTTATTTAGTTTCCCGGTTACAAATTCAACAAAAAAACTGCAGCAAAAAAAGTATTTTTACTGCAGTTTATATTACTTTTGTTTTTTTCTTCCGGGACGCTTTTTCATCATACGGTCTGTGAGTGCAAACAAACAGTCCCATATTACAAACACACCCAAGGATACAAAGCTTGCCGCAGCACCTACGATAATAAGGCTTGTGCCCATAAGCAAAGGATAAAGGATAATACGCACAACGCCGATGCCACCTATGTATCCGAGGCAGTGATACAGATAATCATACACCTTGCCTTCGTGCAAAATAGCGTGTGCAATGGATACAACCGCATAGAACATGGGTCCCACAACAACACCTGCAAAATCCAAAACAAGTGCAAAAACAATATTGAGCTCAACATCTTTTGTGAAACGGAAATAAATCATTGCAATAAATACTGCCGCATGATAAATCGCCGGTATAATCAAAGATTTTTTTAGTTTATCCATAATCCACCTCAACAAAAAAGATTGCAGATTTCTCTGCAATCTTGATTATATAATTTAACCGGACTTTTGTCAACCTGCAATGTAATCCATGGGGTCGACAAAGACATCGTTGAGAAGCACCTCGAAATGAAGATGCGAACCTGTTACTCTGCCTGTTTTGCCTACCGTACCGATTTTGTCACCTACAGAAACCGTCTGACCTTCAACAACGTTGATAGAATTCATATGCGCGTATGTTGTTGTATAGCCATTGCCGTGATCAATTGTTACATAGTTGCCGTAACCTGATCTTACGCCTGCAAAAGTTACCTTTCCGTAGCTGGGAGCATATATATTTGTGCCTGTTTTTGCAGCCAAGTCAATGCCGTTATGATTTCTTCCCCATCTGCGGCCGAATTCTGAAGAGAATGTACCGCTGGTAGGCCAGGGAAGCGAATTTTCGGTAAGACCAACCATTGTACCTGTACCTATATGTACAACACGGTCTTGGGGGGCTTCCACCACGAGAACCGACGGTGCAACGTCGTGTTTCTTTTCGCCGTTTTCATAGAAAACAACACTTGTTTCAATGCCCTTACCGTTTGAACCCTCCTGTTTAACAACTGTTAAGCCCACAGAGATAGTGGGGTCTTCAACAACTGTTTCTTTACAAGGGATTGCCACGTCACGCTTTGTTTCGTCCTTATAAACCACACGGATAGTGCCTGTTTCACCTATCACCTTTACTGCATCTTCAACGGATAATATACTTGTGATAATATCAGTAGAAGGCACAATGGAGTAACCTGTAAAAATTTCAGCATCTGCACGGTTGAAGCTTTCACGGAAAAGTCTTAACGCTTCCTCTGCTTCTTCATATGTGCTAAGCTTTACAACCGAACCTTTTTCTGTTTCAATGCTGTAACAACCAACTTCGCCCTCAGCCGCTACTACAATACTTCTGTAAATGTCGTTTGCATTCATTTGGTTAACGGGTGCAATCGTCATAACAAACTCCAAATCATAATAGAAGCTGTTGCCGTTAAGCTTTGCTACATCTGTCTGTGCCGCATTATATGCCTTTATCGCCTCGTCCTTATTACCTATTACGCCAACATTAACATCGCCGTAATAAACATCGTAACCCAACGTGTAGTATTTTGTAATAATTCCGAAACTTGTCAAAAGCATTACTATAGAAACTACTGCCGAAAGCAGTTTTGTATCAATATTCTTAATTATGCCGAAACACTCTTTGGTGGCAGTTTTTACGGACATTATTCTTTTGTAAAAATCCGATTTCTGCATCAAATTAACACCTCACAATTTTTCTACACGTTTACTATTATACAC
The DNA here is from genome assembly GCA_964572985.1 of uncultured Oscillospiraceae bacterium. Lineage (GTDB taxonomy): Bacteria > Bacillota > Clostridia > UMGS1883 > UMGS1883 > RGIG1927. Next base: position 31,691 of record CAZNIC010000005.1, read on the forward strand.
AAAATTTCCCTTTTGTAAACCCTTTTTGTAAAACTTTTTTAACAATTGCGTAATTTTTTAAAATTTATTCACAAAACACGGGCATAATTTGGCGCTAAACTTGACCCAAAACACAATTTGTGATACAATACAAAGGATTAAGACGATGCCCACATCGCCTTACAAAACCATTTTTGTGGGCAGAAAGGCGTGCATTTTCAAATGGAATATGAAGTAAACAAACAACATATTACAAAAACACTTGAAGAAAACTATATGCCCTATGCTATGAGTGTTATTGTTTCCCGTGCAATTCCTGAAATTGACGGTTTTAAACCCTCCCACAGAAAGCTTTTGTACACGATGTACTCAATGGGTCTGCTCAAAAACGGAAGGACGAAAAGTGCCAACGTTGTAGGTCAGACAATGCGATTAAATCCCCACGGCGATATGGCGATTTATGAAACCATGGTGCGTCTTACCGAGGGTCATGAGGCACTGCTCCATCCCTTTGTTGACTCAAAGGGTAACTTTGGCAAGCAGTACAGCCGTGATATGGCGTTTGCGGCTTCCCGTTATACCGAGGTTAAGCTTTCACCCATTGCGGCTGAAGTTTTCCGCGATATTGACAAAAACACCGTTGAATTTGTTGACAACTATGATTCCACCATGAAAGAGCCTGCACTTTTACCCTCGGCTTTTCCCAATATTCTCGTAAACCCCAACCAGGGCATTGCGGTGGGCATGGCATCAAACATTGCGTCCTTCAATCTTAGGGAGGTTTGTCTTGCGGCAAAGGCTCTCATGAAGGATGACAAGGCTGTTATATCCGATTATATTACGGGGCCTGATTTTTCGACAGGCGGTTTTCTTATCCGTGACGACGAGGCATTCAATCAGATTTATGAAACAGGACGCGGTAGTGTAAAGCTTCGTGCAAAGTATCAGTACGACAAGAAGAACAACCTTATTGAAATAACCGAAATCCCCTACACAACCTCAACAGAGGCGATTATTGACAAATTAGCCGAGCTTATAAAGGCAGGCAAGCTTCGTGAAATTAACGACGTGCGTGACGAAACCGACAAGTCGGGTTTGAAGCTCACAATTGAATTAAAGCGTTCAACCGACCCGGAAAAACTCATGGTAAAGCTTTTCAAGATGACACCTTTGGAGGAATCCTTCAGCTGTAACTTCAACGTGCTCATAAACGGCGAGCCTATGGTTTTGGGCGTGAGAGGTATTCTCCGTAACTGGATTAACTTCCGCATTGATTGTACCAAACGCCGTCTTATCTTTGATGCAGAGAAAAAAGAAGCTAGACTTCACCTTTTGCTGGGCTTGGAAAAAATACTTTTGGACATTGACAAGGCAATTTATATTGTACGTAACACGGAAGAAGATTCCCAGGTTGTTCCCAACCTTATGGAAGGCTTCGGCATCGACAAAATTCAGGCAGAATACGTGGCTGAAATCAAGCTCCGTAATCTTAACCGCGACTATATTATAAAGCGTATCGACGAGATTGAAAATCTCACAAAAGAAGTCAAGGACCTTCGCGAAGCAAGCGAAAGTACACGTCGCATCAAAAAGATTATTTCCGACGAGCTTACGGAAATCGCCGACAAGTTTGGTCGCGACCGCAAAACTGTCCTGATTGACTTTGTTGATTCACCTGAGGAGGATTACACGCCCGAAATTCCCGACTATAATGTCAAGGTGTTTATGACAAAGGAAAACTACTTCAAAAAGATTACGCTTGTGTCACTGCGTGCAGGCGGCGAACACAAATTTAAAGAAGGCGACAGCATGATGCTAGAGTTTGACGCTTCCAATAAAATGGAAATGCTGTTCTTCTCGGATATGCAGAATGTATACAAAATGCGTCTTAACGATATTAAAGACACTAAAGCCAGTGCCATGGGTGATTATCTTCCCAACCTTCTCAACATGGAAAAGGACGAAAAGATAGTTTATTGCACCCCTGCAAGCGATTATACAGGCTTTATGCTCTTTGCGTTTACAAACGGCAAGGTTGCCAAGATTGACATGCAAGGCTACGCCACAAAGACAAACCGAAAGAGACTTACGGGAGGTTATTCTGACAAAGCTCCCCTTGCAGGCGCATTATATATAAAAGAAGACACCTATGTTGCCGCATTTTCCAACAACGGCAAATGTGTTGTATTTGATACAAAGGATGTGCTCACAAAGACGAGCCGTACAAGTCAGGGTGTGCAGGTAATGACCCTTAGGAAAAAAGCCTCACTTGAATCTATAGGCATTGCAACCGATGTTCTCACCGACCCGTCAGGCTACAAGGCACGTTCGCTCCCCTCTGCGGGATATTTCTTAAAGGATGAAGACTCGGGCAAAAAACAACTGACTTTATTTAGCGAATAAACACGTAGGGGCGACCATTGGTCGCCCGTTCTTATACAAGGAGGTTTTTATGTTATATTTCAAAAATGACTATTCAGAAGGTGCTCATCCCAAGGTCTTGGAGCATCTTATCAAAACAAACCTTGAAAAGCTGGACGGCTACGGCGAGGACACATATTCCGCATCGGCAAAGGACAAAATCAGAAAAGCAGCAAACTGCCCCAATGCAGAGATTTACTTTATCTCGGGCGGTACACAAACCAATCAGGTGGTTATTGCTACAATGCTTTCACGTTTCGAGGGCGTTGTGTGTGCAAAGACAGGTCACGTTGCATGCCACGAGGCGGGCGCCATTGAATACACAGGGCATAAGGTTATCACGCTTCCCGAATACGAGGGCAAAATCAAAACAGATGACCTTGTCACACTTGTAGAAAACTTTTATGCCGACGACAGCCATGAGCATATGGTTTTCCCCGGCATGGTATACATATCTCACCCCACAGAATACGGCACGCTTTACACAAAGGGCGAGCTTACAAGATTAAGTGAAGTGTGCAAAAAATATAACCTGCCGCTGTTTTTGGACGGCGCACGACTTGGCTACGCGTTGGCATCAGACACTGACGTTTCCCTTTCTGACATCGCGTCACTTTGCGATGTTTTCTACATAGGCGGCACAAAATGCGGCGCACTCTGCGGCGAAGCAGTTGTTTTCACAAAAAACAATTGCCCCAAGCACTTTGTAAATCTTATAAAACAGCACGGTGCACTTATGGCAAAGGGCAGAATGTTGGGCGTGCAGTTTGATGCACTTTTTACAGACAACCTTTACGTTGAGCTTTCAAAAAATGCTATAGAAACAGCACAAATGCTCAAGAACGTATTCCGCGAAAAGGGTTATCAGTTCTTTATTGATTCCCCCACAAACCAAATTTTCATCGTCCTTGAAAACGAGCACAAAAAGAAAATTGAAGAAAACGTATGTATAACCTTTTGGGAAAAGTATGACGACAATCACTCTGTTGTCCGCTTTGCAACAAGCTGGGCGACAAGCAAAGAAGATGTACAAAAGTTAATAGAATTGCTTTAACTAAAAAAGGGAGTAAAAACAGTTAGTTTTTTACTCCCTTTTTTAATAACAATTAAATCAGTTACTCTTCAATATGATTTTTTGCCCATACTGCTGCCGCTAATGCCGCAATACTAACGCATAACAAAAGTATTTCTGCTGCACAAAACACTTTTAATGAAACAGGTAAAATAAGAAAGACTATAGTAATTAAAACGGTCAATATAAGATAAATCAAAGAAATAGTCGTAAAAAGTCCGTTTTGCATAACGTTTTCCGCCTTATCAAGTGCAGACAAACACAAAGATGAAAACAAAAGAGTATATGGTATAAATACAAATATTCCTGCAAACAGCAGTTTCTCTGAGACATTTTCAACAAGAAGTGCTGCTACAACAATAACACCTATCATAATTACACAATATGAAATAAGAATAGGTAAAACTTTTTTTAAATCAAACATTTTTATAACTCCTTACACCTTGATTCCGCACTCAAAGCAGAACTTTGCGCCCTCAACCAACAAGCTGCCGCAATTTATACAACGAACTGCCTGCTTTGCTCCGCATTCAAAGCAGAACTTTGCACCTCGAGGCAACTTTGCACCACAACTACAAATGACTCCCTCCACTGCCTCTTCTACGACGGGGTTCGCTACAGTTTCTGTCGGTGGTGTGTGTGCACTTTCCATAGTCTGCGTTGCAGGCTCAACCACATGTTGGACTGTAGACTGAATCGGTTGCGGTGCTGCGGCAGAATTCATGGCTCCACCTACCATATTTCCTACAACACCACCCATTGTCCCGCCAATTCCTGCTATCATGCCCATGCCAATTCCAAGATTTGCGAACTGACCTGAACTCTCGTTTCCGGCAACCTTTTCCGCAACATCAAAGCTTCTTTCATCCTGATATGTATAGCCCTCAAGTCTACGTTTTTCAGCAAGAGACTGAGCTTCCATAATACGCATCTGCGATTCAGTTTGCTGTCTTATAAGGCTTACCTGCTGCTGTGTCTGCTCTTCAAAGATGTCAGTATATCTACGAGAGGTTATTTCCTTAAGCTTACGATATGCAGGGTCGTCATCAGGTCTTACAACAGAGGCTATAAAGAACTGCTTTAAAGAAACACCGTATTCTGCAAAGTCATTAACAAGAAGATTTTTTATAGCTTCCGATAAAATATCCAGCTGACTGTCAATTTCAAAAATATTCAGCTGTTGTTCTTTAATTGTTCTCGCAAGATATGATTTCACACGACTCATCAAAAGAACTCTAAAGTATTTTATTAATCCTTCAGGTGAAATTGAAGTTTCTGTACCGACCAGTCTTACCAAAAAGCCTGCTGCATCTGCAATTTGAAGACTCATTTCACCGCTTGCGCCTATTTCCATAGGAAAATTATATGTAGGTTCAATAAATTGCACCTTACTATCTGTTCCCCATTTTAAAGCCATTTTTTCCACCTTATTTACAAAGTAAACTTCACAATGAAATGTACTTTCGCCTCCGGTGGGTATATTCATCAGCTTTCTTAACAAAGGGATATTTTCTGTTTTTAAAACATAACGACCTGCCGTGAAGACATCTGCTATCTGCCCGTTTTTCAAGAATATTGCTTCCTGAGATTCGTGTACAATAAGAGTTGATGATGTGTTAAAATCCTCCGCAGGATGCTTCCATACCAGAGTGTTATTATCCCCCTCATACTTAATTACTTCTAAAAACTTCATTTTCAAACTCCTTATCTATAGAAATATGTATCAAACTGTTCCACTATAGGTGTCATTGTTTTATCAACCGTACTTCCCAATATCTCATACTTTTCTTTAAGTTCATATACAATATCTTCAATACAAGGTTTAACCACATTAGCATAATGCTCATTTCTTTTCACGCCGGCATTTTTTGCTTCACGTCTTATTCCAATATCTCTTAACACCACAACAATCGCCGACGCACTTGCTATAATAAATAAGATTACAGCTATAATATTTCCGTCAAGCAGTTCAAACACCATAACCGGAATTAATGCGCCAAGAACAACCAAAACAACAAAACCTATACATCCGAATGTAATATCCGCGATTTCAAATCTGCTGTTGATAAGCACATACAAAGCTATTGACCATACAAAAGGCATCAGACCACTAACATCAACAAAGGGCATCAGCAGTGCAGAAACCAGCAAAATCAGAGCACATACTATATCCTTTTTTTCGCCAAACAAACCTATGCCTTTCTTGCTTTTTTCATCAAGCTCAATAAGCTTTTGATATTGTTCTGCATAATTTTGTTTTAGTTTGCCGACCAGATATTTTTCTCCGTCTCTTACATTATGTTGAAACTCTTTTTGCGTATTTTTATATTCCTGTTTGTGTTGTTGCGCTCTTCGTGCTTTTTCTGCCAACACCTCACTGTCCATATAGCTGCCGAGCGAATAAAAGTGTTGAATCGCCTGTTCATAGTCTCCCTGTTCCAAGCACTCCTGTCCTTGTTTGTAAATTCGCTTGTTCAGGGTCATCTGCTCAAACGAATTCAACAAATTTTTCGTCTCTTCATCGGCAAACTGTTTTGCTCTTTTAAACATCAAGTTGTTTTCCCATACAATGTCAATGGAAAGGTCGTTAAGATTTCGTGCTTCATTATCTGCCAGCAACGCATAGAAATGTGCCTTTCCGTTTTCCGGCTGTACGTCTAACAGCTTGCTTATTCTGGTCTTAGCCCGAATAAAATTACGTTCCTTTAAATCCCGCTCAATTTCATCTATAGGATCAATATTATCTACCGGATGCGCTTTTTTTCCTACAACTTTCAATATACCGGCTATCAAATCCTGCATCGCACCGGGCTTGCTCCAATCTATTGCCGAGGTGTACGGGATTTCCCTGGGCAATCGGTCCTTGTCCATTCCGATACATATCGGATATAATTGTTTTCGTTTGTCCTTTTCCATTATTGCCAAATATCGTTTCCACTCATTTTTTACCCAACGGGCATTGATATGATGTGGTTCGTCTGCGATAAGAAGCATTATTTTTGCAGAGTTAAGTGCCGCATAAATACGTGGCTCGTAGTCTTTTCCCAACATGTTTTCAAGAGTCACTCTTGAAAAGAACACCTTCACGCCTTCTTTTTCCAGTTGCGTATATATTTCTTGCGCCTCAATACTGCCTCTTGTTCTCTCCCCATTATCTTTTTCAGCTTTGAAGCATATGAACACATCGTACGGCTTTTCTTTTCTTGATATTTCTAAAAATTTTTGTTGGATATCGGCAATTCTCATTGCCTCTTTACGATAAATATCCCTCTGATATTCATCTGCATATTTTAACGCATTAAGATAGTCTGAATCATCTAATACGTTTTTGTCACTCAATCTGCTGCATGTAGGCAAATATTCTCCTTTTCGCACATCCTTCTCGTACTCAATACCATATCTGCACAGCATCAAATTCCAGTAGGCCTCTGCTTCGCTGCTATCTTCCGCTATGATTTGTTGATATGCCAAGTATGCCTCGTCAAATGAACCCATTTGCCTAAAAGTATTTCCTCGATTGTAAAAATACGCTTTCTTGTCATCATCAATTTTCGGCAGTGTTACCTCGCAACCGCAGCTATCACAGATGCCATGAGTTTCACCGCTTATCTGAATACTGCCCCCGCAAATTTTACATTTTAATATTGTCATATTATTACCACCTTTTTACTAATTTGCTTTTTCAATATCCAATGTCATCTTCCATGTATCCCAGGGTTTCTTTTCTTCTGTTCCGATTAAATCGCTATACTCTGTCTGTAATTTTTCTTTTACTTTTGCGCTTAACGGAGCAATAACTTTTTTCTGATACCCCGCACATTTCTTTGCGGCAGCTCTCCATCTTTTTCCTCTGATTGTCGAACTGATGATATTAAACAGGCAAATCAATGTGTGTATCAGCATCAAAAGAAAAACAATGATTGCCACAACGCTCCTTAAAGGTTGTATAATATAAATAAAAGCAAGTATCAGTCCCGGAACTCCCGCAACAAAAGCGCTTACTACAATTTGCAGAATAATGCCAAAAAAACTTTCGTTGTACATTTCTGTTATATCCGCATATTCGTTGCTCATCCACGCCAAGGACGCTACAAGTCCTCCGCAGAAAATAAAGGGACTTAACAAGTAGATTATCGTCAGCGGCAACGTCATATTGTCGGGCAAATCCAGATTCATTAAATCTCTGCCGAACAATACACTGCCCAATATTATCGAATAATAGAGCCCGCTTAAAAAAACTGTTATCATTGCAATTACAGGCATTTTCAAACAACAAATACCCTTTGTGCCGGCTTCTTTTGAATATTCCGCATACAAATCCGTATACTCTTTGTATTCTTTAGGATATGTACTTGCAATTTCTTCCCTGAGATATTTTGTAGAATTTTTACAAATCTCTATGTAATTTTTTTTCGCCTGAGCTTTTTCTGTGTATTCCAGCTGGCAACGAATTTTGCTTTCATATTTTTTCAGATATTCAAGCAAAATGTTACGAACAGCATTTCCACCATATTCTGCCAACATTTTAAAGCTCATATCGTTTACAAGCGCATTTTCATCAACAGTTTTCTTGAAAATATCATCCAATGATTTCAAATCATACTTTAGAAGCAACATTTTAATATGAATTTTTTCCTCATTCATATATTCATGCACATAACTTTCAAGCAGTGCCAAGGCGTCCTCTTTTTTCCCGTCTTCCAAATATTGATCCGCTCTCATCATCAGCAAATCAATATTGCTTCCAATCGTTCCTAACGCCTTTCCTGTTTGATTTTTACCCAAATGACTAAGTATGTTTTCAGTCAAAGTTTCAATCGCACCCGGGTTATTTAATTCAATCGCCTGAATTCCTCGCGGGATTTCCGCAGGCAATTCCTTTGGTGAAACATCAACACATACTGGAATAAAAAGCTTTCCGGGATCTTCGTCGCACATTGACAAGTATCTTTTCCACTCACTTTTGACCCAGGGAGAATTTATGTTTCCACTCTCATCAGCAATCACCAACATTATCTTTGCTGATTGCAGTGCCGCAAAAACAAGTGGTTCATATTCATCAGAGGAAGGCTTTGGTTCTACTCTTGAAAAAAACGCATGTACTCCCTCGCATTGCAGTCGATTATATATTCCCTGTGCACTTGCGTGGGCTCTTGATGTTTTTTGTGCACTGAATTTATTATTACAGCATATGAACACATCGCAAGGACCGCCTCGGTTTAATGCATCCATACTCTTTTCCCTAATATATTCAATTTTATCTGCTTCGGCACGATACAATTCTTTATTATAATAGTCGGCATTATCCACTGCGGCAAGGTAATCTATATCATCATAAATAGGTTTATTGTTTACTTTGCAGCAGGTCGGAATATATTCTCCATTTTCAACATCTAATACGTATTCAACCCCATATCTACACAGCATCAAACACCAATGCGCCTCTGCATCCTCCCTGTCCATTGCGATAAGATGTTCATAGGCAGACTCTGCTTTTTGATAGTTTCCTAACATTCTGAAGTGATTTGCTCTATTATACATTTCCACTCTTTCATTGTCAGTTTTTTTCGGCAGACTTATCTCTCCTCCACAGCTGTCACATACGCCATGAGTTCCCCCTACAATCCGGATATTGCCTCCGCACATTCTGCATTTTAATATTGTCATTCTTTCTTCTCTCCTAATACAGTATTGTTTGATTTTGATATATTCACAAATTAATGCTTTACAAACACATCAAAATCAAACATGTTTTAAAAAGATAGTGTGACATAAAACGTCACACTATCTTTACAACCGTTATTTTGTCACTTTTATATAAGACTTTCTGTCCGCGGAAGCTTCGCCAACGTATTCACCGTTTGCGTTATATACCTTTGTGCCGTCAATATATAATATTTCTCCGTTTTCACCAACAACTTCAGTTGGGCTCATTAACGTCCAAACTGCACCGATAAAGAATACCGCAATCTTGAATGTAATACCCAATCCAGATATAAGTATAGATATAAACAACCTGCTCTTTAAAAAATCAGGACATTTACGATATATATTCCACCAGCAGAATGCACTTATAGCAGCTACTATTAAAGCACCCAACGCGGACGCAAACTCACCACGGATTATACATGCTACTGTAGCAGCTACCCCCACAGGCAGACAGAGACACAAATATGCACTGACGCGTCCGTATACGCCAAAAGCTTTAAAAAGACCGGTTGTCTTGCTTTCTTTAAATGCGCAGATTATTCCAAGAATCAACAAAACCAGTGCTGCAACAATCATTACGCCTTCCATTTTTATTCCTCCTTCCCTGATAATACACCACATAATAACAATTATGTGGTGCATTTAACTTACCAAATAATATTTTAATAACAGCGTATCTGTATTATGACACAACAAAAAAGACCAATGTGCCTAAACTTTTTCATTGGTCCTTTTGTTGTACTTCTCTTTCATCAAAAACCACTTATATTGTTTGAAATTATTGACATTTTGATATTTTATGCTATAATTATTACCAATGGGATATATGTATTTCCCAAAGTGCCACATAATTGTTATTATGTGGTCTTTTTTATTTTAACACCTTAGCAATCCCAGCTTCTGTATTTGGTTGCGGTGAATTTCGCCGCTTTCCATTGTATATATTCGGGTTGTATTTACATTTGAGTGACCTAAAATATCTGCAAGCCTTACTACATCCCTTTGAATGGAATAATACGTTCTTGCAAACAAATGTCTCAAATTGTGCGGAAACACCTTTTTCTCTGATACGCCTGCTTTCTTACAGAGTTTTTTCATATCTTTCCATATATTTGAACGGTCAAGCGGATTTCCGTTTTTGCTCACAAAAACAGGTCCTTTCTTAATCTTCTCTTTTTTTATAAAGTTTTTCAGCATCTTACACAACATTACAGGCAATATAACTACCCTCAACTTCCCTTTGCAGTTAATTGTTGCCTGCCCTCTTTCCACAGCCTCTACCGTAATACATTTCAATTCCGATACTCGTATCCCGGTAGAGCATATTGTCTGCATCAAAAAGAAAAGCTTTCTGTTTTTCTTTTTCTTTGCTGTGTCAATAAGCATTTCATACTCCTTTTTTGTAAGCTCTTTTTCTTGATTTATAAATATCTGTTTTTGAATTTTTACAAATTTTACTTTTAAGTTATTCCACCCTTTAAATAAAAAAAACGAGTTTATCGAAGAGAGCATTGAATTCACACTAACGGGAGCATATTGTTCAATTAATAAATTTTTGTATTCAAGCATAACCTCTTTATCAATTATTTTACCCTTGCTATATTCCGCAAATGCCTTAACATCCCGAATATATTTATCAGTAGTTGCTTTTGATTTTTCCTCCGCTATAAGAAACGTTTTAAATTCTTTTATCATGTCATCTGTAATTTCTCTCATATATGTCAAATCCTTTCCGACAATTTTTTCATAATCATTTTATCACCAATAAAACAAAACCACACTGTGCAAAAAACAAGTGTGGTTTTGTTTTATTTCAGTATTTCATCTATGCAAAAATCGCACAGCTCTCTTGCTGTTTCATAGTTTGTGCTCTCTCCGACGACATGGCACACCTCTTTGTTGCCGTCGGGCATTACCACAACCCAGCCTTTATCAAGGGTTATTTTTACGCCCTCGGAGCTTTCGGCATTGTTGCGGCTAAGATGCTTTATTTTTCCCATTACCTTTTCTATTTCGCCTTTTGGTATCTCGATAACCGTTTTTGCAATTGTAATCGGTGGTATTTGGTTTATAAGGGTTTCGATATCCTCTCGGGCAAAATAATCCACAAGCTTTATTACCGAACCTACAGCATCATAGCGGAATATATATTCATCCGAGACAATTTCTTTTCCTTTTATGCTGTCATCCGGAACAAGAGGCTCCCGCACTATTTCGCAGCCGTGTTTTTCTGCCAGCATATCTATTGCAGAGGAGGCTGTTAACGGAACGTGTATTGTTGCGCCTTTGTGCTTTTTCATTATTACAAGACAGGTGAGTGCCATATATGCCTCATCGTCAAGTGTGCGTCTTTTAGGCAGCACCACGGTAAGTTTTTCGCATTTTGCATCTATAACAAAGCCAATGTCAAAGCCGCCTAAATCAACGCTTTGCTCAAAAGCCTTCTTTTGGGCGACGGATATTACCTCGTACGGCATATACATACTTATCGAGCAACCAAAGTCTGCCATTGCTGAGCTTATCAGCCTTCTGCCCCATATGGCAGGACAGGCGAGGAGTATTTTGAGGGGTTTGCGTTTTTTATCGGTGTATCCTACCAAGCTTTTGAGATAATGTATTTTATATTCAAAAAGGTATTCGCTCTCTGTAATTTTTTTGCTCTCAGGATAAAGAAAATCTCCTTTTTCAAAATAGTCTTCCATTCTTCCGCGTACAGTTTCCCCAACCTCTGCTCCGTCGCTGCCTATTATATCAATCATTGCCACATCTTCGCCGTCTTTTTCAACAACGCTTATACTAATTGCACCTTTAAGCATGTAAAAAAGAACTCCGCGCCGTGTTATTGGGAGCGGCTGTTCGCCGAAATCCTTCACACGACACCCCATGCCCAAAAGCCCTGCCACAACGGCATCTCTTACCATTATCCCTGCCGCACTGCCATCGGTTGCAACACCTATTTCTCCACCGTCAAAGCCTGCACCCGCACACTCCCCCAGCATAGTGCAAAACCTTGGCGTTATGTCTGCATTGATAACGCCTTCAATAACACCTTTTTTATACAGTCTCGTCCTTTTTTTCTGTCCCCACAAAACGTTCTCCGAGACAGTTATGCAATCCTCAAGTGTTTTTTCGGGCCATATTTTCACAAAGGAGCGTACCGTAACAGCCTCGCCTATTTTGGTGCTTTTTCCTATCACCGCCTGTTCAAGCACTGTTGTATTATCGCCTATTATTACCCCTTCGTCTGCGATACATCCTCTGAGAGATACGTTTTTTCCGATACGGCAACCTTTCAAAACTATGCTTCGTTTAAGACTTGCGCCCTCTTTTACAACTGTGCCTTCACCTATGTGAGAATACGCTCCCACCTTTGCGCCTTTGTGTATGTGCGCGTTTTTTCCGATATAACACGGTGCTTCCAACAGTGCACCCTTTTCAACAATTGCTCCTTCACTAACCATTATGCCCTTTGCCCGTTTCTTTTTTAAACACTCTAAAAAGCTGAAGCCCGCACGCATAAATGAGGGGATATCCTCGACGCTTATGACGGTTTCCGAGGTACTCATTGCATATATGCTTTTGCCTGCCCGAACAAGAGAAGGAAAAACATTTTCAAAAAGGTCGGTGCTCATATCTTCGGGGATGAAGCGGATTATGTCTCTGCTAAGCATATATACTCCCGCACCCTTTTCGTCGCCGGTAATACTGTTCCAAAGGCGTTTTTCCTCAATGCGGTTGATCCTGCAGTCGCCTCCGATTGAAATTCGATTTCCCGAATTTTTTGCCACAAGGATTGTTGCATATGCCCCTCTTTGGTGATGAAATTTAACAAGACGTGAGAAATCCGCTTCACTGTAAATAAGTTTTGAAAAATACAAAAACTCCTTTGCAAGTACATCACCATGGGTTTTAAGTCCGCCGTCCTCAAAGTCAGTTTTTGCATATTGTATTTTGATTCCGTCATAGTCATTCCCGAGGCTTTTTTCTACTTCGTCGCCCATGTAACCGGTTATGATGACAACCTCCGTAACGGAGTGTTTTTTCAAATTTTCTATAAGCCTTTGTATGAGATATTTATCTCCCATGGTTATCAGTCCCGCCGGCTTGGTACAGCTTAATGGTCTGAGTCTCGTTCCTTCTGAGGATATATTTATAACCGCCTGCATATATTTTTTCAGTACCCTTCTATAATATATTTGAAATTTTGATTTTGTTCCTTTTGTATATATGCTCAAACTGCAACCTGAGTTTACCAATTGTCATCAAAGAGCTTTCAACGTTATTTTGCCTGATATTTTCACCAAGCTCCGTCAACAGCAGATTTACCGCGTCAGTATCTTCATGGGAAGTAATAGCATCAAGAATGTCTTCATTCTGTGTCCATTTTTTCTTAAGAAGAGAAAATTTTTCTTTTGCCCCGTCCAAATCGTTCTCCTGTACGTTGGCAGTGATTTCATCCAGCTCATTAATATTGGATGAAATCACCTTTTCAATTTTTCCGCTCTCATACAGACACAAGGCAACTATCAAAAAAAGTAATACTGCCGCAACAGTCATTCTACGCATGTTTTTTTCCGTTCCTTTCCTGTACGCATATTATTTTTGAATCAAGGGCACTCAGATACAGGATGTCTCTCATATGCTTGATTTTTCTTTTTCGCATTTCTTTTTCAATATCCTTTAGGGTAAGCTTCGCCTCATCAAGGTCCTTTTTTCTTATTTTGCCGTCTGCAACAACAATGAAGGGTGTTATGTTTTCTTCGCCTTCTATGTCTACATCACCTATTTTAACGGGCGACGCTTCTTTTTTTGCAATCACCGACACCTGTCCGTTTGTTTCGATTACGATTTCTGATATTTCGTTCAGACTTGTATAGCCGTTGATACGTATTTGTTCTTCGATATCATCCACAGTAACCCTGAGCTGTTGCATCTGTTTTTCGCAGAGCTTTCCCTCCCTCACAAGTCTGCAGCTGTGCCCTACCAGAATACGGCGTATAATCCTGCTTTTAAGTATGAGATACGCAAACAAAAGCTCAAGTATTACAAGCGTAAAAATAGGGATTATTCCGTCTGCCAACGGAGCCGCCTTTGACTGCATGGGAACAGTGGCAAGGTCAGATATCATAATCGAAACAACAAGCTCTGTAGGGTGCATTTCACCTATAGTACGCTTGCCCATAATCCGCATTGCAAGTATTACCGAAATATACAGTATTATAGTTCTTATAAATGACAGACCCATCTTTTTGCCTCCAAACGGTAAATTCACTATATATTGTGTCCTTATGGCAAAAATTTATTCTGCCCGCGATGCCTTTATGTTGACATTTTGTGCATTTTCGGGTTATAATATACTGTGTATGTGTATATACCTATTTCTTTAAGAAAGTGGTGTTTTTATATAAATGGAAAATTTACGTGTGTGTGGCGGTAATCGTTTGTACGGTGAAATAGTGACCGGCGGTGCAAAGAATGCAGCCGTTGCTATCATCCCTGCGGCACTCCTCGTTGACGGCGTTTGCCGCATTGAGAACGTGCCCGATATCCGCGACGTTAATCTTATACTTGAAATGCTCTCCTTTTTGGGGGCAAAAGTCACAAAGGTGGACACCAATACTGTTGAAATTGACTCCTCCTGTGTATCGACCTACAAGGCTCCTTATGACCTTGCAAGCCGTATGCGTGCGTCCTATTATCTTTTAGGCGCGCTTTTGGGCAGATTCGGCAAGGCTGAGGTTGCGCTCCCGGGCGGTTGCAATTTTGGTGAAAGACCCATTGACCTCCACATAAAAGGTTTCCGTGCTTTAGGCGCGGAAGTTGACATAGTCCGCGGTCAGGTTGAGGCGAAAGCAGATTCTCTCCACGGTGCGAGCGTTTACCTTGATAAGGTGAGCGTAGGTGCCACTATGAATATTATCTTAGCTGCAACACTTGCAAACGGCAGAACGATAATCGAAAATGCCGCAAAAGAGCCTCACATTGTTGACCTTGCAAATTTCCTTAATGCTATGGGCGCGAGAATTCGCGGTGCAGGTACCGACACTATCCGTATTGACGGTGTTGAACGTCTTTCGGGCGGCAGCTATGCGATTATCCCCGACCAGATTGAAGCGGGTACTTTTATGATTATGGCTGCAGCGGCAGGCGGTGACGTTCTTGTTAAAAACCTTATCCCCAAGCATATGGCATCACTTGTTTCCAAGCTTGAGGAAATGGGCGTCGAAATTGAAGAATATGATGATGCTATCCGCGTCAGACGCGAAAAGCCTCTTCGTCCCTGTGATGTACGCACAATGCCTTACCCCGGTTTCCCCACTGACTTACAGCCTCAGATTGTGGCACTTTTGTCCCTTGCAGAGGGTACAAGCAAAGTAACCGAGGATGTGTGGGATAACCGTTTCCAGTACGTTGGTGAGCTTAAAAGATTGGGTGCGGATATTTCCGTACAGGGCAAAACTGCCATTATTGAAGGCGGCAGTACCCTTTATGGTGCGCCTGTAAGGGCGACAGACCTCCGTGCAGGTGCCGCACTTATTATTGCTGCTCTTGCGGCAGAGGGCATCACTGTTATTAATGACCCCATCTATATCGACCGAGGCTACGAAAACATCGAGGGCAGACTTTCCCGCATAGGTGCATCGATAGAAAGAGTGTATATTTCCAATGGTTGAAATTTGTAGTCTTTTCTCAGGCAGCAGTGGCAACTCGAGCTTTGTCAAAGCAGGCAACACCAATATTTTGGTAGACTGCGGTGACAGTGGCAGTCGCGTTGAAGACTCTCTTAAACAAATCGGCGTTGACCCCGGAAGCCTCCACTGCATTTTTATAACACATGAGCACATTGACCACATCAAAGGCGCAGGCATAATGTCAAGACGATACAATCTTCCCATTTATGCCTCCTACGGAACGTGGCAAAAAATGATATCAAAAATCGGCAAAATCAATATTGACAATATCCGTTACATACAAGGCGGTGTTCCCTTTGGGGTTCGTGACGCAGTCGTAACACCGTTTTCCACACCTCATGACAGTACGGAAAGCGTAGGCTTTACCATTGAGCACAACGAAAAGAGGGTATCTGTCGCAACAGATATAGGCGTTATGAACAAAACTGTTTATGACAATATACGTCACAGCGACATTGTTCTTTTGGAGTCAAACCATGACGTTGACATGCTCCTTAACGGACCTTATTCTCCCGATTTAAAAAGACGTGTCCGCTCAAGCGTGGGACATTTGTCAAACGATGACTGTGCACTTACCTGCGCACATCTTCTCAATGAAGGGGTAAAGCATATCATATTGGGTCACTTGAGCCTTGACAACAACACCCCCCGCATTGCATATTCCACAACGGAGGAAAGCCTTGTAAACATGGGTGCAAAAATAGGCAGTGACGTGACGCTTGAGGTTGCCTCCCGCTACACGCCCTCTGCAAAATACTCTGTATAAAAGGTGTGACAGTATGCCAAACGTAACTGTTATCTCGGTAGGTAAAATTAAAGAAAAGTTTATCAAAGACGCTCTTACGGAATACGAAAAGCGTCTTTCGCGTTTTTGCAAGTTCAAGACGATAGAAATCAATGACCGTCCTATCCCCGACAATGCCTCATGTGCAGAAGAAAACGCCGTCCTCACAAAGGAAGGCGGCGATATACTTGCAAAAATTGACAAGGGTGATTATGTCATCAGCATGTGTATTGAGGGCAAAAAGCTTTCAAGCACTCAATTGGCAAAAAAGCTGTCGGATGCTTTCATGTCATCATGCAACATCACTTTTATTATAGGCGGGTCACTCGGCTTATCCGACACTGTTAAAGCACGCAGTGATTTTCGTCTTAGTATGTCAGACATGACGTTTCCCCATAATCTTGCCAAATTAATGCTCACAGAGCAGATTTACCGCGCATTTAAGATAAATGCTAATGAAAACTATCATAAGTAAAAGAAAGAGAACCGCAGTGCGGTTCTCTTTCTTTTACTTTATCTGACTTCTTTCTTCGCCGAAGTACTTATCGATAAGTACTTTTGTTTCGTCAGCATTTGTTCTAATTGTAGAATGCGTGTCGATTGCTCTTTCGGGGAAAACAAGCCTTACTTTATCGATACCCTTTTTTGAGAGAATGATACGTCTTAAATCATCAAGACGATTTATGTCGCTCTCGTTAAGCGTAATTTCCAGCGTTTTGCCCGCACCGCCGTCTGTGGCGCGGTTGCCCTCTTTTTCAATGGGTGCAACAGTGTCCATGATAAGCTTGGGTTGTGCTTCTTCCTTGGCATCAATCCTTGCAGCAAGCCTTAAGATTGCACCTTCCTTCAATATGCTGTCGCATTTTGAAAGTGTTTTCGGGAAAACTATTGTCTCAACACTGCCCGTAAAGTCTTCAATTACGATAAAGCTCATGAGAGTGTTGTTCTTAGTTATTTTATCACGTCTTGATGTAACGATACCTGCAATTGTGACGTTATCGCCGTCAGCGTAATCACTCTCGTCACCGCCTGCGCCCATTACCTCTGCAATGCGTGTATAGCGCGAATCTGATATGACAGCGCGGTATTCGTCCAAAGGATGACCCGAAAAATACATGCCTGCCCATTCCTTTTCCATTTCAAGCACGATAGCCTTGGGAAGCTCAGGCGCATTGGGAAGCTCGTCCTTTTGTTCCTCACTCATGCCCAAAATATCGCCGAAGAGATTAATCTGACCTTCGATATTACTGCGTTTTTCGCTCATGGCAGAGTCTATCATATCTTCAAAGCCTGAAATAAGCTTGTTGCGCTCGGGCACAACAGAGTCAAACGCACCAACACGGATAATGCCTTCAACTGCACGCTTGTTAAGCTCATGCTTGCTCATACGCTTTGCAAAGTCGGAGAAAGATTTGAAATTGCCGTTTTGTTTTCTTTCGTTAACGACCTTGTCCATAAACGCAATACCCACGTTTTTGACAGTGCCGAGACCAAATCGGATGTTGGTTCCCTCAACGCTGAAGGAGGACAAGCTCTTATTAATATCGGGAGGCAAAATATCAATGCCCATCATGCGACATTTTTCCACATAAAGAGCAACCTTTTCGCTTTCGTCCATAAAGCCCGTAATAAGTGCCGCCATAAAGTATACGGGATAAAAGCACTTAAGATAAGCTGTCTGATAAGCTATTACCGCATATGCTGCCGCATGAGATTTATTGAACGCGTATTTTGCAAAAGCGTCCATATCATCAAATATGCTTATTGCTGTTTTTTCGTCAATTCCGCGTCTTAAGCAACCGTCGATTATAACATTGCCGTTTTCGTCCTCTTCGCCGTAGATAAACCTCTTGCGGGCTTTTTCCATTTCGTGAGCTTTTTTCTTACTCATAGCTCGTCTAACCATGTCGGCACCGCCCAAGGAGAAACCTGCAAGCTCTCTTACGATTTCCATAACCTGCTCCTGATACACTATACAGCCGTATGTATCTCGAAGGATTTTTTCCAGAGCAGGATGCTTGTATGTGATAAGCTCAGGGTTCTGCTTGTTGCGGATATACTGGGGGATAAAGTCCATGGGGCCGGGTCTGTAAAGAGAAATGCCTGCGATAATATCCTCCAGATTGCCCGGTTCAAGCTTACGCATGAAGTTTGTCATACCGCCGCTTTCAAGCTGGAACACACCCTCGGTATCGCCCTGAGAAATCATGCGGTACACCTCGGGAGAATCATAGGGAATTTTTTCCAGGTCAATATTTATGCCCTGTGCCGATGCAATCTCAAGACAGTTGCGGATAATGGTCAGGTTCTTAAGACCCAAAAAGTCCATTTTAAGAAGACCAAGCTCCTCAACGGTATCCTTTGTAAACTGCGTTACAACTACGTCGTCATTTTTTGACAGGGGGATGTTTTCGTCCAGTCTTTCGCCACAGATAACAACGCCTGCCGCGTGAGTACCGCTGGATTTAGGCAGACCTTCAATGCTCATGGCGGTATCAACAAGCTTTTTCACCTGCTCGTCGGATTCATAAGCCTCTTTAAGCTTGGGGGTTTTGAGCGCCTCCTCCAATGTTACGTTCAAAGTTTTGGGCACGGCTTTTGCCACAAGGTCAACATCAGAGTAGGGTATGCCCATTACTCTGCCTGAGTCGCGGATTGCACCGCGCGCCTTCATCGTGCCAAAGGTTACAATCTGGCACACGTTGTCCTTGCCGTACTTGTTGACAACGTAGTCGATAACCTCGCCACGTCGTTCGATACAAAAGTCTATATCAATATCGGGCATGGATACTCTTTCGGGGTTTAAGAATCTTTCAAAAAGAAGATTGTATTTTATGGGGTCAATATCGGTAATGCGGAGAGAATAGGAAACCACGCTACCTGCCGCACTGCCTCGTCCTGGACCTACATAAATACCGTTTCGCTTTGCGTAGCCCACAAAGTCCGACACTATCAAAAAGTAGTCGGTAAAGCCCATGGAGTTGATTACGGAAAGCTCGTATTCAAGCCTTCTCGTTACATCCTCCGCGGGGTTTTCACCATAGCGGGATTTTAAGCCCTCGCGACACAAATGCTCAAGATAGCCTTCCTTTGTGAAACCTTCGGGTACATCAAACTGGGGAAGGAGCTTTTTGTGGAATTCAAACTCAAAGTTGCACATATCGGCAATTTTTTGTGTGTTATCAATTGCCCGGGGTGCAAAGGCGAAAAGCGATTTCATTTCCTCTTCGCTTTTTACATAAAATTCGTCCGTTTCGAACCGCATACGGTTTTCGTCGGAAAGGTTTTTGCCTGTTTGTATACAGAGGAGCACGTCCTGATATGTTGCATCCTCTTTTTTTACGTAGTGTACGTCGTTTGTTGCAACAAGCTCTGTGCCCGTCTCTTCCGCAAGCTTCAACATCTGAGGCATAATATCTCTCTGCTCTTGGATATTGTGGTCCTGTATTTCGAGGTAAAAATCTTCAAATATTGATTTATACTCCAAAAGTGCTTCCTTTGCACCTTTATAGTCACCGTCTACAAGACGTGACGGAATAACGCCTGCAAGACACGCAGACAGTGCCACAAGACCTTCGGAATACTTTTTAAGCTCGCTTATATCTGTTCTGGGGCGGTAATAAAATCCGTCCACAGCCGCTTTTGACACAATTTTGCACAGATTTTTGTAGCCTGTCGCATTTTTTGCCAAAAGCACCAAATGAAAGTTGTTTGCATCTTCTTTTGTGGATTTGTCATAAAGAGAGCGTGGCGCAACATAAACCTCACAGCCTATGATGGGTTTTATACCTTCTTTTTTGCACGCCTTATAAAAATCCACGGCACCGTACATTACGCCATGGTCGGTAAGCGCCATAGCTGTCTGCCCCAGTTCTTTTGCCCTTTTCGGCAAATCACTGACTCTGCCTGCACCGTCAAGAAGGCTGTATTCACTATGTACATGTAAATGTGTAAACATAGGTTACTCTCCTAATTCCTCTGCTATTTTGATCAGCTTGTTAAGTCTGTTGTTTAGTGTGCTTTTGGGGATAGGCGGGTCAAAAAGTGCCGCCAATTCTTTTAGTGATGCACCTTCGTTTTCGAGACGCATCTGAGCCGCTTGTCTGAGCTTTGGTTTTAAAAAGTCAAGACCTGCTGTTTTTTCGATAAATTTGATTGCCTGTGTTTCGCGGTAGGAGTTTTCGCTTGCTCTGTCAGCGTTTGCCATGTCACAGTTTATGACACGGTTTGTTTCGTTGCGTTTGTCTTTGATTACTCTCGCTTCCAAAATCTTGAAAACAGCCTGTGACGATTCTGTCACCTTGAGCATATCGGAAACCGACTCACTTTTATTGGTGTACACAACAAACAAGTTTTTGCGTTTGGTTTCTTTTGCGTCAACACCCACAACGGACAACACGGCTTTCAAATAATTTGCCGCTTCTTCGTTTTCGGTAAATATCTCCATTCGGTAGGATTTTTCGGGGTTTGACAAGCTGCCCGCCACCAAAAAAGCACCTCTTACGAATGCTTTTATACAGCAGACAGAAAGCTCTGTCTCTCCAACAATGCTGACTGAATTTTCCGCTTTAAGGCTAAGCTCTTTCAAGATATCGTCGGGGATTAAAAATTTGTACCCCTCGGCGTTTTCGCTTAATCGGTCAGGGTAGTCGATGTGACAGGTTTTTCTGAGAAAACTGCTCACACGCTTTGCAAGCAAAAAGCTTTCGGTACCGAATATGACATTGCCCTCATAGGGCACGGAACCAAACAAAAGCACCCCTTGAAGCTCTGCTATCATACAACAGCGGTTTTTTATTCGAATGTTTAAAAGCTCGTCTTTTACCTCTTCAAGAAATGTCATTTGTTTTCCTCATTATCACTTACGTTCAATATCACGGTGTGAGCTCTTTGCTTTGATACCGTTTTTTTCAAAAATCTGCCTGAGAAGCTCGCATATTGCAACACTGCGGTGCTTGCCTCCCGTACAGCCTATGGAAATCGTAATCTGTCGTCTGCCGTCACGGATGTAAAGAGGGATAAGATAAGTTATCATGTCTGAGTATCTTTTCACAAATTCTTTGCACTCTTCGTTGTCAGTAACAAACTTGTATATATCCTCCTCAAGACCTGTCCTGTGGCGCATGTTTTCGTTGTAATAGGGATTTGGTAAAAACCTTACGTCCATAACAAGGTCGGTAGAGTTGGGTATACCGTACTTGAATCCAAAGCTCATGATATTTACCGAGAAAAATTCCTTTTCCTCTCTGCCGTCGCCAAATTTTTCTCTGACGATTTCGCCAAGCTCACGTGTCAAAAGATTTGATGTATTAATAATATGGTCAGCCTTTTTGCGAATGGAGGAAAGTATTTCCTTTTCAAGGGTAATACCTTTTTCCACGGGGCCATCGGGAGCAAGGGGATGCGCACGTCTGGTCTCCTTATAGCGTCGTACGAGCGACGGGTCGTCAGCCTCTAAGAAAACTATTTCATACGGGCACTTATCCTTTGATATTTTTGACAATTCTTCATCAATATTTGAAAACATTTCGCCGCCGCGAATGTCGGTAACAACTGCCACATTATCCGCTTTTATTTTTGAGTCTGCACACGCAGTTGCAAAAGCCGACAGAAAAAGCACAGGCATATTATCAATGCAATAATAGCCCATATCCTCCAAGAAGTGGAGTACCTGTGTTTTTCCCGCACCGGAAACGCCTGTTAAGATTAAAAACCTCATATTCCTCATCCTTTTATTTCCACAGCTTTACCTCTGCTTCGAGTTCAACCCCGAAGGTATCGTAAACTGTTTTTTTCACTTTTTCCATTAATTGAAGCACGTCATCAGTTGTAGCGTCGCCTGTATTGATAATAAAACCCGAGTGCTTTTCGCTTACACATGCACCGCCAACCCTCTCGCCTTTAAGGTTTGCCTCTTCAATAAGCGCCGCGGCAAAATACCCTTCGGGGCGTTTGAACGTACTGCCCGCAGAGGGATACTCCAAGGGCTGCTTTGAACGGCGTTTTTCGCCGAGTTCTTTCATCTTGGCAAGGATTTCGTCACTGTTTGCTTTATTCAGTTTGACGCACACGGCTGTCACCACATAGTTTTTGTCCGAAAAAAAGCTTTTGCGATAACCAAACGAAGCGCTGTCGTTATCCATTCGGTAAACCTCGCCCGAGGGAGAGGCATAGTCAATCCAATCGACAATGTCCTTCATTTCGCCACCATAAGCGCCTGCATTCATGCACACAGCGCCGCCTATTGAGCCGGGAATACCATGAGCAAATTCCATTCCGCCGAGCGAGTTTTTGTATGCAACCTGACTTACATAAGACAAAAGTGCTCCCGCCTGACAAATAATTCTGTCGCCGTCCACCCTTACCTCGCTCATTTGTTTTCCGATATGGATGATGGGTTTTTCTATCCCCTCATCGGAAACGAGAAGGTTGCTGCCGTTGCCCAGCACGTATGGTTCTACGTAATTTTCGTGCAATACTCTGAGGGCACGTGCGGTAGCTTGTGCGTCCAATGGCTCTATCATTATTTTTGCAATACCTCCTGTTTTAAAAGAGGTATATTCTTTCATATTTACATTTTCTCGTATTGTGCAGTTTTCAAGATTATACACCATTATCACCGCCAAATTATTTTTGTGTATAAAGAAAGCTTGCTCCCACGACACCCGCATCATTAAAAAGCTTTGAAACCTTAATCTCCGTCTGAGGAAGAGAATCAAGCTTGCCTGTCATGGAATTTTCCTTAACAAATTTTTTCACAGGATTTAAAACCTTGTCGCCTTCACGGCTTACACCGCCGCCTATTATAATAAGCTTGGGTTGGAATATGTTGACCATGTCGCAGATACCCTCCGCCACGTAACCCAGCCATTTATCCAGAACATTTTTAGCTCTCTCGTCACCTTTTTCGGCGAGTTCAAAAGCCGTTTTTCCGTTTACTTCGCCATCAATGCCGGCGTTCCGGGTTTGTCTTACGAGTGCCGACACAGAGGCGTACCTTTCCCAGCATCCGCGTCTTCCGCAGTTACATTCCTCGCCGTCCTTTTCGATTACAATGTGACCGATTTCGCCACCGCCAAAGTTAACACCGCGAAGGATTTTACCCGATAAGATAATGCCGCCGCCTACACCCGTGCCGAGCGTTACAAAAATAAAGCTTTCGGGTTTGTCATCGGACACGATATATTCACCCAACGCGGCACAGTTTGCATCGTTATCAAGGAAAGTACTCTTACCGAGTGCATTTTCTATTTCATCGCATATATGGGTATTGTCGTAGTTTTCAATATTGGCAGAGCTTACAACAATGCCTTGCTTACTGTCACAAATACCCGTTGTGCCTATGCCTATGGAATTTATCTCCTCCCATGTGATGTTGGATTTTGAGACAAGTTCACGGCAGGCTGTTATAACCACGCCCGGGATATCCTTACCGTTTTTAGGGGTAGGGGTTTTTGATGATATTACAAGTTTTCCTTTTTTGTCAACTATTGCGCTTTTGATAAAAGTGCCACCAATATCTATACCAATATTTTTCAAATCAATCTTCCTTATTTTTCAACTTTTAAATAATCACACAGCTTTTTGAGAGATGTGTTAAGTATTAATTCTTCGGGATAATCAATGTCCTCCAAAAGCTCTGCGCTTTTTGGAACAATACCTATCTCACCCGAAAAGTGAGCATCTGTGCTGAGAACAACAGGCACCGAATACTTTTTACACAAAAGTGCAATCTCCCTGCAATTTTCATTGCTACCCTCTCTTACGCGGAAAGAGTGATTATTGATTTCTATTATCTTGCCCGTTTCTTTTGCTTTTTTTACAACAGCTTCGTAATCACATTTATACCTGCCGTCGCCCATATGACCAAGTACATCAACATGAGGGTTGTCAAGAGTGTTTAGCCATGCTTTGGTAACATCCTCCAAACTTTGATAGGGCGCAAAGCAAGGTGTGTGAAAGCTTGCTATTACCAGTTCAAGGTTCTGAAGATATTTATCCTCGATATCAAGTGTTCCGTCAGTGTCCATAATGTCAACCTCTGCCCCTGTGAGAAGCCTCACACCGTTTATATATTTTGGCAGATGCCTTGCCGACTTAAAATGAAACCATACCGCACCGTCGCCAAGCAGCGGTCCGTGATTTGTCATGGCAATGCCTTCAAGCCCCATTTTTGCCGCCGCGGCAATGTTTTCCTCCAGTGTGGAAAACGCATGGGCACTTACATTTGTATGCGTATGTGTGTCTACCGTAATTTTAATCATAGGTTATCTCTCCAATGGAAAGAAACTCGCTCGCGAGTTTCCGCCTTAATCATTCACTATTCAAGCACAATTTAAGCTATGCTTAAATTATGCTTGTCGCGTCCATATTAATCTGCTTGCTGAGTCTTTCGCTCAGTTCTTCGGCAGCATTGTAGCCCATCTTTTGTTGACGATAATTCATTGCCGCAATTTCGATAATAACAGCAAGGTTTCGGCCGGGACGAACAGGGATAGTAACAGAAGGCACATCAATACCAAGTATATTCGTATACTGCTTATCAATGCCCAGTCTTTCGTAGTTTTTGCCTTCCTTCCAAAGCTCAAAATTAACTACAAGATTAATGTTTTCGGTGTCTTTAACAGCACCCATACCAAAAATCTTTTTTACGTCAATAATACCTATACCGCGCAGTTCAATAAAGTGGCGGATAATTTCGGGAGATGAGCCTACGAGTGTTTTGGACGAAACACGTTTAATTTCAACAGCGTCATCTGCTACAAGACGGTGACCGCGCTTTACAAGCTCGACAGCTGTTTCGCTCTTACCTACGCCGCTTTCACCCAAAAGGAGTACACCTTCGCCGTAAATCTCCATCAGAACGCCGTGACGTGTGATGAAAGGAGCAAGGATAACATTCATTGTGGAAATATATGACGACACAAACTGGCTGGTGTTTTCCTCTGTACGGAGTACTGCCACGCCGTTTTCCTTTGCCGCATTGACAAGCTCAGGGAAAACATCAAATTTTCGTGTTACAACAATCGCAGGCACTTTCTTTTTGCAAAGATTTGAAAGGATGCGGTATCTCTCCTCAGAGGACTTTTCCATAAGATAAAAGATTTCCGCTTTACCGAGCACCTGAATTCTGTTTTGGTCAAAATATTCGTAATAATCTGCCGCAAACTGAATACCGGGACGGTGAATATCTGAGCAGTCAATCCAGATTTCATCCATTTTGTCGGGCACATATACAATCTCGAGCTTGAACTCGTCAATAACTCTTTGCAATAAAACTTTTTCTTTTGATTTTGAATACATTAACCGTTCTCTCCCTTCAGCTTTTCGCTCTGATAAAATGTGGCAAGAGAATCCACCAATTCATCGATTTCACCGTTCATGATAGAATCTATTTTGTACAGCGTAAGATTTATTCTGTGGTCTGTAACTCTTCCCTGAGGGAAATTGTAAGTTCTGATACGTTCGCTTCTGTCTCCCGAACCTACCTGGCTTTTTCTTTCTGCCGCAATGGACGCATTTCGCTCAGCTTCCATAAGCTCGTAAAGACGGCTTCTCAGAACTTTCAAAGCCTTGTCTTTGTTTTTGTGCTGGCTTTTTTCATCCTGACACGATACCACCAAACCCGTGGGGAGATGTGTAATTCTTACAGCGGAGTCTGTGGTATTAACGCACTGACCGCCGGGACCACCTGCACGGAAAACATCTATTTTTAAGTCGTTCTGATTAATCTCAAGCTCAACCTCTTCAACCTCGGGCAATACCGCAACGGATGCAGCAGAGGTCTGAATTCTGCCTTGGGACTCTGTTTCGGGGACGCGCTGTACACGGTGCACGCCGCTTTCGTATTTAAAACGGCTGTATGCCCCCTGCCCGTTAACGGAAAAGGATATTTCCTTATATCCGCCAAGCTCGGTAGCGTTTGAGTTCATGATTTCAATTTTCCAACGTTTTTTCTCTGCATACATAGAATACATACGGAAAAGTGCCGCTGCAAAAAGTGCCGCTTCTTCACCGCCCGTACCGCCACGGATTTCCACGATAACGTTCTTGTCATCGTTGGGGTCCTTGGGGATAAGCAGGATTTTGAGTTCTTCCTCAATTGACGGAATTTTTGCCTTGGCGTCGTTCATTTCGTCCCTGAGAAGCTCTTCAAATTCTGCATCCTGTTTTTCAGAAAGCATTTCTTCCGCATCGCTTATGGTTTGTCTTACGTCCTTATACTCGCGATACTTTTCGACTATAGGCGTCATATCGCTATGCTCTTTCATCAGCTTACGCCATGTGTCGATATCGGCAATAACATCAGGGTCGGATATTTTGAGGGAAAGCTCCTCGTATTTTTCTTCAATAAATGCAAGTTTGTCAAACATATTACGATGCCTTTCTGTCAATGTGATTTAAATTATACAAAATAAAAGAAAAGTCCAATTACAAAGCCAAGCAAGCAACCCATGGCAACCTGGAACGGACTATGACCAAGGATTTCCTTGAGTGCTTTTTCTCCACCCATCTGCGGGTCTTCCTTTAATGCTTCGATAATGTTGTTAAGAACCTTAGCCTGCTCGCCTACCGCACGGCGTACGCCGCAAGCATCGTACATTACAACAAGTGCAAAAGCCGCCGCAACAGCAAAGGGCGCACTGCCAAGACCATACTGTGCACCGACTACAACCACAAGTGCCGTTACAAAGGCGCTGTGAGATGACGGCATGCCACCCGATGCAAAAATACTTTCCCAAGCAAATTTGCGCGCCATAACCGAGTTAAAAAAAACTTTTATTATCTGCGCTATTGCCCAACCTGTTATTGCCGCCACAAGAGGTTCGTTGCCAAGTAAGCTCATTATATGTTTCATCATTAGGTTATCTCACCTTTCTTCTTAGGTTAATCAGTTTTCTCTTTCGAGAAGCAAAACAGCAAGTTCTTTCAAAAATGTACCGTTTTCACCAAAAGCGTCACACGCACATATTGCGTTGTCGGTTTCGCGTCGGAGGGCTTTTTTTGCCTCGTCAATACCCAATATTGTAACAAACGTGGATTTCTCAGAGTCAATATCTTTCATGAGGGTTTTACCCATCTTGTCGGCTTCACCCTCAACATCTAAAATATCATCTTTTATCTGAAAAGCCAGACCGACGCTCTTTGTGTAATCCTCGCAAAATGCACCGTCCTTGCCTGCCGCTATCGCACCTGCAGCACCTGCACAGTTTATAAGTGCACCTGTTTTACGCGCATGAATGCTTTTCAACTCGTCAAGGCTTGCCCTGACGGTTTCTGCCTTGATATCATCCGTTTGCCCGCCTACCATGCCGTCAATTCCTGCGCCATAGGCAAGATATTTTATAAAACTGAATGCTTTTTCCGCATTTTTAACCTTTTTTGTAATGTAACAAAAAGCATATGCGAGAAGTCCGTCCCCGGCTAAAAGTGCATACGCCTCACCGTACTTTACGTGGCAGGTAGGCATGCCTCTGCGGAGAGTGTCGTTATCCATACAGGGCAAATCGTCGTGTATGAGTGAATATGTGTGTATCATCTCAAGCGCACAGCCAAAATAAAGCGCCTCTTCCATATTTCCACCCAAAGCGTCACATACTCCCAGCGCAATCACGGGACGTATTCTTTTACCGCCTGCCAACAGCGAATATGCCATAGCTTCCGACACTATATTGTCTTTGGGAAAATCCCGAACCGCATTTTCAAGCTCGGCATTGATTTTTTCGGTATAATCTTTGAGCTTTTCATTAAAAGTCATCATGCGTCTCCTTCCGCGAAATCCTCGCTACCGTCCTCTGTGACCTTTTTAATCTTAAGCTGTGCTTCGTCAAGCATTTTGCGACAGTCCTTTGTAAGGCTGACACCTTTTTCAAAAAGAGTCATCGATTCTTCAAGTGTTGTTTCGCCGTTTTCAAGCTTTTTAACGATTTCTTCAAGCTCTTTTAAGCTTTCTTCAAAAGTCATGATTAATCCCTCGCTTATTTATCTATTCTTACAACCTGCGCTTCGGCACTGCCATCACAAAGCACAAGGGTGATATTGTCCTTTTCATTAAGCTCGTTTACGCTCTTTATTGCCTTGTCTCCCTTATATGATATGCTGTAGCCTCTTTCAAAAACTTTAAGTGGGCTGAGAGCCGAAAGCTTTGCAGCATTTTCCTTAAGCTCATTAAGCTTTTTATCGCATTTTGTGCTGTAAGACTTCACCAAAAAATCAAAAGTGCGGTCAGTTATCTGCATAAGGTTTTCTATTTTGCGGTTAAAGCTTTCGGGCGACACTCGCTCTGATATAAGTCTGAGCTTTGTTTCCCGGTCTTCCGCCTTGGCTACGAGAAGACTTTTAAGTCTTTGGCGGTATTTTTGTAAAGACACGTTTATCTCGCCTGCATCGGGCACCGCAAGCTCTGCTGCTGCCGACGGGGTGGGTGCTCTTAAATCTGCCACCGCATCGGATAAGGTAAAGTCGGTTTCATGACCGACTGCCGAGATAACAGGGATAGCAGATGCAAAAATTGCCCTTACGGTAGCCTCTTCGTTAAACGCCCACAAATCCTCAATGCTGCCGCCACCGCGACCCACAATCATCACGTCAACCATGTTTTCGCGATTAAAAAATTCAATGCCCTTTACTATGCTTGGTACTGCACCAACGCCCTGTACCAATGCAGGGTACAAACAAACCTCGCAAAGAGGATATCGGCGTTTTAGGATATTGAGTATATCCCTCACTGCCGCGCCCGTGGGGCTTGTGACAACGCCCACCTTTTTCGGAAAGCGCGGTATGGGCTTTTTGTACTTATCGTCAAAAACACCTTCCTCGGAAAGCTTCTTTTTTAATTCCTCAAGCTTTTTGTATAAGTCGCCTTGACCTTCCTGCTCCATGTTTTCTATGTAGAGCTGATAAGCACCGTCGCGTTCAAAAACACCTATGCGTCCGTTGGCGGAAACTTTCATGCCGTTTTCCATTTTAAAGGGGAGACGCATGACAGCACCCTTGAACATTACTGCTTTGAGCGCTGCCCCCTCGTCCTTTAAAGTGAGGTACACATGACCCGAGGAATGATACTTGAGGTTACTTATCTCGCCTTTTATCCAAATGTTTTGTAAAACCTCGGTTCGCTCAATAATGGCTTTGATGTAGTTATTAATTTGTGTTACGGTTGCTTCGCGTCTTTCTGCCACTATTGACCACCTTCTCTCCTAAAACCCACAACACGGGACAGCGGGCGACAGACATCCGCAGATGTCCTTTTACAAATCGCCTCCCGATTTGTAAAAGCAGCCCTGTCCCTGTTCCTTTAAAAATTGTTGCAATTACCTAATCAAAGTAAACTGCAACCCACGACTCAACGAGCATTTTTCAAATATTCTGCCAATACGCCGTTAATGAACTTATACGTATCATCTTCACCGTATTTTTTCGCAAGCTCAACAGCTTCGTTTACTGCAACGCGATCGGGAACATCATCCATTGTATCGATTTCATAGATTGCGAGCTGCAAAATTGCAAGGCTTACCTTGGGAAGTCTGCTAACATCCCATTTCTTGAGGAGAGGAGCAATTTTTTCGTTGAGCTCATTTTTTGCTTCTGCGGCACCAAACACAACACTTTTCATGTATTCGATATCCTTTTTGCTCATAGACTCCTCTGCCCATAATTCATCCTTCATTGTTTCCTCAAAATATTCGCACATATCATGAGGAGGCTCTTTCATAAGAGCGCAGTTATATATAATTTTGAAAGCATTTTCTCTTGCTGATGATCTACTCATTTGTATCGTCCTTTCTTAAAAAAGCTTCGTAATATCAGAATACATTACAAATATACCAAGTCCCAGGATAAGTGCCAGACCTATAAGATTTATATAACCTAAAACCTCTTGTTTGAGTTTTTTACGCGTTACAAGCTCAATTGCCGCAAAAATTATACTGCCACCGTCAAGTGCGGGGAAAGGCAAAAGGTTGAATACACCTAAATTAACACTTATCATGGCAAACAGATTGAGTATATTCAAGAACACGCTCAGTCCTCCGTACTCTTTGGACTGCTCTGTCGTGTCGTCCACAACCTGCACAATACCCACAGGGCCTGACATGTCGCTGACCTTTGCTTCGCCCGTAAATAACATCTTTATCGATGCAAATACAGCTTTTACAACAAAGCGCGTATCGTAATATGATTGTTCAAAGGTATCTGTAAAGCTGAGTTTTTTAATACCCGGGCTAAAGCCCAAAAGTTTACCGCCATTAACGGTTTCGGGCGTAACATTAACGGTGTGTTTTTCACCGTTACGAACATATTCCACCTCGATGTTTTCGGGAGCGGACATCATGAAAAGCTTGATGTCTGCATAGGTGTTGACCTTTGTATTGTTAAGCTTTACGATTTCATCACCGACCATTAAGCCCGCCTCGGCTACTTTGGATGTATCGGTGAATGAGCCTATATTGTTGGTATAAACATAGCCACCAACATTATTGATAACAACAAAGCACAAAAAGCCCAACAGAATATTCATAACAGCACCCATAACAAGGATAACCATCCTCTTTATGGGCGATATGTTTGAAAACGCTCTGGGGTTGTCGCTTTCTTCATCTTCACCTTCAAGTTTCACATAACCACCTAATGGTAAAAGCCTTAACGAATACTGTGTCTCGCCTTTGCCCCATTTAAAAATGCAAGGCCCCATTCCGATGGAAAATTCGTGCACGGTTACGCCGAATTTTTTTGCTGTTATAAAATGCCCAAGCTCGTGGAGTATGACCATTACTCCAAACGCAAGTATTGTAACTATAATGGAAAAAGCCATCAGAAAACCTCCGAAAAATTATACGCCTGCCGCTTCTCGGACCATACGTCTTGCAAAGCGGTCTGCTTCTTCAATATTCGAAATAGTGGTTTCGTACACTATATTATGTTTTTCCATTGCGTAGGAAATATACTCCGTAATATCACCAAAACGGCATTTGCCGTTAAGGAACATTGCCACAGCCTCTTCATTTGCACCGTTGAAAACTGCAGGCATTGTACCGCCCTTTTTAGCTGCCCATTTTGCCATATTAACAGCAGGAAACGCCTCGTGGTCAATCTCGGAAAACGTGAGTGTGCCAATTTTTGCCAAATCAAGCTTTTCGCTTACTTTGATGCTTCTGTCGGGATAATGAAGCGCATAGCTTATGGGGAGCTTCATGTCAGGAACACCAAACTGACCTATAACAGAGCCGTCGCAGAATTCAACCAAGGAGTGCACTATGCTCTGACGATGAACAACGGGGATAATATTATCTACATCTACACCAAAAAGGTGCATAGCTTCGATAATTTCGAGACCTTTATTTACAAGAGTTGAGCTGTCGATTGTTATTTTTGCCCCCATAGACCAATTGGGGTGTTTTAAAGCATCCTGTGCTGTTACGTCACGGAGCTCTTCTTTTTTCTTGCCGAAAAACGGACCGCCCGATGCTGTAATAATAATCTTTTCCAAAAACTTGCCCTGGTCGGCAATAGACTGGAATATTGCGCTGTGCTCTGAGTCAACAGGCACAATTCGTACATTTTTTTCCTTTGCATAGTTCATCACATAGTCGCCTGCTGTAACAAGGGTTTCCTTGTTGGAAAGAGCAATATCGCTGCCTGATTCAATTGCCGCCAAGGTGGGTCTAAGTCCTGCTATGCCTACAATGGCAGTAACAGCCATCTCACCTTGCCTTGCACATTCGCATACGCCCTCTTCGCCCACAAGCACCTTTGTATTAGTATCCTTCACTCTGTCGCGAAGGTCCTTCGCACAGTTTTCGTCGTACATAGCCGCATAGGTGGGGTTGTATTTTCTTATCTGCGCTTCAAGTAAATCAGTATTTTTGTAAGCCGTCAATGCGGCAACCTTTAATTCACTGTCTTTATCTACTACGTCAAGGCTCTGTGTTCCGATAGACCCTGTTGAGCCTAAAATTGCAATGTTTTTCATATCAATCACCTTTATTTTATCAGCCTACAAGCGTGAACCATTCATTCATATAATATACAAAAGGCGCTGTAAGCAGAATACTGTCAAATCTGTCAAGCACACCGCCGTGCCCGGGGAACAGATTACCGAAATCCTTTACACCGAATTCGCGTTTGATTGCGCTGGTTGCAATATCGGATATGGGCCCGAGCACTGCGCAACCTATTCCTGTCAAAAGCATACCAATGAAATTAATCTTCAACTGAAGTATAACCCCTGTTATAAACGCCAAAATAAGCATACCTACAATACTTCCAAGCAGTCCGCCGAATGCACCTTCAACGGTTTTTTTAGGGCTGAGCTTGGGTGCAAGCTTTGTTTTGCCGAACCTTATACCGATAAAATATGCACCGCCATCACCGCACCATGTGCCCGCAAAAAGGATAAGAATGAGATATATGCCCCATGTGCCCTCGCGCAAAGGTATGAGGAAAGAATACAACAGTCCTATGAAAACAGACATAAAGAACCCTGTTGCTGCATCGCCCAGCTTTACATCCTTATGACAAAACACCATCAGTGCAAGACAAGTTGCCGCATGGAGTGTTATGCACAAAAGGCAAATATCCATGGATATTGCAAGGCTGTTAAGGTGCATGCACCCTAACAGTGCACACCACAACACACCAAAGCATCCTGTTATTGCCAAGGGCACTTTTTTTATAATACCTGTTACAGAGTATGCCTCATACGTCGCAATACCCGCAACAATAATCACCGCTGCCTGAAAGACAATCGGAGACGAAAAAAGCACCGTTAAAAACAATATTGCACCTACAAGTGCTGTTATAAGTCTTGTTTTCATAAAACTCAAGCCTTTCTTTGCGCCAAGACAGGCGGCGTATTACACACCGCCAAAGCGTCTTGTACGTTTCTGATAATCATATATAGCCTGCAGCAAATCTTCGTTTGAAAAATCAGGCCACAATATATTGGAAAACCATAATTCGCTGTATGCACCCTGCCAGAGGAAAAAGTTACTTAACCGATACTCACCCGAAGGACGGATAATGAGGTCGGGGTCAGGCTGAGATGCGGTATATGTTCTATTGGATATTTCTTCCTCGGAAATATCTTCAATATTCATACTGCCGTCCTTAACCAGCTGTGCAATCTCACGCACTGCTTTAACAACCTCATCACGACCACCGTAGTTCAAGGCAACATTAAGCAAAAGACCACTGTTTTTTTCAGTGGCCTTTTCCATGTAGAGCTGTTTTTCGCGGAACGACTCAGAAAAGGCACTTCTGTCCCCTATAAAGTGAATCTGTACGTCACGACCTGCAAGACGCTGCAGACCGTGGTCAAGATAATCCTCAAGGATATTCATCAGTGCATCCACCTCTTCTTTGGGGCGGCGCCAGTTCTCGGTTGAAAACGCATACACGGTAACAACCTTTATGCCGATATTACCTGCATACTCAACAATTCGCTCAAATGTTTTTGCCCCCACTGCGTGACCGGATGTACGGGGCAGACCGCGCTTTTTTGCCCATCTGCCGTTTCCGTCCATAATAATACCGATATGCCGGGGTAAGTTATCAAAGTCCACTTTTTGCTGTAATGCTTTTTTTCGGAAAATGTCCTTTAATTTCATATGGACATAATTTCCTTCTGCTTCTTATCTGTGACAGCATCGATTTCCTTAATCTTCATATCGGTAAGATCCTGGATTTCCTTTTCTGCCGCCTTTAAATCATCTTCTGTGATTTCGTTCTTTTTCTTTAATGCCTTGTATTCGTCCATCGCATCACGACGAACGTTTCTCACGCTTACCTTTGCTTCTTCACCCTTCTTGGAAACAGTCTTGCTAAGCTCTTTACGTCTCTCTTCTGTAAGCTGAGGGAAGCTAAGACGGATAACCTTACCATCGTTCTGAGGTGTGATACCAACTTCAGAAGCTAAGATAGCCTTTTCGATAGCCTTAAGAAGGCTTGAGTCCCAAGGCTGAATCATGAGTGTTCTGGGGTCGGGTGTGGAAATTGTACCAACCTGTGCTACAGGTGTCATTGTGCCGTAGTAGTCAACTGCTACTCTATCAAGCACTGCAGCATTTGCTCTGCCCACTCGGATTGTGTTCAAATCGTCCTTGTAATAGGCAATAGCCTTATCCATTCTTGCTGTAATTTCTTTCATAGTTTTATATTCCTTTCTTAATTAAGTTTAATCTTACTAAAGCCCACAACACGGGACACTCCCTATCCACAGCCAACCCTCATTTTCGTATTTTCACAAGCTAAATGAAAAATGAATGAATGGGAGTGTCGCTGTTCCTTATAAAAATAGTTGCAGTGATCCCGGATAATAGTAAAATAATATAATGTGGTCTTTATTCTGTAACAAGTGTGCCTACAGCTTCGCCCATTACTGCACGATAAATGTTTTCGGGGTCATCAAGACCAAACACCTGAATGGGCATTTTGTTGTCACGGCAAAGTGCTGTTGCTGTGGAGTCCATAACCTTCAAGTCACGCGCAAGCACTTCGGAGAATGTAAGCTGTTCAAATTTCTTTGCATCGGGGTTAACCGCAGGGTCAGAATCGTAAACGCCGTCAACTTTCTTTGCAAGGAGAATTACCTCTGCGTTAATTTCAGCCGCTCTGAGTGCTGCAGCAGTATCAGTGGAGAAGAAGGGGTTACCTGTACCGCATCCGAAAATAACTACTCTGCCACGGTTAAGATGACTGTTAGCCTTACCACGGATGTAGGGCTCAGCAATCGCGCGCATTTCAATAGCTGTCTGTACTCTTGTTGTAACGTCCATTGCCTCAAGCGCAGAGCAAAGCGCAAGGGAGTTGATAACAGTTGCAAGCATACCCATATGGTCAGCACGAGACCTATCCATATTTTCGCCGCTTCTGCCTCTCCAGAAATTACCGCCGCCTACAACAACGGCGATTTCAACACCTGTTTCGGCACATTTTTTGATTTTTTCACAAATAGCATCAATAGTAGGCTGATCAAGACCAAAGCCTTTATCTCCGGCTAAAGCCTCACCGGATACCTTCAGAAGAACTCTTTTGTACTTGGGTTGCATATACGTCACTCCTTATAAATAAATTCGCATAGTTATATACTTTAATTGTATCAAATAAATGCCGTTTTGAAAAGAGGTTTTTATAAATTTATGCAAAAAAAGAGAGGATTTTTAAGTCCTCTCTTTTGTCCGGTCAAAATCTGAAATCTCTTGTACCATTTTCGATATCCACAAGGTTTTGCTTTGCTCTTGCCTTTACCTTTTCATTTGTGATTTTTTCTATTTCTCGGGCAATTATTTCTTCGCCTTTTTTCTTTGTATCTTCGCTTGCATAGTCCATAAGATACTCCTTAAGCGTCATGAGCGCATTGGGATGACAGCAGTTGATAATCTGTCCCGACTTAAGAAGGCTCATAAATCTGTCACCGGTTCTGCCTTCGCGATAGCACGCCGTACAGAAGCTGGGCACATGACCCATATCAATAAGCCAGTTAACCACCTGATCAAGAGTACGGCGGTCGGAGAGGTCAAACTGACTTGTGGATTCGTCATAAACCTCCTCATCGGTATAGCCGCCTACGCTTGTTCGGCTACCGCCCGAAATTTGACTGATGCCAAGCTCAAGAACTCTTTCTCTTACCTCTTTTGATTCGCGGGTAGATATAATCATACCGGTGTACGGTACTGCAATACGTATGATAGCAACAATCTTTTCAAAAATTTCGTTGGAAATTGCGTTGGAAAAGTCGTTTACATCAATATCGTCAGCGGGACAGATACGGGGCACGCTGATTGTATGCGGACCTACGCCCTTTGCTGCTTCAAGATGCTCTGCGTGCATTATGAGACCCACCAAATCATAACGGTAAAGGTTGAGTCCGAAAAGCACACCCAATCCAACATCATCAATACCGCCGTCCATCGCTCGGTCCATTGCCTCGGTATGATACGCATAATTGCTCTTGGGGCCCGTGGGATGAAGAGCCTCATAGTTTTCTTTGTTGTATGTTTCCTGAAAAAGGATGTATGTGCCGATGCCTGCATCCTTTAACTTTGTGTAGTTTTCAACACTTGTTGCCGCAATATTTACATTGACACGACGGATTGCACCGTTCTTGTGCTTTATGGAGTAAATAGTCTTGATGCTCTCTAAGATATATTCAAGCGGATTGTTGACGGGGTCTTCGCCTGCTTCTAACGCGAGACGTTTGTGCCCCATGTCCTGAAGAGCTATAACCTCCTGCCTGATTTCCTCCTGGGTAAGCTTTTTGCGGGGAATAGTTTTGTTCTGTCGGTGATAAGGACAATAAACACAGCCGTTTACGCAGTAGTTTGACAAATAAAGAGGCGCAAACATAACTATGCGGTTGCCGTAAAATTTGTCCTTGATTTCTTTAGCGAGGGAATAAATCCTCTCGTTTGCTTCGTCGATTTCACACTCTAACAAAACTGCCGCTTCGCGGTGAGAGATACCTTTCATTTCTTCAGCTTTTTTTATAATAGAATCTATGAGTTCTTTGTTGTTTTTATTCTTCTGTGCGTAATCCAAAGTATCGAGAATTTCTTCATGGTTGATAAATTCCTCCGCTTTGGAGCTTTTTACGTCATATTTAAACATTTTCATGCCCTCTTTCAATGGTCTCTTTTCATTATATCACTATGATTTTTTTTGTCAAGAAAAGACCCCCCACCAATATTTACATAAAAGATATTACAATTTTGTGACGAAAATCAATAGTGAGGGCAAACCACACCTCATCCACCGCAAACGCGGTCCCCCTTCTCCTCAAGGAGAAGACTAAGAAAGGAGAATTTTTATGAAACTGAAAAAGACCATGGCAATTTCACTTGCCGCACTTACAATGTCCACCACTGCGCAGGCGGCAAACCACACTGTGGTAAAGGGTGATACCTACTGGACGATTTCAAAGCAGTACGGGGTTGATTTCAACACGCTTTTAAAAGCAAACGGTGCAACAACCTCGTCCTGGCTTGAGATTGGCGATATCGTATATGTGCCCACGGAAACGGTTCATACCGCAGTAAAGGGCGACACGTATTGGCTGATTGCAAAATGGTACGGGGTTGACTTTAATACGCTCTTAAAAGCCAACAATGCTACAACATCCTCCTGGCTCGAAGTGGGAGACAAGGTAATAATCCCCTCCACTTCCTCCTCAAACTCGTCAACTTCTTCTTCAACACAACCATATGTGACCTATACTACA
Source organism: uncultured Oscillospiraceae bacterium (assembly GCA_964572985.1). Taxonomy (GTDB): domain Bacteria; phylum Bacillota; class Clostridia; order UMGS1883; family UMGS1883; genus RGIG1927. The sequence goes on from CAZNIC010000005.1 coordinate 69,562, forward strand.
TATACGGTTAAATCAGGCGATACATACTGGAATATTGCAAACAACCACGGTATTCCCATGAGTGAGCTTTTAGAGGCAAACGGACTTACGGAGTCCAGCTCAATTTATGTGGGCAAAAAGCTCACAATCCCCGTACATCACGTGCCTGTAACAAGCACTCCGGGCAGTCAGTACGGAGAATATCTCGACTGGTGGGACGCGGCGCAGTATGTTATTCCTGTCGGCGCAACCTTTACCGTGCAGGATTTTTACACAGGGGCAACCTTTACAGCCAAGCGTACGACGGGTTCCGGACACGCGGACTGCGAACCCCTTACCGCTTCCGACACTGCCAAAATGAACTCTATTTTCGGCGGACAGAACTGGACAAGCCGTCCCGTACTGATAATTTATAACGGCAGAAAAATTGCCGCCTCTGCCGCAAGTATGCTCCATGCAGGCAACGACAGCGCGGCAGGCGGGGTATGGACGTCGTGGCGAAGTAACGACTACGGCGCAGGCTACAATTTCGACTGGGTCAAGGGCAACGATGCCCACGGCGTTTTTGACATCCACTTTTTAAACTCCATCCGCCACAGCGACGGTCAAGTTAGTTCAACGCATCAGAAAAACATAAAAATCGCGGCAGGAAGATAACAAAAAGGCGGTCAGTGACCGCCTTTTTTATCTGTCTGTGGGCAAAAGCACGCCGCGGGCAAATTCTTTTTCAAAAATCATATGCGCCGCCTGTTCAATGTCATGCTTTGTAACAGAATCAATATCCTTTACGATTTCTTCAATGGGCTTTACCTCGTTATAGATAAGCAAATCCTTGCCCAGTGCACTCATACGACTGGAGGGGTTTTCCATATCCATAAGAATTGCCGCTTTTAACTGTTCCTTGCCCTTTGTGAGCTCATAATCGGTTATACCGTCCTTCAAAAGGTCGCCGATGCAGTTATGTATAACATCCTGCGCATCATCAAGGCAGGTTACGTTAAGCCCTGTATAAATACTGAAAAGACCCGAAACTTCCGTCTGGGATGAATAGGAATAAACACTGTAACAAAGGCCTCGCTCTTCCCTTACTTTAGAAAAAAGCCTACTTGACATACTGCCGCCAAAAATGTTACTAAGCGCAGATAAAGTGTAGCTTTCCTTATCGCATCCAAGCTTTACCGACGGGAACGACAGGCACAGATGCGCTTGCTCGATATCTTTTTTCCATATTTCGTTAACCGCTTTAAACTCGGGCACAATTACCCTGTCACCCGAAAAGGTTGTAATACGCTTGGAAAAATACTTTTCGCAAAGGGCTATTGCCTTTTGTTCGTCAAATTTTCCGCACACGGTTATAACGGTGTTATCGGGAGTGTAGTAGCGAGCCATATAGTCTACCATTTCGGCACGACCAATGTTATCAACCGATGTAAGACTGCCGGCAATCTCTCTGCCCAGGGCACTGCCCGGGTAGCAGGATGCCAAAAGTCTGTCCTGCACCAAATCCTCCGGACAGTCCTCATACATCATGATTTCCTCTTTTATTACACCACGCTCAAGGTTAATATCCTTTTCCGAGAGGCGCGGATTGTGGTAGATATCGGACAAAATATCAAAGGATAATTCTATATGCTCGGGAAGTGTGCGGGAATAGTAGCAGGTGCAATCGCGACTTGTAAAAGCATTTGCCTGACCGCCCACATAATCTGTCTCTTCGCTTATTTGCTGAGCAGTTCTTCTTTCGGTGCCTTTGAAAACCATATGCTCAATAAAGTGGCTTATGCCCCACTCGCTGTCACGCTCGTTAGCGCTACCCGCTTTGACCCATACGCCCACAAAAACACTTTGTGCGCCCGGCATAGTCTCGGTTATTATTCTTAATCCGTTTTTTAATATTGTTATTTTTTGCATTAAATCACCCAAAATTTAAGGGCGGATATGGAATCCGCCCTATGTTTTTAAATTATTCAGCCTGTGCTTCGGGCTTGGGAAGAGCGTCTTTGCGGGAAAGGTTGATTCTGCCCATACGGTCAAACTCGATAACCTTAACCATGATTTCGTCACCAACGCTAACTACATCGCTAACCTTTTCAACTCTCTTATGGTCGAGCTTGGAAATGTGAACCAAGCCTTCCTTACCGGGAAGGAATTCAACAAATGCACCAAAGTCCATAAGCTTTGTAACAGTACCGAGGAATACTTCACCGATTTCGATGTTACCGCAAACGCCGTTGATAAGCTTCATAGCCTTTTCAGCAGCTTCTGTATCAGTTGTAGCGATAAGTACTGTACCGTCGTCTTCAATGTCAATCTTAACGCCTGTCATGGCTGTAATCTTCTGGATTGTCTTACCCTGCTTACCGATGATATCGCCAATCTTTTCGGGGTCAACTGTCATCGTGAAAATCTTAGGAGCGTACTTACTAAGCTCTGCACGAGGCTCTGCGATGCAGGGAAGCATACATTCGTCAAGAATCTTGTAACGAGCGTCTCTTGTCTTTTCAAGAGCTTCCTTGATGATTTCGGGCTTTAAGCCGTCAATCTTGATATCAACCTGGATAGCTGTGATACCCTTCTTTGTACCTGCAACCTTAAAGTCCATATCGCCGAAGAAGTC
>CAZNIC010000006.1:0-70966 GCA_964572985.1 uncultured Oscillospiraceae bacterium
AAATTTCAAGTAATTTTCGTATGGGAATATCCCCCCATACAGCAGAAACACATGCCTTTATAAAACGACAAAAGCACGTAAGTTGATTATACAATATACTTTTATGAAATACAATACTTTTTTTGCAATTTATCGACAATTTAAAAAATAAAAAAGGGTGGAAAAACCACCCTAATTATCAGTTTTTATCTGTCAAAAGCTTGTTTACCTCGGCAAGGAATGTATTGATATCCTTAAATTGACGATATACCGAAGCAAAACGTACATAAGCAACATCGTCTGTTTTCTTGAGTTCTGCCATTACCATTTCGCCGATACGGTCGCTGGTAACTTCTCTGTCCATAAGATTTTGAAGTTCGGATTCGATGTTATCAACCATTTCAACCATTCTTTCGGTTTCAACAGGTCGTTTCTGACAAGCTTTCATAATACCGGACAAAACCTTGTTGCGGTCAAACGCTTCACGTGTTTCATCTTTTTTGATAACCATAATCGGAACGCTTTCGACTTTTTCATATGTAGTAAATCTCTTACCGCAGTTTATACATTCACGTCTGCGTCTGATTGAAGAGCCCTCCTCGGTAGGGCGGGAGTCAATAACCTTGCTGTCTGAATAATCACAATAAGGACATTTCATAAGAGACCCTCCGGAAAAATTATTTTGTTTCGAGTGCCATTATCTTGTCAACACGTCTCTGGTGGCGACCGCCTTCAAATTCAGCTTCAATAAAAGCGTCTACAATTTTGATTGCTGTTTCGTCACTGGTTGTTCTGCCGCCGAGAGAAATAATGTTAGCATTGTTATGCTGTTTAGCAAGAGCGGCTGTTTCGGGAGAGTGGCAAAGAGCGCATCTGATGCCATTAATTTTATTAGCTGCAATGGAAATGCCGATACCTGTACCGCAAACAACGATACCGAACGATACATCGCCGCTTAAAACCTTTTCAGCACATTTTTCAGCATAATCGGAATAATCAACACTGTCTGCTGTATCTGTGCCAAGGTTAATCATTTCGTATCCTTTTTTTTTGAGATGTTCGATAAGTACTCCTTTGAGTTCAAATCCGCCATGGTCTGCTGCAATTGCAATTTTCATAATTTTTCATTCCTTTCTTTTTCTTCACGTTCTCTTTCAGCCTGAGATTTCCTCAGGTAAATAACCTCTAATGCCTCGGGGGATAAGTAATCCTTTGCATCTGCCAAATTTGCGGCATATGCAACAGAGGCAGCTTTTTGGTTTCTCATATGCGGCGGTGCAAAATATGCGTTATCGCCACACAATTCAACAATTTTTTCCTTGTACACATCCACACCGTCACCCACAAACATAACAGGTGTGTTAAGCTGTGTGCACAGTTCATCGATACTGAGTGCACGTGGTGCTTCGATTGTTTTTGCAACGCCATCCGAAAAACTGTATAAAGCATTGTAAACCTGACCGCGTCTTGCGTCCATAATTGGACAAACGGGCATGTTTTCCACGCAAGAAAGATTTGATGCAAGGGCATAGAGAGTATTTATACCTATAACAGGCTTGTCTACAGCGTATGCCAGAGCTTTTATTGCGCTTACACCTATACGAATTCCCGTAAAGGAGCCGGGACCGTTGCTTACTGCAAACAAATCAATGTCAGACGGAGTAAGCTTAACACTTTTTAAAGCGTAATCAATCATCGGCATGAGTGTTTCGGAATGGGTGAGAGCATTTGTTATGTTGTTTTCAAAAACAGACACACCGTTTTTAAAAACTGCAACCGTTGCAGTAAGCGCAGATGTGTCAACTGCTAAAATGTTCATTAAAAATCAAGTCCTTCAACGGTGATTTCGCGTTCACCTTCATTTTCGGTATAGTTTATGTGTATGGTGATTTTATCCTGCGGAAGATACTCCATAAACCTGTCGGGCCATTCAATTAAAGAAATACCCTCATCTATTTGGTCCTCAAAACCTATATCACAAAGCTCGTCATAATCTTCTGCGCGGTAGAGGTCATAGTGATTAATCTCCTCATTGCCCGAATATTTCATGAGAATTGTAAAAGTAGGTGATGCGACGCCTTTTTCAATACCGAAAAAACGTGCGAATCCTCGGGTAAACGCTGTTTTACCTGCACCAAGGTCACCGATAAGACAAATAACCTTTGGTGCTGTTATCCTTTTTGCAAGTTCATATGCAAAATTTTCGGTATCAGAAACATTTTTTGAAATAAATTTCATTTTATCAATCCTTTAGAAAAGACCTGTGATAGTGCCGTTTTCGTCAATATCAATATTGTTTGCGGCAGGAACGCGGGGAAGACCGGGCATTGTCATGATATCACCTGTTAAGAACACCACAAAGCCTGCACCTGCGGAAAGACGAACCTCCTTAACAGTAATACGGAAACCTTCGGGGCGAGCAAGTAACTGAGGATTATCAGAAAGGGAATACTGAGTCTTTGCAGTACATATGGGAAGGTTTGTGTAGCCGTGCTGTGCAATCTCTTCGATTGCCTTTTTAGCGGCAGGAAGATAGTCAACGCCATCGGCACCGTAAATTTCCTTTGCAATCTTTTCAAATTTTTCGTAATATGTACCCTCAAGTTCGTAAATAGGCTTGAAATCTGCAGGTTCTTCCAAAGCTTCGAGCACCTTATATGCAAGCTCTTCGCCGCCTTCGCCACCCTTTGAGAACACGTCTGAAAGCGCAAACTTTGCACCGAGAGATTCACAAGCGGATTTAACAGCTTCAATTTCAGCATCTGTATCCTGAGGGAAACGGTTGATGGCAACAACAACGGGAAGATTATACTTTTTGATGTTTTCGATATGCTTTTCAAGATTGGGAAGACCCTTTATGAGAGCATCAACGTTTTCGTTGTTAACTTCAGTTTTGGGAACACCGCCGTTATACTTGAGAGCACGGCATGTTGCAACAAGAACTACCGCATCGGGTTTTAAGCCTGCCATACGGCATTTGATGTCAAGGAACTTTTCAGCACCGAGGTCAGCACCAAAGCCGGCTTCTGTAATAGCATAGTCGCCGAGCTTTAACGCAAGCTTGGTTGCAATAATACTGTTGCAACCGTGAGCAATATTTGCAAAAGGACCGCCGTGCATAATGCAGGGAGTATGCTCCAATGTCTGGATAAGGTTAGGCTTGATAGCATCCTTTAAAAGCGCTGTCATTGCACCCTGAGCGTTAAGGTCAGACGCTTTTACGGGATTGCCTTCATAATTGTAAGCAACGATTATTTCACCCAAACGATGTTTGAGGTCTGTAATGTCGTTGGAAAGGCAGAGAATAGCCATGATTTCAGATGCTACCGTAATCATAAAACCATCCTGGCGGGGGAAACCGTTGAGTTTTCCGCCGAGTGCAACAACTATATCACGAAGTGCGCGGTCGTTCATATCAAGAACACGCTTGAATGTAATGCGTCGTGCATCAATGCCGAGAGCGTTGCCGTGATGGATATGGTTGTCCAAAAGGGCAGCAAGAAGGTTGTGTGCCGCTGTAATTGCGTGCATATCGCCTGTGAAATGAAGATTAATATCCTCCATTGGTACAACCTGTGCGTAACCGCCGCCTGCAGCACCGCCCTTAACGCCCATAACGGGGCCAAGAGAAGGTTCGCGAAGTGCAATAACCGCATTTTTGCCGATTCGGCAAAGTGCCTGTCCCAAGCCGACTGTTGTGGTGGTTTTACCTTCGCCGGCAGGAGTGGGGTTGATAGCTGTTGTTAAAATTAATTTACCGTCAGGATTAGAGGAAACTCTTTTGATAAGGTCATCCGATAATTTAGCCTTATATTTTCCGTACATTTCGAGTTCATCATATTCGATTCCCAATTTTGCGGCTATGCGGTCAATAGGCTCCATTTTGGCGTTCTGAGCAATTTCGATATCTGTCAACAATGTAATCTCTCCCTTAAACATATTTTTATTTATAATACCACAATATGTATAAGTATTGCAAGATATTTTCCACTTTATTTTGTATTTTCTCTGTTTTTTGTATTGAAAAAACAATATACAACTGATATAATAATGTAAGCATGTTATGTAAAGGGGTAGCAGAATGAAAATTTTGATTGTTGATGATGAAAAATTACTTGTAAAAGGTATAAAATTCAATCTTGAACAGGATGGTTATACAGTAGAAACTGCCTACGACGGAGAGGAAGCTCTGAAGATGGCGCGTGATAAGAGTGTATCGCTTATTGTGCTTGATTTGATGCTGCCAAAGATTGACGGGCTGACAGTTTGCCAGAAGGTAAGGGAATTTTCTTCTGTTCCGATCATTATGCTCACTGCAAAGACCGAGGACATGGACAAAATCTTGGGTCTTGATTACGGTGCTGATGACTATATGACGAAGCCTTTTAATATATTGGAGTTAAAAGCCCGTATTAAAGCTATCCTCAGACGCAGTGCCAACAACGATGTACAGGATAAAAACAAGTTCTCTTCGGGTAATATTGAGCTTAACTACAATCTCAGAAGGGTTAAAGTTGACGGCAAACTTATTGAGCTCACTGCAAAAGAGTTTGACCTTTGCGAACTGTTTGCAACAAACCCCGGAAAAGTTTACTCAAGAGAAAATCTTCTTGATATAATTTGGGGCTACGACTATCCCGGAGATGCACGTACAGTTGATGTGCATGTCAGAAGACTGAGAGAAAAAATTGAACCCGATGCGGCAAATCCCACATATATATTGACAAAATGGGGGGTTGGATACTATTTTAGAGAAAATTAAAAAATTCTTTTCGACGCTGCGTTGTCAGATGGTAGTAACATATCTTGTTATTATAACTCTTACAACGGGGCTCATTATTGCATATACAACAAATTCAATGACGAATTACCTGCTTGATCAAAAGAAGAGTGATACACTGACGCAGGCGAATGTTTTGTCGGGTTATGTGTCGCCGCTTCAGAATCTTTCCAGTACGGATACAATATCATATCTTCTTAAGCAGCATCAGATTTCGTCTACATCACGAGTTATAATGGTTAATGCTGATGCAGTCATAACCTATGACTCTCTGACAGAAGGTTCACTTGCGGGCAAGCTTATGCTTAAGCCTATTGTTCTTGATGCGCTTTCGGGCGAAAATATAAGCGTAGCCGAAGAGACTGCTTCCGGAGAAATGGTTGTCAGTGCAGCAGTACCGATTATTAACGAAAAAAAAGTTACAGGTGCAATTCTTTTGCAGTCCGGGGCTGAAAACATAGGCGAATATACACAACGGATGTCAGCAAGTATTTTTACCTTGGCAATAATCGTGTCGCTTATAGTTGCATGCTTAGGTTTCGTTTTATCCGGGGTTATTACTGCACCTATCCGCAAATTGACGCGTTCGGTTGTGGGCATGACTGAAAACGACGAGGAAGAAAAGCTTGACATTTCTCACGGTGGTGAAATCGGAGATTTGGTAGATTCGTTCAACAAACTGATTGACAAAATCGAAATTCAGGAACAAAAAAGACAGGAGTTTGTGTCTAATGCTTCGCATGAGCTTAAAACACCGCTCAGCTCCATAAAGCTCATAGCAGACTCACTTTTGCAGACGCCTGACGCTCCGAGAGAAATGGAAGAAGAATTCTTAAACGACATGAACGTGCAGGTTGACCGACTGACACGTATCATTGATAAACTCCTTGCGCTCACAAAGATGGATGATACGCTTGCGGTAAGTCGTATGCACTTTACTGTCATGGATATTACCGAGCTGACGAAAAATGTTGTAAAAGCACTTAAACCTTTGGCAGAGTCAAAGAATATTACGCTTACATACGAATCAGATATCGGTATTTTCTCCAGAATTGAAAAAGACAGATTATGGGAAGCTTTCTATAACATACTTGATAACTCTATTAAATATACTAAAGAGGGCGGAACTGTAAGGATGACGGTTGAAAGAGAAGATAACCGTGCTGTTATCACCATTGCAGACAGTGGCATTGGTATTGCTCAGGGTGAAATCTATAAGATTTTTGACCGTTTTTACCGTGTTGATAAGGCTCGCTCGCGTGAAACTGGCGGTACGGGACTTGGGTTATCGATTGCGCTTACAGCCGTAGAACTTCACGGAGGTAATATACAGGTTGAGAGCGAAGAAGGTGTAGGAAGCCGATTTAAGATTATTATTCCCATAACGCTTAAATAAGGAGATTTCCGTATGAAGAAAATTGTCTCATTGATGTTGGTGTTTGTAATGTGCTTGTCGCTTACGGCATGTTTTGGTACCAACAAAAACGAAGTTGAAATCAACATATATTTCAAAAACAAAGAAACAGGCGAGCTTACTGCCGAAACTGTTAAATACACCGGCAGTCAGAATACTGTTGATATGGCAAACTTCGCAATGGAAAAATTAATAGCAGGCCCTCAAGATAAGGGTAATGAACGCATACTCCCCGACAACCTGACGTTTTCAGAGGTGGTTGTCAAAGAAGAAATGGCAATGGTAGATTTTTCAAAATCTTTCACACGTTTCAGCGGCCCGACTGAGCTTATGGCAAGGTTTTCCGTTGTTCAAACCCTTTGCGGGATTCCGGGTATTACCAGCGTTTTGATTACTGTTGAAGGCAAACCGCTTGTTTCGAATTCAACCGGTAACGAGGTAGGCGTTATTAATAAGAAAGATATAGTGCTTCAGGTTAATCCTGCAGATACTACTAATGTGCAGTTGTATTTTGCAACCTCCAACGCCCGCAACCTTAAAGCCGAACAGCGCAAGGTTATTACGCTTGATACGATTTCAATTGAAAAGACAATTGTTAACGAACTTATCAAAGGACCTTCATCACATGAGTTGATTTCAACGATTCCTTCCGGTACAAAACTTTTGAACATTGAAACAAAGGATGGAGTATGCTATGTAAATCTGTCCGCAGAATTTGTCACAAAGTTCAGCGGGGGCTCAGGTGTGCTGAATGTTTACTCTATTGTAAACTCTCTTTGCAGCACAGAAAGCGTAACAAAGGTACAGATTCTCATTGAAGGCGAAAAGGGTGCGGAATTCGGCGGATTTGTATTTGATGAACCGCTTGAAGCAAATATGGATTTAGTAGTTTCGCAATAGGGGGAGTATCATGCCTGGATTTGATGTTGTTTTATTTGATTTTGATGGTACAATTGCAGATACTTCTCCCGGTATAAAAGAAGGGTTAAGGCATGTTTTTAGTCTTAACAACATGCCTCTCTTGTCCGATGAAGAAATGGATAAATTTATCGGACCACCTCTTGATGATAGTTTTGTAAAATATTGCGGAGTTACGCTCGAAAAAGCAAAATCAATGGTTCTTGAATTCAGAGCCCATTACCATACAAAAGCAATTGACAAGTTCTATATTTACGAGGGATTTAAAGAAGCAATAAAAGTACTTAAGGACAAAAATATTCTGGTGGGTGTTGCAACAAGCAAGCCCGAAATCATGGCTGTTCATATATTGAAAAAAGCAGGGATTTTTGATTGTTTTGACGTTATTCAGGGGGCAACTCTTGATGGAAAACTTATAAAGAAAAACGATATCGTCCGTCATGTGCTCGATAAAGAAAACGTGAAGGGCAAACAAGCGTTGATGGTTGGTGATACCGAGTTTGACATTTTAGGCGCCCACATGAATGGCTTACCGGCACTATGGGTTGCGTATGGGTTCGGTACACTTGAAAACGCACAAAAAGAAAAACCCGAATATACAGCACAGGATATGACAGAAATGATAGAATTTTTCCAAACCTTTGACAGGAGAGAATTATGAATTTATTGACGGCACATGAGCTTACAAAATCTTTCGGAGAAAGAGATTTGTTCAAAAATGTAAGCTTCAATATTGATGAAAAGTCAAAGATAGGCCTCATAGGCGCGAACGGAGTGGGCAAAACCACTCTTTTTCGCGTTATTTGCGAGGAAGAAAGCTACAAAGGTACGCTTAATAAAAACAACCTTTTAAAAATCGGCTATATGGAGCAGACTCCGCCCGAGGACGATAAAACAGACGCGTATTCATATGTGCTGAATATATTTTTGCCTCTTCGGGAAATGGAGGAGCGTCTTGAAGAGATACGAAGCAAAATCGAATCGGGGAATTCTGACACAGACAGCCTTATTAATCAGCAAGAAGCTCTTAACAATGAGTATATTGATAAGGGCGGATTAGTGTACAAATCAAAATGTCGCAGCATGCTCTTGGGTTTGGGTTTTACTGAAAACGAGCTTTCCAATAAACTGAGCGAGCTTTCGGGCGGTCAGCGGACAAGGCTTTCTCTTGCAAGAGTTTTGTTATCTGATGCAAATCTTCTGCTTTTAGACGAGCCTACTAACCATCTTGATATTGATGCAATTGTTTTTCTGGAAGGATTTTTGAAGGAATATAACAAGGCTTTTATAGTAATAAGCCATGACCGATATTTTCTTGATAAAGTTACAAACCGAACCTTTGAACTTGAATGCGAACGCCTTACACAATATGATGGCAATTATTCTGTTTTTGCCGAAAAGAAAAAAGCCGCATATCAAGCGGCAGTGAAAAAATACGATAATACAATGAAGGAAATCAGCCGTATTGAGGGCATGATTGAACAGCAACGCCGTTGGAACAGGGAAAAGAATATAAAAACAGCCGAAAGCAAGCAAAAAGTAATAGACAAGCTGGAAAAAAACCTTGAAAAACCCACGTCCAACAACGAGAGGGTGAAATTTAAGTTTACAACAACCCTTGAGGGCGGAAATGATGTTATGGTCATAAAAAATCTTTCAAAAAGATACGGTGAAAAGAAACTTTTTGAAAATGTAGACTTGTTGTTAAAGAAAAAAGAGTGTGTTTTTGTTCTCGGTCCGAACGGGTGCGGAAAATCAACATTCTACCGCATTATAAAAGGTGAAGAGGTTGCCGACAGCGGAACAGTTAAATTTGGAAGCAACATCGAATGCGGATACTACGACCAGACCAGGGGAGATATTGCAGGTGGCAAGACTATTCTTGACGAGGTTTGGGACAGATATCCGAAAATGACACAGACTCAGGTCAGAAATGCACTGGCTGCTTTCCTCTTTACGGGGGATGAGGTTTTCAAAGAAACTGATTTACTCTCAGGTGGCGAAAAGGCGAGGATTGCTCTTCTTTGTCTCATGCTCAGGGGTTCAAATTTCATCTTGTTGGATGAACCCACAAACCATCTTGACCTTGTTTCGCGAGAAGCCTTAGAAGACGCCATTGAAGATTTCGGCGGAACTGTTTTTATCATAAGCCATGACAGATATTTGATAAACAAATTAGCGGACAAGCTTTTTGTGTTTGAAAACGACACTATTGTTGAATATAACTGTACCTATGATGAGTATATGGCGCGAAAAGAAACATCTGATAAGCCTGTAAAGGAAATTTCTGTGCCGAAAGCCGAAAAAATTAATGACTACAAAGCACAAAAAGAAAAAGAGCGTAATAAACGAATGAGGACAAATCGTATTGCAAAGCTCGAACTGTTGATAACCGAAACCGAAGAAAAAATCGATGCTGTCTCAGAAGAGATTAATACTGTCGGTGCCGATTATCAGCGCCTTATGGAATTAAACGCATCTTTAGACTCACTTAACGGTGAACTTCTTGATTATATGGAAGAATGGGAAAAGCTCAGCGAGGAGGATGATTAATGCCTTATATAGGTATAATCCGCGGAGTTGGTGAAGGATATTACGCAACAGGTTATATCATAAAAATTATCAAAGCACTTAATCGCAGATTCCGTTCCAAGATCAAATTTGAAGAGGTTAATCTTGGTGATTATACCCGTCACGGTTGCGAATTGGACCGAAACGAGATAACAAAAATTCGAAGCTGTGACGCTGTGTTTTCAGGTGATATGCAGGGTATTAATCCTATAGATTATTCGATTGCAGATATTGCAATGATGCTTGATAACTGTATTGAATATACTTGTATTTCGGGACTTTCGGATTACGGCAACGTTAACGTAATTGTTGCTTCGTATTTTGATGGTGGCACGAGGCTCAGGTACAATGTCACCAATGTTGACGGATGCAGCGAAACCAGAATATGCAGTACTCATACTGCGATGGGCATTGTAAGGCATGTAAGCCGCGAGTGCGAAAACCGAAGGAGAAGGCTTGCATTTGTAAGCGATGCGGATAATGAATACTGTGCAAATCTTTTTTATAAAAAATTTGAGGACTTCACGCTGCCTCTACCTAATTTTCATATGATAAAATTTTCAACTGCGGATATTGCGTATGAAGTACTGTTTGACCCGGCACAGTTTGATATGATATTTGCATCCAAGTCATTTTCAGACTATGCGTGGGGAATGTACCGTTCGAGGCTTGATGAGCATTTTGTTGCATATACGAGATATGCGAAGAGCAAAAGCGTCTATTATGTAAAAGGATTATACTCAAATTTAGCGTCGGCAGATGAAATCCCAAGTATGTGTTCATATATCATCGCATTAAGCGATATGTTAAAAATTGAGTTTAACATGAACAAAGAAGCAGAACACCTAAGGCTTGCACTTGATGCCGTTATAAAGACGGGAAAATCAGTTCTTGAAACGGAAAGCTTTATTCAAGCTGTAATTGATGAACTAAAACGCCCCGTTGAAAGAAAACACTCTAAATCAATAAAAGGAAAAAGATATATCATAAAATAAGGCAACGGAATTATCCGTTGCCTTTAAAATTAATAGTTTTCAAGTGTTTTTTCGGCTATTTCAACCGAATACAAAACGGCACTTTCGCTGGGACCGCCTATAAGGCTTCTGCCTTCAACACAAGCTGTCATGCTGATTGCATCGTAGATATCATTTTCGATATATTCGCTGCATTCCTTCATTTCTGCGAGTGTTAAATCGTCAAGAGCTTTGTTTGCTTTTTCAGCCATAAGAACCATTCTGCCTACGATTGCATGTGCTTCGCGGAAAGGAACACCCTTCTTTACCAGATAGTCTGCAACATCGGTTGCGTTCGCAAAACCGCCCTTTGCACCGTTGAGCATTGTTTCTTTATTGATTTTCATAGTACTGATCATACCGTTAAAAACGGGAACGCAAAGTTTTACAGTATCGATTGCGTCAAAGAGCGATTCCTTATCCTCCTGCATATCTTTATTATAGGCGAGAGGAATACCTTTCATAACGGTTAAAAGAGCTGTCAAAGAGCCGTAAACTCTGCCTGTTTTGCCGCGGATAAGCTCTGCAACGTCGGGGTTTTTCTTTTGAGGCATAATAGAGGAGCCTGTGCTGTAACCGTCATCCATTGTTACAAAACGGAACTCGTTGCTGCTCCACAAAATAAGCTCTTCGGAAAAGCGCGAGAGGTGCATCATTACAAGAGAAAGATTGCTTGTTAATTCAATGGCAAAATCGCGGTCTGAAACGCCGTCCAGAGAATTTGTTGTAACAGCTGCAAAACCAAGCTCACGGGCTACCATTTCGCGGTCAAGCGGGTGAGTAGTACCAGCCAATGCACCGCTTCCGAGCGGCATTACATTTGTTCTCTTATATGTATCATTAAGCCTGTCAAGGTCACGAAGGAGCATGTTTACATATGCCATGACATGATGCGCAAATGTGATAGGCTGAGCTTTCTGAAGATGAGTATATCCGGGCATAATTGTCTTGGTGTGAGCTTTTGCAATTGCAAGCAGTGAGTTGATAAGCTCAACTATCATGCCTTTTATTTCGCAAATTTCGTCTTTTACGTACATTCTTATATCAAGAGCAACCTGGTCATTACGGCTTCTGCCTGTATGAAGACGTTTGCCTGTATCACCAATACGCTCAATCAATATTTTTTCTACGTTCATGTGGATATCTTCAGCATCGATTTCAAATTCTACTTTGCCGTTTTCAACATCAGAGAGAATTTCACCCAAGGTTTTAATAATAAGCATGCTGTCTTCTTCGGATATAATACCCTGTTTGCCAAGCATACGTGCATGAGCAATACTGCCTGTGATATCCTGCTTATACAGCCTTTGGTCAAATCTGATTGAAGAGTTGAAGTCGTCAACCTTTTTGTCGGTTGCCTTTTCAAATCTGCCACCCCAGAGTTTCATAATTTCACCTCATTAATAATATAGGGCGGAATTAATCCGCCCTATTGGTTTTTTGATTAAAGTTCGCCGTTTTCCTGGAGCATCATAGCTCTAACCTTTAAGGGAAGACCAAAGAGGTTAATAAAGCCTTCTGCATCAGCGTGGTTGTAAAGTTCCTTACTGTCGCCGAAAGAAGCAATCTGCTCATTGTAGAGAGAATACTTACTCTTTGCGCCGGCAGAAGAAATGTGACCCTTGTAAAGCTTAACTCTTACTTCACCTGTAACAGTTTCCTGTGTGCTGTCAACAAAAGCAGAGAGTGCCTGACGAAGGGGAGTAAACCACTTACCGTCATATACAAGTTCCGAGAACTTAATAGCAGCCTGTCTCTTGAAAGCCTGTGTATCACGGTCAAGACAGAGATATTCAAGCTCGTCATGAGTATACTGCAAAATTGTACCGCCGGGTGTTTCGTATACACCGCGGGATTTCATACCAACAAGTCTGTCTTCGCAGATATCAACAATACCTATGCCGTTAGCGCCGCCGATAGCGTTGAGCTTTTCAACAATTTCAACGGGACCCATTTTTACGCCGTCAAGAGAAACGGGAACGCCCTTTTCGTAACCAACGGTAACGTATGTGGGTTCATCGGGAGCTTTTTCGGGAGATACACCAAGCTTGAGGAGTGTATCGAACATAGGTTCATTTGCGGGATCTTCAAGATCCATACCTTCGTGGCTGATGTGCCAGATATTTCTGTCACGGGAGTAGAGATCCTTCTTTGTAACGGGGATTTCGATACCGTGAGCTTCTGCATAGTCAACAGCGTCTTCGCGGCTCTTGATGTCCCACATTCTCCAAGGAGCGATAATTCTCAGGTGGGGAGCAAGAGCTTTGATTGTAAGCTCAAAACGAACCTGGTCGTTACCTTTACCTGTTGCACCGTGGCAGATAGCTGTAGCGCCTTCTGCGAGAGCGATTTCAACAAGCTTCTTTGCAATTACGGGACGAGCATGGCTTGTACCAAGAAGATACTTGCCTTCATATACTGCGCCTGCCTTAACTGTGGGGAATATGTAATCTCTTACGTATTCTTCACGAAGGTCAGCAATGTAACACTTTGAAGCGCCGGACTTTTTAGCTCTTTCTTCCAAGCCGTCAGTTTCCTTACCCTGTCCTACATCACCACAAACTGCGATAACTTCACAGTCGTAGTTTTCACGGAGCCAGGCAATTATGATAGATGTATCAAGGCCGCCGGAATAAGCAAGAACAATTTTTTCTTTTGACATATTGCAATTCCTCCTAAATATGATAAAATAATAAAGTAACAATGTAAATTATACACATCTTCTGTATATTATAAATCACTTTATACAATTAATCAACACTTTTTTTGAAAAAACGGAGTATTTTTTATGAGAATTTTAGGCATTGACCCCGGCATTGCAATTGTGGGCACGGGAATAGTTGACAAGGTGGGATATAAGTATCAACCAATATACTATGATTCAATTATTACAAAAGCACATACACCCCTTGAAGACAGAATCGAAACCGTGTATAATAAAACAGTTGAATTGATAAAAACATATAATCCCGATGCTGTTGCTGTTGAGGAATTGTTTTTTAACAATAATGCTAAAACCGCATTTGCGGTCGGACAGGCGAGAGGGGTTATTCTTCTTGCGGCAAAACAGTACAATGTTCCGTTTTATGAATATACGCCTCTTCAAGTGAAACAGGCATTAACAGGATACGGAAGAGCCGATAAAAAACAGATGCAACAAATGGTCAAGTCGTTTTTGGGGCTTAGCGAAGTGCCCAAACCCGACGATACTGCAGACGCACTTGCAATAGCAATCTGCCACGGCAACAGCGTAAGATTTAACAATTTGGAGAAAATTCTGGGAGGGAATAAAATATGATAGCTTTTCTCAAGGGAAAGGTTTCGTCAACAGATGAAACCGGTGCAATTATAGATGTAAACGGCGTAGGCTTCAATGTTATTATGCCTGCAATTGATATCAATAAGCTGCCCGAAGTAGGTGCAGAAACTCTTGTATATACATATTTATATGTACGCGAAGATGTAATGGACCTGTTCGGTTTTTCAGACAGAGAATCTATTAAATATTTTAAAAAGCTTATAAGTGTTTCCGGTGTAGGCCCTAAGGCGGCAATTGCACTTTTGTCGGCACTTACGCCAAGCGAACTTGCGTTGGCGATAATATCGTCTGATGCAAAAGCCATCGGCAAAGCAAAGGGAATAGGTCCGAAAATGGCTCAGCGTATTGTGCTGGAGCTTAAGGGAAAAGTTGACAGCGAAGACGCAATTGATAACGGACATGTTGCACCGTCATATAAGCCCACGCAGGATTCAAGTGCCGTAAATGCACTGATTGCTCTGGGTTGTTCGCCAAGCGAAGCACAGAAAACAGTAATGCAGATATCCGGAGATAATCTTTCTACAGAAGATATTATCAAGGAAGCTTTAAGGAGGTTGTCAAATGGAATTTGATGAAAGAATGATATCTCCGAATATGCTCCAGGGTGACGATGTTGAAGTAAGTATTCGTCCCAAAACGATGGATGAGTATATCGGACAGGATAAAGTAAAGAAAAATCTTGAAATTTATATAAAAGCGGCAAGAGAAAGGCGCGAAGCACTTGACCATGTGCTTTTGTACGGACCTCCGGGACTTGGTAAAACAACACTTGCGGGCATTATTGCAAACGAAATGGGTGTTAACATTAAAGTTACAAGCGGTCCTGCAATTGAAAAGCCCATGGACATGGCGGCAATACTTACGAATTTAGGACCTCAGGATGTTTTGTTTATTGACGAAATCCACCGTCTTTCCCGTACTGTTGAGGAAATTCTGTATTCAGCAATGGAAGACTTTTCATTGGATATCATTGTTGGCAAAGGACCCAGTGCACAGAGCGTAAGACTTTCGCTTCAACCCTTTACGTTAGTAGGTGCAACAACGAGAGCGGGTCTTTTGTCAGCTCCTTTACGTGACCGTTTCGGGGTTATAGAAAGACTGGAACTTTACACGACGTATGATCTTGTAAATATTATTAAGCGCAACAGTGCAATTTTGGGCTTTGAGATTTCGGATGAGGGTGCAGCAGAGATTGCGTCACGTTCACGCGGTACACCCAGAATAGCAAACCGCCTTTTAAAGCGCGTCAGGGATTATGCTCAAGTAAAGAGAGACATGGTTATTTCAAAGCAAAGTGCAGACGAAGCTCTTAACATGCTCGAAATAGACAATCTTGGACTTGATGCAATTGATAAAAAAATGATGACATCTATAATGCTTAATTTTGAAGGCGGTCCCGTAGGGCTTGACACCTTGGCGGCAACGATAGGTGAAGACAGCCGTACAATTGAAGATATGTACGAACCATATCTTTTACAGCTTGGTTTTCTTAACCGCACACCCCGTGGCAGAGTTGCTACAAAAGCGGCATATGACCACTACAAAATACAGCCGAAAAACACACAGACAACTTTATGTTAAAAGTTTGTGACAAATGCTTTAATTAAGAGGAAAAACGAAATATTATGACGAATATTATTTCGGAGGTGATGTTATGCGAAAGACAGCAGCCTTTCTGATGACTGCTGTAATGCTTCTTTTATCAGTAATACAAACAAATGCTTTTACAATTGTTTACGACGGAAAAACTGAAGATTATCCGTGGGACCCCATTGTACTGGTTGTTGACGGTAATACCGTTGAAACCAAGGAGATGCCGCCTATTATATTGAACGGCAGGACAATGGTTCCGGCGCGTGAATTTTTTGAACAGCTTGGCGCTACTGTTACATGGGACAACGATTCTCAAAGGGTTATTATTGAATATAACGGCGAGAAAATTATACTCAAAATTAATTCAAGGACGGTTTATATCGGTTCAAATTCTGCCAGTATTTCATCCTCCGACCCTGCACCAAAAATCGTTAATAATAAGACGATGATTCCTGTGAGATTTGTTGCAGAGGAGTTTGGATTTGACGTACAATGGGTTAATGATACAAGAACCGTCAGGATTACGTCTCCGGACGCAGATTCGGTGAAACTGACAAATGTGACGTTGTCATCAGAGGATGATACTGATTGTGTTTTTATACAGCTTGATGAATTTGTAAACCCAAATGTTTTTAAAATGAGTGAACCCGACAGGATTGTTATTGACGTGTACGGTGCAAAAGCCACCATTAAAGACGGCAATATCGAAAAAGAAGGTTCGGCGGTTAAAGGTATACGCTACAGTCAACACGAAGACAGATTCAGAGTTGTTGCGGATTTAAAAGCAGAAGCGGATTTTGAAGTGTTAAAGCTTAAAAACGGTGTTGAAATTTCAATCATCAAAACCGGTGAGGAAATCGTTCCTGATAATAACGAAAACGGCAACTCGTCATCCGAGGAAAACGTAACCGAAGATAACGATATTAACGAGGACGCGTCAATTAATAACGCCGACGGCAAGCTGACTATTATACTTGATCCCGGGCACGGGGGCACAGATCCCGGTGCAACATATCCTGTTGGTGTGAAAAATCCTGATGTAAAAGAAAAAGATATTACGCTTGATGTGGCACTGCGCGTTAAAGGACAGCTTGAGGCTGCAGGATTAAATGTAATCATGACAAGGACAAGCGATGTTTATCCCACACTGAAAGAACGCGTTGAAATGGCAAATAATTCGTCAGCGGATTTATATGTATCCATTCACGTAAATGCAATGGATAACAAGGATGAAATTGACGGCGCACAGGTGTATTATCATAAGGATTCCGAGTTTGGTAAAAAACTTGCGAAATATGTATACGAAAGCATTATTGAACACACATCTCTTACAAGAAGAGGCATACAGGACGGCTCTTCGCTTTATGTCTTAAAAAACACAAAAATGCCCGCAATACTTACCGAGGGCGGCTTCATTACAAACCAGGAAGACCGTGAATATATAAATAGCGAAAAGGGCAGAAAAGAGATGGCAGACGCAATAAGCAAAGGTATTCTGGAGGCGCTTGATTTATTATGAGAATTATAGTTGATGCGGACGCATGCCCTGTGAAAAATATTATTATAAATACTGCCAAAAAATACAACCTTGAGGTATACATGGTTGTAGATACAAGCCATATTATAAATGATGGATATTCTACGGTTTTCACTGTAGATAAAGGTGCCGACAGTGCTGATATTTATCTTATCAATTTGGCTAAAAAAGGCGATATTATCGTAACACAGGATTACGGAGTTGCGGCTATGGCGCTGGGCAAAGGTGCTTTTGCCATTAACCAAAACGGTGTAGTTTATGATTCGTCCAACATAGATTCGCTTCTTTTTGCACGCCATATCGGTAAAAAAATCAGACGGGCAGGCGGAAGAATTAATTCCGTGCCTAAAAGATGCGCAGACGACGATAAAAAATTTCAAGAAGTGTTCAGCATTTTAATAGAAAAGAACCTTGCGTAATGCAAGGTTCTTTTTGTGTGAGTTTACTATTTTCTGTGCCATGCTGATGGAGAAAAGAAAATAAGAAGCGGGAATATTTCCAATCTGCCTGCAAGCATATCAAAAGAAAGAACAAGTTTGGAAAGCGGTGAAAACTGAGAAAAGTTGTACATTGGTCCGACTTTTCCAAGTCCGGGTCCCACATTGTTAAGATTTGCCGCAACTGCGGTAAAACTTGTAGTAAGGTCAAAACCGTCTGTCAAAATTATAAGAAACGATGCGACAAAAACAAAAATATATGTGGCAAAGTAAACATTTATAATTCTGATGGTTTCGTGATTAATGGGCTTGTTATCCATTTTGAGTATTTTTACGCTTCGGGGATGAATAAGTGCAGAAAGCTGTTTTTTTACGGTTTTTGCATAAACAACAAAACGCGACACTTTGATACCGCCGCCCGTACTGCCGGCACAAGCACCGACAAACATCAGTATTACAAGGACAGCTTTTGCCAGAGGTGTCCAAAGATTGAAATCTGTAGTTGAAAATCCTGTACTCGTCATAATACTTGATGTTTGGAAAAATATATCCGTAATATTAAAATGTGACGGCGCAGATATAAACAGGGAAACACCTGTTATAAACGTTGCAATAAAGTAGATTGCAAAATACCAACGTAATTCTTCGTTTGAAAACGCATCTTTAAATTTGCGGGCAATTAACAAAAAATAAACGTTGAAATTAACACCAAACAGTAACATGAAAACGGTAACAATATTCTGAGCTGCAACAGAATACGACGCCAAAGAATCATTGAGCGGAGCAAAACCGCCGGTGCCTGCAGTACCAAAGGTTATGCACAGAGCGTCAAACAAAGGCACTTTGGTAAAAAGAAGCAAAATCACCTGTACAACTGTCAGCGAAAAATAAAGCAGATATAATATGGCTGCGCTTTGCCTGAGCTTTGGTACAAGCTTGCCGACAGATGGTCCCGTACTTTCGGCTTTCAGAATATAAACTGCCTGTCCGCTTGCCTGGGGCATAATTGCAAGAATAAACACAAGAACACCCATGCCGCCCAACCAGTTTGTAAAACAACGCCAAAAGCTCATGCCGCGGCTCAAAGCTTCAATATCGGAAAGTATAGTAGCGCCTGTTGTGGTAAACCCGGATACAACTTCATACACGGCATCTATATAAAAAGGAATTTCGCCCGAAACCGTAAAGGGGATAGCAGCTATCAACGACAGCACAATCCATGCAAGTGATGCCACAATAAAACCTTCACGGGCAAAGAAACGTCTGTTGGAAGGTTTTTTCAGTTTTACAATAAAGCCGACAAGTCCAAAAAATATTGCGCAACCTATAAAAATAAGGGCTGTTGAGCTCTCGCCGTATATAACGGAAACCAGTGCGGGCAAAAGCATAAATGCTGATATTGTGACTATAACCCAGCCTGTTATATATCGAATAACTGAATAATTCATATTAATGACCCTTTTCAATAATATCGGAAAGAGAAGTGATTTGATTTGAAGACGTTGTTACAACAATAACCGTATCACCGATATCAAGAGTATCACTACCTTTTGGGATAATCATTTTGCCTTTTCGTGTAATACTGCCTAAAATCACATCTTTTCGGAATTTTAAATTCATAATCGGCACGTTTGTAATGTTTTGTTCAGCATGCTTCTTTTTTACCTTTAATTCCAGAGCCTCGGCTTTACCGCCCAGCATTTTGTAAAGGGTGAGGATTTCGTCCGGATGCTCGGAGTTGCTCATCGCTCTTACGTAACGCAAAATCTGTTCAGCGGTAATATATTTTGAAAATACCGGAGTGCCGATAGGGAGATTGGACAGGATTTTTTCGAAAGCCATACGGCTGATTTTTGTGATTACCTTTGCTTTGGAAGTTTCACTTGCATAAAGAGACGTGAGAACATTACCCTCGTCAAAATTGGTAAGGGAAACAAAAGCGTCTACCTCTTCAATGCCTTCCTCTTCTAACAACTCTTCATCAGAGGCGTCACCGCACAAAATCATTGCTTTAGGAAGTTGTTCGCTCAGCTCCTGACATCTCTCATAATCTTTTTCGATGATTTTGACAAGCTGTTTGCCGCGAGAAAGCTTTTCGGCAAGATAATAAGATATCATGCCTCCGCCTGTAATCATAATCGATTTAACGGGCTTTGCGTCAATACCTATTTTCTTTAATGCGGATGTAACTTCATACAGCGGGAGTACAATAGATATGTAATCACCCGAATGAAGAATTGTAGTACCTTTTGGTATTATGATTTCGTCTCCGTGTTCAACGATGCAAACAAGCATTTTATCCGAAATTTTGGAGTGAAGTTCATATATTGCGAGATTGTCAAGGGGAGAAGTAGGGGGAATCTGAATTCTTATGATTGTTGCACGCCCCTTGGCAAAGGTGTCAACTTCCAACGCGGAGGGAATTTGGATAAGTCTTTCAATTTCGTTTGCAACAGTTATGTCAGGATTTACTGCCATTGCAAGACCTAATTCCTCTTGAATAAAACGGATTTCAGCATAATATTCAGGGTCACGTACCCTGGCAATGGTTTTACAGTTACCGGCTTTTTTGGCAATAAGACAAGAAAGCAAGCTTGTTTCGTCATTGTCAGTAACCGCAATAAGAACATCTGCAGAGGCAATTCCTGCTTCAATCTGAGCTTTATAGCTGGTACCGCTGCCTACAATACCTTGTATATCAAAACTGTTTACGGCTTGTTCGACAATCTTTGCATTTGTGTCAAGAAGAGTAATATTATGACCTTCGGCACCAAGCTGTTCACAAAGAGTGAGCCCAACCTTGCCGCCGCCTACAATAATAATTCGCATGCAAATTTCCGACCTTTCTTATTACTTTGCGTCTATATCTATCAAATCTGATTTTAGTTTGGAATATACAATTTTCTGGCCTGAATAAAGGCTGTAATAGCCCGATATGACATAGCTTACGGCAACTGCCATGGCAAAATATAAAACACCGCCGGTGCCGAAAAGTTCTATGCTTAAAATAATTGAAGCAATCGGACAATTGACTACTCCGCAAAAAAGTGCTACCAAACCGATTGCCGCAGCAAAGGACGGATTGAGACCAACCAGAGGAGCAACAAGTACACCAAAAGTTGAACCGATAAAGAAAGTGGGGACAATTTCTCCGCCTTTAAATCCGGATGAAAGAGTTATTACGGTGAACACAAGCTTCAAAATAAAAGCTTCGGGGCGGGCAGTGCCATTTTCAACAGCTTTTGCGATAATATCCATGCCTGCGCCGTTGTAATCAAACGTACCCAACAAAAGGGTAAGAACAATTACAATTGCAGCACCTGTGATAACCCTGATATATTTGTTTGGTATTTTTGTTTTTAAAAATTTGTTTGTGTTGTGCATTGATAACACAAACAATATACTGATAATCGCAACTAAAACCGAAAGAACAAGCACTCCGGTTACGGAGACAAAGTTAATTTCGGGCGCAGCGCTTATCAAGAATTCGGTTTTCTCAACGTGAAAAAATCCGGCTATTGAAAACGAAACCAGCGAACTGAAAACAACAGGAAGAAGTGCACTGTAATGAATTACTCCAACATTTACAACCTCAAGTGCAAATATTGCCGCTGTAAGCGGAGTGCCGAACACCGCACTGAAAAGCGCGCTCATTCCGCACATTATGCAAACAGACGTATTAAAATCCTTTAATTTCAAAATACATGCAAATTTTGACCCTATGCTTCCTCCAATCTGAAGAGCAGCACCTTCTCTGCCGGAAGAGCCTCCGCACAAGTGGGTAAGAGTAGTGCTTATAATAATGAGCGGAGCAACAAGAAAAGACACCTTTCCACCGGTACGCACCGAATCAAGAACCTGATTTGTGCCTTTGTCATTGTCCATATTACATGTATGATATAAGAAAACAATGATAATGCCGGCTATCGGCAAAAGAAAAATAACATCGGGATGATTAGTGCGGAAATGTGTTGCTGTATCAACACTAAAATGGAACAAAACTCCCGCCAAAGCACCGATACTACCAATGATTATTGAAAAAACAATCCATTTTGCAAGTGTGAGGGCATATTCGCCCGCCTTTTTTGATTGTGACAAAACCCTGTTAAAAAGCATTTTGTGTTCACTCCTATAGTCTGAAACTAACCTAGTTTACTCTATCACAAGAATTTTATTATGTAAAGTTAAATTTTCATATATCTTGACAATAAATATTCAAGAATTTATAATATAAAAGTGGGTTTGTTTAAAAATTTATCATTAAATTTTTGTTAAAAACCTTACATGCTTTTATTTTTATGATATTATTATATAAGATACTCGGAAGGAATGGTATTGAAAATGAAAAATCAACAAAAAAAACAAAGAACTATTGATAAGCAATGGCTTTTTTTTATTGCTGTTGGCGTAATTGTGCTTGCGGTTGTAGCAGCACTTATTATATTTGATAATACAAAGACCGATCCTACAGTGCCTTCTGCCGCAACGGTTTTGGCAGATGCTCAGTCAGAGGAGCTTGACCTCAACGCTGTTGATGCAAACAGTGAAGAGGCAAAAATGGTCAGAGCAACTGCTGCAAACTATCTTGATACATTTATATCATGTGATTTTGAAACATTAAAAACATTGATTCATCCTGATGATGCACCTTTCTTTAATTTTGAATCGGAAACTCAGGTTGAATTTTACAAGGCAATGTTTCCTCTTGTCAAATATGAAATCAAATCCGTGTGGGAAAAAGACGGTGTTTACGGAGCTCTTACGACTATTACATCACCCAACATGGCAGAAGCAATAGGGGACATACATATTGAACAGATTGATAAAGTTATTTCGGGAGAGGATGCTTCTGCTCAGACAATGGAAGAAATCTCCGATAAAATTCTCACAGCAGTAAAAAGCGGCAGTTTGGCTGACGCAAGTTATGATGTTTATGTTATTGTCCAAATTGAAGACGGACAATATGTTCCCAGATGTAACGAGTATATAGCAAATGCGCTTCTTGGCGGGTATCCCGAGGCAAGCTATGAACTCGCCAGCACAATGATGGAAACAATAGATGTTTTGAGCGAATAAGGTGATTTTATGGCAGATTCTGTAACAAAAGCGAGAATACTGGTTGTTGATGATGAATATAAAATGCGCAGGCTGATAAAAGATTTTCTTGAAGCAAACGGTTACGTTGTTATTGAGGCAGCTGACGGAGAAGAAGCATTAAATATCTTTTACACCACAAAGGACATTGATCTTATTATTTTAGATGTTATGATGCCCAAAATCGGCGGTTTTGATGTTTTGATGGAAATGCGCGCTAACAGTTCCGTTCCGATTATAATGCTCACCGCAAGGGCAGGAGAATGCGACGAGATTATGGGTTATGATATAGGCGCAGACCAGTATATAACAAAGCCTTTTAGCCCAAAGGTTCTTGTTGCGAGAGTCGAAGCCTTGTTAAGGCGTACAATGGTGCAGAAAACATCGTGCTTCAATCTTGGCGGAATTACAGTTGACAAGGTTGCTCACACTGTTTTTGTAAACGGAGAAGAAATTTATCTTAGCGTTAAAGAATTTGATTTATTAACATACATGATTGAAAATCAGGGAATTACACTATCCCGCGAAAAAATTCTTGACAATGTGTGGAACTATGATTATTTTGGCGATGCTCGCACAATTGACACACACATTACAAAGTTGCGAAAAAAGCTCGGAAATCTGGGGTGCTATCTCAACACGGTGCGCGGAATAGGATATAAATTTGAGGTGTCGAAATGATCAGACGTTCATTGACCCGTAAAATGATTATAGTTTTTTCGGCAGTTCTTATTGCGGTTGTTGTTCTAAACATTGTCATTAACGGTCTTTTGTTACCCAGGGTTCACCGTGCAAATAAGGTTGGTACAATGGAGTCCTTATATTTGGACCTCAAAGAGGAATATGCGTCCGGGTCAGACAGTGACAATGCCATTGAAATAGTAAAGGATTCTTTGTCAAACCACAATCTCAGGGTGTTTATATGGGATGAAAACAACAGCCTTGTAATTGATTCGTTGCCGCTCTCAAGAAACGATAACAGGGAATTCACAAGGAAGGCTGCACCCGAGGCACCGACTTTTGAAGGGACAAACTCTTCCGAAAGACGCGAATTTCAACCTGAATTTCGATTTGACAGAAACAATGAAATTTTCATTATGGATATTGATATTCCCGAAGAGCACGTCATAGATTCAAATTCTGACTATACTCTTTTCTCTGTAGAAACATACGAGCATTCTGACGAAGAAAATATTTGTCTCAGGGGCAAATTTGAAAATGGCTATCGAATATTGATTCAGATGCCCGTAGCATCTATAGATGAAGCGGTGTATATATCAAACATCCTTTTGCTGATTGTCGGCACGATTATGCTTATAATCGGTATTATAGTTGTTGCGATTACTTCGCGTTCCATTGCAAAACCCGTAAAAGAGTTATCGGGAATTGCTCAATCAATGAAAAATCTTGACTTTTCGGTTAAATATGAAAGCAACCGTATAGATGAAATTGGTAGCTTGGGCGCCAGTATTAATGCTTTGAGCGAAAAACTTGAACAAACAATCGGCGAGCTTTGCGAAAAGAATGACAGGCTTGAAAAGGATATAGAACTTAAAAGCAGAATTGACACTATGCGCAAGGAGTTTATTGCAAATGCGTCCCATGAACTGAAAACTCCCATTGCTCTGATACGTGGATATGCGGAAGGGCTTAGTGACAATATTGTTACAGACAGTGAATCGCGTAAGCTCTATACCGATGTTATAACAGAAGAAGCTGACCGTATGGATTATATAACGCGTCAAATGCTCGAATTGATGGAGATTGATGCTACGGATGAAATCCTTAACGGACAAGAATTTTCATTGACGCTTCTTGCAGAAGAGGTTATCAACAGTTTTGAAGTTATTCTCAAAACAAAAGATATTTCGCTCGACATTGAAAGCGAAGGCGAATGTAACGTAAAAGGAGACCGTTACAAAATTTATCAAGCTGTTACAAACTATATTTCCAATGCTATCAACCATGTTGATGATAAAAAAATTGTCAGAGTTTATTTAAAGAATTATGATGACAAAGTGGAATTTGTGGTGTATAATAGTGGAGTTAATATCCCGGAAGATGACAAAAATGCTATTTGGGAACGTTTTTACAAGGTTGACAAGGCACACACCCGTGAATACGGCGGTACAGGCTTGGGTCTTTCAATTGTAAAATCCGTTATTTCATTACACCACGGAGATTATGGTGTGAGAAACCTTTCGGACGGCGTAGAATTCTATTTTACTTTATACAAGGAGATATGTGATGAAACTTAAAAGTTTATTATTAGTTTTAATACTGGTTTTTCAGTTTTCGATTACGGGAGTTGTGGCTGCAGAAGATAACACGCCTGCTCTTGATTTTAATCAGTTTATAAGCGAAGACGGAACAGCATATATTCCTGAGTATTTTAACGGCGCACAGATAACCGAGATTCCGCAAAAGGCTTTTTACAACAATGCAAATCTGAAAAAGGTTGTAATGCCTCAGTCGGTTACAAAAATCGGAAACTACGCTTTTTACAAATGCACAAGCCTTACAGAAGTTGTTTTTTCTGAAAACATAACACAAATAGGCGTTAATGCTTTTGCAAATTGTACAAGTATTATAACGCTTAATATGCCGACAAAGCTTGAAAGCGTAGCTGAATTTGCTTTTATGAATTGCAAGGGCTTAACAAATGTCGGTTTTATGGATAGCATCCATTCAATCGGTTTTGCATCCTTTGCAAACTGCACTGCTTTGTACACTGTGCAGTTTGGCGCAAATCTTGAAAACATAGCAGCATCCGCATACGCAGGATGCACCGCTTTGGAAAAAGTTATTCTTCCCGAAAAGCTTGTAAGACTTAACGAAGATACGTTTTCAAATTGTGCAAATCTTAAAGAGATTGTGTTAAGAAGTACATCTACAACAGTAAACCATAATGCGTATCGTAATTCCCCTCTTGCCGAGGTTAAAGTCGAACCGATTATTGTGACGGAGTTTGAAGAAATAGCTGATGCTCCTGTTGTTGAAATAACACCGACGGTTTAATTGCTGCAAGATACCACCTTTTTAGGTGGTATTTTTTGTTAACGGAAACACTTTCTGTATATTTTTTATTTTGATGGAAAATATATGAATATATCGGGAGGTGGAGAGTTGAAAATTCCCTTTATTTATACACCAAAAGAAAACGAGACTTTTGTTTTACGGGAAAATGAGATTACTGATTCGTCAGATGATTATCAGCATAACAAAGGCGGGAAAAAGCTTTCCGGATATTATCTTAAAGACATGAATCTGTTAAAAAATGAGTTTGGTTATAATGTGAGCGGCGATGTAAAATTTCGCGAATTTACCGTGCAAATAAACTCTGATTCTGTAGACGCATGTGTGTTTTATATTGATGGATTGATAAACAAAAGTCTACTCAACAACTTTGTTCTTTTTCCGATGATGGTTCATTCGCGGGAAATTAGTCTTACAAAGGTCAGCGATATTCCGGACGTATTATTGCCCCAGGCAGAGCTGCTTTTTGAAAATATGGTTGATGCTCTTGCGTATAACCTTAACTTCGGCAGTGCAATCGTCCTTATAAACGGCATGGAAAAAGCCTTGGCACTTGACATAAAAGGATGGAATTCCAAACCCATCGGAGAACCGCAAAGCGAAAAGGTTATTCGAGGACCCAATGATGCTTTCAACGAACAGTTGCGCTCAAATACTGCGCTTATAAGACGCCTTATAAGAAATAAAAATCTAACAATTGAAGAAAAACAGGTAGGAATTATAAGTCAGACACCTTGCTCTGTTTTATACATGAAAAATATTGCGTCCGATGCTCTTGTAAAAGAAGTTTTAAGACGTATTGAAAATATTGATATTGATTATATTATGACCAGCGCAGAGCTCGAAATGTATATTGAGGACGAAACCTACAGCGCATTGCCGCAGTTCTTATCAACCGAAAGACCTGACAGAACAGCCAAGGCAATACTTGACGGAAAAGTCGCAATTATCGTTGACGGATCACCTTTTGCTCTTTTGGTTCCGGTAACGTTTTCTGAGCTGAATGAATCAAGTGAAGATTCGTACCTTAGGGTTCCGTATGCCAATTTAATGCGCACAGTCAGAACGATTTCGTTTATATTATCAATGCTGTTACCGGGAGTATATATCGCAATAATGAATTTTCATAACGAACTTTTGCCTACAAACCTGATGATTGCTATTATTGCCGCAAAAGAAGAGGTTCCGTTTCCCGGATTTATTGAACTGATTTTTATGGAAATTGCATTGGAAATTATTCGGGAGGCAGGGGTAAGAGTACCGACACCTTCGGGTTCTACGCTAAGTATTGTCGGTGCATTAATTCTCGGTCAAGCCGCCGTAGAAGCAGGGCTGGTTAGTCCTGTTGTAATAATAGTTGTATCTCTTTCGGCAATAGGTTCTTTTGCAACTCCAAACTATTACCTTGGGCTGTCGGCACGTGTTATGAAGTTTGTATATATAATTTTGGGCGGATTTTGGGGACTTTTGGGAATAGCAACAGGGCTGTTTGTGCATGCGCTGTTTTGGGTACACACGTATTCTGTAGGCGTACCTGTTTTTTCGCCTTATGCACCGCGCACCGCACAAAAAGGTATTTTTGGAATACTTTTGAGTCCAATATGGAAACGAGAGTTGCGAGGCGATTTCCAAAATCCGAAGCGGAAATATAAAGAGGCAAAAATCTCAAGGAAATGGAAGTATTAACTATTTATGATACGTGACGAAAAACTTGGAGTTTACGGCATAACGGCACTGATTGCAACCGTAATAATTACGAAAGCTTTAATATCAACGCCGTCATTGTATATAAAACATTCTCAAAGTGCCGGGTGGATTGAAGTTTTAATCAGCGGTTTGTTTGAGTTTATCGTACTTGCTGTGATTTTAAAACTTACCGAAAGCTATAACGGGCATGATATTTTAGATATTGCCGAAATATCTTTTGGCAAATTTGTAATGAGGTTTATGGCAATAGTATCATCTGTTGTATTCATCATATGTACCGCTGCAATTTTCCGTTCAATGGCAGAAATGGTGCGAAATACTGTAATGAGGGGTGTTTCCTATGAAACTGTTATGGCATTTCTGCTCGTTGCCGGGATTGTTGCGGCACGATTGGGAATAAAAACGCAAATTAATCTGACGGGCTTGATTTTTCCGGTTATTCTTATTGCTGTAGCTGTAATTCTTGTCATTAATTACTCCAGACTTTCTCTTGTGAATATACAACCATATTTAGGGCCCGGCTTTTCTGATGTGATAAGCAATGCACTTTTGAAAAACGCATCATATTTTGAACTTGGACTAATATTGTTTTTTATCCCTTTTTTACGGGGCAAAAGAGATGTAAAGAAAATCGGCTTTACATCTCTTTTGATAAGCGTGCTGACGATAAGCATTATCACTTTACTGTATCAGCTATCTGTTCCTTACAAAGCAGCAGAAACTTTTGCGCTTCCGCTTTACCAAATGACCCGAATGCTTAGAGCAGGCACGTTTTTTCAAAGAATAGAGCCTCTCAATTTGTTCTTGTGGGGAGGTGCAATGTTTCTTTATGTGGGGCTTGGTATATATATGGCATCTTATACATTTAAAAGAGCTTTTGACCTGCATGATTACAAACCGCTGACCCTATCTGTAGGAATAATAGTTGCACTTGTTTCGCTTATTCCCGGTTCAGAAACAACCGTCGAAAAAATCTTTGATTTTCTGATGACTTACAGTTACTTTGTATATCCGATAACTCCTTTGATTATCTTGATTTTTGCAAGAATGACAAAAAGCCCTGACAGAGGTGTTTAACATGAAAAAAATCATTGCTTTTATATCTTGTTTTCTGCTTGTTTTTGCATCAGGCTGTACGCGGGTAACAGAGCTTGATGAAAAATCTTTTGTAACAGCAATCGGATTTGACAAGGGCGAAAACTATAATTTGCGTTTTACATTCGTTTTTACAAATCCGTCAAAATCCTCACAATCTTCAAATCCAAAGGAAAAAGATGAAACAATCGTAATCGAAGCGCCGTCGCTTTATTCGGCAATTGAACAAATCAACAATTTTAAAAGTAAAACCATAGAGCTAACCCATACACAAACGGTCGTTTTTTCAGAAGAACTGGCAAAAGAGGGGCTTGGCGAATATATTTATATGCTTGTAAGATCAAGCCATTTTCGACCAAACACGTATGTCTGTATTGCCGACGAATCCTCAATGAAATATCTTGAAAATGTTAATCCGTCGGGAGTTTATCATCTTGAAAAATTTTTTCAGTTGCTTTTTAACAAGATGACATCCGGAACAAAAGGCGATATGTATCTTTACGACTCATATTTCAGACTAAAAAACGAAAGCGGCGCGGGTGTTTTACCATATTGTGCTATTAACAAAACTGTTTTAAAGACCGAAGAAAAAACTGAAGAGGGAAGTGAAGCTCCAAGTGAGGATGTCTCAGATAAACAAATCATAGAAGGTAAATTTGCTGAAAACACCGACGATTTTGCAATAAACACACTTGCGGGAAACACGGTAAGCCTCAGCGACAATACTTCACAAATTCAAGGTGTGGCTGTGTTAAAAGACGGATATATGATTACAAAGCTCGGCAATCTCGAAACAATTTGCCTGCAGATGATTACAAACAGCATGCCAAACTACTATTTTACGCTCTCCAATCCGTCAGATCCACAAAAAATGCTGACATGTTATATAACGCAAAGCAATCCGGTAAAAGTTGATGTCAAATGTGAAAGCACTCCCAAAATCAATATAGAAATTAATCTCGAAGGAGACTTTTCCGAGGTTGGATATAATGACAAATATATTAGAAACCCTTCTGAATTTGAGCAATATTTTGAAGCCAAAATAGAAGAAGCTTTGGAAAAGTTTTTAAACAAAATCATAAAGGAACTCGATTGTGATATATGCGCTTTCTCAGATGCAGCAAAATCAAATTTCCTGACAGTTAATGAATGGGAAAAATATAATTGGCGCGAAAAATTTAAAGATTCAGATTATAACGTTAAGGTAAATCTTACTATGCGCACTTATGGAGAGTTATCCCAAAGAGGGGAGAATAATTATGATTAAATGGACAGTTTTTATCCTTGCGCAGATTTATACAATTTCTTATGCTGTATTTGAGTTAAATAACGGCAACAAAAAAGGTTTTGTTGCCGTTATGTTGTTGGCAATTATTTCATTGTGTTTATTTGTGAAATATTCAACTTAATTATTGCACAATACAAAATATTATGATAAAATAATTAAAACAAATTACTACACAGGAGGATTGTATTATGAAAAATAAAAAAGTATGGTTCATAACAGGCGGTCAGCATCTTTACGGTACAGATGCTTTCGCTGAAATGAACTCTCATTCTGACGAAATTGCAGCTTATCTCGATTCAAAGCTTCCCGTAACTGTTGTTTCAAAAGGTCTTGTTACATTGCCTGACGAAATTGCATCCGTTTTCAAGGCTGCAAACGCTGATGACGAATGTATAGGTGTTATCACTTGGATGCACGTATTTTCGCCTTCTAAAATGTGGATAACAGGCTTTAATATGTTACAGAAGCCTTTGCTTCACTTACATACACAGTATAACAGGGAAATTCCCTGGGATTCCATTGATATGGACTTTATGAATCTTAACCAGTCGGCTCATGGTGACCGTGAACACGGCTTCATTGCAACAAGAATGGGTATTGCAAGAAAGGTTGTTGCAGGTTACTGGCAGAACGATAAAGTTGTTGCAGATATCGAATCATGGGCAAGAGCTGCAGCAGGTCTTGCATTTTCAAGAAGTCTTAAAGTTGCACGTTTTGGCGACAATATGCGTTATGTTGCAGTTACAGAGGGCGATAAGGTCGAAGCCGAAATCAAGTTTGGCTGGCAGGTTAACGGTTACGGTATAGGCGATCTTACTGATGTAATAGCCGAAGTTTCCGATGCTGAAGTAGATGCACAGATGGCTGTTTATAACGAACGTTATGATATGAATACAGACGATGTTAATGCTGTACGCGAACAGGCTCTCTACGAAGTCGGCATCAAGAAATTCCTTGATAATGGCGGTTACAAGGCATTTACAACAACATTTGAAGACCTTCACAATCTCAATCAGCTTCCCGGTCTTGCTGTGCAGGATCTTCACTATGATGGCTATGGATTTGGTGGCGAGGGCGACTGGAAGACATCTGCACTTACTGCTATAATGAAATATATGGCACAGGGTAAAGAAGGCGGCACACTTTTCATGGAAGACTATACATATCACCTTGAAGAGGGTAACGAGCTTGCTCTTGGTGCACATATGCTTGAGGTTTGTCCTTCAATCGCTGCAAACAAGCCTAAAATTGAAGTTCATCCCCTTGGTATCGGCGGCAAAAATCCTCCTGCAAGACTTGTTTTTGACTCAAAACCCGGCGACGCCGTAGCGGCAACAATTATTGATATGGGTAACCGTTTCAGAATGATTGTATGCACTATGGAAGTTATTGAAAATACACATGCGATGCCCAAATTACCTGTTGCAAGCGTTCTTTGGAAGCCGCATCCTGATCTTGCAACAAGCGCAGAATGCTGGATTTATGCAGGCGGTGCACATCATACTTGCCTTTCAACGGCTTTAAGTGTTGATGAACTCCGTGATTTTGCAAGAATGTGCGACATGGAATTTGTTCTTATTGATAAGAATACTGATGTTCATAGTCTTGAAAAAGAATTAATCTATAACGACATCATTTATAAGCTTAAATAATTAACTTTTTCTTGTGCAGAAGCGTCTGTGGTGCTTCTGCACAAGCCATATAAGGAGGCAAATCAATGAAAAAAATCCTTATCAATTTGTTTTTGGTATTATGTTGCTTGTTGTCTTTTGCAATTGTTTCGGAAGCTTCGGATATAGAAATTGTTTCTCCATCAGAAGACGAAATAATGCCGGGGCGCGATTTCTATGTTGTTGGCACAATTAACAGAGGGAATACAAGCGCAAAAAATAATCCATTAAACATAAAAGTAGAATTAATCGATCCTAAGGGCAATGTTGTGAGAACAATCGGCAGTAATGTTTCGCCTGACGGATTAACATCAGCAAGCTATTTTCTTGTTGATTATGAAGATGGTACTGCAATAAATGATAATAAGGGCGCGCTTACAAATTCTTTCACACCACCCGATATTGTATATAACGGTTCTGACCGTGACAGCATCCGCGATGCACATAGTAAAATTGTCGTAAAAGAAAACTATTTTGCAGCAATTATTTATGGAGGCGCAACAAAACAGCTCGACCTTAAATACGAAGATGAACACGGTAATGGTTTAAAGGATATCGAAGATGGCAGCTATACGCTCAGAGTATCTGCAGTAAATTTTGACGGAGAAACAGTTTGCACAACCGAAAAGATTATAAAATTCGCAAATAATAAAGAACGTTTTATTGCAAACAATCTTCCGAAAGGTTTTGCTGAAGAAAACGACCTCATATTACCACTCTCTGCGGTAGGGCATTGGCAACCCGAAAGGTATTTGTCCGAAAAAACCAATGATTATCAGTACTTTACAAACGCACGTTTTATAGCAAATTCCGATCATGAATATTCAAATGCTGAAAATGTTGGTGTTTTACTTAACTATCTTTACTCAGATGACGTTACTTTTACGACAAAACTCGGCAGTGTATTTAATGACGAAGCCGTTGGTGATATTAGCTACTATTATTATGACATTGGTGAAAAATCAGTTGCATTTGAGCTTTTGGGTGCAAAACACGTGAGAGAGGGCGTCATTGAAAAAGCCGAGGAAAAACAATTTGTGAAGATTCTCAGAGCGGAACACACCAATACCGAAACAGGGGCAATTTATCCCGATTTTGATATGGCTGATGGTGTTATACTTTCGGAAACAACAAAGCCTGTATTCTATGGCGTGTTCACACCGGTTAAGCCCAAAGCGTCGGCAAACAACGGTATGTATGTATTAAACAACAGTGTGTCCAAGATTAAAGCTGTTGTTTCGGACGCCGATGGTAATGTTGTATATGAGACAGATATCACTCCCGGACTTGCAAGAACACAAAACTCCGTTTCAAGATATGAATTTTCATTTACGCTTCCTGTAAACTTTAAAAATCTTGGATACGAAAAGTTGCTTTTAAAGGTATTTGCTTGTGACTTGGATGGCAATATACTCATGGAGTGCGATGGTATAACACTAAAAGTTGCACCTAAGGGAATGTTTATTGCAGGTTATAATGATACGTATTGGGGCAAAACATTTTGCGATACGGTAAACATGTTTGGCCCGACGCCTTCCGGTGATGCGTTGATTCCGGACAATTATATATCCCGCGGTGATTTTGCTGCAATGGTAAACAATCTTTTTGGTCTGGCATTTGATGGTGATAACAGCTTCACAGACCTTGATAAGAAAAGTGTTTTTTACCAAGACTGCATAACGGCACAGGGGATAGGTTACATGACAGGCGATGAGCACGGAATGATAAAAGCAGATGATC
This sequence comes from uncultured Oscillospiraceae bacterium, assembly GCA_964572985.1. Taxonomy (GTDB): domain Bacteria; phylum Bacillota; class Clostridia; order UMGS1883; family UMGS1883; genus RGIG1927. The sequence goes on from CAZNIC010000006.1 coordinate 33,192, forward strand.
TTATCAGTCGCGAACAAGCCATGATTATACTTGCGCGTATTTCTAATGCCGAAATGGGTAACAAGGAAGTAACATTCTTTGACAAAAACGAAATTTCCTTCTGGGCAGAAGATTATGTCAATATTATGGTTTCAAACGGCATTGTTACCGGATTTGATGGTTACCTTCATCCCACGGATAATATTACCTGCGCAGAAGCTTCTGCACTTATTATAAAAACTATTAAATGGTTAAATACTAACAGTGAAGAAACAATTGAGGAAGAAGTAACTATCATTATCCCCCAAACAGATTTTGGCTCATCAGATTACATCGACAATGTAAACATTGAGAATCTTCAGCTGTTTTTTGCTGAAAACGAAGCATCCTTTGAAGCTATTGCAAATTACATTGTTCGCAGTTGTAAAAATGGCGTTTATGTGGGCAAAGTAGGTGCAGGCTTGGAAATGCGTGATTATGCTATGGGTAACTTTGTTTCTTTCTCAGACGATGCCTTAAAGCTTGTTACAACGCTTTCTTCTAAATTTGCCGTATTTTCAATCAAATATAATCCCAAGAACGAGCAAGCCATACATTTTGTTCTCGGCAAAGATGAAAACAATAAGGATATAGGACTTACATATACATTACTTGATACCGTAAACGGAAAAACATTAACTTCTTTGGATAAAAACTGGTATTACTTTAATCAAAACTAAGGAAATGATATATTGCGTAAGTTTTTTTCAATCATCCGTTATTTTTTCATGAAACTTAATACAGATAAAATAACACTTTACAGCGCATACTCATCATATTATACGGTAATTTCTTTTATTCCGTTTTTAATATTGATACTTATGCTCTCGGGTGAATTGTTTAATATTACAAAAGGGGATATTGTCATCTACGCAGGTGACAGTATCCCCAAAAATATTTATAATTTAATTTTTTATCTGGTTGAAGATATAATGAAACAAAACTCTGTTTCTATGTTATCCTTTCCGATAGTTACATTGCTTTGGTCATCCTCAAGGGCGATTATGGCATTAACAAAAGGACTTGACTGTATATTTGATGTAAAAACAAACCACGGATTGATAAAGCGCAATATTATCAGTCTGTATCGTACGTTGTTTTTAATAACAACAGTTGTTTTTTTTCTGACGATATCAGTATTGGGGAATTTCGCCTCAATTGATAAGATTAAATATGTGCGTCCTGTTGTTTCTGTCATTGTTTTGACATTCTTCTTTGCGGGTGCCTATGCGTTTTTTCCAACCAAAAAACAAAACTATAAAAAGCAGCTTCCGGGCGCATTGTTTGCCGCTTTGTGTTGGATGTTTTTTTCCTTTTTCTTTTCGGTATACGTTGATAATTATTCCAACAAATCATATGTTTATGGTGGTTTATCTACGCTAATCGTACTAATGCTATGGATTTATTTTTGTACTGGTATAATTTTTATTGGTGCTGAAATTAACGCTATGCTATTTCCAAATAATGAAAACATTGACACCAAATAATCTTCGTGATACTATATAATAAATTAAATATAAAAAGATGTAGGTGGCGTATTGCTTTTGCAGATACGCATAATAGGGAATCGGGTGCAAATCCCGAACAGACCTGCTGCCGTGATAGGGGAGTTGACCTCACAATGCCACTGAAACAATCGGGAAGGCGAGGAAAACGGTGATTCTTGAGTCGGAAGACCTGCCATATCTTTGTACAAATACTTCACAGGTAATTGAAGGGTACACTGTTTGACAAATGTTTTTATACACATTTGTTTGTTTTGTGTGCTCACCGTGAAGGTGAGTTTTTTGTTTTCAAGGAGGTTTTTATGAAAAGATTATTTGCTTTACTTATTACCATTGTAATGTGCTTTTGCTTGTGTAGCTGTGGCGCCGCCAAAACAGTTGCCGTAAAAGTGGAAATTGATTGCTCCGAAATCATCAAAAATTATGATGATCTTTCACCTGAATTAAAAAATGAAAAATATGTTCCTTCAAACGGCATTATCCTCAAGGAAACTACCATAGAGGTAAAAGAAGGAGCTTCTGCGGTTGATATTTTGAAAGCTGTTTCTAAGGAATATAACATTCCGATTGATGTGTCGGCAGGTTATGCAAAAAGTATTAATCATATTTCTGAAAAATCCTGCGGCGAAATGTCGGGTTGGGTTTACGAAATAAATAACGAAATGTTCATGGATGAATACAAGGCTAAAGACGGTGACCTTATCACTTGGAAATTTGTTTGCAGCTTTGATTATTAATTTTTAATTTAGAATTTAATATATAAAGAAGTAGGTGGCGTATTGCTTTTTGGCAGATACGCATAATAGGGAATCGGGTGAAAATCCCGAACAGACCTGCTGCCGTGATAGGGGAGTTGACCTCAAAAATGCCACTGGGTAACCGGGAAGGCGAGGAATACGGTGATCCTTGAGTCGGAAGACCTGCCACTTCTTTGTACCAAATACTTCACAGGATTTTGAAGGGTACGTTAATTAGGGCATTTTATGAAATGCCTTCTTTGAGTATGCTTTTATTCCTGTAAAAATGCAAGGAGGCGCAAGCTATGAAAGCAAGCTCAAAGATTTTTTTGGTTTTAGCACTAATGTTGACACTTTTAACCGTTGTTACGGTTCAGGCAGGTGAATATATCACCACAGCCGAAACCCCCGATGAAACAACCCTAAAATGGGCAACACAGATTGGTGAAGGCTGGCAAAAAAGTGCAGGTGCCCCGATTTTTGTTAATGACAGTATTGTCATTATTTCCGGGGACGAATTATTGAAGGTTAATCCCAAAAACGGGGAAATAATTCTTCGTGCACAAATGAGCGAAGCACAAAGCTATGGTTATGTGGCACCAACATTTGCAGAGGGTAAAATCTTTATGAATTTATCAAACGGTACCGTTGAAGCGTTTGATGCAGATACCTTTGAGTCCGAATGGGTTTATACCGACACATTAAAAGGCAAAGGCATGACACAGGTTACATATTCCGAAAACACGGTTTTTACCGGCTTTTGGAACGGCGAAACAAAGGATGCTAACTTTGTTGCCCTTGACAGTACAACGGGTCAGTTAAAATGGTCAATGACAATTAACGGTGGTTTCTATTGGGCTGGTGCGTGCTTTACAGAGGATGCTGTTATTTTTGCAACCGATGACGGCAGCGATAAAATTGCTCATATTTATTCCTGTAATAAGCAAACAGGCGAAATTATAAGTCAAATCGATGTCAGTGACAAGGGCGACATCCGTTCTGCGGCAACATTTTACAACGGCAGAATATACGCTACTACAAAAGGTGGCTACATTATCTCTGCATCGTTAAATAATAACGTATTTTCTGATGTTAAGTATGGTGAAATCGGTGCGGCGTCCACATCCACTCCTGTTATTTACAAAGACAGGATTTATATCGGTGTAGGAGATAAGACAATTTCTGTGCTTGACAGTAATACTCTTGATAAGCTGTTTGCGGTAAATGTTTCAGCATACCCACAGTGTACACCCCTTATTTCAACTTATTACGAAGATGCAGAAGGGTATCTTTACCTTTATACTACGTACAACAAAACACCCGGAGGCGTAACGCTTGTAAAAATTAAAATCGATGCTGAAAGCAGCGAAGACTGTATTGTAACAGAAATTTACGATGCCGAAGGGTATTCTCAGTATTGTATTTCCGACATTATATGCGACGAAAACGGAACTTTGTACTACAAAAATGATTCGGGATATCTTTTTGCGCTCACAGGCAAAACAACTATTTATGCTTCCATGACAGAAGACGGATTTCTTTTGCCTCAGCGCGATATGTCTGTATCAAAAAACACAGCCGAAAAATATGGTTATACCGACACTGTGACCGACGGTACATCTGCGCTTGATGTTTTGGTTAAAATCCATGAAGATATGTTTGGCGAGGATTTTACACCGGATACTGCAAATGATTACCTTCTGGTTTCAAGTGAGGGGTATTTGTCTCGTGTTGTGTGCATTGATACATATAACTTCGGTTTTGCGGTTAACGGATATGCGCCCCATGACGATGTTTTAACCGAATGGGGCTATACGGGATATTCAATTAATCAAGCAAAAGTTTCAAATGGTGCCGTTGTGGAGTTTTTCATTTATCGTGACAGTTGGGCAATGGATAATTATGTTCATTTTGAATTGAACGGCTCAAAAATATCGTCTTTAAAAGCTCGTACTGACGAAAACATTACACTTACTCTCAAAGGATATTCTATTGGCTGGTACGGCTGCTCGGAAGAGTCACAGCTTGAAAGCATTATAACACCTATCCAAAATGCCGACATAACTTTGGTTGATAGCCTTACAGGCGAAACAGAAAAAGTCACCACTACCGATGAAAATGGTAGTTTTAGCTTAAGCTTTGCATGCCCCGGTAAATACATTTTGTCTGCAACAGAAGGGGAGAGCGCAACCCCCATAATTGCACCTTGGTTTGAAGTTGATGTTAAGGGCATAGCAGTTAGCTTTAATGAGGATAAAACCACTGCAACAATCACATCAAATCTTGACGTGGCAACCTCTTGTTGGATTATAATTGCTGAATATAGCCAAGATATTGTAACCCGTGTTACAGTACAAGAATCAAATCTTCCCAAAGATTTCTCCACTAATACTATCGATATATCAGCCTTTAGCGGTGATATCCGAATTTATGTATGGAATCAAGATTTAGAACCTGTGCGCTAAGGGAGGAAGAAGTATGAATTTACTCACAACTGTAATTTCTATAATTACACTTCTTTCTATGCACTTGCCTTCAATCGATGTTAGTTATATCAATGATGCAGATGAATACATAGAAGAAAGTGTATATTGTTCTGTTGATGCAAGCTCGGTTTCAATAGGAGATGTTATACCAACAGAAGAAATCTCTTTTAATGGCGAAAACTGTGCCGAAATTTTTGTTAATTTGCTTGAAAGTAATGGTTTTGAGGCAATATATTCCGGTAGTACCAAGGAAGATTTTTATCTTTCTGCCGTAAGCGGTATCGATACTTCGAATGCCTTTGTTTCGGAGGAATTTGCGGACTTTTTAACTGCACACGGCATTGATTATGAAAATGCTGTATGGGAAGAAAACGTCCTTAGTGAATTTGATTTTACCGAATCATCAGGCTGGATTTATACCGTAAACGGCGAAATTCCCGATGTGGGAATGAATAGCTACATACCCAATCCCGGAGACGAAATTAAACTTATTTTTACTCTCTGTTACGGAGAAGATATTTATTTATTGAACTGATATGAAAAGATTTGTATTGTTTCTACTTATTATTTTATTAATATCAAACACTGTGCATTGTTCTGACATAGCAAACGAGGCATACAGCACCCCGGGCACCTCTAACGGTGACTGGAGTGCTATTGCTCTTATGTTGTCGGATGAAGACTTTGACAAAGAACGTTATATCACAGCCCTCGGTCAATATGTTACAGAAAAGTACGAATATTCCGACAAATTAAGTCGAACAAAGTCAACTGAATGGCATAGGATTGCTATAGCAGTAAATCTTGCAGGAGAGGATGCAACTGATTTTTGTGGCATTAATCTTATAAACGACGGTGTTTTTTACCGAGAAAATCTTGGCAGGCAAGGGCTTAACGGCTATGTGTGGGCGCTTATAGCCCTTTGTTCGAGCGATTTTGATGAGCCATACGATGCAGTCAACACAAAAAACAGCATTTTAAACGAAATATTGCTTCGTCAAAACAGTGACGGTGGGTTTTCTGTTTCGGGCAACACCTCCAATTGCGATATGACAGCCATGACTTTATATGCACTTTCGTTTTTTCAAGACAGGGAAGAGATAAGTGCTCGGATTGACAATGCCCTTAATTATTTATCAAATATACAAAACGTCGACGGAAGTTTTTCGGAGGGCGGAGTGCCGAATGCCGAAAGTACAGCTCAGGTAATTATTGCACTTTCAGCACTTGGTAAAAACAAAACCGATGATAAAATGCTAAATGACGCTTACAATGGGTTAATGCTTTTTAAAACAGCTGACGGATTTTCCCATGTTAGCCCGGGGGAAACAAATACCATTGCAACATATCAAGGAACGTGTGCTGTTGTTGCGGCAGAAAAGCCGAGAGCAATATATAAAAAGATTAATGATTTCAAAAACGCAACACATTTTGTTGAATTACCAACAGCCTCGGATGAAGAAGAAATTACCCAAACAGAAACTGTATTAACCACCACAGTCAGCGATTTATCAACCAAAACCGAAACTGAAACAGCAGCTCTTCAACAGGTATCAGATGATAACAATGGCAGTTTATTTATAATAATATTTTCATTTATCGCTGTTTGTGGTATAATTACCTTATGTATATGGAGAAAAAAATGAATTTTAAGAAGAAATCTATCTTTTTGGCAGTTTGTGCTATTTTAATTATTGCGGTTTTTTTGATATCTAATATACAAAGTACGGAAAATTACGAAAAAAATATATCTGAAAATGGTGATTTTACCGTAACAATATCTATTGATTGTAAAACCATTTTAAATGAATATGAAAAGCTTGATAATTCTCTCAAAAACACACAATATGTTCCCGAAAACGGTATTATCCTGAATAAAACAACGGTTTGGGCAAATAAAGGCGATACGGTACTGGATATTTTAAAAAAAGCCACAAAAGAGAATAATATTCAGCTTGAATACTCCCAGTCTCCCAATGACTCATATGTTGAGGGCATAAACCATATTTATGAATTTTCTTGCGGTGAGCTTTCAGGGTGGATGTATAAAGTAAACGGTAATTTTGCAAATACCGGCTGTAATTCATATTTTGTTTCGGAAAATGACCATATTCAATGGATTTATACTTGTAATCTCGGCGAAGATATAGGAGAAAAATTCTGATGCGTTTTTATGATTTTCATCCTCTTACTTTAATTGTATATTTTGCATCGGTCATTGCATTTACAATGATAACTATGAACCCATTTTTGTTATTATTGTCTTTTTTTGGTGCATTTTTATCGGTAAAAATTATCACAAAGAAAAGCAGTTTTACTTCATATATTATTATTTTTGCTGCAATATGTCTCACAAATCCGATATTTTCGCACAACGGCGAAACAGTTTTGTTTTATATATTTGACCAACGCGTGACGCTTGAAGCGTTAATTTACGGTGTTGGCGCCGGTCTGCTTATTTTATCGGTATTATATTGGTTTAATCTGTTTAGCTATGTTTTCACTGAGGACAAGCTTGTTTGGCTGGTAGGCAAAATTTCGCCCAAGCTTTGCGTTGTATTTTGTATGGCTTTAAGGTTTATTCCGCTTTTTAAAGAAAACGCAGCAAATATCTATAACGCACAGCTTTCAATGGGTATTTTTGAAACCAATACATTTAAAGGAAAACTCAAGCTTATAACAAATGTTTTTTCTGCCTTGATTTCAATTTCTGTTGAAAACGCTATCGAAACTGCAGACACCATGTCGTCACGTGGTTTTGGCGGCAAAAAGCGTTCTTCATATTCACTAGTTTGCATGTCAAAACGAGATGTTTTATTTATTTTTGTTAGTTTGTTACTGGATTTATTGGTGATAATCAATCTTTTAAGTGGGGAAGGCGTGTTTTACTATTACCCCGCACTTTATTTTGAAGGTTTTTCGATTTTGTATGTAGTTTTTGCAGTGCTTTGTCATTTGCCTGTTTTAAATGAGCTTACGGAGGAAATAAAATGGAAATACTTGATATCAAAAATCTGACTTTCAGATATCCTCAATCAAATACAAATGCTCTTTTAGATGTTTCGTTTTCTGTAAACGAAGGTGATTTTGTTCTTTTGTGTGGCGGCTCAGGCAGTGGTAAAACAACACTTTTGAGACTTTTGAAAGAAGAAATTGCGCCTTTTGGCGAAAAGAGCGGCACTATAAACATAAAAAAAGGTGCAAATATCGGAATTGTTACTCAAGATACCGAAAACCAGATTATATCAGATACCGTATGGCATAACTTGGCGTTTGCGCTTGAAAACATGAACAGACCCGACTGTGAAATACGTCAAAAAATATCGGAAATTACGGAATATTTTGATATAACACATTTGTTTTATAAAAACACTTTTGAGCTTTCAGGCGGCGAAAAACAGCTTGTAAATTTAGCGTCTGTTATGGTGACAGACCCCGATATTCTGCTTTTGGACGAACCTACAAGCCAGCTTGACCCCATTGCGGCAAGCCGATTTATGGATATAGTAAAAAAGCTTAATACCGAAATGAATCTTACGATTATAATTGTTGAGCATCGGGCAGAGGAGCTTTGGAATCACGCAGATAAGGTTGTTTTAATGGAACAAGGAAAAAGTCAAATTATGCAAATATGCGATATCAAATCAGGAAAACTGCATGATTATACTGTTGAAAAACCTTATGCAATACAGCTTTTTGAACGCCTTAATATAAAATCTGATTATCCTTTGACTGTAGGCGGTTGCCGCAGGTTTTTATCGGATAATTTTAAATCCGAAGTCAATGCAATTGAAGAAACAGAATACGAAAAAAACACGGCATTAGAATTAAAGGATGTTTATTTCAGATATACAAAAAATTCTGCAGATGTATTAAAAAAGCTCAATTTTAGTGCAGATTTTGGCAAAATACTTACTCTTTTAGGCGGAAACGGCAGTGGTAAAACAACGCTTTTATCACTAATATCGGGCATAAGAAAGCCCTACAGCGGAAAAATAAAAACATTCAATCATAAGATTGCAGTTTTGCCTCAAAACGTAAAAACAGTTTTTACAAAAGATGTTTTAAAAGAAGATTTTGCCCTAATTACGGATGATTTTTATGATGTCTGCCAAAAGCTCGATATAGAACATCTTTTAGACAGAAACCCCTTTGATTTAAGTGGAGGAGAGGCTCAACGTGCAGCTTTGGCAAAGGTCCTGCTTGTAAAGCCCGACATTCTTTGTCTGGACGAGCCTACAAAGGGAATAGATGCAAAAGGGAAGAGGCTTATACAAAAAATCCTTAAAATGTTGGCATCAAGTGGTGTTTGTGTAATAATTGTAAGCCACGATGCTGATTTTTCGGCAGAGATTTCAGATAAATGTGCATTTTTATTTAACGGACAAATTGTATCGGAAGGAAGTCCGCGAATGGTTTTTTCAAAAAACAAATTTTATACAACATATGCGTCACGCATTTCAAGACATATGTATAAAAATGCAGTTACAATTGATGACGTAGTTAATTTGTGCAAAAGGAATGGTCACTATTAAACATAGTATTTTTAGTATTTTATCAATAATATTTTTATTAACGTTGGCAATTTTGAGCAATGTTTTTCTTGGAAATGAAAAGTATATGCTGGTTGCAACCATTGGTGCTTTAATAAGTATAATTCCGTTTTTTACAGCTTTTGAAAATAAGAGACACACAACGCGGGAAGCCGTTATAATCGCTGTAATGGTAGCACTTTGTGTTTCAGGACGTCTAATTTTTACTATAGTACCGCATTTTAAACCTGTTACAGCACTTGTAATCATAACAGGCATATATTTTGGTTCCGATGCCGGCTTTATAACAGGCTCTCTTACAGCATTGGTGTCCAATATGCAGCACGGACAGGGTCCATGGACGGTGTTTCAAATGTCGGTTTGGGGATTAATCGGTTTTTTTGCGGGATTTTTAAACAAAAAACGACTTTTGCAAAACAGGTTTTCGCTGATGGTTTTTTCGGGTATTTGTGGGGTTATATATTCTTTAATAATGGATATATATACAACAATAAGCATAGATAGTGTATTTTCATTCGAAAGATATTTGTTTTACGTGGCAACGTCTGTACCTATAATGCTTGAATACATAATTTCAAACATTGTTTTTATCTGTGTTTTACAAAAACCTATTGGAAACAAACTTTTGAGAATAAAAACAAAATATGGTTTATTTAACTAAAAAAGCACCTTTTTAGGTGCTTTTTTATGTTTATTCATTATTTTTAAGCTTTTTAGTATTTGCAAGAGGATTACGGTTAACTGCATCATGCAACTGTTTTTCGTCAACATGTGTATAAATCTGTGTTGTAGAAAGCTGTTCGTGCCCTAAAATTTCTTGTAATGCTCTCACGTCAACATCTCCGTGAACATACATAAGCGTTGCTGCGGTATGTCTGAGCTTGTGCGGGGAGTACTTTTCGGGATCAAGCCCGGCTCTTTCCATATTCTTTTTTACCATTTTATATACCATATTATTGGAAATACGAGTTTTTCTTTTGCTCAAAAACAGCGCATCACGATCAATAACACCATCATGAGGTCGGACCTTCAGATAGTCATTTATTGCCGAAACACAGGCATCATTTAAATAAACTTTACGTTCTTTGTTGCCTTTGCCTCGTATAAATATGCTTTTTTCTTGCATATCGTGCATATTTATGCCGACAAGTTCGCTAAGACGCATACCACAGTTCAAAAACAGCGTAATTATGGCATAATCGCGTACTGCAAATTCGCCGTCAACGGCTTCAAGCAGCTTTAAAGATTGTTCGAGCGTAAGATATCTTGGTAATTTTTTTGGAATTTTAGGAGATTCCAAATCTTTAGCAATATTATCATCAAGCTGATGTGATTTAACAGTCATGTAATTATAGAAAGATTTTAAACAGGAAATTTTGCGAGCCAAAGCATTAGGATTGTTGTCACGTGAATTTCTGATATACATAAGAAATTCGTACAAATCATCAGTATTAAGTTTTTTTAATTCATTTAAAGAAAAATCAGAACAATCAATTGTATCAAATTCATCAAAGGAGGCTTTGTTAAAATAACACAACATAAATCTAAAAAAAGTTCTGAGGTCATAATAATATTCATGAACAGTTTTATCAGATTTTCCAAGAATGGTAGACATATGGACAAGAAAACGCCGTGCAAAGCCCGGAATATCGTGGTATTCATTATGTACATTCATTCTCGTTTCCTCCTACTCCCAATTCAACAAAATTTTTATTTTGTTGAATTGCCTATATTTCTTTCTATGTTATTTTTTCTTGATTTGTTAAAACAAAATAGGTCTGTACCCTACATCAGTCAATAAGAGCACTTGCAGCAAGCATTACAGCAATTTTTCCGCTTTCGTATGTCAGACCACCTTGAAGGTATCCTACGTACGGAGGTTTTATCGGAGCATCTGCGCTGATTTCAATGCTTGCACCCGATACAAATGTTCCTGCAGCCATAATAACCTGGTGATTGTATCCGGGCATATCCCATGGTTCAGGTGTAACAAAGCTGTCTACCGGTGATGCCGCCTGGATTGCTTTGCAGAATTTTATAAGCTTATCTGCATCATTAAACTTAATAGACTGAATTATATCGCATCTCTTCCCCGTGGATGTGGGATTTACCTCAAAGCCGAGTTTTTCCATCATTGCACCGCAAAAAACAGCAGTTTTAACAGCTTGGGAAACAATATGAGGTGCCATAAAAAAGCCTTGTAACATATGACGGTTTTGACCAAGCGTTGCACCGCATTCTTTGCCTATACCGGGGCTCGTCTGTCTGTATGCTGCCAGCTCAACACATTCTTTGCTTCCCGCAATGTATCCGCCGGATTGTGCAAGTCCGCCACCAACGTTTTTTATGAGCGAACCTACAATCATATCTGCACCGTAATTGCTTGGTTCTTCACGTTCGACAAATTCACCATAGCAATTATCAACCATGCAGATAGTGTCAGGTTTTATTGACTTAATGAACGATACAATCTCCCCGATTTCTTTTGCGGACAGCGTGTCACGCCAATCATAACCTTTACTTCGCTGAATAATACAGCATTTTACATCACTCGTAAGCTCTTTTTTTATGTTATCGAAATCGGGTTTGTTGTCTTTTAAATCTACCTGACGGTAGCTAACTCCAAATTCTTTCAGACTGCCGCCTTTTCCGTCTCCGGAAATACCGATGGCTTCCTCAAGTGTATCATATGGTTTGCCTGTTACTGCAAGAAGCGTATCACCGGGACGGAGTACTGCAAAAAGTGCAATGCTTAACGCATGAGTGCCATTGACAATGTTATGCCGTACAAGTGCATCTTCTGTGCCAAAAGTATCGGCATAAATCTGATCAAGCACCTCTCTTCCGATATCGTTATAACCATAGCCTGTAGAATGATTAAAATGAGAATCACTTACGCGGTTTTTTATAAAAGCATTCAGTACTTTTTCCTGATTGTACTGTGCAATATTTTCAATTTCCTTAAACTGAGGCGCTATTTCCTCTTCTACTTCTTTAGCTAATTTAATAATTCTTTCGTCAATTTTGAGCATAAATAAGACCTTCTTTTACAAGAAATGGTCTGTCTCATTTACATGAGACAGACCAAACCTATTAATTTTTATATGGGATGAGTTTTTTCTTCTGTATTTGCAAGGTTTGGATCGATTTTATATTTCTGACCCTGACGATACTTAAAGTATTTTGTTGCAACCTGATCAAAGAGTGCATATGAAAGCACGTCTTCATCCTGTTCAATATATTCTGCAATTTCACCTCTGAACTTATCAAGCTCATTAGGAATCTGGTCTGCAGGTCTGCATTTGATAACTTCTTCGTCACCTATAATCTTTTTTCTGAATTCATCAGAAATAGGTGCAGGTGTCTGACCATATTCACCGCGTACCATAGCGCGGAATTCTTTGGTTGTCATCTTATATCTCTCACCCATTATTACGTTAAGTACAGCCTGTGTACCAACAATCTGGCTTGTGGGTGTTACAAGAGGCGGATAACCTGCATCGGCACGAACTCTGGGAACTTCATTAAGAACTTCCTCATATTTGTCTTCCTTACCCTGCTGCTTAAGCTGAGAAATAAGGTTGGAAAGCATGCCACCGGGAACCTGATATTTAAGAGTATTAGCATCTACGCTGAGTGCTTTGGGGTCAAGAAGACCACTCTTGATATATTCTTCGCGAAGAGGACGGAAATAGTCAGCAATTTCGGAAAGAAGATTCAAGTCATAGCCGGTATCATACTGAGTGCCTTTAAGTGTCGCAACCAAGGATTCTGTCGGAGGCTGGCTTGTACCGAGAGACATTGGGCTCATAGCACAGTCAACAACGTCAATACCTGCTTCAATTGCCTTAAGATACGTCATAGATGCTACGCCACTTGTATAATGTGTGTGGAGCTGAATCGGAATTTTAACAGCCTGTTTCATTCCTGATACAAGGTCATATGCAACATAAGGCGTAAGAAGACCTGCCATATCCTTGATACAGATACTGTTCGCACCCATATCTTCCAGCTGTTTTGCAAGCTTGATAAAGGATTCATTTGTGTGGAAATCGCTTAAAGTGTAGCTGATTGCCGCCTGAACATGGCCTTTTTCTTTGATTGTGGCATTAATAGCTGTTTCAAAGTTTCTTACGTCGTTAAGAGCGTCAAAAATTCTTAAGATGTCAATACCGTTTGCAATAGATTTCTGAACAAAGTATTCAACAACATCGTCTGCATAATGACGATAGCCCAAGATATTCTGTCCGCGGAAAAGCATCTGTAAAGGAGTGTTTTTAGCCTTGTCCTTTATCTTTCTGAGTCTTTCCCAAGGATCCTCGTTAAGGAAACGGAGACAAGAGTCAAAGGTTGCTCCTCCCCACGCTTCCAAGGAATGATAACCAACTTTATCGAGTTTTTCTACAATACCCAAGATCTGCTCTGTTGTCATTCTTGTTGCAATAAGTGACTGATGAGCATCACGGAGGACTGTTTCTGTAATTTTAACCATTTTCATTTACCTCCTAATCAAATACCTGTAAAGTTCGCAAGGAATACACCGGCTGCAACAGCACTACCGATAACACCTGCAACATTGGGACCCATAGCGTGCATAAGAAGGAAGTTTGAAGGATTTTCTTCCTGTCCTACTACCTGGCTCATTCTTGCTGCCATAGGTACTGCACTTACGCCCGCAGAGCCAATAAGAGGATTAATCTTACCGCCTGTAAGCTTACACATCAACTTCGCAAGAAGCAAACCACCAATTGTACTAACGCTGAAAGCTGCAAGACCAAGGCAAATAATAAGCACCGTCTTGGGAGTAAGGAATGTGTCTGCTGTTGCCGTAGCGCCTACGGTAATACCGAGGAAAATTGTGATAATATTCATGAGCTCATTCTGTGCAGTCTTGCAAAGACGCTCTGCAACGCCGGATTCCTTGATGAGATTACCGAGCATAAGTGTACCTACTAAGCTCGCAGAATCAGGAACCAGCAAAATAACGATAAGAGCAACTGCAATGGGGAAAATGATTTTTTCCTTCTGTGTTACGGGACGAAGCTGTTCCATAACAATTTGTCTTTCCTTCTTTGTTGTCATCGCCTTCATTATAGGAGGCTGAATAAGCGGAATAAGAGCCATATAGCTGTATGCAGCAATAGCTATAGCTGAGAGTAATCCGGGAGCAAGGGTCTTTGTAACAAAGATTGCCGTAGGACCGTCTGCACCACCGATAATACCGATTGATGCAGCTTCTTTGAAAATTGTAGCAACGTTACCGTCAGCGCCAAAACCAAAGAGACCGAACGCGCCCAGTAACACCGCGCAGAAAAACGTAATAAATACACCCAGCTGTGCTGCCGCACCTAAAAGAATACTCTTAGGGTTGGAAATAAGAGGACCGAAGTCCGTCATACATCCAATACCAAGGAAAATGAGCGGAGGATAAATACCGAGTTTTACACCTAAATACAAAAGGTCTAAAAGACCGCCTTTATTTAAAATAAGGCTGAAATTAAGTTTGCCTCCCTCAAGAAGGTATTCAGGGTCAATAAAGTATTCGGGATGCATAACACCACCTAAAGGAAGGTTTGCCAAAAGCATACCGAACGCTATGGGTAAAAGCAAAAGCGGTTCAAACTTTTTCACTATTGCTAAATACAAAAGTACACACGCAATAAGAAGCATAACGAGTGTTTTCCAACCGCCATCTGCAAATTTCATCGCTATTTCAGCGACACCGGTTTTCATAGCAAAACTGCTCAAACCGTCAGCTAACATTTCGAACATTTGCATTTGTGTTCACACTCCAATCTGCGTTAATATATTAGGCAATAGTAACTAAAACGTCGCCTGTATTAACACTGGAGCCCTTAGATGTAACAACAGTAACTGTACCTGCCTTGGGAGCCTTGATATCATTTTCCATCTTCATTGCTTCCAAAACTACAAGAACATCACCTTCGTTAACCTTTGCACCGTTAGACACTTTAATATCAAGCACTGTACCGGGCATGGGAGCCTTTACGGGATCGCCCTTGCCTGCAGGAGCAGCAGCTTTTGCAGGGGCAGCCGCCTGAGCAGATACTGCCGCAACGGGTGCCGCAGGAGCAGAAACAGCACCGCCTACTTCTTCAACCTCAACTTCATATGAATTACCGTTTACGTTTATGATAAATTTTCTCATCTTATTTATCCTCCTTAAAATCTGTTATCAAGTACTTCGCGCTTGGCGGCGTTGCCCCATGCGGAAGATACTTTCTTGTAGCTTCTGATGTTTACGCTTGCACTGCTTGTGCCCATACATGCGGCAACTGCTGCTGTAAGGACTGCGATAAGTTCATTGTCATCAACAGCAGGCTCATCAGTCTGAACAATAGAATCCTCTATGTTTTTGTCAACAAGGCTCGTCTGTGAATTTGCTTTTTTAGACTGTTTTTCCTTCTTAGGTTTATTGCCCGAGAAAAGGCTCATTGCCTGAATTGTAAGCATGATAAGTATCAAAATCGCAAATACAACCAACATACCTTCAATTGTAATAACTACACCGTAAGAGATAATCTCACCGGGAGTTTTAAGATCATATATATTCATACAAGCACCCCTCTATCAAAGCGGCATGTTGTCGTGCTTACGTGAAGGAGCACCTACGCGCTTGCTTCTGAGCATTTCAAATGCTGCAATAACTCTGGGACGAGTTTCGCCGGGGATAATAATATCGTCAACATAACCCATAGCTGCTGCATTATAGGGTGATGCAACAGTTTCTTTATATTCTTCAACAAGTGTCTCTCTGCTCTCGCCCGCTTTAAGACGTTCAGAGAACATAACACCAACACCTGCTTCGGGTGCAATTGCTGCAATACATGCTGTGGGGAAAGCAAGCACGATATCAGCACCGGTCTGCTTCGAGTTCATAGCTGCATAAGCACCACCATATGCTTTCTTAACTATAACATTTACCTTGGGTACAGTAGCTTCAGTAAACGCGTACAAAAGTCTTGCGCTCTTTCTTGCCAGACCCCAGTTTTCCTCATCTGCGCTTACCTTAAAGCCTTCAACATCTGTAAAAGTAAGTATTGCAATGTTAAAAGCATCACAAAAACGCACAAATCTTGCCATCTTTTCAATAGCTTGTCCGCTGAGAGTACCGCCTTCTTCATTGCCCTGATTTGCAACAACGCCAACAGTTACACCGTTAAGTCTTATAAAGCCTGTAACTGCGCCTCGTGCATAATTAATATGGCTTTCCATGAAAGCACCATCATCGGCAACTGCCGCGATAAGGCTTCTTACATCATATTCGCCATCAACACCCATGAAGCTGTCGCTCATACGGTTAAGGTCATCCATACAATCAAACTCAGGAGCATCACAAAGATTGTTAGAAGGAAGATAACTCAAAAGAAGCTTTACTGTTTCAAGCGCCAATGTATCATCTTTTGCAATAAAATGAGCATTGCCGGAAACTGTTGCACATGCTTTTGCGTCAGCACTGTAAGCCTTGTTTGTTGTTGCAGTAACAACAGAGGGCGAATTAACAAAAAGCTCTGCTTTTTCGCTCATAACAACAAAATCACTCATTTCGGCAACAATGGCACTTGACGCCGCACATGTGCCGAGTACTGCACAAATTGTGGGTACAACACCCGATACGCGAGATACAGCCGCAAGAATTTCGCCTACTGCCGCCTGTGCAATAACGCCTTCTTCCAATCTTGCGCCGTTGCTGTCAAGCATAGCAATAACGGGAGCACCCATTTTGGCAGCCATTTCGTAAACCTTACAAATCTTTTTTGCGTGCATTTCACCCACACACCCACCAATTACAGTAGGATCCTGTGCATAAGCAAAAGTAAGCCTACCGTCAACAGTGCCGTAACCTGTTACAACGCCGTCAGCAGCAGTATCTTTTCCTCGAGCTGAAACAAAAGCATCAAGTTCAATAAAACTGCCCTCATCAAAGAGATTATTCATTCTCTCGCCTGCAAGCATTTTTCCCGAACTCTTTACTTTGCTCTGCATATCTGCGCCACCGCCAAGCGATACAGTCTGCCTTGCCGCGTTGCGCATAGCAAGCTTTTCATCCATGCTCATTTTCTATACCTCCCAGTTTAATAAAAAATATTTTCTATAATAAATTAACGGTTCAACCGTTATTATTATCGAGTTTTAGCAGACGTTTTCTTTTTACTGCTTTTTCCCATGAGCTTTTGACGCTCAGCATCATTAAGATGACGCCATTTCCCCTCGGGCAGATTGCCAAGTGTAACATTACCTACCGAGATACGCTTAAGCGATACCACCGTAGCACCAATGGCTTCAAACATCCTTCTAACCTGACGATTCCTGCCCTCATGAATAGTAACCTTTATTTCACAACCATGTTTTGTCGGCTTCAAAACTTCTACCTTTGCAGGCGCAGTAACTTTGCCGTCAAGCATCACACCGTTACGAAGCATATTCAGACTTTCGCTATCGGGAAGATTGTTGAGCTGTGCAATATATGCTTTGTTAACAGCATGCCTCGGATGTGTGAGAACATTTGCAAAATCTCCGTCATTTGTCATAATAAGGAGTCCGGCAGTATCATAGTCCAGTCTGCCTACGGGATATATCCTTGCATGTACGTCGCGAACAAGCTCCATCACCGTAGGACGGTCAAATTCATCGCTTACAGTAGTTACGTATCCCTTGGGCTTATTGAGTAATATATAATACTTTTTACTCTCGGGCTGTATTTTTATGCCGTCAACTTCTACAATATCGCTGTCGGGATCTACCTCGCAGCCCATATAATCAACAACATCTCCGTTAACTGTTACACGCCCACGACTTATTATTTCTTCGCTGGCACGTCTTGACGCAACACCGCACTGTGCCATAAATTTTTGTAATCTCATTGCATTATTAATCCTTTCAACAGTTTGATTAATATCGAAACCAAGTTTTTCTGTATAACGGCGTCATTCGCCGCAAGAATATCAACATTACCTATACAACTGCCCGAAAAATATATTTCACAAACACCTATAGTCTGACCTTTTTTGACCGGATAAGTAATATTAAGTTTATTTTTCAATTCTATATTATCTGTTTCATCATTTGCAACAGAAACAGTAAAATCATCACCGTAAACAAGTCCTACGCTTTCTGCATCTTTGTTATCGGCAACGTATAAACCGGCACTATCACCTTTTTTACACGCTGTAAAGGCGGTATACTTGTCAAAGCAATGCTCGTATAGCTTGATATGGTCATTCCAGTCATCCGGAGCTGATAACGTAACGGCAATAAGCAATTGCCCGTCTTTTTCCGCTGCAGAAACAAGACATCTTCCTGCTTTTTTAGTATAGCCGGTTTTTACGCCGATAGTATAGTCATACATATTCAAAAGCTTATTGTGATTTGTGAGGCTTCTGTCCCATTGTGAACTTTCCCACGAAATTGTCTTTGCTTTTGTTGAGCATATGGTCTTAAACAAAGAGTTGTGTATAGCATTTGCGCTTATCAGTGCCAAATCATATGCCGTTGTATAGTGACTGTCATCAGGCAAACCGTGAGGATTTGTAAAGTTAGTATTTAAAGCACCGATTTCATTGGCTCGTTTATTCATCAGGACGGTAAACGCTTCAACACTCCCGGCTGTATGTTCCGCCAAAGCCGTTGCGGCGTCGTTGCCGCTTGACAGCATCAGTCCGTAAAGCAAGTCTTCCACTGTCATATGTTCCCCGGGCGAAAGCCAGATTGACGACCCTTCGGTGCTTGCCGCAAAAGGACTGACAGTTACAACGTCATCAAGCTTAAGCTCCTCGATTGCAACAAGAGCAGTCATGATTTTTGTTGTGCTTGCCATTGCACGTTTTGAGTACGCATTTTTTTCAAAAAGAATTCGTTTTGAATACGCGTCTATTACTATAGCGCTTTCGGCAGAAACTTCTACCTCTGCGCTTGCTCTTATCGGACAAAACAACAAAATACCAATTACAAATATCGTCTTAAAATACTTATTCATCAACCCACCGCCTTAGGATATAACTATGTATGTTCGGCTTTTTTGATGAATAAAACCTAAAACTTTAACCAAGATATATTATAGCACAAAGCTCTTTCCATTTCAATCAAATTTTTGCAAAAAAAGAAAAAGTCACCTCTTTTTTTCGAGGTGACTTAAATCTTATTCTTCGTCTTTAGAATCTTTGTGTTTTTCGATCATGCTGTTTACTTTGCTGATTGCTGTAGGAATATAATCAACAAGCTTGTCAACAGCAGAATTTGTGCTTGTGACGGGAATCATTCTTATCTGATCCTTGCTCACAACCAAAAAACCGACAGGCGCAATTGATACGCCTGCACCGCTACCGCCTCCGAAATGAGGATCTGCTGCGGGTGCTGATGCTGAAAAATCACTGCCGCCTGCTGCAAAACCAAAACCAACTTTAGAAACAGGTATAATTGTCGTTCCGTCAGCTGTTTCAACAGGACTGCCTACGATAGTGTTCACGTCCACCATCTGCTTAAGGTTCCCCATTACGTTTGTCATAAGTTCATTGATGGGATGTGTACTCATTTTGACTTCCTCCTTTTTTGACTTTTATATTTAAAAAATTTATATGCAAATATAATTGCCGTAGGTATAATATGTGCAAGGGTTGTTTGGATTATTCCCGTTGCTGTTATTGCAAATGTGGCCTCGTTAAAAATCGGCTTAATATTCACCTCGGGGTTATCAACCTTCATAAGCTTATCTACAAGTCCGAGCAGATTGTATACCAAAGTATACAAAAGACCCGTCGTTACCGCGGTAGATGCGGCATCCGCCGTACCGAAAGTAAGATTAAGCTTGAAATCGGAAAGCGAAAAACCTTTTCTTACAAAGCGCCTGAAATCTCCCAGTAGTGAAAGAACAAAATCAAGACCAACTATACTTTTTTCGATTTCATCCTCGGGCTTTTTTTGTTTTTCGGTTGCTTTATTCTTCTTTTGTTTTTTTTCACCAATCAATTTATTGATTGGAATATCAAAGGAGAATAAAGCAATTTTAACAATAACAAAGGCACCGTTTTCATACTTAGCACCAACACCAAGAGGTATAAACAATAGAAAAATTAAGAATACAAGAATTATTCCCGCAATTACAAGAAAGGTCAATTTGCCTCCTCCTTAATTTCGTTAGATTCATCCTCTCCTATTCCCTTTTCGGGAAGCGGTGGTAAATCTTCCAGTGTTTTCAACCCAAAAGTACGTAAAAATTCCATTGTTGTTCCATACAAGATAGGTCTGCCCGGTGTTTCGGCACGTCCGAGTTCATCAATAAGACCACGTTCAATTAATCTGTTAACAGAATACGATGAGTCAACACCTCTGATAAACTCTACAGTACCTTTTGTGACAGGCTGATTGTATGCAATAATTGACAATGTTTCAATCGCCGAACTGGATAACCCTGCTTGCTTTTTAATCTGACTTACTTTTTTTATGTAATCATAACACGCAGGATTGGAAGAAAGCTGATAACAGTCAGCAATTTCAATCAGCCTTATACCTGACTGATTGTCGCGATATTTTTCAGAAAGAAGCGTTGCGCCTTTTCTGACGTCATCTTCACTTATCTCAAGGCTTGCCGCCATGTCCGAAATTTCAACAGCGTCTCCGATTGCAAATAGTATTGCCTCAATCGTCTGAGCTACTTGATTCATATCCATCGAAATCATCACACCTCTGACAAAGAATTTTCCCCTCGTCCTCAATAACAATCATATGACTGTCGCGTATCAGCTCTAAAATTGCCATAAAAGTAGCAACCATTTCTCCGCGTGTTGTCATATCTTCGAAAAGAGCTTCAAAAAGAACCTTTTTCTGCTTTTTAAGCATTGCCATAACATATCTTGACTGATGCGGAATAGATACTCTCTTTTTGCCGATTACGCCACTGAAATTTTGCGGAGAAAGCGGTTTTTTTGCCAAGTTTCTCTCCATTATCATCATAAATGATGCGTAAAGAAGATCCGGTTTCATTATTTTGTTTTCTACAATAACCTTGGGAATATCAAGATTTTCAGGAGCTTTGAAAACGCTGTCGTCCATAGCATGCTGCATAACATCAAGAGTTTTCGAAATCTCTTTATATCTTTTATATTCCTCAAGACGGTCAACAAGCTCAGCTCTCGGGTCTTCCTCTTCCTCATCGTACACGGGAAGAAGCATCTTGGATTTGATATACAAAAGCTGAGATGCCATAACCGCAAATTCACTGGAAAGCTCCATGTCCATGGCTTCGCATTCTGCAAGATATTCAAAATATTGATCTGTAATTTCCGAAATCGGAATATCATATATGCTTACCTTATTTTTTGATATAAGGTGCAAAAGCAAATCTAACGGTCCTTCAAATGCCGCCGTTTTAAATGAAACATCACTCATAAAAAACCTCTTAGATCAGAAAAGTAGCGGAAGCAAAAAATCAACTATTGTTTCAATCCAAATATTATATAAATCAATAATTGGGTTTACCGCCAAACCAATAATTCTGCCCAAAATTCCTGTAAATGACAATGCAATTAAAATAATCGTTCCGTATCTTTCATACGTTAAAAACTTGTTGTACAAATGATTTGGTAACACTGAAAATAAAATTTTGCTTCCGTCAAGCGGTGGAAATGGAATTAGATTAAAAACTGCAAAATTAAGATTCAATATTGTGCACACCAGAAACAAATCAATTGCAAAACTAATAACATTGTTGTCAAAAAGATTAAATCTCAGCGAAAACACGTTAAGAACTGCATAAATAGTAACAGCAATAAAAGATAAAAGAATATTCGACAAAGGTCCTGCTACAGACACCAAAACCATATCACGTTTAGGGTCTTTGAAATAATACGGATTAACAGGCACGGGTTTTGCCCAACCAAAACGGCAGAGAATCATCATGATTGCACCCAGTGGGTCAAGATGCGCCAACGGATTAAGCGTCAATCTGCCCATCATTTTTGCTGTAGGGTCGCCCAATTTATGGGCTACAAAGCCATGAGAAAACTCGTGCACCGTTATGGCTGTAAAAAGCACTATAAAATTTTGCAACAGAGATATAATATCAAAATCAAACATCGTTTCTTATCAAATCCTCAAAAGTTTCTCTTTTTACAACAATTCGGCTTTCTCCGTCCTTAACCATAACCATCGCGGGACGCGGAATTCTGTTATAGTTTGAAGCCATTGAATAATTATATGCACCTGTTGTCAATACGGCAATTTTATCCCCGGGTTCAACAGGTTGTATGCTCATGTTTTCGCCTATGAGGTCGCCGGATTCACAACACTTGCCTGCAAGTGTAATCTTTTCAGTCTTTTCATCACCGGCTTTGTTTGCAACAAGACAAGTATATTCCGCCTGATAAAGAATATATCTTGGGTTGTCCCCCATACCCCCGTCAATCGAAACATAACGTCTTATATTTGGTATATCCTTGATTGCACCTGCAGTGTAAAGTGTTACTCCCGCGGTCGCAACAATACTTCTTCCGGGTTCCATCATGATAAATGGTAATGCAAGCCCTCTCTTCGCGCAGGCATCCTTTACAACAACACTGACCTCTTCGATATATTTGTCAAATTTAATCGGATCGTCCTTTTCAGTGTAAGTAACACCAAAGCCACCGCCAAGATTCAACTCGGTCATTTCAAAACCTGTTTCATCTTTGATATCGCCAATAAAATCAACAAGCAATTTTGCCGCCTCTTTAAATGGTTCGGATTCAAAAATCTGAGAACCGATATGACAATGAATGCCGCCCACCAAAAGATTTGTATATTCCAACGCCTTAACAACAGCCTCTTTTGCTTCGCCTGTTTCGAGCGCAAAGCCAAATTTTGAGTCAATCTGACCTGTCATTATAAAATCATGTGTATGAGCATCAATGCCGGGTTTGATTCTGAAAAGGATTTTTTGTGTTTTATTAAAATCTCGCGCTATATTATTGATTCTTTCCAACTCGGACAAATTATCAACAACAATTCTTCCGACATTGTTTTCAATTGCATAACGAAGCTCATCATCAGTTTTATTATTGCCGTGAATACATATTTTTTCACTTTCCATACCTGCAGAAAGCGCGGTATAAAGTTCCCCTGACGAAACTGAGTCAACACCTAAGCCTTCACTTTGTACAAGTCTTACAATCGCCTTGTTACACAAAGCCTTTGATGCAAAAAAGACCAAGCCGTTTCCGTCATAAAACTCGTCAATAGAATTTTTATATAATCTGCAATGCTCTCTTACAACATTTTCATCAATAACATAAAGCGGAGTGCCGTATTTTTCACAAAGCTCAATGCTGTCACAGCCGCCGATTGTAAGGTGGTTAAGGCTGTTTACGTCCTGTCCTTCCATAAGCATTCAAATCACTCCTCGTTTTGGTAAAATTATTTTGTTAATTATATCATTTTCCGCACAAAAAGTCAAGATTAATACAAAGAACGCCCCCTATAACACGGAAGCGTTCTTTACACTTTTATTCAGCAGTTGTATATTTTGTCAAATCAATAGAACTATACTTTGAATCATCAACATCCATAACATATTTATCGAAAATTGCGTTTATTTTTTCTTCTGTCATGCGTGATGAGCCGATAGTTATGCGCATTTCATGAATATAGTCATCATAGGCAGCGTCTCCCTTTTTGGGGATATCATAACGCTTAATTACGTGATAGCCGTAGTCCGTTCTGACAGGTTTTGAAATTTCTCCTATTTTAAGACCTTTTACAGCATCTTCAAATTCAATAACCATATCTCCGTCAGTAAAAAGATAACCAACTTCAGGATCTTCTCCGGGGTCTTCGTTAAGCTCTACAATTAAATCCTCAAAGTTTTCGCCGTTCACAGCTCTTTCGTATGCAGCATTTGCTTCCTGGAGTGCGGAGTTTTCATCGCTTCTGCCATCAAAAGTAATGAGAATATGCTTTGCTACATAATAATCTCCGTTACCGTACAATCCGTTAAACTGTTCCGCAGCCTCTTCTTCTGTACACTCAAGAGCCAGAATAGACTGGTAAGAATTCATTGCTTTGAGATAAGTTTTAAAAGAGTCAGCGTCATAACCGTACATTGCCATCATCTGATTAAAAGTTTCTTCGCCACCGTTATAGTCAATATAGGACTTAATAAACTCTTCGTTTTTTTCTTCGGAGTATACGCCAAGGGCTTTTGCTTCCAGCATGATTGAATAATCCTGCTTTGCATAATCAAGCGCCAAATTAATTGATGCGTCACGAGCAGTCAAACCGTCAGACACGAGTATTTTTTCCCATCCGGGCGCAGACCCTGACTGTGTCTGGATTTCGCTTACAGCCTGGTCAAGATAAAAATACAGCATATCTGTCGTGATATAATACTCGTCAATTGTTGCAATTACATCAGCGTTGTTTTCTGTTGCTGATCCGGATGGAATATTTGTTTCTTTATCGTTCTTTTTACCGCAACCCGCCATCATCCCGACAGCAATAATTACAGCCATAATTAAGGTCAAAATTCTTTTCATAATAACATCCTTTCGTGTGCTAATGCTTTCATAATAAACTATAATTCAGGGTTTTGCAAGCTATTTAACACAAAGTTTACTTTTTCAATAATATCCTTTTCTGAAGGATTCTGCATTCTGATAAGAATGTAGGGCTTATCCCCTGCCGAAAACAGAATCCTTACGACACGGCTTGAAGATATTTTGGACAAAACTTTGATATCAGGTGCTTTGGTTTTAATAAACTTAAGTGTAACGCCGTCAGCAGACTGGTTAATATCAGTTATACCGAGACTGTTTGCACAAGCTTTCATAAGAGCAATTTTCATAAGTGTATCAACACACGCGGGAATTGTTCCGTATCTGTCCTCCAATTCTTCCTGTACACGGTTGAAATCGTTCATCTCTTCAATTGCTACAATCGACTTATACGCCTCAATACGCAAAGCTTCCGCATTAATGTATTCGTTGGGAATATATGCGTTTACATTAAGTTCAATCTGTGTAGTTACCTTCTTTTCTTCAGGCGGCAAACCCATCGCCTCATTGACGGCATCTGAAAGCATCTGACAATACATATCATAACCAACAGTTGCCATAAACCCGTGCTGTTCAGGACCCAAAACATTGCCTGCACCACGGATTTCAAGGTCTCGCATTGCTATTTTGAAGCCCGAGCCAAACTCGGTAAATTCCTTAATTGCACGAAGTCTCTTTTCTGCTATTTCATCAAGAGCCTTTGTGGGGTTAAATGTAAGATACGCATATGCAAGGCGGTTTGTTCTGCCCACTCGTCCTCTTAACTGATAAAGCTGAGACAAGCCGAAATGATTTGCATCTTCAATAATTATTGTGTTTACATTTTGTACATCCATACCGGTTTCTATTATGGTAGTGCAGACTAAAACGTCAATTTCTTTGTTTAAAAACCGCATAAGAGTTTTTTCGAGTTGCGCTTCACTCATCTGCCCGTGCGCCATTTCAACCCTTGCATCGGGAACGAGTGCGGCAATTTCAGCAGCAAGCTTCTCCATGCCGTTAACACGATTTGATACATAATACACTTGCCCTGAACGCGAAAGCTCACGTTCTATAGCGTTTTGTAAAATAACTTTGTTGTGCTCCAAAACATACGTTTGTACGGGATATCGGTCCTCGGGAGGATTCATGAGTACGCTCATGTCACGGATACCAACCATCGCCATGTGGAGTGTTCTCGGGATAGGCGTTGCACTAAGAGTTAAGACATCAACGTTTTTCTTGAATTCCTTGATTTTTTCTTTATGTGCAACACCAAACCTCTGTTCTTCATCAATAACGAGGAGTCCCAATCTCCGGTATTCAATTTTAGGAGACAAAAGTTTGTGAGTACCGATTACAATATCACATTCACCGCTTTTCAACATGCGAAGAGTTTCCTCTGTTTCCTTTTGGGTTGAAAACCTGGAAAGCATTCTTATTGTAATAGGGAATTTTTTCATTCTTTGCACAAAATTATTATACTGTTGCTGTGCCAGTATTGTGGTCGGCACAAGGTACGCCACCTGATAACCGGAATCCACCGCCTTGAATGCCGCACGCATTGCAACCTCTGTTTTACCGTAACCTACGTCGCCGCACAAAAGTCTGTCCATAGGACGGCTTGATTCCATATCCTTTTTGATTTCTTCCACTGCACGGAGCTGGTCTTCTGTTTCTTCGTATATAAAATCCGCCTCAAAATCACGTTGCCAGGAGGAATCTTTTGAAAAAGCCACGCCTTCGGCGATACTGCGTGCTGCATAAAGTTCTGTAAGCTTTTGTGCCATTTCGGCAACATTTTTTCTTACCTTTGCTTTTGTTGCCGCCCATTCCGCACCGCCAAGCTTATTGATGCGTATGCTCTTGCCTTCGCCCGCGCCGACATATTTGTTAATCAAATCAAGCTGGTCAACAGGAATATACAAAAAATCAGACCCGCGGTACTCTATTTTGAAATAATCACGTGTAATACCTGCAACTTCAAGGCGTTTCATGCCAATATATTTACCTATACCGTGCACATTGTGTACAACAAAATCACCGGGAGCTATATCAACCGGGTTCTTGATTTTTGCAGTATTGGGGTCTTTTTTCACCTTGCGTTTTTTCTTTTCCGAAGCAAAAATCTCTCGGTCACTTACAACAACAGTGTTGATAAGCGAATATTCAAAGCCTTTATTTACAGAACCTTTTAATATCGCAATGCTGTTTTTTGTATCTTCAACATCACTAATCGACGCATAATATGTTGCCCTAAAACCTTTTTCCTCAAGTGCGTCTCTCAGAGACTTTGCTCTTTGGCTGCTTCCGCCTAAAATGTAGATATTATATCTAAGCTTCTGCCATGTTCTTATATCATCATATAAAAAGTCTATATTTCCGCTATAGTTCTGCAGTGTTTTTGCCGTCAGATTAAGGTTGGTTTTAGCCCTGAAATCCGGACAAATCCTACTTAATGCAGAGATTGACACAATCTTGTTTTTTGTAATTTTATCTATAAGTTTATCATACTTTTGTAAATACTCGCGTTCGGGGTCAATGTCAACCTCTTTTTCGATAAGAGTTTTAATATTATCTTCAAGTTCAAATCTGATTGTTTCGGCGGTTTCTGATATTCTGTTAGGTTCATCAAAAAATACAACATCGTCTTTTTCGATATATGACAAAATACTACCCGTAAATGAGTGTGACGAAGCCGGTACGATTTCTGCAATTTCGCATTTGTCAGTCGAAAGCTGAGTAAATGGGTCAAAAACTTTAATAAGGTCAACTTCGTCACCGAAAAATTCGATTCTGTATGCGTCTTTTCCCGGCGGAAAAACATCAACAATGCCACCACGAACAGCAAACTGACCTGCGTTTTCTACGCTATCAAGCCTTGTATAGCCCATTCTTATGAGCCTGTCAACAACATCTTGCATATTGAGCACATCGCCAACATTTACTTCAAAACTCAAAAGTTCAAGGTCCTTCTTTGATACAACGTATTGCATGAAGCTCATTACACTCATTATTACTATTTTCTTTTGAGAAACCATAGTAAGAGCACTCATTCTCTTGTTTTCGGCTTCGTTATCAGCGGCTTCTGTTTTATAAAGCATCATATCAGCTTCGGGGATAACCACTGCTGCATCGGGCTCAAAGAAAGATATATCATCAAAAAGCTTTCGTGCCTGCATTTCGCTGTATGTTATAATAAAGCATTTCTTGTCAAGAGAATTTAATAACGACACGACAAAATGGGCCTTCACGGATTCCGAGGGCCCTGTAACATGTATCGGGAACATGTTTTCTTTTGCCGCAGCAACTATGTTTTCATACTCTGCACTGCCTGTAAGCAGATCTTGAAATTTCATTTCTGCACCTTATTTACCGTTAAATTTATTCATTGCGTCACTGACACCGTTTTTAATCAAAGCTTCTATCACATCAGGCAAAAGACGGATTGCATCGGAAACTTTTATCCCGTCTTCTTCGCTGAATTTTCCGAGAACATGACTTGTCATGTTGTGTTCTGCTTGACCTACACCAAAACGCACTCTGGGGAATTCATCGTTTTGGATTTGATATATGATGGATTTCATGCCGTTGTGACCGCCCGCACTGCCCTTGGGTCTTATACGCACTTTTCCCGGTTCAAGTGCTACATCATCATACATTACTATAATATTATTTGGTTCAATCTTAAAATATTCACTGGCTTCACGTACACTTTCGCCACTGAGGTTCATATATGTCTGAGGTTTTAAAAGTATACACTTTTCTCCGCCTATCATACCGTCACCGTAAATGCCTTTAAATTTAATTTTTGAAACATTTATATTATATTTATAAGCAAGATAATCAATAGCTGTAAAGCCTACATTGTGCCTGGTTTTTTCATACTCTTTACCCGGATTTCCGAGCCCGACTATAAGATACATGATTTTTACCTTCCTTTGCATGTTTTCTTCTGCACAAAGTCGGAAAATGCAAGCATTTTCCGACCTGATAGCTAATTATTTGATTGGAGGAGCAAAAAGAGGACTGATAGATTCGTCTTCATAAATCTTTTCAATTGCATCTGCAAAAAGCTTTGCAACAGAAATCACCTTGATGTTGGGAGCCTTCTTTTCCTCGGGAAGCTCAATAGTATCAAGAACAACAAGCTCTTTAATGGGAGATGCTGCTATTCTTTCCATTGCAGGACCTGAGAGCACGGGATGAGTACAACAAGCGTATACTTCCTTCGCACCTTTTTCGATAAGTGCTTCTGCACCATGTGTAATAGTGCCTGCTGTATCGATCATATCGTCAACCAAAATAACCTTTTTGTCTTTGATGTCACCGATAATATTCATTACTTCGCTGACGTTAGGTCTTGGTCTGCGTTTGTCAATAATTGCAACGGGTGTATCAATAATTCTTGAGAAGTTTCTTGCTCTTGTTACGCTGCCAAAGTCAGGAGATACAACAACAACATCTTCCATGGAATCAAACTTTTCAAGATAGTAAGGTGCCAAAAGCGGAACACCCAAAAGATGATCAACGGGAATATCAAAAAATCCCTGAATCTGTGACGCGTGCAAATCCATTGTAAGTACTCTTGTTGCGCCTGCCGCTGTAATCAGATTAGCAACCAATTTTGCTGTAATCGGGTCTCTTGCTTTTGCCTTTCTGTCCTGTCTTGCATAGCCAAAATAAGGCATAACGGCTACGATTCTGCCTGCTGATGCTCTCTTGCAGGCGTCAATCATTACAAGTAATTCCATGAGGTGATCATTTACGGGATCACATGTGGACTGGATAATGAAAACATCGCTACCGCGAACTGTTTCGTCCAGATTTACAAAGATTTCACCATCGGAAAACTTACCAACTTTATTTGC
This sequence comes from uncultured Oscillospiraceae bacterium, assembly GCA_964572985.1. GTDB lineage: Bacteria > Bacillota > Clostridia > UMGS1883 > UMGS1883 > RGIG1927. The sequence continues at coordinate 62,883 of CAZNIC010000006.1, forward strand.
TGAAAGGGGCAAATTCAAATGATTTGCAATACTTGCAGCCAAATTAGGGTTGGAATTTGCTGAAAAGATCTTGATGTTTTTAGCGTTGTGTAACATTGCTACTCCTCCGTTTAATCCTTTTACTTTAATCTTTTGTCTTTCCAATCGGTTTTTACCACCTGACGGCTTCTTGCTATTGCAAGTGCACCCTCGGGCACTTCGTCAGTAATGGTAGAACCTGCGGCGACATACGCATTATCCTTAACCGTAACGGGTGAAACAAGGTTCGAATTGCAACCAATAAAGGCATTGTCGCCAATGTTGGTTTTGAACTTGCTTTTTCCGTCATAATTAACAATAACCGTACCACAGCCGAAATTAACATTTTTGCCGACTGTAGCATCGCCTATATATGTAAGGTGGCTTGCTTTTGTACCGTCGCCTAAACTGGCGTTTTTAAGTTCAACAAAGTCACCAACCTTGCAACCTTTGCCTACAGTACTGTTGGGTCTCAAATAAGCATAAGGACCAATATGAGAGCCTTCATCAACACTACTGTCAACTATAGTGGAAAAATAAACATCACAGCCATCACCGATTTTGCTGTTTACGATACGACAATTTTGACCGATTGTAACCCCGCTTCCGATAACAGAACCATTTTCTATTGTCGTACCGGGATAAATCACACTGTCTTTTCCGATAACTACATCGTCATCAATATATGTTGTATCAGAATCAATGATTGTAACGCCTTCAAGCATAAGTTTTTTATTTATACGCTTACGCATAATTTTTTCTGCTTCGGCAAGCTGTACACGGTCATTAACGCCGGAAATTTCACACGCATCATCAACTACATATGCTCCGACTTTAAGTCCGTTATTCTTCATCAGCGCAAGTGTATCCGTAAGATAGTACTCGCCCTGTGCGTTGTTATTTGTAAGTTTATCAAGTGCACTCAAAAGCGCCTTTGACTCAAAGCAATACATACCGGAATTAATTTCGCAAATCTGCTTTTCTTCTTCTGAGGCATCCTTTTGCTCCACAATCCTGTCAATATTGCCTTCGCTGTCACGAATTATACGACCGTATCCGAAAGGATTTTCAACAACAGAGGTCAATACAGTACAGGAATTACCGTTTTCTGCATGAAGCTTTGCTGCATTTTGCAATGTATCTGACGTAATAAGCGGTGTATCACCCGCAAGAATCATCACATTAGTGCTGTTTTTTATAAAATCCTTTGCCTGCATAACAGCATGACCGGTACCTTTTTGTTCTGCCTGTGTCACATACACAGCCTTATCGCCTACAGCTTCAACAACCATCTCCGCCTTATGTCCAACAACAACACAAACGCTGTCCGCTCCGGACTTTAATGCCTCATCTATAACGCGGTTTACCATTTCCTTGCCTGCGACCGTGAAAACAACTTTGGATTTTTCTGATTTCATCCTTTTTCCTTCACCTGCAGCAAGTACAACAAGGGAAAAACTCATTTAATAAACATCTCCTGAAAATTACTTTAATGCAAAACAGAGAAAAAAGGCAAGCGAAAAAAGCCTGCCTGATTTCATGTGTTGTCAATCGGCCAACTGCTCGTTCATTACTTCTTCATATTTTGCCAAAATAGCGCTCTGAAGTGTTTCACGAAGCTGACTTGTAATGGGATGAACAATATCCTTATACTCGCCTTCGGCATTTTTTCTGCTCGGCATGGCGATAAACATTTTTTCTACACCATCAATAATTTTGATATCGTGAATAACAAGCATATTATCAAGTGTCACCGATACAACAGCTTTCATTTTTCCTTCGGAAGTTATTTTTCTTACTTTGATGTCAGTAATTTGCATATAATTCCCTCCTAATTTTCTTAACCAAGTTGCCTAAAGACACTTGATTTTTTCTCTATATTTGTATAATATCAAAATATAGAGAATTTTTCAATAGTAATTTATGAAATTTTTTGATATAATATTATTACATTGGGTATATTGGAGGAATAACCATGAACGAAAACTTACTTTCCAAAGGTTTTAAAATACACTTCATCGGTATTGGCGGCATCAGCATGAGTGCCCTCGCGCGCATATTGATTGAGGATGGTTGTATAATAACCGGTTCTGACATACGCGAGTCGCACATAACCGACAACCTCAAAAATGCAGGTGCAAAAATCTTCATCGGCCATAACAAGGAGAACATAACAGACCAGCACCTCATCGTGCATACTGCAGCTGTAAAGCCCGACAATCCCGAAATTGTCAGAGCGAAGGAGCTCGGAATTGAGATAATCGACCGCGCAGAGCTTCTTGGCGTGATAATGAAGCGTTATAACAACCCTATTGCTGTTTCCGGCACACATGGGAAAACCAGCACAACCGGTATGGTGTCCCAAATTTTTCTTGCTGCAGGCGTTGACCCCACCGTCACAATCGGTGGCGAATTGGATGTAATAGGTGGCAATTTAAGAGTGGGCAAAAAAGATGTTTTTATTGCCGAAGCTTGCGAATATCACCGTAGCTTTTTAAAATTCTTTCCCAAAATTACTCTTATGCTTAATATTGAGGCCGATCATCTTGACTTTTTCAAAGACCTTGACGATATTATTGACACTTTTCATTCACTCGCGCTTCTTACTCCCGATGACGGCGCAATAATTGCAAACTCCGATGATGACAACGTAAAAAAAGCCCTGCGTGGTGTTGCTAAAAACATCGTTACATTCGGGATTGTTAATGATTGTGATTATAAAGCTGTAAATATCACTCACGATTCATCTGACCGATGCAATTTTGATGTGATAAAAGACGGCGTGTTCTACGCATCACTTTCGTTATCTGTTCCGGGTACTCATAGTGTATACAATGCTTTGGCAGCATTTGCCGCAGCCGACATTTCCGGTATTGATAAAGACGCTATAATCGGTGCTCTCGGCGAATTTGTAGGTGCACACCGCCGTTTTGAACGCAAAGGATTGTGTAACGGTGCGCTTGTTGTTGATGATTATGCACATCATCCGTCGGAAATCAAGGTTACTCTTGATGCCGCCAATAAAATGGGCTTTAAAAAAGTTTGGTGCGTATTCCAGCCCCATACCTATACCCGCACAAAAACATTGTTCAAAGACTTTGTCCAAGTATTTACCGAAAGCGGAGTTAATGTTATCATAACAGACATTTATGCCGCAAGAGAAAAAGATACAGGCATTGTAAGCGCAAAAGAACTTTCAGACGCAATTGAAAATTCACTGTACATCAAAACTTTTGACGACGTCGAGGCATATCTTAAAGCAAATTTAAATGACAATGATATTGTTATCACAATGGGTGCCGGTGACGTATACAAAATTGGTGAAAATATATTAAAATAAACGTACAAGAAAGAAGAAATAGAAATGAAAACAGTAGATTTAAGTCTTGCAAAATTGAAAAACGTTTCTTCAAACCAAGACATCTATACATTTTCCAAAGATGGTGGTATGCTTCTTTTTGAAGGTGTAAAAGGTACAATTTGTTCTCACGAATGTAATAGAGACGAATATATCGTATTTGAAGTTACAAACCTTAGTGAATATTCTACCAGTGTTACCTTGAATTTCTGGGATACCGAACAAATAGACAGTAACATTACGGTAAAAATAGGTCTTCTTCCCCATGTCAAAACAGTTGTTTCGCTGAAAGAGGAATCTGCCGAGGGCGGCGTCTTGTTTTTAAAAAGAAAACCCGGCAGACTGAAAACCGTAGTTCTCGGAACACCTGTAAAGCTCAAAAACTTGACACGTTTCGCGTTCGGTGTGGCGCCCTCTCCGAGTGACGTTCAGCTAAAAATCGACCGTGCATACATAACAGATAACGAACCCGTATATACGGTCCCTGATGTAAAACTTGTCGACACGTTAGGACAGAAAAAAATTACCAATTGGCAAGGAAAAACAAACAACGAGGACGAGCTTCGAGAATATCTTTTAAGCGAATATGAAAAAGAAACTACGCTCCCTACCGACTGTTCTCCTTACGGAGGTTGGCTTGGCAAGAAATTTGAAGCAACAGGCTTTTTTGCACTTGAAAAAGACGACAGACGTTACTGGCTTAAAGACCCTGACGGTTACGCTTTCATAAGTTGCGGACTTGACTGCGTAGGTGTTGACGGAGACTGCAATATCACGGGTATAGAAGGGTTCTGCGACTATCTTCCACCCCTTGATACACCCGGTTGGGCAAAGTTTCGTCATGGTAACGAAAGCTTTTTCAGTTGGCACAAATACAATCTTTATCGCACATTTGGCGAAAACTGGTACGATGCGTGGACAAAGATAACAAAGCGCAGACTTATTGAATGGGGCGAAAACACGGTTGCCTGCTGGAGTGACATGAGGTTTATTAAAAATTCGAATCTCCCCTATGTTCATATTCTCCACGGTTTTCCTCGCACTACAAAAAATATTTTCCGTGATTTTCCTGATGTTTTTTCTCCCGAGTACAAAGAAGAAAGCATTAAATGGGCACAGCAGCTTGAAGAATTAAAAAACGATAAAAACATGATAGGTTATTTCATGAGCAATGAGCCGCACTGGGCATTTTCTGATGGGCTTAATATAGCAGCTGTAACGCTGGAAATTGACGAAAATTTCTATTCTAAGGATTTTATAATAAACAATCTAAAATCGCAGTATGGCACGGCAGAAAGCCTTAATTCGGCATGGAACGCATCCTACTCCTCTTTTGAGGATTTATACAATCCTATCGATAAGGACTTACTCAATAAAACCGCTTGGGATGATTTGATGAGTATATCTGCCGAAATGGTACGTGAATTCATTAAGGTGCCTGCACTGGCAATAAAGGATGTTGACCCCAATCATTTGAATCTCGGCATGCGTTACGCCTGGGTTGCAAACAAAACGGTTACCGTAGGATGTGAATATTTTGATGTATTCTCCTTTAACTGCTATCGCCATGACCCTTACGGCAGTATTCAGCACATTGTTGACTTGGTGGATATGCCTGTTATGATTGGTGAATTCCACTTCGGTGCCCTTGACCGCGGCTTGGACGCAACAGGTATTCAAGGCGTTGCGAGTCAGGAAGACAGAGCCAAGGCATATCGTTATTATATGCACCGCGCAGCCTCTCACCCTTACTGCCTAGGTGCACACTATTTCACGCTTAATGACCAAGGTTATTTAGGACGCTTTGACGGCGAAAACTATCAGATAGGCTTTGTGGATGTGTGCAACAAGGAATACCCTGAAATTGTGGAGTCTGCAAAGAAAACAAACCGAGAAGTATATCTTGTTGCAAACGGCGACATGGAGCCAACAAGCGAGAAACAAACGGAAATTAATTCAATATGCTATTAAACAAAAGCTCAGCATTGCTGAGCTTTTGTTATGCAAAAAGGAGAGCAGAAATGCTCTCCTTTAAGTTTAGTTAAGTGTACCTTCGATAGGTGCCATAATGGGCTTCATGCCACTCTTTGAATTCCATACAAATGCCTTGTATTCCACTGCATATGCAACCTGTTCCAAAGTTACATAAACGGTTTCAGCATTATCAGTAGAAGTTACCGCCTTAATAACTGCGCCGTCTATATCGTAATAAGCAACCATAACAGTTACTGTTTCACCGTCGTAAGATGTGTAAACAGCCTTATTGTCTACCACTTCGAACTTCGTGCTCATATCCTCTGTTGTTGCAACGATAAGCTCAGGAACATAGCTTGTGTTTTCGGAATCGTAAATGATGTATTCATTGTCTGTTGTTGTATAAACAGCAAAGTCAACTGCACCGTCAACAACATAATCTGTAACATCAAATACTACATATTCACCGGATACTGTACCAGTTGCAATAATCTCTGCAGGAAGGTCAAATCCTGTTACGTTGCCTCTTGTCCATGTATCGTTGAGTGCCGAAGCGTCGTAAATAACCGCACCTGTTGTGCCGTTATTACCACCTGCATTAAGGTGAAGTCTTACATATGCCTTTTCAACTGTTGCATAAGAAGGAATGTTTGTTTCAAAGCCTGCCAGACCTGCACGTTTGTTCCAACGGTTGTCTGTCATAAGTCTTGCGGGATACTCAGCACCTGTTTCACTTGCGAAGCCTGTAGTGTTGCCGTTTGCAGACTTCATTGAATCGCCCTTAGTAGCTTTGTAGTTTGTTGCGTTGTAGTAAACAACTGTTACAGCAATATCCTTACCGTTAGCTACTGCACCAAGACCTTCAATTTCCTTGAAAATATAGCTTCCTGTATCGTTTACAATCAGCTTTTCATGCTGAACCTTACCTTCAACAAGTGTTTCACCAATAAGAAGAGCTGTTGTTGCATCATCTGCAACCTTATTACCTTCCTCGTCAATATAGCTGATTGTAACATTGCTTGCTTCGCTGTCAAGAGCAAGAATCTGATCTTCTGTAAGAGCGTAGTTGAAAATCATCAAGTCATCAATATAACCGTTGAAGTATTCGCCGCTGCCCCAGTTAGCCTTACCAATCTGGATTACAGAATTATTTCCTAAAATATCAGTAAGCTTAAGAGAAGATGCAAGTGTAGTCTTAACACCATCAACATACATGGTTGTCATGCCCTCTTCAATAACAAGAGCATACTTAACCCACTCGTTATGCTTGTAAGTTGTGCCAAGTGTAGCAGGTCTTGAACCGAAGTTATGGTATCTTTCTACTGTAAGATTACCATTATTGTGAATAATACCAACATAATGTTCGTTGGGATAGTTCTGTGCATTTGCATCAGGAGCCATAAATACAGACCAGCTTGAACCGTTGGCTGAACCGCCGCCTACAACCTTTGCATAGAACACAACTGTTACTTCTTCAAGTCCTGTAAGAAGAGCATTGCCGTCAGCATCAGTAATGTTAAGGTAATTTGCACCTGTACCGTTAAGATACAAGCTGTTACCCTTCATAGAGTCAGAAGAAAGCACGTTTGTACCTGTAGCTGTCGCCTTTGCGTACTTTGTTGCAAAGCCTGTTTCTTCATCATCGAACGTGAAGTGTGCAAGCTTGCCGTCAAATTCTTCAGCGCTGTCTGTGTATACAAGTTCAATTACGTTTTCGGAAATTTTAGCAGATACCGTAATTGTATCATCGGCATTTTCGGCATAATTATAAACCTTGGATTCATAAATGATGCTCGACTTTGCGTGTTCACTACCGTCAAATTCAACACCGATACCTGATTCATAAGTTTCAGCGTTTGCAATTTCATTACCGTCAGAGTCTGTGTGCTTAACTGTTACAAGACCAACTCTGTTGTAAACAGCTGTTATTGTGTTTTCTCCCTTTACTGCCTTGCAGCTGAGAAGAGATTCTTCTTTATCAAGCACGAAGTATTCATCGTCGTATGTAATAGTTTCGGGAGCTTCGTAAATATAAATTTCGCCTTCTTCAAGCTCTTCTGTAATGGAATCTGCAATCGCATTGCCGATACCGTCAACAAATTCAATAGTAACTGTTGTTGCTACTTCGTCTTCATTTACGATTTCTTCAAGCTCATAAATTTCAAAGTCACCGAAGTAAAGCTCTGTTGAGCCCCATGCACCGTAAGAAATCATAATGTTTTCAGCAGCCTCGGGAGCATTGATAACAACCTCAACCTTGTTGAGACCGGGCTGTGTAACGTAGTCTGTTCTGCCCGGTGTTGAACCAACATAAACAGGACCGTTTTCATTACTCCAGGAGTTAAAGCCGCCGTACTCAACATGGCTGTACATTGTAAGGTTATTGAATGTGCTATATACAGGTGCACCTGTCGCAATAATAGCTGACATACCTGCATTAGAATGGCTGGCAGTTGCCGAACCGGTATTATTATAGATAGAGTTTCTTACAAGATAGCTCTTTCCACCCTCAATCGGGAAGAATGTTCTCATAGCGTAAATTGTGTTACCACCACCGAGTGTTGTAGTGCGTACGGATTCGCCACTTTCGGAATAGTTGACGTTTGTAACCAATTCCCAATTTGAAAGAAGGCTTGTGCCTGTTGCGTTTGTAAGAGCTTCCAAACCGCCTTCAACAAGGTTTTCACCAACAATGTTGTATTCCTTGCCGTTTGCGCTGATTTCGCCCTTAACG
>CAZNIC010000007.1:0-69273 GCA_964572985.1 uncultured Oscillospiraceae bacterium
AGGCACTCATTCGGGTACAAGAGGCCATGGGTTCAAATCCCGTCACTCCGACCAATTAAAATGGAAGCGTCAAACGAAATTGATGCTTCCATTTTAATTTAGCGAAACAAAGGGGATTTGACCCTTTCTACAAAATAGCGGTTTACTTTTTTTCTATTTTATAATACAATCAAAATATCCAGATAGATTATTGATATAATTTTGATAAATACAAGGCGGTGATCAAATGAAGAGGGTTTTTATGCTGATATATGCCACCATTTTTTACTTGGTGATTTGTTTTACGGATATGTTGTTTTACAAAATCCCTTTGATTCCCCATATGGGTTTTAGCGAATACACAATTATGGAAAAATGTTTCTTTTTCATATTGATTGCGGTTTCTGTTATTATTACTGCATTTATGTTAAATAGAGACAATATTAAAGAATTTTTTATAAATTTTGCTTTATTGTTAGTTACATATTTATTTTTGAACAATGTCGTCAACGTACGCTTTTTAGTATCTATGTGTGTTCCCGACTTTGAAACGTTTGCTTTCGGACCCAATTTTTTAAGTCAGGATATATGGTTTTCACATTATCTTGGCTGTTTTATCGGGGTAATTGTTGCAGGCTGTATAGTATTAATAAAAATATCAAAACACAAAGGATTTCGATCAGATGAAAACTAAATTAAAATATTTAATTATCGGAACAATTATCGGTATTATTATTTGTACGCTTTTCTGTTGGATATCGGCACTGATAAAGTGCGAAACACTTACACGCGAACACTACGATGAGTTCAAAGAGGCTTACAAACAAAACACAATGCTTGGTGATATGGAGTATTTCAAGGTGTTAGATTATAACGACTGCGATATCGCCCGAGTGTATTATGTATCAAAGGGTAATTCGGCGGCAAATGTATTAACATTTTACTATGATGACACCACCGATTCCTGGGAGGAAATTTCTTGGAATACAATTTGGTCAGGCAGTGGCAGTGCATCGGGTGTTTGCTATCCCTACTGGTGGCATTTTATATACGGCGGTTTTTAAAAAAGTATCACCCTTGACAACCAACCGTTTTAAAATATATAATTAAAATATAAATCCTGTTTTAGGGAGGCTAATCATGTTAATAACTACAACCGACACTATAGTTAACAAAAAAACATTATCGTATCTCGGCATCGTAAACGGAATCGACTTGTACATGGTGGGTGGTGCTTTCGGTGGCGGGCTTATCAATCAGGAAAAGCTTTATTCCACAGCTCTCCAAAACGCTATGGAGCGCATGGAGCAAAAAGCCATGGAAATGGGTGCAAATGCAGTAGTTGGAGTAGCGTTAAACGTTACGTCTCCCGGGGGTTCAAATTTTGCAATGGTAAGTGTAACAGGTACTGCAATTATTGTTGAAGATTAAGTTAATATTTAAAAATCCGTAAGGACAATTGTCCTTACGGATTTTTTTGTTTAATCTGCGCTAAGTGCTTTTTTGTAGCTTGCCTTCAAGGCTTTTTTCTTTTCACGCTTTATACGTCTGTCGTCAAAAATTGAGAACATAACAGGGATAAAGAAGAGTGTGAGAAGGCTACCTACGCCCAAGCCGCCCAAAAGAACGCTTGCAAGAGGACGCATCATTTCGCTGCCTTCTGCAGTAGAGAATGCCATAGGCATAAAGCCCAAAATTGATGTAAGCGTTGTCATAAGGATAGGACGAAGTCTTGTCTTACAGCTTTCAACAATAATTTCAAGTCTTGAAAGCTCGGGTTTTTCAATTGTCAGTGTCTTGATAAAGTCAATAAGCACAATCGCGTTATTAACAATAATACCCATAAGCATCAATATACCTACACAGCCTACAACAGACAAGGGCTGCCAGCCTATTACAAGGCTGAGTACAACACCTATCATAGCAAGCGGAACTGTGAAAAGAATGATAAAGGGATCACGGAGACTTTCGAACTGAGCCGCCATTACCATGTACATAAGCACAATACCTATTACGATAGCAAGCAAGAGTGAACTCATAGCGTCTATCATTATTTCGTAGGTACCCGATTCAACCATAGTGATACCCTCGGGCATACCGGTTTCGTCAAGAAGCTTATTAAACTTATCTGTTACCGACTGCATATTGTCGTCATAGAACTTACCGGTAAGTGTAATGGTTCTCTTTTGGTCAACACGTGTAAGCGTAGATGTACCCTGTGAAATGCGGATGTCGTCAGTTACTTCATCAAGTGTTACTATTGCACCGACAGGTGTCTGTATACGCAGTGTTTTGAGCTGATTAATATCTTCAACATAATTGTCCGGGTATTTGAGCACAATGTCGTATTCACTGCCGGCTTCCGTAATTCGTGATATAGTTGTTGCAGAAAGTGCTCTCGCAACACTTGTGTTGAGAGTTGTTGCGGTAAGTCCGTATTTTGCACACTGCTCAATATCGGGAATAATCTGGATTTCGGATTTCTTTTCGGCAATAGATGTGCTTGTTTCTGTCACCGTGGGAATACTTGCAAGCATTTTTTCAGCATCTAAAACGAATTCTTCCAGTTTGTCAGAGTCTGTTGCAGAGAACGAGAACTGCACCTCATCCGAGCTCAGGCTCATTGCAGTGCTGGAGGCTTCGAGTGTAACCGTTGCACCAACTATATCGGAAAGCGCTACTCTGAGTTCTTCCATAACATCGTTTGTACTCTTTTGTCTGTCATCTTTAAGAATAACGGTCAAAGATGCGGTGTTACTTGACGAGCCCATGATTGCGCTCATTGCATTGGCACCAACTGTTGTGAAAATCGTTTCAACGTTTTCGTTCTGCGAAATAATATTTTCTGCTTGAATTGCCATACGGTCAGCCTCTTCAAGCTGACTGCCGTTGGGAAGCTCTATAGATACCGAGATTGTGCCTTCATCACTTGAGGGCATCAGTGTCATACCGAGATTTCCTAAAACAATCATTGCAACAACAAATATTGCCAAAACTATACAGACAAAGCTCTTTCTCTTACCAAGTACAAACCTCAAGAACTTTTCATAGCCCTTATACATCCAGTTCATGAACTTGTCAAAGGGTTTGAAAATAAAGCCAAGACGTTTCTTTGTGCCTGTTGTTGCTTCAATTTTGGACGAAAGCATAGGCACAAGCAGGAATGTCACTATCAAAGAGGCAATCTGCGAGAAGATAATCGAGAACGCCAACTGCTTGAACATTTCGGCAACCATATTATTGATGAATAATATGGGCACGTATACAATACATGTTGTGAGCACACTCGCTACAACCGCACCCATAACCTCGCCTGCACCCTTTATGGCAGCAGTCATCTTGTCTTCGCCAAGCTCGTTACGGCGGCGGAAAATATTTTCAATAACAACAACCGCATTGTCAACCAGCATACCTACGCCAAGGGCAAGACCACCCAATGAAACAATGTTAAGGCTCATGCCGGAGAAATACATTACAATGAACGTTGTTATAACGGAAACGGGCATTGTAACACCGATTACCATACTTGTTTTAAAGCTGCCGAGGAACAAAAGCAATATAACAATCGCAAGTATTGCACCCACTACAGCATTTTCTGCAACAGAGCCTACTGAGTTTTCAATATAGCTGCCCTGTTCATAAATTGTTGTATATTTGAACTTGGGGTTTTCCTTTGCAACCGAATCAAGAACTTCAAAAATCTTATTTACAACATCAACGGTATTTGCATCGGATTCCTGGGTAATCGAGATAGAAATTGATTCTTCGTTATTAATTCTCGCATAGGAGGATGTGTCGGAATATGTATCGTTTACACTTGCGATATCCCTAAGATACACAACCTGACCCATGCCGGTATTAAGCGGTACTCTTTCAATGTCATAAACGCTGTCAAACTTGTTTAATGTTCGCACGTTCATATCCTTGCCTGACGCTGTTGTAACACCTGCGGCAAGGTCCTGGTTTTGCATTGCAACCATACCCATTATGGTGTCAAAGTTCATGTTGTAGCCAAACATTTTTTCGGGAGAAACAACGATTTCAATCTGTCTTTCCTCCGCACCTGCAACAGAAACCGATGCAACACCTGCAATACCCTCAAGACGGTTTACAATGTTATCTTCCACAAACTGCTTTGTCTGTATATTGTCATAGCCTTCGTATGTAACACTTATCTGAGCCGCTGCCATCATGGATATATCAAGCTTTAAGACCATAGGTTCGCTTGCACCCTCGGGGAGATATGCTTCGATAAGGGATATTTTGTCCTTCATATCCAAAACCGCATCGTCAATATCAACCCCTGTGTCAAACTCAATCATAACAAGGCTCAAGCCTTGACTTGACTGGCTTGTTATACCCGACACACCGCTAACGGAGCTTATCGCACTTTCAACTGTTTTTGTAACAAGGTTTTCGACTTCCTCTGCACCTACGTTTTCGTACTGAGTAACAACCGCCGCAATAGGAAGCTCCATCTCGGGCATCATTTCCATAGGAAGCATCGTAAGCGAATACAAACCGATAACCACAAAAACCAATACCGCCATTACAACGGCAACGGGTCTTTTTACGGATAAGGCACTAAGTTTCATCTTCTCACCTTCTCCTTATTCAATAATATTAACCTGGTTGTTTTTCTCGGAAAGGTATTCCTTACCTTGTACAACTACTTTTTCGCCGTCTGCTAAGCCTTCTGCAATCTGAGTATATACGCCGTCAGTTACACCAATGATTACAGTTCTTTTTTCTGCAGTATTACCGTTTACGACATAAACATAATATCCGCTCTCGTCCTGCATGATGGATTTAGAAGATATTGCCACAACATCTTTTGCGCTCTGTGTTGTAACCAGTGTTACATCGGCAATCATACCCACGTTAAGCTTTTTATCGGTATTGGGCACACTTACACGTACAGTATACATACCTGTCAAGGAATCCTTTACGGGGTTTACAACGCTTATGGTGCCTTCAACATCACTGAGAGATGCTGAAGATACGTTAACCATTGCCTTGCCACCCACTTCTACAAAGCCGATTACAGCTTCTGTGACACGGATTTCTGCTTCAAGGTTTTCGGGATTTGAAATTGTAAAGAGGGGACTGCCCGCTGCTGCAAACTGACCGAGAGCCACATTTTTTGCGGAAACATAGCCCGAGATAGGTGCTGTGATACGTGTAGCCGCAATATTTACTCTTGCCTGGTCTGCCGCAAGGGATGCCGCATTCATAGCCGCTTCTGCTGTTTTTACCCCGTTTTCGGCACTCTGCTCGTTGCCGGGTGTGATAACATTTGTTACTATTTCGTAGTTTTTCTGTGCACTTTCATATGCAAGACGTGCGTTTTCGAGCTGAATCTGGGCTGTTTCATACACAACAAGGCTGATTGCCCCCATATTGTAGAGCTCTGTCTGTCTGTCAAAGTTTGTCTTGGCATTGTTATATGCAAGCTCAGTGCTTGTAACTGCCTGTTCAAGCTGGAGCTTTGTCTGATCGTTTACGCCGCCTACGTTGTCAAGACCTGTTTTTGCACTGTTGTATGCAGCCTGTGCCTGAGCATAGCTTGCTTCTGCCTGCTTGAGCTGGTAAGCATAGTCAGAGGAATCCAAAACCATCAGTACGTCGCCTGCGTTAACCCAATCTCCGACCTCGGCGTTGATTGTGAGTATTTTTGCCGAAACCTTGCTTGTAACCATTGCAGTGTCACTTGTGATTAATTCACCTGTATAAGGTGCCTGTGTTTCAATATTGCGGATAGCCGCATTTTCAACTGTTACGTTTACACTCTGAACCTGCTGTGCCGCTTCTTTTCCTTCCTCGTTGTTACAGCCTGCAAGAGAGCCTGCTGCAAGAAGAGCACATAATGTAAAGGACAATATTTTTTTATTCATAACCAAACTCCTCCTTAAATGCCGATAGTTGTATTATAATCAAACTTTAAAACTGCCAATAAATATGTAAGACGTGCATTTTCGAGCTGAACCTTACAGCTGTCAAGCTCTACCATCTTGCTAGTAAGTTCAAGATTTGTGATCATGCCCATTTCATATTTAATCTTTGCACTGTCATATTCCACCTGCTTGATTTCAAGACTGTTTTCTGCAGTGGTTATGCTGTCTTTAGCCGTTAATATTGACGCATATTCATTTTTAAGCGACAGCTTTATAAGCTTTGATGAATTCTGATATGTATATTCGCTCAAAAGGTATTCACTGTATGCACTGTTGTAAGCCGAAGTGTTTTTACCCATGTATGCACTTGTAATTTCAAAATACCTGTTCTGCAGCTCGTTGCTTTTGCGAAGCGCCGTAACATCATAACGGGTTTCAATAGCTTTTTCAATTTTTTCGTCTGCATTTTCAGGAAGAGCGGGCAACACTATCTCATCAGTAAGGACAAGCACCGTGTTTTCTGCGTCAATCCCCAGTGCAATTTTAAGGCTCTCTGTTGCAATTATAAGATTGCGCTTGTTGCTTTCAAGGGAGAACTCCGCACTTTTTACTGAATTTTCAACATTTTTTACCTCAAGCTCTGACACATAGCCAAGCTCAAAATTCTTCTTAACGATTTCTGCGTTTTCCTTTGCAATGGCAAGGCCTGTTTCGCTGATTTCGATAAGCTCTTCCATGAGTTTTACGTTATAGTATTTCTGTGTGACATCATATGCTATTGTAGCTTTTGTCTTTTCCTTTTCCATTACAGCCAGGTCATAACCCACTGTCGCCGCATCAAGATAATACCCATGCTTGAGATATGCCTGCTCCAAGCCGTTTGACACATTTATTGCCACGCTTACGCCGGGAATTTTTGATAAATCCTTTTCAAGGGATTTATATTCCTTAGTCTGCTCCTCTGCCACATCTACCGAAAGAGACGCGCTCGTGATTTTTGCATCGTTTGCCAAAAGCTGTGAATTGTTTTCAAGCGCCAGATTAATAGCATCTTCACATGTAAGCGAAAGCACCGATTCCTCTTCCTTGACAAGCACCACATCTTCTATGATTTCTTCTGTACCAATCTCATCTGCAAAAGCGGGCACGCTCATTACTGTCATGCTCACGCCCAGCATTGTTGCAGTGATTTTTGCAATCATTTTTTTCATGCCGATTACTCCTTTTTTTACTTAACTGCGGACTTTAGTATACTCCCGCCTCGAGATAAAGTCAATTAACAATTTGTAAACAACTTAAACACAAAGTTAAAACAAAATCCTTTTATTCTATCGTTGCCGTAAGGTAACGTATTGAGTGCAGAGCACATATTGAAAATCTCATAAGAGCTTTATATCGACAAAAGTTCCTCTCAGAGTTCGACTCCCTTTCATAAACAAAAAAAGGAAATATCCCTTTGAGATATTTCCTTTTTTTGTGGTGCCGATGGTGGGAGTCGAACCCACACGGTGTTGCCACCGACGGATTTTGAGTCCGTTACGTCTGCCAATTCCATCACATCGGCTTATTCAACTGCAAAAGTGATTATAGCACACCATAATCACTTTTGCAATAGTTTTTTTAATTTAATCAACAGAAATTTTAAACACCACAGGTTTATCCGTTTTAATCAAGTCAGTTGTAACGTGCAAACCGTCTTCGTCTCTTGTCCACTCACACTTATCATAACCCAAAACCTCCACGGATTTTATAATTCCGTGGAAATTAGGTTTTTTTGACGCATCCGCCTCGCCTAGGCTCTTAATACTTACACCATCTCTTCCCTGCATATTAAGACATATCGCATAAATATTTTCGCCTTTTGTTGTAAAACGGATATCTTCATGTGTATAAGGCTTGGCTTCATTGTCCGCAAACTGACCTTCTTCAATTGTGGTGGGGCCTTCGCCTGATTTACGCCAAAGCTTTGCTCCGTATATGGCTTCGCCGTTCACTTTCAGCCACTCGCCTATCTCAAGAAGAATATTTTTGTCCTCTTCGGGGATAGTGCCGTCAGCTTTAGGTCCTACGTTGAGCAGTAGTCTGCCGTTTTTACTTACAATATCAACCATGTCTCGGATAATCTGTACAGCGCTCTTGTAGCTGTTGCCTTTTGTATAGCACCAGCTGTTTTTTGCAACAGAGGTATCTGTCTGCCACACATAGGGTTTAGTGTCCGCAAACTGACCGCGTTCAACGTCCACAACCGCACAGCCAAACTGGAAAGCATCGTGCTTGTAGTTTATTACGACCTCTTTGCCCCATTCATCGGCACGGTTGTAATAATATGCCGCAAACTTTTTAAGATACGGCTTTACACTGCTGTGCTGAATCCACCAGTCAAAGTACATAATACCGGGCTGATATTTGTCAACAATTTCGCAGCACCTTACAAGCCAGTCCTGTAAAAATTCTTCCGTAGGCGTAGGAGTTGAGAACAAATCATGATGGTCTCTCTCCGGCATACTGGGCCAGTACAAATCACCGCGCTTTAAAGGCTCTTTAATATCACTGTCAAATTCTTTGCCGTGGCCCATGAAAAACCAATGCTCTACACGGTGGCTGGATACGCCTCTTACCAAACCTTTCTTATCAAACTCTGCATAAAGCTCACCGAGCACATTTCTCTTTGGTCCCATCCTTGCTGCATTCCATTCACTTATATCACTCTGGTACATCTGAAAACCGTCGTGGTGTTCACCTACGGGAATAACATACTGTGCACCTGAGTTTTTAAACAGCTCTGCCCATGCGCCCGGGTTAAACTTTTCCGCTTTAAACATGGGAATAAAGTCTTTATATCCAAAACTTTTATGCTCACCGTATGTTTTTATGTGGTGTTTATACTCCTCTGTCCCCTGTATGTACATTCCTCTCGGATACCATTCACTCCAAAACGCCGGCACAGAGTACACACCCCAGTGAATAAATATGCCAAATTTTATATCTTCATACCAGCGGGGCACATGGTACTGAGACAAAGATTCCCACGTTGGTTTAAATCTTCCTTTTTCATTAACTTCATCTATCAATTTTAAATATTTTTCCATTTTCACACCTCCGTGATTTTATTATAACACTTATATTATCTTTTACAATACACAAAAAACTCGGTATAAACCGAGTTTTTTGTGTATTGTGCATTTGTTTTATCTGCGGTCTTTTAAAACGTCGTATACATCCTTAATATCCATGCCTCTCTCTGCAATCATAACAAGGAGATGATATATAAGGTCACTTGTCTCTAAAGCGATTTCCTTTTTGTCTTCGTTTTTAGCGGCGATAATAGTTTCGCTGCATTCTTCGCCGACCTTTTTGAGGATTTTGTCAATACCGCAGTCAAGGAGATAGTTTGTATAGCTGTCTTCCTTTGGGTTTTCTATTCTGTCAAGAATAACCTTAAAGAGTTCGTCTAAGATAAACTCGCCCTTTTCTTCACACTTTGCATCAACAAGCTTACCATCCTCAATTTGTCTGTAAAAGCAGGTTTCTTCACCTGTATGGCAAGCAGGGCCCTTGGGCTCTACTGTTACAAGGATTGTGTCCATATCACAGTCAACCTTGATTGATTTTACAAGCTGTGTATTGCCGCTTGTTTCGCCCTTGTTCCAAAGACTTTGTCTGCTTCTTGAATAAAACCATGTTGTACCTGTTTCGATTGTCTTTCTGAGGCTTTCCTCGTTCATGTACGCAACCATGAGCACCTTTCCGTCCTCATGCTGCACAACCGCAGGCACTAAGCCTTTTTCGTCAAATCTTATATCTTTAATGAACTCCATATTCTAAATCTTCCTTCCCTAAAACCACGTTGGGGACATTGCCTACCCACAGCCAAAGTGCAATCTCGCTTACCACATGCTAAACTGAAAACGAACGAATGGCTGTGTCCCCTTACCTTTTAAAATTGTTGCAATCACCTGATTAAAGTTTCTTAAAGTCCGCGACACAGCTTAACCGCTTCAGACAAATCAAGCTTGCCGTCATAAATTGCTCTGCCTGTGATAGCACCCTCAACGCCTGTTTTTAAAAGTGCCTTAATATCATCAATACAGCTTACGCCGCCCGATGCAATAACCTCGAGACCTGTTTCGTTGACCATTTCACGCATTGCTTCAACATTAGGTCCGCACATTGCACCATCTGTTGCAATATCGGTGTATATAATAGTACGTACACCTGCTTTTTCGACTTTTTTCGCAAAATCAACGGCTGTAAAAGTACTCACTTTTTCCCAACCGTCCGTTGCAACAAAGCCATCTTTTGCATCGATACCAACAGCAATGCGACCCGGATATTTTTTGCACGCCTCTTCTACGAGAGCAAAATTCTTAACCGCTGCTGTGCCGAGTATTACCCTTGCAACCCCTGCAGACAAAAGCGCATCAATATCTTCCATTGTACGGATGCCGCCACCTGTCTGCACACGCATGGCAACAGTTTCGCAGATTTTTTTAATAATCTCACGGTTCTTACCGTCACCGCTTCTGGCACCATCAAGGTCAACAACATGCAAAAAATCTGCACCTGAATTTTGCCATTTGAGAGCAGTTTCCACAGCATCGGTGGAATATACGGTTTTTTTATCATAATCGCCCTTGTAAAGACGCACACATTCGCCGTCTTTAAGGTCAATCGCGGGGTACATTCTCATAAAGTTACTCCTATGTAATTATTTTACTATAAACATTTCAAGTTTTTGTTCCAGTTCAGCTGTGTCTTCGGTATAAGCACGCATCGTAACAGGTCTTGCCAAATCAAGAGAAAAAATTCCCATAAGGCTCTTTGCGTCAACCACGTATCTGCTTGATACAAGGTCAACATCAAAATCAAATTCGTTCACTATATCCACAAAAGTTTTTACATCAACAATGGAGGAAAGCATTACCTTAAAACTCTTCATACCAATCACCTTAACCTTTCAGATGTCA
Organism: uncultured Oscillospiraceae bacterium; assembly: GCA_964572985.1. Taxonomy (GTDB): domain Bacteria; phylum Bacillota; class Clostridia; order UMGS1883; family UMGS1883; genus RGIG1927. The sequence continues at coordinate 10,841 of CAZNIC010000007.1, forward strand.
GTCCGTTATTTCAATACTGTCTAGTGTTTGTCTGAAACTTTTTCTTATTTCCCCTAAATATTCTGCGTAGAGCTCTTTTTGTTCCTTAAGCTCCACCTCTGTAAGTCCCTCTGTCTTTTTCTTTTTTGCTAAAAAACTTATTCTGTCGAGTTTCTTTTTTTCCATAGTACACATCCTTTCTCATGTACTTACGGCTAACTATACTCCTATTATTTTTGAATTTCAAGTTTTGTAACCAAATTGTAACATTGGTCTTTACTTTGATTTTTATTGGTGTTAAAATAGAACCATATCAAATAATCAGGAGGTTTAAAAATGAAAAAACTTTTATCAATCTGCCTTGTGCTGGTTATGATGCTTTCATTGGCACCCATGGCACAGGCGTCGGACGGTATTCCCGTTTATCTTAACGGCAAAGTGCTGGAAAAAGAAGGTATTATCGTTTCTGACCGTACATATCTTCCCGTGCGTGCCCTTAGTGAGGCACTGGGCTATGCTGTGGATTGGGACAACGATACACGTAGCGTTATCATCGGTACAGCTCCCGAAAAAACAGAAAAAACAGACAAGGTAAATATTTATCTTGACGGCGAAAAAATGGAAAACGCCGAAGCTATCATTGTTAGTGATTTCACATATCTTCCCGTGCGTGCTCTTTGCGAGGCTCTCGGCAAGGATGTTGAATGGAACAACGAAAAAAGAGAAGTTTACGTAACAGACAAGGCTACTGACACCGACCCCTTTAACGGAAAATATTTCCGTTTGAAGCATAAGTCAACAGGCAGATACCTGTGCGTTGAATATGCAAATACCGATGACGGTGCAAAGGTTGTTGTAGCAAACCGTGATGACTCCAACTCCAACCAGGTATGGGGCTTCACTTTAATGGACGAAGGCTTTTATAAGATATTCAACCAGAACTCCAAAAAGAGCATCGATATAGGTGCATTTTCCACCATTGCAGGTACTGAAATCACTCAGTACACATCCAACGGCGGTACAAACCAGCAGATTAAGCCTGTAGAAAACGAAGACGGTACATATACCCTCATCATCCGTCATTCCTCTCTTGCAATCACAGCAACAGATCGTTTCACTACTCAGGAAGAAATAACAAACGACGATACACAGAAATTTGAAATGGAATACGTAGGTCAGACACCTATGGGCAACCTTAAGGAGTCTGCAGGCTACAACGCTCTTGACGCGGTTACAAAGGAAAGATTTGATTCCTTTGTATACACAACTCTTCCCTTTGGCGCAAGAGTGCAGAGCGAAGTTGAAAACAAGCTCATCATGAGTGACTACTACAACATTTCTGAGGAAGAACAGGTAAAGGTTCTCAAGGACTGTCTTAATATTACAGTATACGGTCAGGTTGACTTTGGTGAAATCTTGCCCGATACAGAAAAAGCAAAATACGAAATCAAGTCTAAGACATATAATGAATCCTATGACGTATGGCGTGGCACAATGCTTCCCGTATGGATGTATGAGGTTGAAATGGAAGGCGACGTTGAAGGACAGGTTCATACATGGACGATGATTTCCACAGTTGAAGATTCTTCAATAGTAACAGATGCAATCAACGCACTCTCCCGTTTCCCCTATGCAATCCGCCATCATATCAACCGCCTTATTTACCGTCAGGACAGTGCAAACAGCTACAACGGCGGCGGCGATACAATCTGGATTCGTCTTACATGGGTACCCAACGAAAAGCAGATTGCACACACTCTTGCGCACGAGCTCGGTCACGTGCTTGACTCTAATCTCACAAGCGAATCCGCTCTTTGGGACAGAGCAATAGCGAGTGATATGGCTCCCATGTCCTCTTACGGCAACTCCAATCGTGCAGAAGATCTTGCCGAGTTCTCCCGTATGTTCAATGTTTTGAGAACTGACGCAGAAGCTCTCAAGGAACTCGAAAAAGTTTACCCCGCACGTTTTGCAGCATATGCGGCACTTCTTTTCACCTCTGACCCCGTTTACTACGCACATTACAAGGAGTACTACGAAAAGACAATGAGCTTTGACGATGACGATCAGAGTCCATATTACTGTCAGATTTCAATCCAGGGCACCAATCTTGTTCTTACACAGAAAGATACTGCAAAGGGCAGCGTTGTAACATTTGAAGAAAACACAAACGCAGACAACCAGGTATGGAGAATTCGTGAATGGCAAGGCAAAAAGGCTTTGTTTAACAAAGCAACAGGTCTTTGTCTTAATGTTCCCGGCAACAGCACAGAAAACGGCAAAAACCTTATTGTATGGAACGGCGGCAAGGGCAACAACGAACTTACTTCAATGTTTAGAGAAGGCAACGGCTACACATTCTCTTTCGCTCATTCAGGTCTTTATTTAGGTGCTGAAAGCTCCAAGGCAGGCGCTAAGGCAATCCAGACAAGCACAAAAACAGAAGTTATCGTAACAGAAGTAAAATAATTTTAATTAACAAAAAAACTCCGCTTCCGCGGAGTTTTTTGTATGTTATTTATTATATCTGTTCTAAGTCCGGAGAAAAATCGTTCAGATTGAGGTTTGTGGCGCTGGAGCTGTGCTGTGTGCACCGCCCATTGTAACAAAATAGTGAAATGGGCGATTTTAATCGGACTTTTATTTTACGATATTGCTCAGCCATACGCCTCTTTTAATAAGTACTGCACCAATTACGCATTTAATAAGCTCGGCTGACTGTACGATAAAGTAAATTAAAACAATATCAAGCGTTGTAAAGGTTGCAAGACAATATGCCAAAGGCACGCTTACAAGCCAGCTAAAGCCGCAATCGAAGAAAAACGTAATAACAGTTTTGCCGCCGCTTCTTAAGGTAAAATATGTTGCATGAAGCATGCCGTGAGCAGGCATCCATATTGCCGATATTATAATAAACTTTGTTGCAAGAGAACGTACAATATCGGTGGTATTGTACATAAGCGGGAAAAGCGGTGCAAAAAGAGCCATCACGCTGCCTACCACAACACACAAAAGTGCCGAGAAGGTTATGAGCTTTGGTGCGGATTCCTTCGCTTTCTGCAGCTCATTTGCGCCAAGCATCTGACCTATAACAACACTGACACCGCTACCAAAAGCAATAAAGAGCACGTTGAAGAGGTTTACAACCGTGCTTGAAATATTTTGCCCTGCAACAACATGAACACCGCGCACAGAGTAGCACGCCGCAAGAGAGGCAATGCCCAACGACCACAGACACTCGTTTGCCGTAAGCGGGATAAGCCCTTTTATGCTTATTCTCTTCACCAATTCTTTAGGTACAAACAAGCTTCTGTACAGCCCCTTGGGATAAACAAGTTGATTTCTCTTCATATGCGTCCAGATAACCACAATTGCTGTCTGGATAAATCTTGATACAACCGTTGCAATAGCCGCGCCCTTAACTCCCAACTTAGGGAAAGGCCCTATACCGAAAATCAAAAGTGCGTTAAGGCATGTGTTTGTGACAACTGCCACTATACCTGCATACATGGGAACAGTTGCAATACCGCCTTCGCGCAGTGTGCCGGAATATACATTCTCCAAGGCGAAGGGAAAAAGTCCCACAAGCATAATTGCAAGATAGCATTTTGCATTTTCAAAGGTTTTTGCCACGTCAAGTCCTGCATCTTCGCCCTTAAGGTACATATTGATAAGTCCGTCTGATGCAAAAACAAACACCAATATACCCACCACGCATATAACAAAAGCCGTAATCAGCTTAAAGCGCATGGTGTGCCTTACGCCCTCGCGGTCACCTTTTCCGAAAAACTGTGCCGAGAAAATACCCGACCCCGACACCGCACCGAAAATGGCAAGGTTAAAAACAAACAACAGCTGGTTTACAATGGCTACGCCTGTCATTTCCTCTGTGCCCACAGCACCAACCATGATGTTATCTATCAGTGCAACAAAGTTTGTAATAAGATTTTGTACCATTATGGGAATGGCAATCATCAATGTTTTTTTATAAAAGCTCCACGAGCCGATAAGTTTTCTCATAATGTTTACCTTTAATGCGAGGGGAGTTGACCCCGCATTACTCTACTGTCCAGTTTGCAATATTCGCATAAGGCGAATACGGATACGGTTTAACCTCGCCTCCGATTGAAGGCGTTGTCACCACATAAGTTGTCCTGAAAACCAGTCCTGCAATGGGCTGATGTGCCATGTACAGGGCTTGTATTTCGTTAAATGCTTTCGGTGCTTCGTTTTCGTCAGCTGCCGACTGGAAAGCCGTGAGTGCGTTGTCCATCTCGGTGCTCTTGTAGCCCTGATAGTTAACATAGCCTCTGCTTGACAACAAGTCAGACACATCATAAGGCGCATCATAATACACAGCACCCAAAAACGCATCGTATTCACCGCCTGCGACACGGGTATTATATGTTTCAATGTCGCAGATTTCAATATTCACCACAAAGCCTGCTTTTTCAAGCTGTGCTTTGATTTTTTCTGCCGCAACGGCTCGCTTGGCGTCTCGGTCTGCCACCAAAAGGTCAAAACTCAATCTTTCGGTTGTATCTCCTACGGTTTTATCGTATATACCGTCACCGTCGGAATCCGTCCAGCCTGCCGAAAAAATAACTTCCCTTGCATAATCAAGGCTGTAGCGGTTTACCTCAAAGCTCGGAGAAAAAGCTTCGCTTCTGCTCATAACAGGAAATCCCGACTGAACAGCATCGTCGAAAACCACCTCAAGCTCTGTACGGTCGATTGCATTTGATGCCGCAATTCTTACAAGAGGGCTTTTAAAAATACCCCTGTTTGCGTTAAACCCCACAAACTCAAAAATCCCGTCGGGGTACACATATTTTTTGTGTGTTTTCTTAACAGCAAAATTCTCGGTATCAAGCATTTCCTTTGTTATGGCATGTATTTTGCCTGACTCAAACGCCTCTTCTGCCATAGCAGACGTGCGCATGTAGATAAACTGTACACCCTCTGCCTGTACATTCCCGCCATGCCATGCGTTGTTTTTGGTCAGAGTTAAAGACTTTCCGTCAGTTTCCTGAAACATATACGGTCCCGTACCGATAAGTGCTCCTGCAGCATCACTGTTTCTGAACTCAATCGGGAAATACAACGAATATATAAACTGTGCATTGGGTCTGTTAAAATAAAATACAACCTCGTAGTCATTTCTCTTCTCAATCTTGTCCACGGTTTCGAGATTTGCATAATATGAGCCCGAGGGGTTTGCCTTGATTTTGTTAACGGTATACACAACATCATCTGCATTAAACTGATTACCGTTATGCCAGAGAACCCCCTCTTTCACCTTAAGCGTCATAATCGTCGCATTGTCGTTAAAGGCGAAAGATTCGGCAAGCACAGCTTCGGCACCGAAAGACTCATTGATATTGAACAAAGGTTCAAAAACAGTCAACAGTCCGTCGCGCACACTTTGGTGTTTTGTGAGAATAGGGTCAAGCACATCCACCTCGCGCATCTGCAAATGTATAATACTCTTTGCCTTTTCATCCTCGTCACGTATCGCCATATCAGCCGCCGCGCCGCCTGTGGGCTCGGTGGGTGCAGTATTGTTTTTGCATCCGGGCACAATCACAACCATAAGTGCCGCTATCAAAATCAAAATTTTTTTCATCATAGTAAAATCAATCCTTTTACCGTTTATCTTTGGATAAAGCCACCCAAAAGTCCGCTCTTACCCTTTTGCCTTCGGTGCGAAAAAAACTTGTCGTTATCGCAAAAGGTGCAGAAAGGTGCAACATCAATATTATCTTCTCTTACACCTTCTGTTATAAGCTGAGTTTTGACAATATTTTTAAGGTCCACCATATATTTGCCGTTATCCTTTTTTGCTACGCAGTGGGGATATGCCGCAAATGCTTCGCCCACATCGGAGGATACCTCATAACAGCACAATCCTATTGCAGGCCCTACAAAAGCACATATGTCCTCAGCTTTTGAGCCATGAGAGCACATAAGTTCAATTGTATTTTTCACAATATTCTGCGCCGTACCTCTCCAGCCGGAATGTACTGCACCGATAAGTTTTTTTGTTTCATCACACAAAAGAATCGGCACACAGTCTGCGCTGTAGCACATAAGTGGCACATTTTCAAGATTTGTGACAACCCCGTCCACACCCTCGCACCACTCACGTATAAGACCTTTTCCGATATCACCCTCATCCACAAACATTACGTTTGCAGTATGAAGCTGATGCGTCAGCGTGAGCTTTTCCTTTGTAAGATTTAACGCGTCACAGCAAATTTCGAGATTTTTAAAAACATTAAATGGGTTATCTCCGCGTCTTAACCCAACGTTGAGCGAATCAAAATCACCCGAGCTTACACCACCGTCTCTCAAGCTGAATCCATGCAAAGCTTTGATTTTTTCGCTTACAAGAAATTTTACATTTTCCTTTTTTATGATTTCCAAATTCTTTTCACCTCAATGGCTTTGCCTGTTTTTTCGTCCACATTTACGCATACAGCACAAAAGCGTGCTTTTCCTTCTGCCGATTTGAACGGATGGCTTTCATCAGGCGTTACAAACCTGCCCATGGCAGTTTGGACCTCCATGCCCAAAACTGAATTTACCGCCCCTGTCATGCCTGCATCTGTAATATACGCAGTGCCGTTTGGGAGTATTTTTTCATCAGCCGTCTGTATATGTGTATGCGTGCCGAAAACGCCCGATACCTTACCGTCAAGATAAAAACCCATAGCTTCCTTTTCGCTGGTTGCTTCTGCATGAAAATCCACTATGATGATATTTGTCACTTTTTTGGCTTCTTTAACAAGCTCATCAACACACTTGAAAGGGTCTTGTGCGTTTTCCATATATACTCTGCCCAAAAGGTTGATAATTGCAATTTTTTCGCCGTTTTTGCCTCTTACGATTTCCATTCCGGCACCGGGCAAATCCTCGGGCAGCATGTTTGCAGGGCGAACTATTGCCTCTTTTCTGTCCAAGAGTATTTTGGCATCATTCGCCTTTGAAAAAGCATGATTGCCAAGCGTGAAAAAATCCACGCCCGCTCTTGTCATTTCTTCATATGTTTTCACCGTAATACCTAAGCCGCCTGCGGCATTTTCGCCGTTTGCAACAGTAAAATCGACGTTGTATTCGTATTTAATATCTTCAAGATAGGTAAAAAGTGCTTCTCTGCCGCATCTGCCGCAGATATCACCTATAAAAAGTATATTCATGCTATCATTCCTTAATTTTTAAAAAAGTCGGGATATAAAATCCCGACTTTTTTACATACATTTCTTATTTTGCGAATGCGACTGTACGTGTCTCTCTGATTATATTAACCTTAATCTGACCGGGATATTCCATATCGCTCTCAATCTTCTTAACGATTTCGCGTGCAATAAAGTCCATATCGCCATCACCGATTCTGTCGGGTTTAACCATGATACGTACTTCACGGCCCGCCTGAATAGCAAAGCTCTTTTCAACGCCGTCAAAGCTTGTTGCGATTTCTTCAAGCTTTTGGAGACGCTTGATGTATGTTTCGATGTTTTCTCTTCTTGCACCGGGACGAGCCGCGCTGATAGCGTCAGCCGCCTGAACAAGACAGGCAACAACAGTATTGGCTTCAACGTCACCGTGGTGAGCTTCGATAGCGTGGATAACGCTTGCGCCTTCTTTGTACTTTCTTGCAAGATCCACACCGATTGTAACGTGGCTACCTTCGATTTCGTGGTCAACAGCCTTACCGATATCATGAAGCAAGCCTGCGCGCTTTGCAATTGTTACGTCAACGCCTAACTCACCTGCCATGATACCTGCAACATGAGCAACCTCGATAGAGTGCTTAAGCACGTTCTGACCATAGCTTGTTCTGTAACGAAGACGGCCGAGAAGCTTGATAAGCTCGGGATGAAGACCATGTACACCTGTATCAAATGTAGCCTGTTCACCCTCCTGCTTAATTGTTGCGTCAACTTCCTTCTGTGCTCTTTCAACCATTTCTTCAATTCTTGCGGGATGGATTCTGCCATCCATGATAAGCTTTTCAAGAGCAAGGCGGGCAACTTCACGGCGAATGGGGTCAAACGAAGAGATAATAACTGCTTCGGGAGTATCGTCGATAATAAGTTCAACGCCTGTAAGAGATTCAATCGTTCTGATATTTCTACCTTCACGACCGATGATTCTGCCCTTCATTTCATCGTTGGGCAAGCTTACAACAGACACTGTTGTTTCTGCAACATGGTCTGCCGCACATTTCTGAATTGCAAGACCGATAATGTTCTTAGCTTTCTTTTCGGCTTCTTCCTTAGCCTGAGATTCGATATCGCGAATCATCATCGCTGCTTCGTGTCTCACTTCGCTTTCAACGTTCTTGAGTAAGAACTGCTTAGCATCTTCCACACTTAAACCGGAGATTCTTTCCAGTTCTTCAAGCTGTTTAGCACGAACCTTTTCCAAGGCTTCTTTCTGTGCGTCAAGCTCTTTCATTTTTTCATTGAGTTTTTCGTCTTTCTTTTCAAGAGCTTCTGTCTTCTTGTCAAGATTTTCTTCCTTTTGCTGAATTCTTCTTTCCTGTCTTGTTATCTCGTTTCTGCGTTCTTTAATTTCTTTGTCCGCTTCGAGTCTGGCTTTATGTATCTCATCTTTAGCCTCAAGCAGGGCTTCCTTTTTCTTGTTCTGAGCAGCCTTATGTGCATCGTCAACAATACGCTTAGCTTCTTCTTCGGCACTGCCTATAGCAGCTTCGGCAACTTTTTTGCGGTGATAGTTACCTGCGAAGAAACCCAATGCCAAACCCACCACGAGCGCAACAGCAGCTGCTATTACTATCCAAAGGGTCACTTTCCATTCCTCCAATCTATATTAATATTGAATGTTGAATGTTTAAAAAGGATATCCGCCTACCCCTATTCAGCTTATCGGGCAAGCTACAAACCTTTATTGCGAGAGAAATATAAAAAAGACCATATTTCCCATTACAACATAAACATACAATAATACACTCAATATTATATAGCATTTTGTAGGATTTGTCAAGGAACTCTCAGCTACTTATTGGTATTTTTTTCACCAATAGCCATATTCTTCAATTCTATGCAAAAATTCTCATCGGGTGTAACACTTGCAGTGTTATACCCCTCGTATATAACCATGCCCGCCTTTGCCCCGTTAGGCTTTTTAACATGGCTCACGGGGCAATAGTCAACGTCCACCTTTGACGAGTTTTTGCCCTTTGAGTTAGTTGCCGCAATAATAGCTGCCACCTCAATCACATCAGGCGGAAAATCCTCTCCCGTATGTTTTATGAGAACGTGACTTCCGGGAATATTTTTTGTATGAAGCCACAAATCGTTTGCTCTGCCTATTTTAAGCGTAAGATAATCGTTCTGGATGTTATTTCTGCCCGAAAAAATCCTGTAGCCTTTATACAAATACTCCTCGGGAGAGGTGTTTATCTTGCGTTTCTGCTTTTTCTTTGTAAAGGCAGACTTTATAACCCCCTGACTTACAAGCTCTTCCTTGATATCATCAAGCTCCGAGGGAGTTTTCGCAAACTCAATTTCGTTTACAACGCTCTCAAGATATTCCATCTCTTCAGTTGCTTTTTCAATCTGCTTTGCAGCCTCCACCTCTGCAACCTTTGCTTTTTGATATTTTTTGTAGTACTGCTGTGCATTCTTTGCAGGCGAAACAGTCTCGTCAAGCACAATTGTGATATCGCTGCCGTTTTCGTCATAATAGTTTGTTGCAGTTAAAGTTTTGTCCCCTTGGTTCATACGGTAAAGATTTGCGGTTATAATATCACCGGCTATACGGTACTTGTCCTTTGCCTCGGCATCTTTGAGCGTAGTGTGCAGGATAGTTATCTTTTTGCGGATTTTATCAAGCTGGTTTGTAATATTTTTAATCAGCGCATAGGAACGAGAGCGCATTCTTTCAGCGCTGTCACGCTTTTGGTAAAACTCTTCCATGGCCCTCGAGATACCATCTCTTTTTTCTGCAATATAGCCCTCGCCGTATTGCGTAATATCAAAAACCGCAAAATCCACGGGAGTTCTCTCTCCGTTTTTGTAGAGCAGCACGCTTTCAAATCTGTTGTTTTTTATCTTGGTGAACATATCAAAAAGCTCTTTTGCAACAAGACGCTTTTCATCATCTGTCATTTCGCCCGTAACCACGTCACATCTGCCCGTGCTGCGGTATGCCGCCTCCCTGCACAAAAGAGGACTTATCCCCGAGACAGCTGCCGTCAATGCCTTATCAATGCTTTTGCCTTCGCCTGCAGATAACAAAACGGCATAAAAATCATCCTCTTCCATAGCAAGAGGGTTTTGCCTGTCCCCATTAGGAGGCAAATTATAAGTAAGCCCCGGAAAAACATTTCTGACACGGCTCACAGTCAGGTCAACATGCTTTACCGAATCTATTATCCTGCCTGTTTCGTCAACGAGAATAATATTGCTGTTTTTGCCCATGATTTCACACACTATGCGTTTTTTTACACTATCGCCCATCTCATTGCGTGACAGAACCGTGATAATACACACTCTTTCAAAATCCACGCTTTCAATGCTTTCTATCCTGCCCGAGAGCATATGCTTGCGCATAAGCATACAAAACATTGGTGGCTCGGAGGGATTTTCCTTAACCTCGTTCGTAATATAAAACCTGGGATTTTGGCTGTTTGCGCTTATTACAAGACGGTAGGCAGTACTCTGATTTTTAACAATCAGCACAACCTCGTCACGCTCGGGCTGATAGATTTTTTCAATTCGTCCGCCCGTAAGAAGACTGTTTATTTCATAGGCGGCACATCTTACCGCCGAAGCATCAAGTGGCATTTTATTTCCTCTTTTCTATTTTTGTGACATTTTTAGTATACTTGATAAAAAATTTTAATGCAAGAGTTCATTTTTTTGTTGACTTTTTACATTTTTAGAGTTAAAATGGTTCTAATCTATAAATATTTTCGGAGGTCTTTGATGTCTATTCAAGGGTCATTTGACAACATGACAGACGAAGAAATTGTCATTATCGCACAAAGCGGCAACGAAGATGCGTTGGATTTTATACTTCATAAATTCCGCCCCCACGTTGCACGCAAGGCTAATTCGTATTTCCTTGCAGGTGCGGACAAGGACGATATCATCCAAGAAGGCATGATTGGTCTTTTTAAGGCTGTCAGAGACTACAAGACCGATAAAGATGCAGCTTTTCGCTCTTTTGCAGAGCTTTGCATCACAAGGCAGATTATCAGTGCAGTAAAAAGTGCTTCAAGACTTAAGCACTCCCCGCTCAACTCGTATATCTCCTTGGACAAGCCGATTCAGGATGACAATTACGACTCTACTCTTCTTGATATTATTGCCGCAGGCGGATCCGGCAATCCTGAGGATATTATCATCGGCAAAGAAAGCATGGAGCAGGTTGAAATCAAAATGGAAGAGGTTCTCTCCAGGTTTGAGTGTGAGGTATTGTCTTTATATCTCACGGGCAAGAGCTACAGCGAGATTTCATCCATTTTGAAAAAAGACGCCAAATCCATTGATAATGCACTCCAGCGCATCAAGAAAAAGTTTGAAAAGTTTTCAGACGCATTCTGATACTCATTATTTTACCATATACCTTCTGTCGGCGCAAGAACCGATTGAAGGTGAATATATTTTATTTTTATCTAAGCGAGGAGATCAAACATGTACGAAGACAAGACATTAGTCTGCAAAGATTGTGGTAACGAATTCGTTTTCACAGCAGGCGAACAGGAATTCTATGCAGAAAAGGGCTTCCAGAACGAACCCCAGAGATGCAAGGAATGCAGAATTGCAAAGAAGCAGTCTCTTAAGGAAAACAGAGAGATGTACACAGCTGTATGCGCATCTTGCGGCGGCGAAGCTAAGGTTCCTTTCGTTCCTAAGAACGACAGACCCATTTACTGCAGTGAATGCTTTGCAAAGAATAAGTAATCTCCTTTTCTTAGAGGTCAGGTTATGAAAACAAGAGAGTCGGTGCTTTTGCACCGGCTCTTTCTGTTTTTTATATTAAAATTTATCCTAAACAAATTTTTGTTGCATATAATATTTACACAAAACTATAAGGAAGTGTAAATTATTATGTGCGGCATTGCAGGAATTGTCGACTATAAAAACCCGATAGATAAAAACTCTCCCGTTTATACAAATATGCTCAATACAATGACCAACCGCGGTCCCGATGACCAAGGCATGTATTTTTCGCCTTTCTCGGTTCTTATGCACAAACGGCTTTCGGTTATTGACCCGTATCTTTCTCGGCAACCCATGACAAAAACCATTGACGGCGAAACCTACACCATAGTCTATAACGGTGAACTATACAATACCGCCGAAATAAAATCCGACCTTATAAAGCATGGCTGTGTTTTTTCCACCAACGGAGATACCGAGGTAATCCTTTTTGCCTATATATATTACCACGAAGCCTGCCTTGATATGTTCAACGGCATTTTTTCGTTTGCCATATGGCAGCAAAATACCTCGTCACTGTTTTTCGCCCGCGATATGATGGGAGTAAAACCGTTTTTTTATTCGGTTTCTCCCTCGTTTTTTGCATTTGCCTCAACTGTGCCCACACTTTTGTCATATCCTGATATAAAGCCTAAAATTGACGCTACTTCGATTTGCGAAATCATGCTCCTTGGTCCCGGCAGAACCCCCTCCAACGCAATTTTTACCCAAATAAAAGAGCTCCCGCGAGGATACTATGGTCACTTTGACAGTAGCGGTTTACGCCTCAACAAATATTTTTCTTTTAAGGACTTACCCCATACGGACGATTTTCCTCAAACCGTCAGTCGTATCAAGCACCTTGTAACCGACGCCATAACCGCCCAGCTCGTATCGGATGTACCACTCGGCACGTTTTTATCGGGCGGGCTTGATTCGTCCATCATATCTGCCGTGGCAGCGGAAAAGATGAGGGAAAAGGGCAAAACCCTCGACACATTCTCGCTTACCTACAAAGACAACAAAAAGCACTTCAAAGCATCTCATTTTCAGCCCAACAGCGACGAAAACTATATCGATATAATGGTAAACCACATACAAACCAACCACCATGAAATTGTACTTGATACTCCCGATATAGTATCGGCACTTTATCCTGTTATTGATGAAAAGGGGCTGCCGTCCATGGCAGATGTAGATTCCTCGCTCTTGTGCTTTTGCAAGGAGATAAAAAAGCACGTTACCGTTGCACTCTCAGGCGAATGTGCTGACGAACTCTTTGGTGGGTATCCTTGGTATCGTGACAAAAACATTCGTATGCAGCAAGGTTTCCCCTGGTCGCAGAACACCGCTTACCGTCTTGATTTTATAAACCCTTCACTTAGAGAAAAACTATCTCCCGACTATGTGACAGACAAATATAACCTTGCTATTTCCGAGGCAGAGTATTCCTCCGAATTATCCCCCACAGAAAAGCGTATGCGTGAAATGTTTATACTCAACACCGACTACTTCATGCAAACACTTCTTATGCGAAAGGACAGCTGCAGTATGCATGCATCTCTTGAGGTGCGTGTTCCCTTCTGCGACAAGAGGATTGCAAGTTACCTTTACAGCACACCGTGGGAATACAAAGATTACGAAGGTCGTGAAAAGGGTCTTTTGCGTCATGCTTTTGAGGATATGCTTCCAAAAGACATTGTATGGCGCAAAAAAAGCCCCTATCCTAAAACCCACAACCCGGCATATCTTTCCGCCCTCCGCGAAATTTTTGCATCAATTTTATCCGACAAAGACAATCCCCTGTGGGACATTGTGAATATAAAAGCTGCCCACACCCTTATGGAGGGTGAAACTGCCACCCCATGGTATGGTCAGCTGATGACAACTCCTCAGACAATAGCATATTTTATTCAGCTTGAATATTGGATACGAAAATTCAGCGTAACCTTTTAAGGAGGTTTTCCGTGAAAAAAGCCCTGATACTCCTTTTTGTATTTATTTTAATTTTTTCAGTTGCGGCAAGTGCAACCCAAAAGGATGAAAAAGTGGTGTATATAACATTTGATGACGGGCCAACCCACAACACACCCGCCATACTGGATACATTGAAAAAATACAATGCAAAAGCCACGTTTTTTGTGCTCGAAAGCCGTATTAGCGAATACCCCGATTTTATAAAACGTATACATTCCGAGGGGCACTCCATAGGACTTCACGGCAAAAGCCATGACGTAAACGTCATTTACTCATCCGCCTCAGAACCCCTTAATGAAATGAACAGTACCAACGACTGTTTGTACAACGTCGTCGGGTTTCGCACACAGCTTGCACGCACCCCCTACGGAAGCTATCCTTACATGACATACGACCAATACAAAGTATTGTGCAGCGCAAACTATAAAATCTGGGACTGGACAGTTGACCCACGTGACGGGGTAGGCACACCGGATATATCAACAATTTTCAAAAACATAAAAAACGACCTTAAGGGCAACAATAATCCGATAGTTCTCCTACATGACCGAAAATCCACCGCAAAAAACCTTGACAGTATCTTAAACTTTTTTGCATCACAGGGCTACAGGTTTGAAACAATCGACGAGAGCATGGACCCTGTCAACTTTATGGAATTATACGGCCCGGCGAAGAATAAAAGCAGTTGACAAACCAACTGCTTTTATTGTATACAGTCGTGAAAGTCCCTGCAAAACCTTGTATGCCATTTTATCAAAATTTCCGTGGTTTCCTACGTAAAAAGTGTCGACTCCGTTTTTTTCAATCAGTCCCTCTATCACCCTAATCAATTCCGTTTCACAGCTTTCGGGCGCATCTGCATGTCCAAAAAATGTACATTTCATATTTTTAGCTCCTTACCCAAATACGGTTAATCCAATTTTATTGAGCTTTTTCCGAATCATCAACCCGTATTCGGGTAATTGTTGTGTTTTTTTCTTATATGATTAATTTAACCTTTTTTTGGGTAATTTATTTTTATGAGGAAACGATTATGGAGTATTCACAAATTTTTGTTGAACGTATAAAAAGCTTATGTAAGCAACGGGGATTTTCAGTTAATAAGCTTGCAACAATGAGCGGTGTCAAGCAATCCACACTCGACAATATCATGCGTGGTCTTACCAAAAACCCAAGGATTAAAACACTTCACCGCCTCGCAGTTGCCTTTAATATGACTATTGCAGAATTACTGGATTTTGAAGAGCTCAATAATTATTCTTTTGAAGATGATGAAGATGAATAAACACTAAAAAAGTCACGGACAATTGTCCGTGACTTTTTTAGTGTTTATAAATTACTTAAGCGTTGTTTCCATAGCTGTGCCTTCGCCGTAGCCAACTACTTCAAAAACGTTAACCCAGTTGTTTTCGCTGTTTTTATAACCGTGGAACTTGACAAAACGAACATCCTGACCGCAGTCAAGAATATTCCATTCTGCGCTGTTAAGGCTATCGCCTGTGAAAATCTTTTCATAGTTCACGCCATCAACGGAAACATAAAGGTCAAAGCTTGTGCTTCTTGCTCCGCTAGAACCTCTCCAAATGCAAAGACCAATCTTTTCCATGTACTGCACTGTACCAAAATCAACCACAAGGTCAGCTTCTCTGTCACTGCCCCAACGTGTTTCTGTATTCATATCAATACTCATGTGAATACCATTGAAGCTTTCGGGTTCAGCTGTTGCTGTAGCTGCTACAGGCTTAATAAGAGCTGCATCCTTCAATTCTGCAGGAAGACCCATAACGTCCTTGAATACAGGGTTCTTTTCGGGTCTTATGCCTGTAGTGAGAATATCGGAGAGCATCTTTTCCATTGCGTCTTCACAGTCCATGAATACATCGTTCTTATAGCCGATAATAATCATCTTATAATCATCATTGTAGTAAACAGTCTTGCCGAGTGCTTCTGCGATAGCACGGAGAGGAACGAAAGTACGGTCATTGATAAGTGTGGGTGCTGCGTCAAGCTCCTTGTCTACGCTGACAGCATTTGTAACCTTGTCGCCGTCTCTTTCAATTACATCAATATCCTTGTAAACGTAGCTACCAATGTTCATGACGATTATTTTATCGCCCGATGTAATTGTAACAGCTTTTGTTTCGTTGTTCCATTCAACAGTTGCACCAAAGCCTTCGGAAATAACTCTTACGGGAACGAGGGTTCTGTCGTTTGCAATAACAGGAGTTACATTTGCGTTATTAGCATCGATAAGGCTTACTGCACTTTCCTTATATACATAGGGGGAGTTAATTTTAAGAGCAACCATACCGCTCATTCTTCTCTGCAAATAGGGATAGAAGTAGCCCTGCATACCGCCAACGTAACGAGCCATTTCACAGCCTGCAAGAAGTGTTGCGCCTACTGCAAAGTCCTGTGTATTGTTGTATGTTGCCGCACTACCTGCTCTTGCACCAACGGGCTGAACATAGCCAACTCTGCCGTTCTCATGAAGAGCAACCTTTGTAAGATAGTTCCAGCCTGCAATAGCTGTATCACGATATTCTGCCTCGTCAAGGATGCCTGCGTTGATCCCCCAAAGGAAACCATATGTGAAGAACGCTGTACCACTTGTTTCGTAGCCGAGGGGGTTCTCATCGGAGCAGGAATAGTTATGTGCAAGTACACTCTGTGTCCAGAAGCCATTGCCGTCCTGGTCAAACTTCTGGCATGCCTTAAGTGCCTTTGCCATGCCTACATATGCATCCATAAAATCTTTTCTGTGTTCCCAGTCATCGGGAGTGTCCTGCAATACCTTTGCAAGTGCTGCAAATACCCAGCCGTTGCCTCTTGCCCAGAAATTCTTTGTTGTTTCTGCACCGGGGATAGGATTTTTGGGGTATACATATTCAGCATCACGATAGAAAAGATATGTGTATGTAGCAGGGTCGGAATAGTTTGCACCGTCTTTGAGAGATGCACTTGTTGTATAGCCGTCAGCACTTGTAGGAATACCACCGGGGCCGTCATACATCAATTCGCGTGCGAACTTATAATATTCGTAAAGCTTGTCAAGATACAAGTCATTGCCTGTGATGTTGTGAAGCTTTACCATAGCAGGCATTACCATATACAAACCGTCTGCCCACCACCAGAAGCCGTCTTCTTCTTTACTCATCTGGTATTCCATAACTTCTCTTGCTCTTGCAATCTTACCGGGGTCCTTTACTTCGTCAAAAACGTAAAGGTCAGCATATGTGTGGAAGCAGGTCTGCCAGTCTCCGAAAAGTGCGCCCGTACCATTCTGGTCACCTGTGTATCCCCATGTCCAGCGGTTTTTATCGCCTGTGTTGTAGTTACCCATCCAACGGTTTGCAGATGCCCACTTTATGGAGTAATCGCGGTATTCTTCAATACCTGTAAGAGCATAAGCTTCCATGTTACCTGTGTTGTAAGCGCCTCTTTCCCAGAAAGAAGAACCAACACCGTTCTTATGTTCGCTGATCCAATAATCGTTAACCTTTTCGATTGTAGCGATTACATCAGCATACTCGGGAGCAGTGTATACAACCTCTGCCGCCTGAGCCATTTGAGGTACCATAATCATAGTTGATAAAACTGCAATTGTAAGTACCATAGCGAGAAATCTTTTCATTTTCTCTACACTCCTTTTATTTTTTTAATATAACGAGTATTAAACAAGGTCTGCCAAGTCTAATACCAAACGTTCTGTCTTTTCCCAGCCGAGACAGGGGTCGGTAATACTCTTACCGTATACGCCTTCCTCAACCTTCTGTGTGCCGTCTTCAATATAGCTTTCAATCATAAGACCCTTGACAAAAGTCTTCATGTCGGCATTTGCGTTACGGCTGTTCATGATTTCCTTTGCAATTCTTATCTGTTCAAGATACTTTTTGCCGGAATTTGAATGGTTTGTATCAATAATAACACCCATGTTTTCAAGGTTTTTCTTTTCATACATTTCACGCAGAAGCGCAAGGTCTTCGTAGTGGTAGTTGGGAAGCGCATTGCCGTGCTTGTTTACGTAACCGCGCAGGATTGCGTGTGCATAGGGGTTGCCTGTTGTTTCAACCTCCCAACCGCGATAGAGGAACATGTGGCTCTTCTGTGCCGCAACAATACTGTTGAGCATTACGGAATAGTCGCCGCCTGTGGGGTTTTTCATGCCAACGGGCAATTCAATACCGCTGGATACAAGTCTGTGCTGCTGGTTTTCAACACTTCTTGCACCGATTGCCACATAACCGAGCACGTCGGAAAGATAACGGTAGTTTTCGGGATAGAGCATTTCGTCTGCACAGGTAAAGCCTGTTTCTTCAATTGCACGTGTATGTAATCTGCGGATTGAGATAAGACCTTCGTATAAGTCGGGCTTCTTTGTGGGGTCGGGCTGAGATGCCATACCCTTGTAGCCTTCGCCTGTTGTGCGGGGCTTGTTTGTGTAAATGCGAGGGATTATAAGGATTTTGTCCTTTACCTTTTCCTGCAAATCCTTCAATCTGTAGATATAGTCCATAACAGCGTCTTCTCTGTCAGCGCTGCAAGGTCCGATAATAAGTGCAAACTTGTCACTTTTTCCGGAAAATACGTCCTTAATCTCGTTGTTTCTCTTTTCAATCACCTCATGAAGATGTTCGCTCACGGGGAACTTTTCCTTCATATCCATAGGGATAGGTAATTTTCTGATAAAATTCATGCTCATTTTCGTCATTTCCTTTCAGTGTAAATTTATACTATTTCAACTCTACTACCGTAACGCCCATATCACCCTCGCCAAAAGCACCCATACGGAAGCTTTTTGCATGGTGATGCCTGCGCAAAAATTCCTGCACGGCGCTTCGCAGGGCGCCTGTGCCCTTGCCGTGTATTATCCTCACGCTGTCAAGACCCGACAGCACCGCATCGTCAAGATACTTGTCAAGCTCGATAAGTCCTTCGTCCACCATATAGCCACGAAGGTCAAGCTCGCTCTTAACGTGCAATGTTTTTCCTGTGGAAATCTTCAGCCCTGCGCCTTTTTTCTTTTCTTCTTTCTTTGCTTCAACAAGTCTCAACGCCGAGATATTAACGTTCATTTTCAGTATGCCGACCTGTACGTTAAGGTTGCCGTTTTTATCGGGCAGTGACAATACATTGCCCGTTTGCCCCATGCTCGTAACTTCAACTGTTTGTCCCAAAAGCAACTTTTTCGGGTCAATTGGCGGGTTTTTCTTATTGAATACATCCTCACCAAGCTTGTCCTCAACCTCGCCCAAGCCTTTTTTGAGCTTAGAACGGCTTTCGGAGAGCTTGTTCATATCAGTTGCGCTCTTGCGCATTTCTTTTATTATTTCATCAGCCTCGCGCTTTGCTTGTTCATAAATACGCTTTGCATCTTCTCTGGCATCACGGAGGATTTTTTCCTTTTGTTTTTCGATAGATGCTCTTTCCTTTTCGGCTCTCGCCTTTGTTTTTTCGGTTTCAAGCCTTGCCTCTTCAGCTCTTTCGGCATCTATCTGAGCAACACGCCTTGTTTCCTCCAAGGACGAAATCACATCTTCAAACTTTGTGCTTTCGCCGTCAACAACATCTCTTGCTCTTGAAATAATGTCATCATCAAGACCCAGCCTTTTAGAAATAGCAAAAGCATTACTTTTTCCGGGCACACCTATCAAAAGTTTATAGGTAGGTCTTAGTGTTGTAACGTCAAACTCACACGCCGCGTTTTCAACCCTGTCTGTCTCCAGCGCATACATCTTGATTTCGCTGTAGTGCGTTGTTGCAGCGCATTTTGCGCCCATTTCCTTCACTCTTTCAAGAATAGCAACCGCAAGTGCCGCACCTTCAACAGGGTCAGTACCTGCGCCTAATTCATCAAAAAGCACCAAGGACGAATAATTCGCTTCTTTCAGTATACGCACAATATTGACCATATGTGCCGAGAAAGTGGACAAGCTCTGTTCAATACTCTGCTCGTCGCCTATATCTGCAAAAACATTTTCAAAAACAGATATTACAGATCCATTCTGAGCCGGGATAAAAAGCCCTGATTGAGCCATAATCGTTAGTAGTCCCAATGTTTTTAGCGCAACCGTCTTACCGCCTGTATTAGGTCCCGTTATAACAAGTGTATCAAAATCCTCCCCAAGATAAATATCCGTGGGGACAACCCGTTTTGCATCCAAAAGCGGATGGCGACCTTTTCTGATATTTATAACACCGTCTGAATTAACCTCCGGCATAACGCCCCGCATTTTAACTGCAAGTCTGCCTTTTGCAAAAGCAAAGTCAAAATTTGTGATAATATCACCGTCGCGCTTTAGTCCGGGAGCGTCCTCGGCTATCATGTTCGAAAAATCCGCAAGGATTTTTTCGATTTCTTCCTTTTCCTGCACGTGGCACTCACGAATACGGTTGTTAATCTCCACAACAGCCATAGGTTCCACAAAAACTGTTGCGCCCGATGAGGACGCATCGTGCACAATACCCGGCACACTTGCCCTGTTTTCGCTCTTTACGGGCACAACAAACCTATCACCGCGCATTGTCACAATCGCATCCTGCAAAGCCTGTGCGTATTTGGGATTTTTTATCATGCTGTTCAAGGTTTCTCTTATCTGTGCCTCGTGGCTTTTAATCTTGCGGCGTATATTCATAAGAGTACTCGACGCATCGTCCGCTATTTCCTCTTCGGATATAATTGCGGAAATAATCTTTGTTGCAGTACGCTTATCCGTAAAAAGACCGCGTGTTATTTCGCTAAGTTCGTGATAATTTTCTTCAAAATCTTCTTCATCTATGTAGGAGGCAATTTCCCCCGCTACCCTTAGTACATGAGCGCAGTTCAAAAGCTCACGAGGAGACAAAACTCCCCCTGCCTCGGCACGCATAACACTGCCCTTTATTTCACCCACGGGCGAAAGCGGAGGATTACCTTTTTTTATAACAAGGCTTTCTGCCTCACCTGTTTCTCTGAGGCGTCTTTCGACACTGTATTTATCATCCTCCGGCAAAAGGCTTTCGCACAAACCTTTACCCATTGCGGTAACAGCCTCATTTGTAAGCATCTGCTTTATCTTATCAAATTCAAGTATATTAAGTGATTTTTTGTCCATAAACTATTCTACTACCTTACTAAAGCCCACAGTTGAGCCTTTCTATGAATCCCTTCACCACTTTGGCTCCTTTGAACTCCCTCGCAAGCGAAGGAGGCAGGTCGGGAGCTGTCGGCTTTGCCGACTGAGGGATTGTCTGTTGCAACTCACTGTTAAAAGTGTAATTTTATATATTATATCACTTTATTTTTTATTTGTAAATGCTTCTTTTACTTCCTTAAAACCGAAAATTGCCAAAAAAACGCCGAACAGTTTGCCTAAAAGTGACTGATTCATCCCCAAGGCAAGATACGCCCCCAAAAATGCACAGGGTATGCCCGACAAAATAATCCATATTGCCTTTTTAAATTCAATATTTTTGTTCTTTGCATGTAAAACTATAGCTATTATTGCCGTGGGCAAAAAATACCACAGGTTTATTGCCTGTGCTTTATGCTGCGGCAACAAAAGAAAAAACACCAATACGGGTATAAGTATCATACCGCCGCCTATACCCATGCCCGATATTATGCCTGATAAAAAACCTGCCAGCACCGCAATCATAAAACCATTCTCACTCCCGACAAAATCATTACTGTACCAAATACAATCTTGAGCCACTTTTTTGGTATTTTGTTAAGCATTTTTGCTCCTACAATACTGCCGACTGCGCCACCTATTGCACACAAAAGCACAAGAAAAAAATCCACCTCCGCCTTCTTGTACATAAAAAGTGACGCACACGAAAGGGGCAGTATAATACCAAGTGCCGTCGCATGTGCCCGCTTGTCATCCACTTCAAGAAATTTTTTCAGCACAAGCACGGCAATAACTCCTCCGCCCGAGCCAAAAAACCCGTTTATAAATCCGATTGGTATTCCCCATAAAATGTTTTTAATATTCTTCATGCCTTTAGCATACCCATTGACACAAAAAAATATTTACTATATAATTTCTTTTGCGAGGTGGACTATGGAAAACATAAACAGAAAACACAGGTGTGCCTTTACAGGTCATCGTCCCGAAAAACTCAATATTTCAGAAAAAGAGGCAAAACGCCTTTTAACAATCGCCATACGCAATGCCATTTTTGCAGGCTACCGCACCTTTATCACGGGTATGGCAACGGGTATCGACATTTGGTCTGCGGAAATTGTGCTTGACTTTAAAAAGGATTATCCCGATATCCGTCTTGTATGCGCACTTCCCTATCCGACTTTTTACCGTAACCGCAACAAAGAAGAAAAAATGCGCTACCAATATGTATTGGCGCGCTCTGATTTTCGGCATATTTCTTTTCCCTATTGTGACCCAAGGAGTTACCAAAGTCGTAATATGTGGATGATTGATAACTCCAATCTTTTGATAGCCGCCTTCACAGGTGAACCCGGTGGCACAAAAAACACTATTGACTACGCAAAATCCGAAGGCTTGGATATTGTAAATATATTAGACTAAAAACAGCGTGAAACCTAAGTTCCACGCTGTTTTTTGTTCTTTACTTTGTTATTGTTACCTGATTAGTTTCTCCGTTCCATTCAACCTTTGCACCGAGATTTTCGGCAATAAATCGTATAGGAGTATATGTTCTCTCATTTTCAATAAATGCCGCACTGTCGAGCTTTACTTCCTTGCCGTTTACATATGCAGTATCAGAATCTATAGTAATAAGAATTTCCACATTTTCTCCAACGATCTTAACCTGACGTTTTTCATTATTCCATTCAACCTTTGCGCCAAGTTTTTCTGCAACAAATCTTGCAGGAAGCATGGTTCTGTCATTTCTTATTATGGGAGCTACATCATTTGTAACCTCCTCACCGAATACAACAGCAGTCTTGCTATCAACTACCAACACAATTTCATTTGTCGAATTGTCAACTTCTTCCCATGCCGCATAAAGTGTTACATTTTTTGTCACCTTTGTTGCAAAGTCATACACCACAGTAAGCTTTTCATCTGCGAACCAGCCTTTGAATACAAAACCTTCTTTTATAGGTTCTGCAGGAATTGTAGCATTGCTATTCTTTGCAATGTCCTGCTTGGCTATTTCATTTCCACCATTTGTGTCAAACTTTACAGTGTAATAACTTACACTGCTTCCGCCTCCACCGCCTGATGTTTTTTTCTTAAACTGTGCCACCAGACTTACATCCTCTGTTGCATCAAAGGTATAGGTTGCATCCTTTGAAACAAGCTCGTCTCCCACATACCAACCTGTAAATGTATATTTGCTCAAAGGCTTTGCAGTAACTGTTGCTTTGTTGCCCTTAAGGTAAACGCCTTCACCTTCAATTGTACCCGTTTCAGTGCTAACATTTACCCAAACAACATTTTCCTTGCTTACTTCACTTGTAACGCTTTCTGTTTCAAGTGCATAATTTTCAGCGTCCGTACCCAAAAGGGTAAAGTTCTTTACAACTGCTTCAATAACATCGCTTTCTGTAGCTTCTGCTTCAAGTGCAATGCTTTCCAAATCTACAGTTACTTCATCCCCTTCTGCCAATCCGCTCAATACTGCAACCTTGTTATTGAGGTCAATGGATTGAATTGTAACAGCTCGCTTATTTACAACAAGTGTCTTTATGGTTTCAAACTCGGCATATGTTTCATTACCTGCTACTGTAATAGTAATGTCAGTTTCACCTGCACCTTTAATTGTAACTGTTCCGTCTTCGTCTACTTCTGCAACATTAGTATTACTGCTTTCAAATGCAAAATCTGTAAGATTTGCATTTTCGTCTGCTGTAATAGCAATTACAAAAGGTTCATCGCCGTATGTTTTTTCGCCTATTTCGCCAACTACAACATTCTGCATTTTCTTGTCGGAAACAGTAAGTGTACCCTTTTCAAATGTAAGCTTATAATTACTGTTTGCCTTTATCGTACCCTGAGTAATGTCAAACTTACCTGTCTTACTACCATTTGCCTTTGTACTAAGTGCACCCGTAATAACATCATCACCGAAAAGCTCGCCCTCAACTGTGTATGTCAATTCGGGCATTTCGCCACCCTTAATCATGAAAACATCATCTGCTTTAACTGTAAGTGCTGCCCTATTTACCGTAAGTGTCTGTGTCTTTTTAAATGCGGCATATGTTTCATTACCGGGCTGGGTAACCGTAATTTTTGTTGTACCTGCTGCCTTTATTGTAACTGTTCCGTCTTCGCCTACTTCTGCAACATTAGTATTACTGCTTTCAAATGTGAAATCTGTAAGATTTGCATTTTCGTCTGCTGTAACGGCAATCACAAAGGCTTCATCTCCGTATGTCTTCTCGCCTATCTCATCAACCACAATATTCTGTTCAAGCTTATCTCCAACAGTAAGTGTACCCTTTACAAAAGTAATCGCATAGTTATTGCCCGCTGTAAGTGTACCCTTTGTAATGTCAAACTTACCTGTCTTACTGCCGTTTGCCTTTGTACTAAGTGCGCCTGTAATTTCGTCTCCACCGAAAAGCTCACCCTCAACAGTGTAAGTAAGTTCAGGCATTTCGCCACCCTTTATCATGGAAACATCGTCCGCTTTAACGGTAATAGTAGCTTTGTTAATTACAAGGTTTGCACTAAGTGTAAGTGTGTTATAACCCTCTGCCTCAATTACTGCAGTTGCTCTGTATGTGCCGGCATCTGTTGCTGTGTTATTTGTATATGTAACAGTTGCACCGTCCGGAAGCTCACCCTCAATTTCAATAGTCTTTTCTTCACCGTCATATGCAAAAATTGTGCTTACAAAAGAAATATCTTCAAAGTCCTTTGAGGGATTCATTTCGTGATTATAGTGAATAGTGACATCATCAAAGGAGTCGTCTACATAAATGCCCAGTTCAATCTCATTCCACTCGCTTTTTGAACCTTCATAATAAATGTCTGTTAACTCCCCAAAATAATAACCGTCTATTCTTTCAACAGTCTTGGGTATACAAATTACCTTTGCCTCAGGCAAATTTTCTACTGTATCAAAGCCAATTTCTGTTATTCCACTTTCAATATAAACGCATTCTATATCCCAACAGAAAATACCCCAGGCAGGTCTACCGCCAGTTTTGCTGTCTGCGCCTTTAATTGGGCCGTCTCCCGATATTGTCAGCGTCTTTTTCACATTGTCAAATGACCACGTGATATTGTCACCATATGTTCCGTTTTTATCTAATGCGTTATTAAATTCTCTGAAATATGTATAGCCGTCTTCGTCAACATAGAAAAGAGCTCTCTCGTGTGCTCTGCTTCCTTTATAGCCATATACACGGCCATATGGAATCGCTTCCATTGAATAAACATTAATTATTCCATAGCCACTACTGATCTCTACTTCCCCCACACCTTCAGGAACATTTAAAACTTCCAGACAAGGAGCATCTGCACTAAAATACGTAACATTTTCAGGCACTGTATATTCTTTGTCCTTTTTGCCATTCGGATACTTTATACACTCCATATCGTGATTATAGAGAACTCCGTCAATAGACACATATAAAGGATGATTATCATCAACGGTAATTTTCTCCAATGTTGGTGCTTCCTTAAGTTCGGAAACCTCTGCGGTGTAAGTTTCTGAATAGTGAAGATGCTTTAAATTAGGAAAAAGCGTTTCTACGGCGTCGAAGTCAATACTCTCGCTTGTGAAATCGCACAAAACCAGCGTTTCACATTCCAGAAAACAAGACTTCATATCCTGGGGAAGATATGTATTCCACTCGGGACTATCTGTATCCCAATTAATAGTTATTTTTTCTCCAGCCAGCGTAAGAGTCTTACTTTCGCTATCGTAACTCCATGTAACAAACTCACTATATTCCGGATTAAACCTATGTTCCCATACTCCGGAATAGTCTTCTGCTTCTACAATAACCATTGTTCCCGATACCATCGCAACCACCATACATATCGACAATAATAAACTCAATACTTTTTTCATAGCAAAAATCCTTTCTCGTTAAATTTGAGAAAATTATATCTCAAATTGAGATAAATGTCAATATCTCAATTTGAGATTGTTTATAATATGAATAACATATAAAAGGACTGTGTTATTTATGAGATTAAAAGAGCTTCGGGAAGATAATGACCTCAAGCAAAAAGACCTTGCAGATTTTTTGCATATAAAACAAAACACCTATTCCCAATATGAGAATGAATTGCGCCAGCTCCCGACTGACATTCTCATTGCTTTAGCAAAGTATTACAATGTATCTACAGATTACATTTTAAATCTTACAAACATAAAAACTCCCTACCCTCCCAACTAAAACAGCGTGAAACAAAAGTTCCACGCTGTTTTTTTGGTTTTAAACTGTCATAAGTTTATCAAGCGCGCTACGATGTGCGCGCATGTATGTACTGCGTTCATAGCAAAAACGCGAGTATTCAGGATCGGTCTGTAAAAGGTCCATAACCTGTGTCCACCTCAAGCCCTCAATATAAAGCTTTAGGATAATCACATGCTCAAGAGGTGTGAGCGAAGGCGCAATACGTTCAAGTGCATCCTCAACCTCAAGAGTGGATTCTTCAATTTTTTTGAGGAGTGACTCTGTCACTTTCAGCCTTTCCTCTTTTATCTCGAGGAGAGTAACCACCTTGTCGCCCAAATCTTTCTTTTCGGCACGGCTCATTTTACCCTCAAGCTCTTTTATCTCATCTCTGAGCTTTTCAAGTCTTCTTTCTGTTTCCTTTTTTACAACAACCATACCCGGATACCTTTTCATTTTTTCCGCTGTCATTGTTATTCTCCTTTCGTGATTTTCTTTCAAATTATCATTTGATGTGATAATATTAGCATGCTTTTTCCAATTTGTCAATGATAATTAGTAATATTTTAGTGGTTTTTGGTGTCTTAGGTATTGACTTTATCATTTTATATGATATAATTATGTCGTAAAAAATAGTAATTTGACGCAAAAGTACAAAAAAAGGTACAGGGAGGATTTGGGTATGTTAGGTGAAAAAATCAAAGAGCTTCGCCGCAAGGATAAAATTTCGCAACAGAATCTGGCAGATTTTTTGGGAGTCGGGCAGTCTGCGGTTGCCATGTGGGAAAAAGGCAAAAACAACCCCGAGTATAATACTCTCGTAAAAATAGCCGAATTTTTCAATGTGGGTATTGATTATCTTTCCGGAGGCAAGGGCTTAAAAAACGCATACCATATTCCTGTTCTCGGCTATGTAAGAGCAGGCATCCCAACCGAAGCTGTAGAAGAAATTCTTGATTATGAAGACGTTGTTTTGTCCGAAAACGAAATAAAAAACTATTTTGCTCTGCGCATTAAAGGGGACAGCATGTCACCGCGAATGGTTGACGGTGACACCGTTATTGTAAGAAAACAGTGTGATTTTAACAGCGGTGATATTTGTGTGGCACTTGTAGGCAATGCCGATGCCACCGTAAAAAAGGTAATAAAAAAAGATACGGGGATTATCCTCATGCCGCTTAACGGCAGTTATGAGCCACTGTTTTTCACTCCCGAAGAGGTGGAGAGCACCCCTGTTTCTATAATCGGAAAAGTAACAGAATTAAGAGCTAAACTATAAAAGACAGAGCATATGCTCTGTCTTTTATAGTTTATTGTATAGGTTTTACGTGAGTTTCTCCGTTAAGATATTTAAGCTTTGCTTCTGTAGCACGCTTCATTATTGCCTTTAAGGTATCGTAGTCCTCGTCCTTTATAGCTTTTTCTATTCTTTCCAAGCTTTCCTTCATTTCGTCAATAAGTATGCAAAGAGCGTCCTTGTTTTCAATAAACAGTTCACTCCACAAAATCTCGTTTATTACCGCAACACGTGTACAGTCACGGAGTGAGCCCGCAGAAAAGCTGGACGCGATTTCGATATGTTTGTTGTCGCACAATGCAACCGCAATTACGTGCATAAGCTGGCTTGTATATGCAATCATTTCATCGTGGTCGTGGGGCGAAATCCTTACTATCTTTTTTGCGCCTATGTACTTTGCCATTTTTTCAATTTCGGCAATTGCTTTTTCGGTATTGTCGGGTGTCGGCGTAATAAGGAAATTACAGTTATTGAAAAGTGTAGGAAGACTATTTACATAGCCATATACTTCTCTACCTGCCATGGGATGTGCACCTACAAATTCCATATCCGGGCGAATAACCGCGTTAATGTCTTTTACAAACTTTTCCTTAATACCGCATACATCTGTCAGAAGTGCACCTTTTTTAAAGCTGCTGAGGTGGTCTTTTACAAACTCAACGCATAATGAAGGATACAAACACAAAACCACCATATCACTCTTTTGAAGAATCTCGTCTTCTGTTTCTCCGTTATTGGCAATAACACGGTCGGCAACTGCCATATCTACAACGCTCTTGCGGTGATTAATGCCGTAAACTGTCACATCAGGGTATCCCTTAAGCGCCTTTGCCAAACTGCCGCCTATAAGACCCAAACCAACTATTGTAATATTATACATATATATCATCTCCGTTTTTTAATCGTTTTCAAATATCCTATCAGGATTGTCCATGATTAAATCATCAAATTTTTCATTTTTCAGAATTTCGCCCATAGCGTTAAGCCGTCTTGATGATGCGTGGTGAATGTCGCTACCCAGACAATAGGCAAAATTATTTCTCACAAGCATCCTTGCAAAGTCACCCTCATCGCTGTCCTCAAAAAGGCTGATTGCATTCACCTGCAACATTACGCCTCTGTCAAGGAGCGCTTCAAGAAGCATTCTGTTATGCCTCAAATACGAATATCTTTCAGGATGCGCAACCAATACGCGCAACCCTTCTGCCAACACATAATCTATATATTCCACAAAAGTCTCCGGGGATAGCGAATGATATTTAAACTCACAAAGCACAACATTGCTTTTGCCTATTGCAAGTTTTTCAAGCTCCGTTTCGTTAAAAATTTCATCTGTAATATATACCTCTGCCCCAGTTTTCAGCTCTATGCCAAATTCGCTTGCCTCTTCTTTCAGTATATCAAAATGCTTTTTTCTCACCTCAAGAAAAGTTTCCACATCATCGCCGATTGAAAAATGCGGGGTCAGTGCCATTTTACGAACGCCTAAAGCTCGGGCTTTTCTCAAAATAGCAATCGAATCTTCTATTTTCTGTGCTCCGTCATCCATACCAAAAAGCGCATGTGAATGTAAATCAACCATTTTTATTTCTCCTCGCAAATATCAATCCCGCAAGTTGGGTCAAAGCTATTGAGAACGCCGCACCTGCAGAATCCAGCAAAACGTCTTTAACAGCTCCGCTTCTGCCGGCTACAAAAATCTGGTGCACCTCGTCAGCTGTTGCATATATTACACATACAGCCAGTGCTGTAAAAAATGCTTTTTTGCCTGTTTGTCCAAAATTTGTAATAACAAGCATGTATGTTACAAACCCCAGAAAAGCATATACTGAAAAATGCGCCAGTTTACGGATAAAAACGCTTAAAAACGCTATCGTTTCATCTGAGGCTTTTATATCAAAAAATTTAATTATGTCAAAGAGTAATCCGTCACTGAGCTCTGTCGACTGCGTTGCCGGTTGGTGCGAAAACGAAAAAATCATAATCATACACGCTACGACCAATATCCACCAAATGTATTTTTTCACCATTTGTTTTTCTCCTGCCAATCCAAAAATCCTTCATACACGGCTTTTCCGCCGTCACCGTTAGGATGTGCATCATCACACGATGCCATGAATTCACTTTTCACACTGCCAACCGCGTCACATTCAAGACAAGCAGCAATATCAAAATACCCTTCTGTCTGTTTTATGTATTCATTCACTTTTTTTCGTTGTGCCTCTTCATATACCGACATGTTAAACGGCGGTACAGTCATAAAATGCACTTTTATATCATTGTTTTGTTCTTTAAGCAGTGCCTTGGCTTTTTCCAAATCGCAAATAAGCTCGTCTGCGCTTCTGCCGCCTGAGCGAATGTCATTTACGCCAAAGCACACAAACACCTCGTCACACATCGCGGCTTTTTGGGTAAAAATTCCGCCTAACGATGCATCATAGCCACGAGCCCATCCCATGCCTATATTCCAAAAGCTTATGTTGTCAGGCAAAGAAGCACCTATTCTGTGAGCCCAAGCTTCATATTTATCAATACCTGTACGTGTGCCCTGGGTTATGGAATCTCCCCAAAAACCTACCGTCTTGACCTTGGATTTATCGCAACCTATGAAAGCAGGTCTTAAAACAAAATTATCACACCATTTTTCCTCACCGTCAACAAACATTTTGCCTGTAGATGCACTTTCGTTTGTAGCAGGCAAAAACACTCGCCCGTCTGTTTTAATATTAAAGCAAAGAACTAAATATCCGTCTGTTTTATATGTAAAACCAAAAGTGTCGCTTTCATATTCTTCGCCTACAGCTACGGTTTTTGCAATACTTCCGTCAAATGTTATGGGAGTAATACTTTCTTCGGTGTCTTTATCAGGCGAAAATGCTGCATAGGCCTTTGTGATAACATATCCGTCACCCTTTTTCCCCGCACGGCAGTTCCCCGTCGAATCAACGGAATTTATAAAGAAAAGTTTGTATTGGTTTTTCCCTTCGGTACGAAGTTTGTAGTAGCTTTTAAAAACATATTCCTTGTTGCCCAAAAGATTAATACCGTTATTATTGCCTGTACCCAACACCGTTGCCGAATACATTTGCGTAAATTTTTTCATTTTGCTCTATCCCATCTTTTTTTGTATTGACAATCAAATTTTTATTTGCTATAATAATCCTGCTTGCCCGAGTGGCGGAACTGGCAGACGCACAGGACTTAAAATCCTGCGGCCCTTAAAGCCGTACCGGTTCGATTCCGGTCTCGGGCACCAAAATCGACATTCTTCGACAGAAGGATGTCGATTTTATTTTTTATCTCTTTTTTCTTGCAACAAGTCTGTTTATCGTAAATCCAAGTCCTGAGAATTTTTCTTCGTATTCCGTCATAATATTGCCTTCAAAACCCGAGTTATGCAAGTCGTATGTTACTTCACTGAGCTCCCACCCGTTTTCTCGAAAACTTTCGAGCGAAAAGTCAAACAGATTTCTGTTATCGGTTTTAAAATGCACCTCGCCGTCTTCTGCGAGGATTTTTTCATATAAATCAAGAAAATTTTTGTGCGTAAGTCTTCTCTTGGCGTGCCTGTCCTTGGGCCACGGGTCAGAAAAATTCAGATAAATCCTGTCCACACTGCCATGGGGAATAGAATCTGCCATATATTGCACATTGCCCGACACAAAGCGTATGTTGTCAAGCTCCATAGCTCTAGCTTTTTCGGCAGCGAGCACTATAATATTGGCAATCATTTCGCTTGCTATGTAATGGATATCGGGGTTAAGAGATGCAAGGGTTGTAATAAACCTACCCTTTCCGCACCCGATTTCCATATGAAGCGGATGATGCGACAAAAACGCATCGTCTAAAATATCACCTTTATCAGAATAAATTTCTGCACAGTTATCAAGTCTTTCGTCAAGATGTTTACGGTTTCTCTGTCTCATAGTCAAACCTCCGTAAGGATTTTCAACTATATATTATATTATTTTATGTTTTCTAAGTCAAGTTTTTAAAACAGCTCTGCCAGTTTGAATTTGATTTTTACGGGTAATTTCTCTCTTTTGACCACATCGTAGTTTTCACCGAAGGTTTCTTTTAAGAGAGCATCAGATTCATCGGTTGCCGCATCCACCATGCAAAGAGGCGGAAAAAGCACACACCACCAGTTTTCACCTTCGGCTTTTCCCAAAGAAATCTTCACAGCATTATACTCTCCCTTAGGCAAAGAAAAGTTATCGTAATTTTTTGTCGGAAAATCAAACCTGCCGTATTCTGCCTTTGCGCGATAGGGAAATCCCTTCTCCTCAAGCACCTGATTTGCCGTATTTTCAAACAGTGCCAGATTTTCCCTGATTTCATCTGCAGACTCAAAATTTTTCATCTCGGAAAGTATTCTGTCCCGGATTTCGAGCTTTACCTTTTGGTCATCATAACTGTTGCTTTCGGCAACAATATGAAGCCTGACAATTCCGTCGCTCAATTCATCTGAAAGTTTTTTTGAATACCCTGCCAAACTTGTTACAAGTACAAGCCCTATCAATATCGAAACTGCTACTTTTTTCAAACATATCAACTCCCTTTTTTTCAATTATTTCTCAAAGGGAGAATTTTTATACAAAAAAGGGTTGAATATTCAACCCTTTAAAAGTTTAGATATTTTTTTGTATATAATCATCGTTATAGCTGACAGACATATGCCTCTCATAATATTAAACGGCACAATTGTAAAAAGCGTCAGATTTAATTTTGCCGAAAAAGCTACGTTACGCATATAAAGCGGAAGCATAATGTACAAATTAGTCAGTATGCTTGTTGCGCTCATTACAACCGTCGCAATCAAAAGTGCCGCTATTGCACCTTTTCTTGTCTTGTTTTTTTGATAAATCATGCCACATACAAAAACAAAAACGCCATTGACCGCAAAATTTGCCGCCTCGCCTACAAATCCTGTAGAGCTCATTGTGCAGTGAAGCAGATTTTTGACAAGTTCAACACAAACACCCGCCCAAGGGCCTAATGCCAAAGATATAATAATGGCGGGCAAATCCGATACCTCTACCTCCAAAAAGCCGGCAACCTTAATGCTCATCATGCTTCCTATTACCTGAAGCACAAAGGCAATAGCTGAAAAAACCCCGACTTTTACAACAAAATTTGTCCTGCTCGTTTTCATTTTAATCCCTCTTTCAATATACAAAAAAGCTCCGTATATAATATACGGAGCTTTTGCAAGCAAAATAACGAAAACTTAAAAAAGTTTTCATACAATTATCTTCTCACATCCGGACTATACCGTCGGTTGAGGAATTGCACCCCATCAGCCACCAAAGTGGGTCGCAGACTGTCACTGCCGGTGGGGAATCACACCCCGCCCCGAAGAATATTAAGTTTTCCAAGGTTAAAGTTATCACAGAGAGGCTGACGCCTCTCTGTGACCCTTAAATCAGATCTTTTCCTTAACCTTAGCAGCCTTACCAACTCTGTCTCTGAGGTAGTAGAGCTTAGCACGACGAACCTTACCGCTTCTAACCTTTTCGATTCTGTCGATCATGGGAGAGTTAACGGGGAATGTTCTTTCCACGCCTACACCGTAAGAAACTCTTCTTACTGTAAATGTTTCGGCGATACCGCCATGCTTCTTGGAGATGATTGTTCCTTCGAACATCTGGATTCTCTCCTTAGCACCTTCTTTTACCTTAACATAAAGCTTTACTGTGTCACCAATGTTAAGTTCGGGAAGGTCGGATCTGAGCTGATCCTGTGTGATAGACTTTAAAATATCCATCTTTACACTTCCTTTCTTTGATTAAGCGTTCGTACGAAGGTTCTGCAGAGGACCGCTTTTCTAATTTGCCATAACATATTAACACACTTTATTATACATTGCAAGCCTTTTTTTAAATTTTTTATTTAAATTCAATTCTTACTTCGTGCACTTTTCCCAAGATAGTAAAGGGTGATTCTGTTATGTCAATTTTTACCGTTTTGTACTTTGTATTATCACTTTCAGGCGTAAGAGTAACAATGTTGCCCACTCTTGCATAGTGACGCACCACCTCTTCACCCGAAGGCAGCACCGCAACCACCACATCGCCCGAAGATGCGTAGTTTTGTCTGCACACTATAAGATTGTCTCCCGTAAAAATACGCATTTTTGACATTGCATCGTCCTTCACACGGAGAGCATAATAATCCTTGCCGTGCATATCGGATTTGTTCATGTACACAGTGCCTACAATATCTCCCATTGTCATGTTATGCAAATGGTCGAGCACGTATATTTCTTTGACCATGCCGCCTTCTCTGACCCTCATCTCGTCTGTAACCGCGGCAATATATCCGAGGGACACGTTAAAAATTTCTGCAAGGCGCATAAGAGTTTTCACGTTGGGCGGATTGTACTCCTCTTCGAGGCACTGTACTCCCATTTCGCTCATACCCAAAAGCATTGCCATGCTTTTTACAGACAGACCAGCACTTTTTCTGAGTTTTATTAATCTTTGACTGAAACTTTCCATAATTCTCTTCTTAAATCAAATGGAGAGCTTTGCTCTCCATTTTTCCCTTATTTCTGCTTGTTATTTTTCTTGTTCTTATTGTTCTTGTTGTCTTTGATTTCGTCTTCAACTTCTTCGAACTCGTACTCGTACTCATCTTCCTCATCGTCATGCACTGTGAGTACAGTCTTGATAGCGCCCTTTTCAAAAGTTATTCTTGTCTTGTTTGCGCCTGTTTCGATAACAACACGGTCATCCTTAACAGTAAGAACATTACCCATGACACCGCCGATTGTTATGATTTCATCACCGACACGCAATGCGTCAAGCATCATTCTTGTTTCTTTTTCTCTCTTCTTCTGAGGACGAATGAGAAGGAAATAGAATACTGCTATCATTACAACAAGATACATAATTGTCATTGTACCGCCATTTGCCATTTTTGTAACCTCTTTTCTTAATGAATTTATATTAAACTTACGTTTAATTAGCTAAAATATGTTTTGCAATATTGATTGCAGACGCGTTTTGTTCTTCAACGTTATTTATCCAAAACGTATCCATTTCGGTAATTTTGCGTATTGATATATAAAGGTTTTCCTTTGGTTCAATACCAAGCTCGGCAACCTTTTTGCTGCCTTTTACACTTATTGCAACAATCTGTCCCGAAGGATTTTTTATAACACTGCGCTTGCCGTCATAAAGCTCTGTCATGTCGTAAAATACATCCACCTCAAGATTTTTTGTGACGTATTCTTCTTCAATAAAATACAGCCTTGCAGCACCGTTTCCCACTGCGTTGGTCATTTTCTGATTTGAATTTGACTTATCCGAATGAGAAAGCTCATCGTTATAGGATATCTCCATAATATCAATGCTTATACTGCCATCACCTGTTATATCACTGCAAAGCTCATAAAGCTTTGAGATATTTTTATCGTAGCTTTCACGGTTGACAAAATCTTCACCTATATAAGCAATTGTCAGGTCGGGTTGCTTTCGGTCAACGCAGCTTTTTATGCAGATAACAATACCCACAATCACAATGATTGCAATTGCAATTTTATGCCATGTTTTCATAACATCTGTCCTATCGTCAGCTTACTTATCCAACGGACGCATTGTGGGGAACAGGATTACGTCGCGGATAGAGGTATTGTCAGTTAAGAACATAACAAGTCGGTCAATACCGATACCAACACCGCCTGTGGGAGGCATACCGTAACGGAGTGCATTGATGTAGTCTTCGTCCATCATGCCGGCTTCGTCGTCGCCTGCTTCCAATGCCTTAACCTGCTCTTCAAATCTTTCCTTCTGGTCATAGGGGTCATTAAGTTCGCTAAATGCGTTACCTAATTCCTTACCCATTACGAAAACTTCAAATCTTTCTGTAAATGCCTTGTTATTGGGGCATCTCTTAGCAAGAGGAGAAATTTCAACAGGATATTCTGTAATAAACACAGGACCTGTAAGGTGTTCTTCTGCCTTTTCCTCGAATGCAAGAGCTATCATTTCGCCGATACTCTTTTCACCTTCAACTTCAATGCCTGCAGCCTTAAGAGCCTCTTTTGCTTCTTCAACAGTTGTAATAGTATCAAAGTCAATGCCGGAATACTTCTTTACAGCTTCCTTCATTGTCATTCTCTGCCAGGGACCGGTAAGGTCAATTTCAGTACCGTTGAAAGTGAACTTCTTTTCGCCGTTAACCTTTTCACAAACATGCGTGATAAGACCTTCTGTCAATTCCATCATGCCCTCGTAGTCTGTATAAGCCTGATAGATTTCGATACTTGTGAACTCGGGGTTATGAGTAAGGTCCATACCTTCGTTTCTAAACTGTCTGCCCATTTCGTATACACGCTCTAAACCGCCTACGATAAGTCTCTTCAAGTTGAGCTCTGTTGCAATACGAAGATACATATCAATATCAAGGGCATTGTGGTGAGTGATAAAGGGACGCGCTGTTGCACCGCCACTGATAGAGTTCAACACGGGTGTATCAACCTCTAAGAAATCTCTTTCGTCAAGATAATTTCTGATTTCGCGGATAATTGCACTGCGCTTCTTGAAAGTTTCTCTCACAGAGGGGTTTGCAATAAGGTCCATATATCTCTGACGGTAGCGGATATCGTGGTCAGCCACCTCGTTCTTTACATATTCGTTACCCTTAACAGGGATAAAAAGGTTCTTTGCAAGAAGAACAAAGCTTGTTACATTAATGGAGATTTCGCCTGCTGCTGTTCTGAAAACAACACCTTCAGCGCCGATAACGTCCCAAACGTCAATTTCTAACTTAAAGCGGTTGAATTCTTCTTCACCGATTTCGTCTCTCTTTAAGTAGAACTGAATTTTTTCGTCACGGTCAAGAACATCCGCAAACATAAGTCCGCCTGCACGACGCTTTGCCATAAGTCTGCCTGCAGCTCTTACAGTTTTGCCTTCAAGCTCGTCAAAGTGTTCTTTAATATATGTCATGGAATGAGTTACATCATATTTTGTAACCTCATAGGGGTCTCTTCCTTCAGCACGAAGTTCTAAAAGCTTTTCTTCGCGGGTTTTCTGCTGATTGGGGTTTTGATTATTCTGCTGTGCCATTCTATTCATCCTTTCAGTATATACTGCGATAAAGTATTATATATCAAATTTTCTCATTTTTCAAGCTATATTTTGTTTCTGGAGTCAACAATTATGGTAACGGGGCCGTCATTTACAAGTTCCACCTTCATATCTGCACCAAAAACACCTTTTTCAACCTTTTGGCCGATTTCTTCTTCGCATCTTCTGCAGAATTCTTCATACATTTTTTCGGCATCAACGGGTGCCATTGCTCTCGAAAAGCCCGGGCGGTTGCCCTTTTTTATTTCTGCCAAAAGCGTAAACTGGCTCACGGCAAGTATAGAGCCGTCAATATCCTTTACGGACAAGTTCATTTTGTCGTTTTCGTCCGAAAAAACCCTCAGATTTACGCATTTTTTTACAACGTAATCCAAATCGTCCTTACCGTCGCCGTCCTCAGCGCCGAAAAGAATAAGAAACCCTTGTCCGATGCTACCGGTTATGTCACCTTCCACCGTAACGGAAGCTCTTTTAACCCTCTGTATTACCGCTCTCATATTTCTTCTCCTGTATCTGTAGGCGGTTCATTCAAGCCGTGAGGGTCAAAGGTATACATATCTGCTTCACTGTAATCACCTTCACGGGCAAGAACATAATATTTCTGACTTTCAGTCAAAACATTATTCACCTTGATTTTTATGTCCATATTTGTGCATTTTTTGCCATATGCCTCAATCTTTTTGTAAAGCTGTGTCATGCGGTTAAGAGTTGTTTGCTCATGCTCCATCACGTCACATATTTTTTTGGCATACATGGGATAGAGATACTCCTTATCATGCTTGAGGATTATTTCATCCCACACCACAAGCGCTTCGTTGTAGCGTTTTTCGTTTGTGTACACATTTGCAATAAGCCTCTTATATTTATAGTTGGCTTTGTTGTACTTTGTGGCATTTGTAAGGCATTCCTCCTGTTTTACGAGATTATCTGCCCCATTTTCGGTATAGTCCTTATAAAGTGCAGTATATGCCTTTTCCCAGCCTTCGGAATTAAAAAACTCCATTTTTGCGGCAGTGGTATACCAGTCCGCCGCTTGTGCGTACCTACCCCTGTCAACGGCATCTTGACCGAAAGCATAAAAACATCTTGCCAGGGTAAGTATCATAAAAAATCCTATGGGTAAAACGCTTGCCACACCGACCAAAGGATGTATTTTCACATATTCACCTTTATCTTCAAATCCGTAATATATTGCAAAAATCGGCAATATAAATACAAGTGCCTCAGATGATGTAAACATAAGTACGCTTACTGCAACAAGTGCGAACATATTTCTCATTGAAGGGGCTTTGTTTACCCTCATTACGGCTGCAACAACAATGATTATTGCCAGCAATATACCGAAAACTCCATACACCTCGCCAAAGGTATCTATTGTAAGCTGTACGCTTTTGTAGCCTCCGTCAACAACCGAAACAAAAGCCTCATAGCCGCCTTTGCCCATGCCTATCATTCCCGAAACAGCACGAAAAGTAGCATCAAAGCACACATTGCCGACAACAAATGTGTACACTATGTATATAACATTTACCACTGCAAGCACAGCGGATGCAACCAGTGCAAAAAACGCCTCCACTCTTTTGCGCCGTACATTCAATGTGTATATGAAAACAAGTATTGCTCCGCACAAAAACGCACCAAAGCTTTTTGTCATAACAAAAACATACGCCATAAGAGCCATCGCCGCAAAAAAAGCAGGGGTTTTTCTTTTTTTATGAAAAAGTCTCAAAGCTGAAAATATACCTGCCAGCATTATAAACGCCGCCGCTGTAGGTGACATATTGCCCATGTCCATATTATATCCCCAAAACTTTGACTCAACAAAAATCTGAAAAAACACCGTTGCCACGGCATAACAAAGAGATGCAACATACACAAGGGTACAGCCATAGTGATGTATTTCATCTCCCATAAACTCTTTCACCTGTCTCACAACCATTGCGGCAACAGCACACGTGAGCATAAGAGTTGCAAAAGCCACCTGACTGCCCTTATCACTCACCCATATTAGCTGAAAATATGAATAAGCCGCCACTACTGCAAAAAACGCCGCTGTTTTTGTGAAAGCAAATACGCCTGTTTTGTACACGTTAAACCCCCATGCCGCCAACAGAACGCAAAAAGAGGTATATATGACAGTTTTTTCGTCAAGTGTCGATCCTAAAATCGGCACAAGGCAAACGAAAAGCGTCAATATAACACGCGAAAAGTTATATTCTCTGCTTTTTGCCATCACAATACCTCCATAGTTTTTTATTCTTCTGTTTCTTCCTTGGGTAACAGTTTTACCGTTGCACGCACTACACGTCTGTCCTTAAAATCGGTTACGTTAATTTCGAGTCCGCATGTAACAACCTTGAGGGTTGCACCGTCGTCCGGAATATAGTCAATGGAATGAAGCACAAGTCCCGACAATGTGTCAAATTCTTCTTTGGGAAGCTCTGCTCCAGTCAATTCAGCAATCTCTTCCAAAAGCGTCAGACCATCCATATCCCACTCGTTTTCACCGATAGATATGAGATCTTCTCTTTCTTCTTCGACTTCTTCGTCGTACTCCTCGTCCTCAATTTCGCCCACGATTTCGCCCAAAAGGTCATCCATCGTAACGATGCCTGCAAATCCGCCGTATTCGTCGGCGACTATCGCAAAGTGAGTTTTTTCCAGCTGCATATTACGGAAAAGAACATCTGCGCTGATTGTTTCGGGCACAATATACGCCTGATGGATAATCTCCTTAATATCCTCGCCTTTGTCATAGAAAAACTCATACAACTCGCGGGCATAAACAACGCCCTTTATATCGTCAATATCTTCACCGCACACGGGGAAACGCGAAAAACCGCTTTCGCGCACTTTTTCTTCCCATTCCTCGGCGGTTTCGTCCATCATAAGCACGGTTACGTCCTTACGGTGCGTCATAACGTCGTCGGCACAGTTTTCGCCGAATTCAAATATGTTTGTAATAAGCTC
The DNA here is from genome assembly GCA_964572985.1 of uncultured Oscillospiraceae bacterium. Classification (GTDB taxonomy): domain Bacteria; phylum Bacillota; class Clostridia; order UMGS1883; family UMGS1883; genus RGIG1927. The sequence goes on from CAZNIC010000007.1 coordinate 50,438, forward strand.
TTTCTCCTCCGGAGCAATAGTACCCTTTTCGCTGCCCAAATCAACCATCATCATGATTTCGTCTTCGGTTACATTTGCGTTTTCACCGTCGGGGTCATTACCCGAAAGTGCAACAAAAATTTTCGAAAAACAGTTAAGCAAAAACGATACAGGTCTGAACACCGTCCAGATAAAGCCGATAAAAAGTGATAATCCCATCGCGCTTTTATCGGGTTTTGATGTACATATTTTTTTAGGTATCATGTCGCCTGCTACAACCATAATAACCATATGTGCCACAGCAATAATCACAAAGCTCAACAATTCATTTTCAAGATATTTATCAAGGTGTTTTGTGTAAGCACAAGCGCCCATTGCGCTAATCGCCACAGCAAAGGTCATCAGTGCCGTCTGAACAGAAGCAATAACTCTGCCTTCCTTGTTCATAAGCTTAAGCACTCTCTTTGCTTTCTTGTTGCCTTCTTTGGCAAGCTCTTTCATTTTATAGTCGTTCACGCTAAGTATTGCCGCCTCAGCACCTGTACAAAGGCTCATTATTACAAGCAGAACAACCTGCATAATGGCGACGGGTAACGGATCGTTGAACACGACATCTCATCCTTTCGATTTATAATATCCTATTTATTTTATCACATAAAACCGCATTTTTCAAGGTTTTTTCACACAACATAAAAAAGTATGGAGAAGAAGAAGCATATGCTGCCTGCAAGTACAAAAAGATGCCATATTGAGTGCATGTATTTAATCTTTAACTTGTAAAAAATTATACCCAGGATATATACCGCACCTGCTATGCACATGAAAACCAAGCCACCTAAAGGCAAAAGCTCTGCAAGTGTCTTTATTTTAAAGAGAATCGCAAGTCCCATTACAACATAAAGCACCAGACTAATGTTTTTAAACTTTTCCAGTGCAATCGCATTCATAACAATGCCCATGATTGAGCAAGTCCATATTGCAATAAGAATTCCCAATCCGCCGTGTCCCCAAAGTGTGCACAGACAGTAAGGTGTATATGTACCTGCAATCAGCAAAAATATGGAGCAGTGGTCAATAACACGGAACACTTTTTTAGCAGCGGGATTTGTGATGGAGTGGTAGAGAGTACTCATTGTATATAAAATAATCATTGTACCACCGTATATGCTGCCGCCCACAACACCCATTGCATTACCGTTAATTGCCGCCATCACAATAACAAGCGCTGTTGCAGCTATCGCCAAAAGCGCACCGACACCGTGTGCAACGGAGCTGAAAATTTCTTCGCCAAGACTGTATTTTTTTAGTTTTATAGCCATAATGAACACCTCTTTCACCAAAACATTTTATCACCTTTTTCTCTTTTAGTAAATACAAAATATTTTTTTTACAAACTGTTCACTTTATCGGTTGACACCCCTGTTTATCTATGGTATAAAACAAGTATAAACTAGATAAATAAGGAGGTTTATTATGAAAAAAAGGAATCATCATTCTCTCTGCCTTACCCCTCCCATGGGTTGGAACAGCTGGGATTGCTACGGTGCGGCAGTAACCGAAGATGTTGTGAGAAAAAATGCTGATTATATGGCAAAAAATCTTAAAAATTACGGTTGGGAATACGTTATCGTTGACATCCAGTGGTACGAGCCCAACGCTGTAAGCCATACATATAACGATTTTACCGCCCTTGAATATGACGAATATTCCCGTCTCATCCCGGCAGTCAATCGTTTCCCCTCATCTGCAAACAGTGCAGGCTTCAAGCCGCTTTCTGACTATGTTCACTCTCTCGGCTTAAAGTTCGGTATCCATATTCTCCGCGGTATTGCCCGCGAATGTGTGAAGAAAAACGCACCCATCCTGGGCACAAACAAGCGTGCTCTTGACATTGCAAGAGTTGACTCCACATGTCCTTGGAACACTGACATGTACGGCGTTGATCCCTCAAAGGAAGGCGCGCAGGAATACTACAACTCTCTTTTCGATCTTTACGCAAGCTGGGGAGTTGACTTTGTAAAGGTTGACGATATCGCCCATCCCTACCATGCAGGCGAGGTTGAATTAATCCGCAACGCTATTGACAATTGCGGACGCGACATGGTGCTTTCTCTTTCTCCCGGGGCTGCAAGTTTAAGGAATGCAGAGCATCTTAATGACCACGCAAATATGTGGCGTATGACCGGCGACTTCTGGGACAATTGGGAATTACTCCGCGATATGTTTGACCGTTGCCGCAACTGGCAGAATTTGAGAACAGACGGTGCATGGCCCGATTGCGATATGCTCCCCTTGGGTAAACTCCGCGTATGCGACGGCAACGGCGGCGAAATGACACGTTTCACAATTGATGAACAGAAAACTCATATGGCGCTGTGGTCAATTTTCCGCTCTCCTCTTTTCTTCGGCGGAGACATGACCATGAACGACGAATGGACAGACAGCCTCATGATGAATGAGGACTTAATTGAGCTCAACAAATTCTCTACAGATAACCATGAGCTTTACCGTGATGAAGCAGGCAGTGTTGTATGGTATGCAAAGAGCACAAAGGACGATAGCTCATATATTGCGCAGTTCAACATTTCTGACCGCGACATCATAGTTGATACACCGCTTTCACTTATTGGCAAGAGCAGTGCCACACTTAAAGACCTCTTCACAAAGGAAGAGATAACTGTTACAGACAGAATTTACTCTGTAATCCCCTTCCACGGCGTAAAAATATATAAAGTAAACTAACAAAAAGGGCTTGGCAATTGCCAAGTCCTTTTTGTATTAAATAATTCCAAACAATATAAATCCCACAGTATTAATTGCAAAATTTGCAAACATATGAGCAAACCAGGAGGAGTAAATATTTTCGTTTGCCTCATTAAGGTAGTTGAAAATACAGCCTCCTATGATAAGTCCTGCAAGCAGCAATAAAAGAGCCGGCAAACTAAACATGCCTATAAGCATACCCACATGATACAGAGCAAAAACCGTTGAGCTGAATATGTATGCAAACATTCGTCCCGTATACTTTTTAAGTGTTATAAATCCAAACCCACGAAAGAAAAACTCTTCCAAAAACGAATTCATAAGCGAAATATACAGCGATACGTACACAAAGTTATCCTTTGTTATGCCCATGCCTTTACCTAAAGAGGGCGCTACGAGAGAGTAATCAATAATATTTCTCGTAAGAAAATACCCTCCCACAATAACCGCATAAATCCCAACACCCAACAATAGTGCTGTCAGAATACCTTTCTTCTTAAAGGTAAAAAGCACCTTTATTTTGCCCCAGTCTTCACGGCTTGCCCAAAAGAAAATCAGCGGGAAAGCCAGAAAAAACAGTATTTTAATGGGTATTTTTACAAAATAATCGGGATGTACCAATGCATCTATAAGTGTAACGACTATCGAAAAAGCCAATACGGAAAGTACAATATATTTTCCTTTTTTATTTGTCATATCAAGCCCTCCTGTCTGAATAATTTTATCACCACGCATTTCTTTTGTCAAATTTATGCTTCTCTGAGTATATTTTTTTTATTGTGTGCAAATGATAACAAGGGTGATTAAAATGCAGCTTACAAGAAAACAGTACGCATTATTTGTACAAAAGAGGTCGGAAAACACATCAACCGTAAAAAACACCGTAAAGGCATACATTGTCGGCGGTCTGATATGCACCGCGGGACAGTTTTTGAAAAACTATTATCTTTCCCTCGGCTTGTCCGACAAACTGTCCTCCACCGCCGTAAGCATTACGCTTATTGCTGTTGCCGCAATACTTACAGCCTTGCATCTTTTTGACAACATTGCTCGTTTTGCGGGAGCCGGCACACTTGTGCCCATAACAGGCTTTGCCAACAGTGTTGTCTCTCCTGCAATTGAATACAAAACCGAAGGTTATATAACAGGTCTTGCCGAAAAAATGTTTGTAATCGCAGGTCCCGTACTTGTATACGGTACCGGTGCGGCATTTGTCTCGGGAGTTATATATTATTTCTTCATGGGGGTATAACATGACATCATTTATCAAAAAGGGTCAATCGTCATTTGAGTTCATTTTCTGCCCTTCGGTTTTATCTTTTGCCGCTGTAGTGGGCAAAAAAGAAGGCGAAGGTCCTTTAAAAGGCAAGTTTGACCGAGTTGAAAAGGACGAATATTTTGGGCAAAAAACATGGGAAGCTGCCGAAAGTGCACTTTTCAAGGAGGCTGTCACAACGGCACTTGAAAAAGGAAGGTTCCGTGCAGTGGATATTGACATGCTTGTTTCGGGAGATCTTCTCAATCAATGCACTGCCACGGGCTACGCCGCACGTAATTTTGCAATCCCCTATCTGGGGCTTTATGGAGCATGTTCCACAATGGCAGAAAGTCTTTTTGTTGCATCCTGCCTTATATCAGGAGGTGCTGAAAGGATTGTTGCAGCGACCTCAAGCCACTTTTGCGGCAGCGAAAAGCAGTTTCGATTTCCCCTGGAATACGGTTCCCAGCGTCCTCCCTCCTCGCAGTGGACCGTTACAGGCTCCGGTGCCGTTGTACTTGGGCGAGAAGGTGACGGACCCTATATCACCCGTGCAACCGCCGGCAAGGTAATCGACGCAGGCATACGCGATGCAAACAACATGGGTTGTGCCATGGTGCCCGCATTTTGCGACACTTTATCACGCCATTTTGAATCTTTCGGCACATCACCCTCTGATTATGACATGATATTTTCGGGTGATTTAGGTCATTTGGGCAAAAAGGTTGCAATTGACTTATTGTCGGAGGATTACGGCATAGACCTGTCAAAAAATTACGATGACTGCGGATGTATTATATTTGACAACAAAAAACAGGATGTCCACTCGGGCGGCTCGGGCTGCGGATGCAGTGCATCCGTTCTTACCGCCCATATCCTTCCTCAAATGCAAAAAGGCAATCTCAAGCGCGTCCTTTTTATTGCAACAGGCGCGCTTATGAGCCCTACGCTTTCGCTTCAAGGTGAAAGCATACCGTCAATTGCCCATGCAATTGAATTCAATAACTACGTGTAAACACGCAGAAGTCAAATGCGGTCCTCGGCTTTCAGCATTTCATACTTTTTCTTTGTTGCCAAGCCGCCTCTTATGTGCCGTTCCTCTTTATTATGCTCCAAAACTTTTTTTACCTCGCTTGCAAGATGCGGGCTTATTTTTTCAAGTCTTGCGGTGACATCTTTATGTACACTTGATTTCGAAAGTGAGAACTCTTTTGCTGTTTCACGTACCGTTGCTTCGTTTTCTATTATGTAATTTGCGAGCATTCTTGCCCGCTCGGCAATATAATCTTTCATAACGGTTCTGCCTCCCTTGTTTCCATTTATATGAGAAAGCTTTGGGATTAGAACGCAAAAAATGAGATGCTTTTGCATCTCATTTTTTGTTTACTTTAATATTATTTCACCGTTTTCAACCACGAACTCGGCAACGCTTTTTCTTTCGCCTCGGATAATATTCTCTGCAAGCTTATCTTCGATTTCACGGCTTACAAGTCTGCGCAAAGGTCTTGCACCCATAGCGGCATCATAACCCTTCTCGCAGAGCATCTCTTTCACTTCATCCGTAACGCTAATCATTATGCCTCTTTCTTTTGCCATCTGACTGATTTCGTCAATCATCAAATCAACAATTTTGATAAGCTCTTCCTTTGTGAGAGGATTAAACACTATAACCTCATCAACGCGGTTCAAAAATTCAGGTCTTAAAAACTTTTTAAGTGCATCCATTGCACGTGTTCTCGACGTGTCTTCTATCGTTTTGGAAAATCCCAACGCCGAAGATGAATAACTGCTGCCTGCATTACTTGTCATGACAATAACAGTGTTTTCAAAGCTTACCACCTTGCCGTGACTGTCCGTTACTCTGCCGTCATCAAGTATCTGGAGCATTATGTTCATAACATCGGGGTGCGCCTTTTCAATTTCATCAAAAAGGATAACACTGTAAGGCTTTCTTCTCACCTTTTCCGTGAGCTGACCTGCATCGTCATAGCCTACATATCCCGGAGGTGAGCCAATGAGCCTCGATACGGCGTGCTTTTCCATGTATTCGGTCATGTCAACACGGATAAGAGCCTCTTCGGATTCAAAAAGCTCACATGCAAGCGCCTTGACGGTTTCGGTTTTACCAACACCCGTAGGGCCAACAAAAATAAAGCTTGCAGGTCTCTTTTTCTTTGAAAGTGCCGCTCTCTTACGCCTTATTGTACGGCTTACGGCATTAACCGCATCGTCCTGACCGATAATCCTCTTGTGAAGGTTTTCCTCCAGATTAAGAAGCCTTGCGGTTTCTTCCTCAGTAATTTTTTTAACGGGAATTTTCGTCTGCAACTCAATAACTTCCGCAATATCTTCAACCGTCAGATACACATCCTCCATATCGCCTGCGATTTTGTCAATGGACTGCTGGATAGAACATTCCTGCATTTTCAAATCTGCAGCTTTCTGGTAATCCTCGATAGAATCCTCGTTTGCGGCATTGTCTTTTTCCTGTTTTATAAGCTCAAGCTGCTTTTTGAGTTCATATATGGTCGCAAGTGCCTTGTTTTTAAGGTTTGCACGGCTACCCGCTTCGTCAATAAGGTCAATAGCCTTATCGGGCAAAAAGCGGTCGGTAATGTATCTTTCAGACAAGACAGCCGCTTTTTCGATAACATCATCCGATATCTTTACCTGATGATAGTTTTCGTAATAAGAGCGGATGCCCTTTAAAATCTCTATGGTTTCACTAACAGAGGGTTCTTCAATAATAATAGGCTGAAATCTTCTCTCAAGCGCGCTGTCCTTTTCAATGTGCTTGCGGTACTCACTAAGCGTTGTTGCACCTATAACCTGTATATCACCACGGGCAAGAGCAGGCTTCAAAATATTTGCCGCACTCATTGCGCCCTCTGCATCGCCTGCGCCCACAATATTGTGAAGCTCGTCAATAACAAGGATAATGTTGCCAAGCTTTTTCACCTCGTCAACGATCGCCTTAAGCCTTGCCTCAAACTGACCTCGGTACTGAGTGCCTGCAACAATAGCCGTAAAGTCTAAAAGGTACACCTCTTTGTCCCTAAGCTTTACCGGCACCTGCTTTGACACAATCCTCTCTGCCAAGCCTTCTGCAACTGCTGTTTTACCAACGCCGGGTTCACCTATGAGTGCAGGGTTGTTTTTGGTTCTTCGGTTAAGAATCTGAATCATACGGTCGATTTCAACTTCTCTGCCTATAACCTTGTCAAGCTTGCCCGAAAGTGCCTTACGAGTAAGATTTTCACCGTAGGAATCTATAATACGTTTTTCTTCCTTATGCTTTTTCTCCTTTTTGGGAGCTTTTTGCTGAATGTCCTTACTATCAGGACCACCTTGCGAAAACATGTTGTTTATAATGCTCATAACACTGCCGCCGATATCCTCGGGGAGTGCGTCTTCATTATTCATAACTTCCATCATCTGATTTTCGAGATTTGCCATTATTTCAGGGTCGATATCACCCATAAGTTTATCAATATTACCCACGCCCAGTTCCTTGGCACAAGGCATGCAAAGGCTTTCATTAACAGCCTTTCCGTTTTCCATTCTTGTAATAAACATAACGGCTACATTCTTTTTACATCTTGTACAAATCATAACTATAGCCTCTCTTTCCGTAAAATGAGACAACCGCATATTTGCCCCATTATCACCTTAAAAATCAGTATATCACATATATTATATTTGTCAAATTAACAATTTATTAAATATCAAAAATTTCTGTCGGTTTTCGTATATTTTTGTTGAACTTTTTTTCACGGTATGATATGCTGATAGCTAGAGAAATAGTAATTTTTTATACGGAGGTTTACCATGAAAAAACAACTTACGGCTTTAGTTTTAACCGCCGCACTTTCCATTTCATCAATTGTTGCTTCTGCATCATCTGCTTTTTCGGACCTCAACGAGTTCCATGCGTGGGCAGAGCCTCAGATTGAAGAGATGACAACGCTTGGTATTATCAAGGGTTATACAGACGGCACATTCCGTCCCGATCGTGCTATCACAAAGACAGAGGCTCTTGTTCTCGTTTCGCGTGCTGCAGGCTATATCGAGGAGGATTATGATGCGTTCCGTGCTGCCGCCTCCACACGTTATGAAGATGTTTTGTCCAATTACAGCACACCTTATCCCAAAGAAATCGCTTTTTTACTGTACAAAGGCGTTCTTACCGAAAGTGACCTCTCGGGTTATATTGCTTCTGACCGCGCAGATTCACCGCTTCTTCGTTATGAGATGGCAGTACTCCTCACAAAGCTCATGCGTGCCGAAGCTTCACTTTCCGACGAAAGTGAAATCACGCTTGAATATTCCGACGCAGGCGAAATTCCTTATTCAGCAACTGCATACGTTAACTACGTTACAAATGCGTCCTTGATGCAGGGTGTGTATGACCCCGAATATCCCGACGATGTCTTTTTCAAGCCTTATGCTTCTGTAACAAGAGCGCAGATGGCAGTGCTCTTGCACCGCGTGCTCTCCAAGTTTGACATAAAGGTTTCCTATGCCAGCGTTATGGGCAAAAATTCTACAAACTCCACCGTTACATATCGTGATGCTGCAGGCAAAACCGCATTTTATACAGTAAGCGACGGTGTAAACTTCCTTGTAGACGGTTATGTCACTAAGGATGTTTCGCATGTATACTCCGGTGCACAGATTGCGTTTTTCTACATAAACAATACTCTTTCCGATGTGGAAGTAGTAAACAGCGAAGAAAACCGTTTTGATGGTGTTGAAAAGCCCGCTGTTGAAACCGGTATTCCGACAGACCCTGTTGAAGGTGTTATATCCACAATTGTTATGAGTGAAGAATGCAGCGTTGTTGTAAACAATGTTGAATACACACTTTCCGCGGCATCCACTATATATGTTAACCACGTTACGGCTACAATTTATGACCTTAGAGTAGGTCACACGGCTGAGCTCGCCTTTGAAAACGGCAAGGTTATCATGATTTATGCAACATCACCCCAGCAGTCCGATGACGGACGTGTTACTGCACAGGGCGTTATCACGAAGCTTAACGTAACAAACCGCCAGGTTTATCTCGAGGTTGAAAACACAGAAACAGGCGTTACCAACGAACGTGTTCTCTACATTGAAACAGGTGCATCTATTTTCAATGCAATTTCAGGTCAGTCCATAGACTTCCTTTCCTTGGAGGTTGACGACCGTATCACAGCTACAGGCACAATCAAGGACGGTAACTTCTACGCCTCCAAAATTATAGTAAGATAAGAGGTATCCCCATGAACAGACGCGATAAAATAAATTATTATCTCGACATTGCAACAGCTGTACTTGAGCGTGGCACGTGCCTTCGTCGCTCATACGGTGCAATCATTGTAAAAAATGACGAAATCATCTCTACAGGCTATACAGGTGCTCCCCGCGGCAGAAAAAACTGTATTGACCTCGGCTTCTGCCGCAGAATAGCAATGAATATTCCCCGCGGTCAGCGTTATGAGCTTTGTCGCAGTGTCCACGCAGAGGAAAACGCAATCATTTCAGCATCCCGCCGTGATATGATTGGTGCAACGTTGTACCTTGTGGGCAGAGATATGGAAACAGGTCAGTTTGTCGAAGGTGCATCCAGCTGTGCAATGTGCAAAAGGGCAATCATCAACGCAGGCATCGAAAAAGTTGTTATACGCAACACTATTGATGACTATACTGTTGTAGATGTTCAGAGCTGGATTGACAACGACGATTCGTTAGGTGAAACATTGGGATATTAAAATCATAGACTTGTTCACCGCTGTAAGTAACAGGGACATTCCTCACCCACAGACAGGCTGTGTGTTTGCACGACCTAATCGTGTGCATGAGGGTGTCCCTGTTCTTCATTAAATGTTGCAACAGATAAAATCAAACCAAAGGAGAGAAATAAATGAAACGAGCTGTCATATATCTTAACTCAGACTGGAAATTTCACCGTGGAGAGGAGCCCATGGGTTTTTACAAGGGTTTTGACGACACTGCCTGGAGAACCGTCACCGTTCCCCACGATATGAGTATTGAATGTGAGTTTGACAAGTCAAATTCATCAGGCACAGGTTACCTTCCCGGCGGACGCGGCTGGTACCGCAAACGCTTTACTCTTCCCCCTGATTCCGGCAAGGTATACATTACCTTTGAAGGCGTGTATAACAACTCCAAGGTATGGTTCAACTCAAACTATTTGGGAAAGCGCCCTTACGGCTACTCCACTTTTACCTATGACGTAACCGAATTTGTCAGCGATGAAAACGTTGTAAGCGTCATGATAAATCGTGACGAAACAGCTGATTCACGTTGGTTTACGGGCACAGGCATTACAAGACGGGTTTATGTTACCGTATGCGATAAAGTATCCGTTGTTCCCGACAGCCTCTTTATTACAACGCCTTCGGTTTCCGAAAACGAAGCTAGTGTTAAAATCGAGTGCGAAACCACTCTGCCCGCAACCGTTACAAACACAATCCTCGATAGGGACGGTAACATAGTTGCCACAGGCGACAACATACTTACACTTCCCTCCCCGTCACTTTGGTCGCCCGATAATCCCTATCTTTACACAATGAAAACAGATGTTATATCAAACGGCGAAGTTACCGACACAGTTTATACCACATTTGGTGTTCGCTACTTCAATTTTGACCCGGACAAGGGCTTTTTCTTAAACGGTGTGCATACCCTCCTCAAAGGCGTATGCGTTCACCATGACGCAGGCTGTCTGGGCGCAGCAGTGCCTAAGGAGGTTTGGCGTGACCGACTTTTAAAATTAAAGGAATGCGGCACCAACGCACTCCGCACAAGTCATAACCCTCCCGACCCCGAGCTACTTGATTTATGTGACGAATTAGGCTTTTTGACTATGGACGAAGCCTTTGACGAATGGGAAGGTCCCAAAAACAAATGGTGGCAGGGTCATAACGTGTATCCTCCCAAGAGATTCGGCTATTTTGAAGATTTCCCCGAATGGGGCGAAAAGGATATTAAGGCAATGGTGCTCCGTGACCGTAACCATCCGTCAATTATAATGTGGTCTATCGGCAACGAGGTTGACTATCCCAACGACCCCTATTGTCACCCCTCCTTCTCCTCCATGACAGGCAACAACGACGCAAACAAGCCCGAAATCGAAAGAATGTATGACCCCAACAAGCCCAACGCCGAACGATTGGCTGTGATTGCACGTCAGCTTGTAGCATGGGTAAAGGAATGTGACACCACACGCCCCGTTACTGCGGCACTTGCGTTCCCCGAGCTCAGCTGTAACACAGGTTATTTTGAAGCTCTCGATATCGCAGGCTATAACTATAAAGAACATCTTTATGAGGATGATCACAAGCGTTTCCCCAACTCTGTTATCTACGGCAGCGAAAACTCTCACTCGTGGAAAGCGTGGAAAGCAGTGGCGGACAACGACTATATCTCAGGTCAGTTCCTTTGGACAGGTATTGACTACATGGGCGAAGCACACGGTTGGCCAATCCGTGCGTCTATGCCCGGACTTCTTGATATGGGCGGTTTTAAAAAGCCAAGCTGGCATTTTAGGAAAACACTTTGGGATAGTGCACCCTATATTTATATTTTCACACGCGAAAAGAGAGATGAAAACGCACCTCGCCGTCGCCGTCCTCCCAAGTGGTTCTGCGAGCATTGGAACTTCCCCGAAGGTACAAACTGCGAGGTTATTGCATACACAAACGCCCCCGAGGCAGAGCTTTTCCTAAACGGCAAATCCCTTGGCGTTAAAAAAGCCGACAATGAAGAGCACGGCAATGAAATCCACTGGGAAATCCCCTTTGAAGAAGGCGAATTAAAGGCAGTTATCGAAGGATGTGAGTATACTCTCAAATCTACCAAAACCCCCGTCAAAATTTGTCTCAAGCCTTCCCATCGAGGGGAAGGGGGACCGCTTAAGGTGGATGAGGTGTCACCCCTCACAGCCGATAGCTATGACACAATCCGCATTGACGTTGCCCTCCTTGATGAAAACGGCAACAAGGTCAACTGGGACGACAGAGCTATCACAGCACAGGTTTCCGGGCTTTCTGCTACACTGGCAGGTATCGAATCCGGCTCAGGCTTTGACGTAACGCCCTACTCTTCCCCCTCGAGGAAATTGCATAACGGTAATGCTGTTATTTATGTGAAATCTACCGACATTACAGGCGAGGCTACATTGACTGTTACTGCCACGGGGTTGGAGCCTTCCTCTATAACCGTTAAAACCGAATAAAGCAAACACAAAATCTGCTTTTGTATTATTTCCCTTTATTTAAGAATTAACAAAACCTCCTTTGCATACATTTAGTGCAAAGGAGGTTTTTATTTTATGGAAAAATCCGATTATGTTTATATAATGTGTCCTGTCCCTGTCGAAATGCTCAAAGGACTGCCCATTCCGTTTTTAACTAATGACATGCCATCAGTGCCCACGCGGGAGGACGAAACCTTTGTGCCGCTGTGGTACGGCAATGCCCGCTTTCCCGAAGACGATGTATAGCTTAGTCCATGCTGCGACGATAATAAAATAAGTACTGCTGCGCAAAACCGCTGTACTTGCCGAAGAGCTTTTCACCGTCTTCCTTTGCGCTTTTTTCGCTACTGCCAAAATTTTCGCACATAACTCTCTTTATCCACACGTCGGAGGGGAAAAGGTCATACTTTGCAAGGGCAAAAAGCATTACACAGTCACACACCTTGTCACCCACACCGCGCACGGTCATGAGTTTTTCGCGGGCTTTTGGCGTCTCCAGGCTTACGAGTTCATCATAAGAAAGCTTCCCTTGGAGTACGTCCTGCACGCACGAGGCAATATACGGTGCTCTATAGCCTACTCCAAGCTCTCGGTAGTCCGCTTCTGTAACGTTTTTCAAATCCTCAGCTGAGGGAAAAGTGTGGTATACTTTGTCATCAACCACGATTTCTTTGCCGTACTTTTCGCACAGCTTTTTCACCGACGATTTAATCTTTGGAATAGACGACCGCTGAGATATTATAAAGCTTACAAGTGTTTCGAAAAAGTCTTGCTTGAGAATGCGTATACCGCCGCCGTAATTTACGGCTTCTTTCATAAGAGGATTGATGCTGACTTGTTGCTTTATATGTGCATAATCGCGGTCAAGGTCAAGATATTCTCTCCAAAAAGCAATATCGTCACTATCGGTAGTAAGAAGCACGCCCTCAGCTGTTTTCTCAAATTTTGCCCATTTTCCACCGGCTACTCCCGTAAAACTGCCGTCATTTTCTTCCCAACGAAAGCACTGACCGCAGTCAAATGTATGTTTAAGGTCAAAATCTTTATCCGAAATTACAATTGTTTTCATCTGAATCACCCACATTCAGCTTATCACAAACTGCAAAAAAAATCAATCTGACAACTAAAAGAAAAGGACTTTGTCAAATGAAAAAACTGCTTATTCTTCCTATATATTATTCTGTTGTAAGTATTCTTGTCCCGTACCTTGTTCTGCCATTTTTTTCATCCGAGCAGGTTGAATCACCTGCGGTTTTTGACCAAGCCTCCGAAAACACCGTCAGTGTGTTTAACCACATTGACAACACTACTGCCGAAATGGACATGACCGATTATCTCACGGGGGTTGTTGCCGCAGAGATGCCCGCCGCTTTTGAGGAGGATGCTTTGAAGGCACAGGCGGTGGCTGCACGTACATATACATTGTACAAATCCTCTCTCGGCGAGCATGATGCCGATATATGTACAGATTTTGCCCATTGTCAGGCTTATATAACCAAGGACGAAATGGAAAAGGTCTGGGGCAATGATTTTGATTTGTATTACAACAAAATCCGTAACGCTGTGCTTTCGACCAAGGGCGAACACCTCGTATATGACGAGGAGCCTGTCATGGCGGTTTTTCATTCGATGGGCGGAGGCTATACCGAAAACAGCGCAGACGTATGGGGCAAGGCTGTGCCGTATCTTGTCAGCGTGGAAAGCCCCGGCGAGGAAACTGCCGCAAATTATTACTCAAGTTGCAGCGTAACCTTTGACGATTTTAAAAGCAAAATAACATCAGCTTTCCCCGACGCAAAGCTTTTCTCACCCGAGGATGTATCTGTCCCTGTGCTTACCGATGGCGGACATGTAAAAAGCATTGTTATAGGGTCGGTGTCTGTGCCGGGCACAACAATCCGCACACTTTTTAACCTCAGGAGTACAAAATTTGACATAAGCTTTGAAAACGACACTGTTACGTTTTCCGTTACGGGCTACGGGCACGGCGTAGGCATGAGCCAGTACGGTGCCAATGCCATGGCAAAAGAGGGCAAATCCTATAGGGAAATATTGGCACATTTTTACCGCGGTACAACAATACGGGAATAAATTTTCCCATTTCAGGCAATCCTTTATATACAAGGAGGATTGACCATGACAAAAAAATCTCATACATTATATGCAATAATCTCATTATGCGCCCTCGCTTGCTACTGCGGTTTTTTGGTAAAAAACGCAATCAGCGATGTTGATACCGTTGAAGAAACCCTGCCCTATGAGGAGTATGTTTTGGAAGAACCAACTACGGCGGTTTCTGAGCTGGCTGTGTCACTCACGGTTGACTCTGTACCCGAGGAGGCCGCATCGGAAGCCCCGTCACAATCCGAAGCGGAAGAACTGCCTACAATGCGCGAAGACGGGTTTTCGCCAATTTATCCCGTGAGGGGAGAAATCCTGACAACGTATTCATTGAGGCACGCCTATAACAAAGCATCGGGCGACTGGCGCGCTCACGGCGGGATTGATATCGGTGTTGATGAGGGCACAGACGTTGTTGCCATTGAAGACGGTGCGGTGATAGCGTCATACAAAAGTCCTATTTGGGGCAACGTGATTGAAATTGACCACGGTGAATATGTGAGCATATACAAAAATCTGGCAAAGCTCGGCATTGTAGAGGAAGGCGACAACGTGTCACGCGGAGATGTAATATCATACGTGGGCAACACCTCGGCTCTTGAATCTCAAATAGAGTCGCATTTGCATTTTGAACTGACTCATTACGGCGAGAGCGTGAACCCTGTAGAGCTACTTGGTTGACATTTGCCCTTTCTTGCCATATAATAAGGTGCAGAAAGGTGTGATAGCATGATTGATGTAGCAATCATCGGCGGCGGTCCTGCGGCATTGGGTGCGGCATTGTATGCGGCAAGAAGCGGAGCGTCGGTTACAATATTTGAAAAGAAATTTGTTGGAGGACAAGCCTCCACCACATATGAAATAGACAATTATCTCGGGTTTACAGGTTCTCCCTCGGGAAGTCTGCTCACAGAAAAAATGGCAGAGCACGTGTCGGAATTTGATGTAAAATTCCGTTATAACGAGGTAAAGGAGCTTGTTTTGGAGGGTGATACAAAAAAGATTATCACCGCAAAAAAAGAGTTTGAGGCAAAAACAGTTATCCTTGCAATGGGGGCAACGCCTGCTCTTTTATCTGTTCCGGGCGAAAAAGAGCTTACAGGCAAGGGTGTCAGCTACTGCGCAACCTGTGACGGTATGTTTTTTAAAGATAAAACCGTGTGCGTGGTAGGCGGCGGCAACACAGCAGTTGAAGATGCGATATACCTCTCTCCTTTGGCGCAAAAGGTGTATATTATTCACCGCAGAGACGAGTTCCGTGCGTCTCCCCTCCTCGTTGAAAGGCTCAAAAAGTTTGACAATGTGGAATTTGTTATGGAAAGCCGTATTACAAAGATAAACGGCAGTGACAGTGTAGAATCCGTAACTGTTGACACAAAAGGTTATATATATGATATTAAAACCGATGCACTTTTCGTTGCAGTGGGTACTCTTCCTGCAAATGCGCTGTTGACTGACGCCGTTAAAACCGAAAACGGCTTTATAGTAACGGACGAGACCATGGCAACCAATATCCCCGGGGTTTTTGCCGCAGGTGATATCCGCAAAAAGGTGCTCAGACAGGTAATCACTGCAGTTAGCGACGGTGCAATTGCAGGCGAAGAAGCATCAAAATACGTAAACGCACACAAAAACGCCTGACGGCGTTTTTTGTTTTACAAATTTTATGTTAACATATTGATTATTAATTTTAAAAATGATAATATGTTTACATAACTATGGCTTGTTGCCAAAAATTTTGTAAGGAGTTGGAAAAATGAAAAAGGTTTTTAGCCTAATTATTGCGCTTGCGATAGTTTTATCAGCTATCCCCGCAATGGGCCAAGAGGTTATTAACGTAACCGTAAACGGCGAAGCGGCTGATTTTGCACAGCCTCTTTTCAAAGACGGTGACACTCTTTATGTTCCGCTTAAAGATGTTGCTAATGCTCTCGATTTAGAGACAAGTTGGAACAACGACGAAAGAAGTGCCAACGCAAAAGGCAGTATACTCAATGTTACAGTTCCCATCGGTGAAAAATGGGTAAAGTATGACAACATGAAGAAGAGTATTTCTGCTGAAAATGTTATCAGAAATGACTATTCCTACATGCCTGTTGACGCACTGAGTATTTTTAACGTTACATATTCCTTCGATGAGGAAACCAACACGTTAAATCTTTCAGTACCGCTTTTGCACGGTAAGTATTATATGATTCGCCACAAGGCAACAGGCAAGGTTGTTATGCCCGAGGGCGCAGCAACTACAGACGGTCCTCTTTTGAGACTTGTTGACGTAGATAGCCAGACCAATCATCTCGCACAGATTTGGCAGTTTATGACACGCGGTGACAATCTTTATCGTCCTGTTAACCAGAAGAGCCTCAGAAGTATGGATATGCCCAACTGGAGAAGCGACGAAGGATTGGAGTTAATCCAGTACGGTAATACAGAGGGTACAAACCAGTGGATTCACCCCATTGACCAGGGCGACGGTACATATCACTTGATTATGCACCACTCCCAGATGTACCTTGGTGCAACAGAAAACGGCACAATCGCACAGTATAATGAATATGATGCCGAAAGAGACACATTTGAACTTGTTGAAGTTATAATGGGTGCTCCTACAGGAGAGCAGGAACTCGTTGAAATCGAAACAGCTGACCCTCTTTCCGGCAAGTACGTTACAATCACAAATACAGTAGGCGTTGTAACAGTTAATTCCAAGGATGCCGACGCAAAGGTGATGGTTGAAGAAGCCGAAAACTCTGACTGCGACGTTTGGAAGATAACAAAGGTAGAAGACGGCTACACATTTACAAACAAGGATTCCTACCTTACTCTTACAGGCATCGGTGCAGGCGGTGTTACAAGAGCGCGTGTATCGGAAGGTTTGGACACACAGGTTTATATTTTAGAGGACGCAGGCGATAACGCATACTACTTAAGGAGCAAGGATTCGGGCTATTATCTTACAGAATCCTACGGCACTCTTATCGAAACAGTTTTCCGCGCTAACTCTACACAGGCTTTTACTTTTGAAGAACCTTTCTGCAACACAGACAGCTATGCTCCCGACACTTTCGGCGGTAAGTTCTACGAAATCAAGCATTCCTCCGGTCTTGTTATGGGCGTTCCCGAAGACGTTATAAAGACAAATGCCCTTATCAAGGCACTCGAAGATACAGATGCTGACACAAACGTATGGGCACTTGTATCCATGGGTGGTGGCAAGTACGTAATCAGTAACAAAGTTTCTATCCAGTCCTTTGACGTGCCCAACGGCAGAAAAGACGAAGGCTTGGAAATCATCCAGTATGAATCTAACTACGGTGCAAACCAGATTTATATTTTGGAAGATGCAGGCGATGACAATTTCCGCATCAAGTGTCAGGTATCTGATTTGTATCTTACACTTACAGAAAACAACACCTTTGCACAATACGCAAAGCGCGATGACTCCAGCCAGCTTTTCACACTTGAAGAAAAAGGCGAAAGCACAAAGAAAATGGTCGGTGCAGTAGCACAGCCCTTCTTAATCCGCGGCGAAGACGACGTTACAAGCGCAAAGGTACAGTGGAACGTTGTTTACGGTGCAACACATTATGATATTTACCGCAGTGTTGACAATGGCGATTTTGAATTTTTGACATCTTCAAAGGGTCAGATGGTTGATGACTATGACTTGGAAATCGGCAAGGAATACAAGTATGCTGTATATGCAATCGAAAATGACATAATGATTGATTACGCAATCACAGATGCAGTTACACCTCATACACTCCCCGCTGACCTTTCCGAAAGCACAAACCTTGACGTATCTGACGTTAAGAGACCTAACACATTAATCGCCAATGACGGCACATACTATCACTTCCAGCAGTGGGGTATGGATGGCGTATCAGGTTTCGGCAGAGTTATGATGCAGACAAGTAAGGACGACGTTACATACACAGAATGGACAGAAGTACTCCGTTACGACGAAATCCTTGCTCATGAAACATGTGTAAACTTCCAGCAGTGCCGTTTTGAAAGTGTTAACTTTGTATACAACGCAAAGGCTGACAAGTTCGCATTTATTGCTCACTTCGAAGCAGACGGTGGCTACGGCACAGCCATGATTTCCCTTGCTACAATGAGCCCCGGAGACGAAAGAATGGTGTTCCACGGTGCATACCGCCCCGAAGGCGATGACTGCCGCGACCTTAACGTATTCGTTGACGATGATTCCTCCGGTTATATCATTGCAGCAGCTAACAACAACGCAAACCTTGGCATTTATAAGCTCAACGAGGACTGGTCCGCTATCGAAGGCAGACTTTGCTTTGTAAGTATGTACAAATGGCGTGAGCTTCCTTCTGTACTCAAGAAAGACGGTATCTATTACCTCTTCTCCTCCGGTACAGCAGGCTGGTATCCCACACAGGGCATGGTTGCAACAGCAACCGATATGGGCGGTCCCTGGAG
>CAZNIC010000008.1:0-59600 GCA_964572985.1 uncultured Oscillospiraceae bacterium
CAAGGGCAGAAACGTTGTACTCGAAAAGAAGTTCGGTGCACCCCTCATCACTAACGACGGTGTTACGATAGCAAAGGAAATCGAGCTTGAAGATCCCTTTGAAAACATGGGCGCTCAGCTTATAAAGGAGGTTGCCTCCAAGACAAACGACATTGCAGGTGACGGTACAACAACTGCTACACTTCTTGCACAGGCTCTTGTAAGAGAAGGACTTAAGAACGTTGCTGCAGGTGCTAACCCCATGGTTTTGCGTCGCGGTATCCAGAAGGCTGTTGATTTCTGCGTTGAAGCTATCAAGGCAAACAGCGAAAAGGTTAAGGGCAAGGAAGACATTGCACGTGTTGCAACAGTGTCTGCCGCTGACGAAACTGTAGGTAACCTTATTGCAGACGCTATGGAGGAAGTTGGTAACGATGGTGTTATCACTGTTGAGGAATCTAAGACAAGTAAGACAGAAAAAGAAGTTGTAAAGGGTATGCAGTTTGACCGCGGTTACCTTTCACCCTATATGGTAACAGATACAGAAAAAATGGAAGCTGTTTTGGAAGACCCCTTTATTCTTCTTACAGATAAGAAGATTAGTAACATTCAAGATATACTTCCTCTTCTTGAACAGATTGTACAGAGCGGTGCAAAGCTCTTAATCGTTGCTGAAGATATCGAAGGCGAAGCACTCACAACACTTGTTGTAAACAAGCTCCGCGGTACTTTTGTATGCGTTGGTGTTAAGGCTCCCGGCTTTGGCGACAGAAGAAAAGCAATGCTCCAGGATATTGCAATTTTAACAGGTGGTACAGTAATCAGCGACGAACTTGGTCTTGATCTTAAGGAAACAACAATGGATATGCTCGGTCGTGCACACCAGGTAAAGGTAAGTAAGGAAACAACAGTTATCGTTGACGGTTTTGGCGATATGCAGAAAGTCAGTGACAGAGTAGGTCAGATCAGACGCGAATACGAGGAATCCACAAGTGAATTTGACCGCGAAAAGCTTCAGGAAAGACTTGCAAAGCTCTCCGGTGGTGTTGCTGTTATCAAGGTTGGTGCCGCAACAGAAACAGAAATGAAGGAAATGAAGCTTCGTATTGAAGATGCTCTCAACGCTACAAAGGCGGCTGTTGAAGAAGGTATTGTTGCAGGTGGCGGTACAGCTTACATCAACATTATTCCCTCTCTTGCCGACATGGTAGAAGAGCTTGAAGGCGACGAAAAGACAGGTGCAAAGATTGTTCTTAAGGCACTTGAAGAGCCTGTAAAGCAGATTTGTGCCAACGCAGGTGTTGAAGGTGCGGTTGTTGTTGAAACAGTTAAGAACGCATCTAAGGGCATCGGCTACAACGCTCTTACTGATGAATATGTAAATATGCTCCAGGACGGTATTGTTGACCCTGCAAAGGTAACAAGAAGTGCACTTTGTAATGCGGCGAGCGTTGCAAGCATGGTGCTTACAACAGAAAGTTTAGTAGCAGATAAGCCCAAGGAGGCAGACGCAGCGGCAGCGGCGGCTGCAGCTGCTGCACAGGCAGCTCAGATGGGCGGCGGAATGTATTAATATTTGCCTTCGGCAAATGCGATATTTCAAAGCAAGCTTTGAAGCGATATAAAATGGTGACACCTCAAGGTGTCACCATTTTGCGATATGTGCAAGCACGCGATATGTTCGGCTGTGCCGAACGTGTTTTTAAGGCGTGAGGGTTGTAATATTTGTAGGGGACGACGCCTCGGCGTCCCGATTGTAAAAAGGCGTTCCTTGTGAGACGCCTTTTTTGTGTTGAAAAAAAGCGGCATTTAGTGTAAGATATACTAAAGAGGTGTTATATATGAAAAAAGCTGTATCTTTATTATTGATATTTGTGATGATGCTCATGTTTTGTCCGTCGGTAAGTGCGGTAGAGAGCCTTAGTGACCCCATATACTTTACATGGGCGTGGGGTGCAAACAAAATTGACACAGATAATTCGCTTACTGTGGTAAGCTGGTCGGGCGGAAGTTATTCCAGCTACCGAAGCGGCTTTATTGTATATGATTTGCCCGAGGATTTTACATACGAAAGTGTTAAAACAGAGGTTATAGCATCCTTTGCTATAAACAAAGCTACACTAAACAACGGTACCTCTCAGGCGCCTACTGCGGCAATTGTTATGGTTGACGGAGACAAGGTAAAAGAAGCTTATAATTTGAAGAGCGGTGCAACTGCAACAAATCTTCTTACAGAAGCAAAAAACGGCGGTGTTTTGCTGGGAACATATAAAATAGGACAATACCCTAGAACAAGCAGAATTAAAAATGCTAATATAAATGAGTTTTTCGAAAAGCATCCTGATGTGAAAAGTATAGGTTTTTATGTGACAAACCTTGCTCACGACGGATATACCGGTACGGTAAACGGTATTGCGTCGGCGATGACAGATTTTGAGGTCAATTTTACAGCATATCAGAACTATGCAAACGCAACAGTTAATATGGTTGATGATGGTGGCAATATGCTTGACACGCTTTTTGTTCGTGGCAGCATAGGTTCAGCTATAGAAATCCCTGCTACAATTGAAAAGGACGGAATTGTTTGGGTGAGAGATACGAGCAAAGGTTATACTCTTTCCGAAGATGTTGACACAATAGAGGTTACATATCACTCTGATAAAGGTGACAGAGAAAAATATGTGAGCATTATTGAAGAGATGGTTTCCGAGCTTTTAAAAGACCCTGTGTGTGAAAGAATTGATTTTCCCACTGAATATGTTGCCGACGACGGTTTTGTGATTGATATTGAGTGGAATTCAAGCGATGAGAGCATAGTTGGTAATGACGGCACGGTTTACCAAGGTACAGAAGAACAGACCGCCCAAATTTATGCCCTCGTTTGGATTGGTGATTATACAAGCGTTGAGACAAAGGCATTTACCGTGACGGTTGCGCCTTTAAATCAGAGCGAAACGGATGAAGCTTTGATTTTTGCAGAAGATTTTAACCATGAAGACGAAAAACGCGGTAATTTTACAGGCGAGGGTCGTTATATTGATGTCAAAATTGAAGATGAGTTTACAATAAGCGCATTTGTTCGTATTGATGATGTTTCAAAAGGCGGTACACTGTTCAATATAAACGGTGTTGAGCTGGGAATTGGAGATTACAATGTTGAGTTGGAAGAGGGGTGCTGGTATCATGTTGCAATGACGAATTCTGCCCTTTATGTAGACGGCGAAAAGGTTTGTGATATTGCGCCCACAGTTGCGGGGGAAGACAGTTTTATAGGTGCATACTCGGGCAAGATGGACAACTTTTATGTGTATACAAAGGCGTTTTCTCAGTCTGTTATAAAGGGATTGTCGGAAGAAGAATATAATTCGCCCGAAATTGAAATTGTATCGGCAACTGTTATTGAGGGACTTGACGGTGGTATTGTAAAAATCGCCTCGCACGGTTACGATGATGAGGCAACTGTAGCACTTTGTGCTGATGACGAGCTTGTGAGACACAGCGGATATAAGACAATGGCAATTGTTGAGGGTATTAATGTGTTTTCCGTAAGTGTACCAAACATGGGCGGCAAGCTTACAAAAGACAATACAACGGCTCTTTTATGGGACAGTGTTGAGGGCATGAAGCCTCTTGCAGAAAAATATGTTGCAAACAGAAAATATGATTTCGGATATGATTACGCACACCCTGATAATCATATGCTTTCGAACACCTTTACACTTATGGATGCAGGCACAAACCTTTATCTGACAAGCAGCGGATTAAGCCAAAGAGCGGATAACGGATTGTGGAGTGGCTATATAAACAAAGAGGGGTATTATTATCTCAAAAACGAAAATGGCTTTACCATTGACGGAAATCTTATGTTTGAACAGGTTGAAAACAGTGTTTACAAAATCAAAAACGCTGATACCGGAGAATATGTTTCCTACGGCGGACATGACGAGTGGACGCTGAATACTACGGAGTATGATGAGGTTTCAAAGGTGTTTGCAAGTGAGGGATTTTTCCTTCTTACAAAAGAAGAGCGAGACAATATTTATTCCGTAACAGCTCAGGCGCTTAACGAGAGTGTGGCAAGACGAGAAAAGCTTTGTGAAATAATTGCAGGCGGTTATTTTGCCCTTGACGGTAAAGCTCAGGCAGAGGCACTTCGTGAAATAATTACATATTACCCCGCATATCAGATAAACAGAGCGGTTAACAAGAGCACAACAGGGGTTGAAGCATCCTATACGTTGTCATCTGTTACGTGGACAAACTACACCGATATGGACGGATACTCAAAGAGCGGTTATACGGCAACTGTTACGTATGCTTATGATGAAGGTAATGTAGAGGTAACAATATACGCAAGAAGCCAAAACGTGGTGCGTAACATTGCAAAGGGCTTTAGCTATATGCCGTATCAGTTTATAAAACCCTTGAAAACAGTGATTGATTACAACGCGACAAACAACCAGTTCAAGGCAGAAACAGGAACAATCTATATTGAAACAAACTACGAGGTATCAAGCGAAAACGTTGCAATAACAGGTGCTCACGAGCTTGGTCATTTAATCGACTTTGCAGGCTACAGAATGAGCATGGGCGACTACAAAACCGCACGAGCTAACGAATGTTCGGTATCGGGTTACGGTGATACAGCACTTAATGAGGACTTTGCAGAGTTCTGCCAATTTGTCATTTCTTGCAGTGGAGACAAGGAACTGATCAGACAGCTTAAAGAAATGTATCCCGGCAGATACGATGCGGTATGCGCAGGAATGTGCGAAATGTACGGCGAGTGTTATTTGAAATAAGATTTTTCAAACTAAAAAGACGGTCAATTGACCGTCTTTTTGTGTTTTTGCATATATTCTTTTGGGGTTATGCCGTAGCGACGCTTGAAGGTGCGGAAAAAGTGGGGAATATTATTAAAACCGCACAGCTCGGCAATAAGATTTATTTTAAGCGTGGGATTACGGCGTAAGAGCTCTTTAGAGCGTTCAAGCCTGGTTAAGATTAAATCGTCGCGCGGGGTTGTGTGGAAAATCTCTTTGTATAGTTTATACCCTGTGCATCGGGGGAGGGAGTATTTTTCAAAAAGAGTGTCAATATCAGGTGGAGCAGTTATGTCGGAAAGAAACTCGCCTCGGATAAGACCGATGATTTTTAGGGTGTCGGAGCTTAATGTGGAGGCGGATGCTTCAAGCCCGCGGGCAAGGGATACACAGAGCTTTATGATAGACGATGCAATCTCCTGTTTGAAGCCTGTATTTTGCCTTACGTTGATGTCAAGAATTTTACTTATAATACCGTTTATCTCGTCGCAATTATTGGGGTAAATGATTTTGCCTGTGGGAATATTGAGCGATGAGAAAAGCTCTATTGGCGCTTGAAAACGTATGTAGCTGTTGCGGAAAGAGGCTAGAGATATATAATCGTGCAATGAGTTTTTTTGATACAATACACATGCGCCCGAATTGATATGTGCGCCTTCAAATATGGCGGGCCCTTGGAAATATATGAAAGTATGGTCGGGACAAACCCAGTTGAAATGGATATTTTCAGCCTCAGAAAGGTTGTAGCCGCCTTTTACAAATGAAATAATGTCCATAAAAACACCTCGCATATTATTGTAATACATCATATACAAAAATGCAATAAAAAAATACATAGCTGCATTGAAAAATGTGTATAGGTTTGTTATGATATAGTTAGATTATTATTCAAAAGGAGATGTTTTAAATGAAAAAGTTTTTGGCGTTCATTTTGAGCTTGTGTATGATTTTCAGCGTTGTACCTGCTTTTTCACTTGTTTCGGCAGCGGAAGAGTATGTAGCGGACGATGATACGGTGTTTTACATAAGCTTTGATGAAGAATTGCCCGAGGGAGCAACAGGCTACAACCTGTCTGTACTTGATGAAGGTGTATACGGTAACTGTGCGTGGTTTAACGGCTCCACAAGCTATATACACCTGCCTGATAACATCACACAGGGCGTTACAGATTTCACTATGGCGGCATGGATTAAGCCTACAACAAGTACAGCCGCTTGGAGAAGAATTTTTGACTTTGGTAGCGGTACGGCAAATTATATTTTCTTAGGTATGCCTTATTCTGCAACGGCTGTTCGCGGTGCTGCAAAGTATAATAACGGCAGTGAATGGAACACAACAGCAGAAGGTGCAATTGCTAAGAACGAATGGAGTCATATTGCATTTGTAAAAGAAGGCAATGTGGGTACAATTTACGTAAACGGCGTTGCTGTAGCTGCAAACACAAACTTTACAATTACTCCCGATTCACTCGGTAACACAACACAGAACTATATCGGTAAGAGCCAGTTCCCCGATGCATATCTTAACGCATATCTCGACGAAGCATTCTTTAGTAAAAGAGCAATGAGCGCAGACGAGATTGCAGAATTAGGCACATTCCCCACAGTTGTTTTGGATGCTGAAAAGGTACTTAATGCTATTGACATTCCCGTAAAGGACTCCGTTAAGGAAAACATTACTCTTCAGACAGAGGCAATGGGTTATCCCGTAACATGGGCTTCAAGTGATGAAGACGTTGTTTATCCTTATGATATCGAAAACGGTGATTATACTATCCCTGCAGGTCGCGTAACAAGACAGGCTGAAGACACAACAGTTACACTTACTGCAACAGTTGACTTTAACGGCGAAATCCTCACAAAGAATATTGATGTTAACGTTATAGCCGCACCCGAAGCGGTGGGCGATACAGAAGCTTACCTTTACGTTTATTTCCGCGGTAATGTAAAGGGCAGTGAAGAGCATCTTTCAATCCACCTTGCAGGCAGTGAAGACGGTTACGAATGGTTTGACCTTAACGGTAACTGGCCTATCTTGGAGAGTACAATGGGCACACAGTGCCTCCGTGACCCTTACCTTTTAAGAAGTAAGGACGGCGACAGATTCTATTTAATCGCAACTGACCTCAACACACAGGACGGTCAGGGTTGGGGTCCTTGGAGCTTAGAGGGCAGTAAGTACCTCATGATCTGGGAATCTGACGACCTTGTTAACTGGTCTGAACAGAGAATGGTTAAGTTTGCAAACGACGACATGGGCTGTGCATGGGCACCCGAGGCTATATGGGACCCCGACACAGAAGAATACCTTGTATACGCATCTGCAAAGGATTTAACACTTGGTTCTTCTGCAATCGATACAGTTTACGTTGTAAGAACGAGAGACTTCCGCACATTTTCTGAGCCTGAATATTTTGTTCGTCCTTATGAAGATAACGGCGTTACAAGCTACACAGAAGGTACAAGACGTATTGCGGCTATCGACTCCAATATTATTCAGGCGAACGACGGCAAGTTCTATCACTTCTACAAGAAGTATAACAGCGTTGTTCAGATGTTGGTAAGTGACCACGCGTCAGGTCCTTATGAAGAAGTACCCGGTTACACACCCATAGGCGGTGAAGGCCCCGGTAGCTTCCTTGTAAAGGGAACAGACAATACATATGCACTTTTAATCGATAACTATTCTGTATATGTACCCTACCTTACAGAGGATATTGCATCGGGTATATTCACAGCAGGCAGCGGCACGGTTAAGATGCCTACAGGCTCAAAGCACGGCGGTTTCTTGCCTATTAATGCCGAAGAATACGCAAGAGTATTAGAGGCATACGGCAGTCCCACTCCTGATGAAACAGGCAGTGCTGCAAGATACACATTTGACTTTGAAAGTGATGTAACAGAATACCTTAACGGTAATGCAAAGGTTTCCTACAGCGAAGAAAAGGAAAGTAATGTTCTTGTTCTTGACGGCGAAAGCTCTTACTTTGAGTTCCCCGAAGGTGTTTTTGACAGACAGGACGCTATGACACTTTCCTTTGATGTGAAGAATACAAACACAAACGCCGAAGCGGCATATATGACATTCAGCTTAGGTACAGGCGATAAGTATTACTACTTCTACAAGACAAACTCCAGCACAATGAGAAGTGCAATCAACGTTACCAGTCCCGTAACAAACAATGCTTATACATACGAAGAAAAGGCAATTTCCAACACATTGGGTGATTTGACAAACACATGGATGCACATTGACCTTGTCATGGACGGATACTCCATGAAGGTTTACAAGGACGGCGTTCTTGTTGCAGAAAATAACGATATCACTACAACAGTTTCTCACCTTGGTTTAGAGGGCTTATCCGCTTACCTTGGTAAGAGTATGTATTCTGCCGACCCCTACTTTGTAGGTGAGTTTGACAACGTTGAGCTTTACTATCGTGCACTTACACCCGGCGAAATTGCCGAAAACACTGGCAACACAGACGAAGATATGGCAGCACTTGACGCAGAGGCTGTTAACTTTGGTTACGATGTAAACTACGTAACAGGTAACATCACACTTCCCGAAACAGGCGTTTACGGCAGCAGCATTACATGGACAACAAGTGATGATAGCGTTATCGACCTTGACGGTAATGTAGCAGTACCAACAGAAGGCGTTAAGACAGTTACTCTTACAGGTACTTTTGTATACGGTGATACAAAATATGTTAAGGAATATGTTCTTTCTGTTAAGCCTGCAACAAGCTATCTTACATCAACAGTTGCAGACGCTTGGAAGACATATGACATAGTGAGCGCAACGGGAGACGTAACGTACACATTCAACATTACGCCCTCCGTACTTACAGACGGCGTTGTGGCATTGACATCGTCCGCCACAACAGCTACAGGCTATGGTAGCTATTCTATGCTTATGCGTGTTCAGCCCGACGGCACATTTGATGCGTATAACGGTTCAAGCTATCAGAAGACAAATACAATTTACTACGAAGCAGGCAAGACATATCCCGTAACTATAGTTGCCGACATTGCAAGTAAGACATATTCTGTGTTTGTTGAAATTGACGGCGAAACAAAGACTATTGCAGAAAACTTTAGATTCCGCGCACAGAACAGCGAAATCGGCAAATTGACAGTAATGGGTGGTCACGGTATTGAAGCAGGTCTTGTTACTGTAACAGACTTTACTGTTACACTTCCTGCAGCAATCAGATTTGAAAACGTTGTACTCAGTGGCGGCAAGGTGACAGGTAATGTTATAAGTGAAGAAGCACTTGGCGAAAGCATTGTTATTGTTGCAAGCTATAACGATGATAACGCTCTTGTAAGCGCACAGGCTGTAGGTCTTGTGGGTACTGCTTTTGAAGCAGATGCTGTTACAGAAAACGTAAAGGTAATGCTGTGGAACTCGGTTTCCGGCATGGTGCCTTACCTTGAAGCAGTTACAGTTGAATAAATGCGGCTGTTGCCTTTAGCGCAGACCGCTCAAAGGCGAAATCTTTAATAATACAAATTAGTAGGACTCCGTTACACGGAGTCCTACTAATTTTGTGCCTTTGAGCTATAAACAAACCTCACCCTCGCGGTACAAGCGTACAGCTTCGGGCAACGGTCGAATGCAATTTAACATTGCATTCTCCTTCGGTTTGTTTATTCTGCATCTAAATTCAATCAGCCTTCAGACACAGGGTAAAAACTTTGCAAAAAACTATTGACAAACATTTTCTACAGGTGTAGAATATAGACATAAACTACAAATGTAGAATTTGAAATTAAAGGTAAGGTTGGTTGTATATGACACAGGTATTTACGACGTTTTTGGTCACATCTATTATAGGCAGTGCTATGGGTGCTATTCTTATGCTGTTAAGAAATGTGACAAAAAAACATTTTTCGGCTGCATGGCACTATTATATGTGGCTTGGTGTGCTTGTGGTTATGATGCTGCCTGTGAAAATAAATTTGCCCGAGATGAAACCGCTTGAAAAAACCGTAGAAAACACAATCACTACAGAAATGGTCGAAACCAATGAAGTAATATCAAATGAAGCAATAGTAGATACGAATAAAGAAAACACAAATAATACTCAGGCAATACAACATGATTTTCAAAGTGCAGAAAATGAAGTTATAAATAAGACTGAAAATGGTAGAGAAGATAATTTGCTACCTGAGGTGAAAAGTGAACAAAAAGAGAAAGCAATTACTAAAACAACCGAATCTGTGCCGATAGGAAAAGAAATAGCAGATTTTCTTACAGGAAATTTGTGGTTGATTTCATACGTATGGTTTTTTGGTATGATAATGTTTTTTGTGTTAAAAGCGGGAAACTATATTTTGTTTATACATAAGGTGAAGAAAAACGCAACGGAAATATCATGTACGCGTATTATGGCGTATACAACAAGAAAAATAACTGTGAAAGAATGTGAAGAGGTAACAACGCCACTTGTCACAGGTATATTAAAACCAATTTTGCTTTTACCGAAAGCCGAGCTTTCGACGGAGCAACTTGACAATATCCTCAACCATGAAATGACGCATCTTAACAGGCATGATATTTTATATAAATGGTTTGTCAGTTTGGTTAAGTGTGTTCATTGGTTTAATCCTTATGTATATTTTATCGGCAAACAAATAAATATTGATTGCGAAATCTCGTGCGACATGGCGGCGACAAAGCATCTTGACAAAACAGGAGAGAAAAAATATGTCGATACCATATTGACACTTTTATCAAATCAAAATTTGAGGACGATGCCTTTTACAACACAGATGGCGGGAGATAAGAAGATATTGAAAATACGTTTTGAAAGATTAAAAGAGAAAAAAATAATAAGTAAAAAGATGCGTGCAGTATCAGTTGTTTTAGCGAGTATCTTATGTATTGCCACGTTAGTGATAAGCGGGTTTTTAGGGACCAAGGTTCAGATAAAACATGATTTAATCGAAAGAGAAACCATTAAAACGCAGGTGGTTAATACACCCCAAACAATCCTTTTAACAAAGGATAAAGTTACATATGACGAAATAATCCGTAAATACAGAGAAGCTATCAGCGAGGAATGGGGTCCTGCAACACTGTCAAGTGCGGGAATAAACGAAAAAATACGGTATCATTTTATGTCAAAGCCCACCTTTAATATAGATGCAAGTGACCCGCTAGAGACCTTGGGCTATATCATAACCGATATTAATTCTGACGGTGTGGATGAACTGATTATCGGGGAGATGAGAGGCAGAATATATGAAATGTACACCTTAAAAGACGGAAGTGCTCAGAAAATCATATCATCAGTATTTAGCGATGATTGGTATATGATTAAAGATGCGGACAGATATATATTTGTGCAGGAGGATATGATAGGAAGACAAATAATAAACGTATATTATTATACTTTGGAGAATACAAGGCTCAATCCTATACAGGCTGTGATGTTAAGTAACCCGGGCGGTGCCGAACCGTGGGTTATGGACACTGATGATCAAGATATCAGCTATGAAGAAGCACAAGGTATAATAGACGATTACAGAGAACTGTATTCAGCACCTGATTTTACACCTTTTGGTACTGTTACTGATGAAGAAATCGTAGCCAAATTTTACGAAGCATATGATTTTTGGAATATGTGGGTGTACGGACAGGTATACCGAGCATATGACTCCGATATTGACTATGCCTACAACCTGTGGCGTGAATCAATAACCGAAGACAGCCCCATACAGACAGCGGCAGAGCTAGAAAACGAGATAAGAAAACACTTTGCAACCAAGCTCAGCGAAACCTTTATAATGCAATTAAGTCCCGAGGATAAGAACGGAAAACTATACGTCACATGTCACGATGTTGGTGGAAGCAGTACGGAAATTGAAAATATTAAAATAGAAAAACTTAATAACAGAAAATATCTGATGACATTTGATAAGAGAACATTTTATCTGGCTTCCGACGATAATGTGACAAGCTATGCTTTGTATTGTGTTTTGGAAAACGGCAACTGGGTTTTTGAAAATACGGGAGAGACTGAATTTTTCTACAGTCATTATGTTGAAAGTGCTTATGATGACGGAAAATTTGCACCATATAATGACGTGCTCAAAAAGTATTATTCCGCACTTTGGCTTGATTGGAACTATGACAGACTCCAAGAGGAAGACCTTTCAATTTTAGCAAGCAGTGGTGCTGCTTCTGTGCAGGTAGGGTATTGTTTTATGGATGTGAACGGAGACAATCAAGCAGAACTGCTTATTGGAGAGGTTAGTAGAGATAAGGATTTTTGGAGCAAGATTATTTACGATATGTATACCGTAAAAGACGGCAAGCCCTACCGAATGTTTAAAAGTACTCCGCGAGATTACTATCTGCTTTTTGAAGAGGACGGAGAGTATAAAATTGCCAACGAGGTGCACCTGACTAATGCGTGCACATGCTATTCGTATTACAAGGTGGGTAAAAGTGAGCTTTTGTTTGAAAAAGCAGTTATTGCAGATTTGGAAGCGTCGGAGGAAAATCCATGGTTTATGGCATTTGATGATGACCATGATACAAAGAACGATACGCCCATTGATGAAGCAACCGCTTTGAGCATTGTAGAGGGTGCATGGCTTAGGTACATAGCACCGGAGTTTGTAGCATTTGAATATTAATATAATAATTTGAGGTGTTGAAATGAAAAACATAAGTATCGGCGAAGCTGAACTTGAGATAATGAAGGTTATATGGAAAGCCAAACGAGCGGTGACAAGCGGCGAGATTGGCGAAGCGGTGGAGAGTAAGGGTTGGAAAAAAACCACGATTGCAACATTTTTAACAAGGCTTGTTGAAAAGGGTGCACTTGATGCAAAGAAGGACGGAAAGGTGTATTACTATACGCCTCTTATTTCCCAGAAGGAATACCGCAAAAGTCAAACAAAAAATCTTATTAAGAATCTTTATAACGGCTCCGTGAAGGATTTTGCCCTTGCGCTTTTTGAGGACGAAAAGCTCTCAAATGACGATATAGAAGAGCTGAGAGCTATATTTGACAACAGGGAGGGCTGAGTATGGCACAATTGTTTTTATCGTTTTTGATTGCATCGGTTGTGGGCACGGCGTTTGCTTTGCTTTTGGGGCTTATAAAGCCTGTTACAAAAAAGCATCTTTCAGCCTCCTGGCATTATTACATATGGCTAGGCGTGCTCGTTGTTATGATGCTGCCTGTGAGGATTAATATCCCCCAGGCAAAGATAGAGGCTGTTATTGCCGAGGAAAAACCGCAGACAGAGGAAAAGGCCCCCATTAAGACGGAGCCTATAGACACAGAAAATAGTCCTGCTCATAAAGCTGACGCACAGGCAGAAAGCGTTGTTACAAATGAAAACACAAACATCGTAACACCTAATGCACACTCTGCACCTGTGGAAACCTACGCACCCCAAAAAGCACCCGTAACCGTTACAGTGGATGAAACCGCAGTAACGAATGAGATAGTTGTTGATGAAAAAATTAAAAAGAATGTGCTTAATGTGGCATCTTACGCGTGGCTTATAGGAGTTTTGTTATTTGCTATGATAAAGCTTTTCGGCTATGGTAAATTCATTGCAAAAATGAAAAAAGAGTCACACAAAACTACCTGTGACCCTATTGCAGATTACACAAAGAGACATGTTAACGTAAGGTGCAGCGAAAGCCTGAACTCACCCTTGTTATTCGGCATTTTTAAGCCCACATTAATACTGCCCGACAGAGAGCTTACGGACGGACAGCTCCGAAACATCCTCTCCCATGAGATGACGCATCTTAAACGAGGCGACATACTGTACAAATGGTTTGTGGAAATTGTAAAGTGCGTGCATTGGTTCAACCCTTGCATCTATTGGGTGTCAAACAGGATAAACGAAGAATGCGAAATATCCTGTGATTTGAAAGCAACCGAAAACATGGACAAAACCGCTCAAAACAGCTATATGGACACCATACTTTCGCTTTTGACTCTTAACAGCAAAAAGAGGGTTTTACTTACAACAAGCATGACAGGCGGCAAAGAAGCCCTCAAAAAACGCTTTGACGAGATTGTCAATAGAAAACCTCAAGGCAAAATAGCATGTGTGATTTCGCCCCTTTTGGCATTTGGCGTACTTTTGCCAAGCCTTCTTTTAAGCGGTGTTTCCATTGATAAAATGTATGACAATACGGATTATCTCTTGGAAAAAGAGACAGAAACAGAAACTGAAAATAAAACACACACAAGGCAGGAAATTGAATCAAACTCAGAACTTTCTGAAGAAAATGAAAGAGTATATGGAGAAATTATAGAAAAGTATAATACTGCGATCAAGGAGCAGTGGAATGAGAAGCTTACCGAAGAAAACCTGAACGAAATGATACATTATTACTATGGTGACGCAAGGGAAGAGTATTTGTTTTTCGATATGCGCAAATCATGGAATTTAGGTTACTGTCTTATAGATTTAGACGGTGATGAAAGCGACGAATTAATCATAGGAGGCTTTTCCTACGAGAATAACTTAGTTGAGATATATGATTTATACACCTCTATAGACCAAACCCCTGTCAGGGTGTTAGAATGTTGGGAAAGTGAATTCTATTACCTTTTCAGAGAAGACGGAAAATATAAGATTTTAAACAAAACACAAGACTTTGCTTATCATGCATGGACTTGCTATACTCTTGAAAATGGTGCGCTGAAGTATGAAAACAGTATTTATCTTGACGAAATATCGGAAGAGGGAATCGTCATGTGGTATCTTTCAACTGACCAAGCCAACGATCATATTAATGACACTCCTATTGACGAAGAAACTGCACAAAGTATGATTGCAAGCTGTGAAGAAAAGTACGTGTTACCGCGTTACTATGTTTTCGAAGCTTGGAAAACTGAGAGCGTCGCTATAGGAGAGTACACTGAGCAGGAAAAAGCAATAATTGAAGCGTTCTACGAGGCAAATGATTTATGGGGAATGTGGATATACGGTCAGAATTATGTAACAGACCGAGAGAGCCACAGTCAGAATATGTACTACGGAGCAGTCGACAGTGACAGCCCCATTCAGACAAAAGAAGAGTTAAAAGCTGCATTTGAAACTTATTTTACAAAAGACCTTACGGAAGAATTCATGAGCTTTTTAAACCCCGAGGATATTGACGGTAAGCTTTACATTGCATATGGCGATGTGGGGGATAACGGCGAAAGCGTTGAAGGAGTAAGCGTTTCAAAAATAAACGATGAAAAGTATTTCCTTACACTTGATATGTATTCATATTTTGAAGAAACAAGCTTTACAAGGTATGTTTATTACATTTATGAAGACGGCAAATGGGTTTTTGAAAATGATGAAATGGACAATTATTTCTTCCATTGGCAAAAGCACCCAAATATCAAGTATCTTCCTGTGCTGAAAAAGTATTACTTGGCAATGCTTGAGTGGCCAACGGAAAAGATTAACGAATACGGATTGGTTGATATAATGTTTAGGTGGGGAGAGCCGTTTAAGTTCGTGGGCTATTGTTTTATGGATATAAACGGCGACGGGCAAAACGAGCTTTTAATCGGTAAATTAAATGCAGGAGACAAAATTGTACGGGATATGTATTCCGTAAAGAACGGACAGGCTTACAGAGTGTTTGTAAGCGGAGACAGAAACAGACACTATATTTGTGAGAGTGACGAGGGATATATTATTGCAAATGAAATTCATGCCAACGCTATGAATTACAGCTATTCCTACTACGCTGATTTAGATGAAAATGTATTAAAAGAAAGACTGTGGTTTGATTGGACCGAGGACGAATGGTGCCATAGTGCAGATTATCTCAATGGGGCAAGTGTGGTTGTTGACGAAGAGCAAGTAAATGAAATCGCCGAGAATTATCGCGCAAAATACATTACACCCCAGTTTATCTCATTTGAAACATTAGATTAAAGAAAATCCAAAAAGGTGCGTGAAAACGCACCTTTTTGATTGCAATAGAATTGCTTTTGTGATATGATAAAAAGAGAACTTCTAAGGAGTGAAAAACTAATGAAAAAAGCTTTAGCAGGGCTTCTTTGTTTGTGTATGGGATTTGGTTCAATACCTGCATTGGCAGAGGAGGCGGACAAAATGATTAGTATTAATTTTGATGATGAGCTTGAGTTTGAAAGCTACAAGTTAACATACTTTGACGATGGCATTAAGGGCAAATCCGTTTGGTTTAACGGCGGTACAAGCTACATTAAAATGCCCGATAATGTAAACCAAGGCGTAACTGACTATGCGTTTTCTGCATGGCTTAATATGACAGGCTTGGAAAAAGGCTGGCAGAGGATTTTTGACTTTGGCACAGGCACTGATAATTACGTATATTTTGGCATTCCGTCCGATACTAAAAACCTCAGAGCCGCTTACAAGATAAACGGAGACGCCGAATGGAATGTTGACGCAGAAAACGTCACAAAGCTTAATGAGTGGATGCACGTTGCACTGGTGCAGGAGGGTAAAAAGGTTAAAATTTACGTTGACGGTGAACTCGTTGCCGAAAAAGAGTGTGAATACACCCTCTCCGATTTGGGCGAAACCAGGAGTAACTACATAGGTAAATCACAGTTTACGGCAGACCCGAGATTAAACGCTTACGCAGACGAAATCAGCTTTGTAGACAGGGCACTGAATGCTGACGAAATTAAGAAAATGGCAAAAAAGCCCTCCGTTGTACACAACATGGAAGACTATAGAGCAGCACTTGAAATAAAAAACGGTGACAGCGTTAAAGGCAACGTAACCTTGGTTGACACTGTGTTTGGACATAGTGTAACATGGCAATCTGATAATGAAGCTGTTTTGTCCGCAAAGGATATACAAAACGGTAGCTACGTAATACCCAAGGGCAAGGTAACAAGACAGGACGAGGATGCAAAGGTAACACTTACTGCAACTGTTGATTTGGGACTTGTAAAGCCCACGTTTACACAAACGGTTACAGTTTTGAAAAAGCCTCAGCCTGTAGGCGAGACTGTAGGGTATTTGTATGTATACTTCCGCGGCTTTGTAAATGGCAGTGACGAGCATTTGTCAATACATATTGCAGGCAGTGAAGACGGTTACAACTGGTTTGATTTGAACGAAAACAAGCCCATACTTGAGAGTGAAATGGGTACATATGAGCTTCGTGACCCGTATTTGCTCCGCTCAATTGAGGGTGACAGATTTTATTTAATTGCAACTGACCTCAATACCAAGGACGGTCAGGGCTGGGGACCCTGGAGCCTCACGGGCAGTAAGTATTTAATGGTTTGGGAAAGTGACGACCTCATTAACTGGTCCGAGCAGAGAATGGTTAAGTTTGCAAGCGACCTCATCGGCTGTGCCTGGGCACCCGAGGCTATATGGGACCCCGATACCGAAGAATACTTAGTTTACGCATCGGGCAAGGATTTGACAATGGAAAATCCCCTTGACACGGTTTATGTGGTAAGAACAAGAGATTTTTACACATTCAGTGAGCCCGAGGTGTTTGTTGCACCTACAAAGGAGGACGGAAGCCGAATAGCTGCGATAGACTCCAACATTATCCACGCAAACGACGGCAGGTTTTATCATTTCTACAAACAGTCGGGTCATATTGAAATGATGGTGAGTGACCACGCATCAGGTCCTTATGAATATATCAATGAGTTCCCCCGTCCTAGTGGCGAAGGTCCCGGAAGCTTCCTTGTTAAGGGTACGGATGATACATACGCATTAATGGTTGACGATTACTCGGTTTACGTGCCTTATTTAACAACCGATATTGCATCGGGCAAGTTCACCAAGGCGACAGATACAATCACAATGCCCACAGGTTCAAAACACGGCGGTTTCTTGCCTTTAAATCAAGAGGAATATGACCGTGTTATGGATAAGTGGTACTATATCTCCCGCGAGGAAGCTTTGGAGCGGATTATGAAAAAGCTTGGCTACGGAACAAGTGATGTACAGGCGTTTGATGACTGCGATAACGGTTATGTGAACAAAGCATTTGAAATGGGCATTGTAAAGGGTAACGAAAACGGACTTTTTGAACCCGACAGACCTATAACCGTGACCGAGGGCGTTATCTTTGCCAACCGTGCAATGGGCAAGGATGCCGCAGTTGATGAAATATCATTTGACAAGGTAACATATGACAACTTTAACAATTATCTTAACTATATATCAACAACCGAGGACGGCTTTCAGTTGAATACCGTGGCAGAATTAATCAGACTTAAAGAAAAACAAAACCCCGACAGAATAAAAGAGGTTACGGAAAAGGCTATCACATACGGCGACGTTACAATGAAGTACACAATGAGCATTATGGGTGAAGAGCCCTTGGAGGGCTATCCTGTGTACATTGCGCTTCACGGTGGTGGCGGTAGTGATACGCCTGATTTGAACAACTCCCAGTGGAATGCTATGCAGACCTATTACCGAGGTAGTGTAACTGAAGGTATTTACATTGCACCTCGTGGTGTGCGCGACACATGGGACACACACTTTAACCCCGAAAGCTATGAATGCTATAAGAGACTGCTTCAAAACCTTGCTGTTTTTTACAACATTAATCCCGACAGGATTTATTTAGTGGGCTATAGTGCAGGCGGTGACGGCGTGTATCAGATATCAGCCCGCATGGCGGATTATTTCGCGGCTGCAAACATGAGTGCAGGACACCCTAACGGTGTAGACCTCACAAACGTTAAGAATATGCCTCTGTATATCCAGTGCGGTGAATTGGACTCGGCCTATGACCGCAACAAAGTAACAGAGGAATACGGCAAGAATGAAAACGTGGCAGGGGTGTTTATCCACAAGAATAAGCCTCATAACTTTATTGACAACGGCACTGAATTACAACTTCTTACAGACGGCACCTTCAAAGATACAAATGCAATAAGGCTTGTAAGCAAGCACATGAGAAATCCTTACCCCGAAAAGATTGAATGGAATTTGAGCCTTAAAAAGAGCGATATGTTCTATTATGTGGAAAGTACAGCTACAGAGGGCACAGTTACAGTAACGCGTGACGGCAACACATTCACCGTAAATGGTGACGCGGACGCAATTTATGTAAATAATTTGTTTATAGATGTTGAAAAGCCCATAGTTGTGGTGTATAATGGTAAGGAAATGAGTTTTGAGTACAAATATGATGAAGATGTTGTACGCAAAACCTACCAAGAAAGATTTGACAAGAGTCTTACATTTGCAATGAAAATTAACTTAAAGTGACGGGCGGATATAGAATCCCCCCCACAAGAAAGGAATTAGATTATGAAACCTTGGATTAAACACAGTGCAGACCCATTTGCAACAAAAATAAACGGCAAGTATTATTTTATTGCCACAGCACCCGATTACGATTGCCTTATGCTTCGTGAAAGTGATACTTTGATGGGGCTTAGTGAGGCAGAGCCTAAAAAGATTTGGACAAGACACGAAGACGAGGAAATGTCCGGCTACATCTGGGCGCCTGAATTACACTATATTGACGGTGCGTTTTATATTTACCTTGCTGCAAGTAGGGTTGACGATGTATGGCATATCCGTCCCTTTGTATTAAAGTGTGAGGGCGACCCCATGTGCGACAAGTGGACAGAGCTTGGTATGCTTCATCCCGTTACAGGTGACGGTTTCAGCTTTAAGTCCTTTAGCTTGGACATGACTGTTTTTGAAAACAAGGGCAAGTGGTACGCTGTATGGGCAGAAAAAATAGGCAAGTGGAAGGGCACAAGTAACCTTTGTATTGCCGAAATGAAAAGCCCCTATCAGCTTGGCAGCAAGCAGGTTATACTCTCTACACCTACATACGATTGGGAAAGAGTTGACGAATGGGTTGAAGAAGGTCCTGCTGTATTAAAGCACAACGGCAAAATCCACCTTACGTATTCTGCATCAGCGACAGGTGCATGCTACTGCATGGGTATGCTCACAATTGACGAAAACGACGAAATCTTAGACCCCAACAAGTGGGACAAGGAACGCTACCCTGTTTTAAAGACAGATGCAAGCCTTGCTGTTTACGGTCCCGGTCACAACAGCTTTACAGTTGACGAAGAGGGCAACGACATTTGTGTGTTCCACGCACGTGATTTTGAAAAGATTGAAGGTAACCCGCTCGATGATATCAACCGTCATGCGCATTTGTTGAAGGTTGTGTATGATGAAAACGGAAAACCCGTATTTGATTTAAAAAATTGTTTGGCGTAAAATAATTATGTTGTAGGGGTCGATGCCTACATCGACCCAAAAGGGCAGATGTGGGTATCTGCCCCTACGGTTTTTTAGAAAGAGTGAAAAAAATGAAAATTATGTCATTAGTTTTAGCCTTTATAAGCTTGTTCACGACTAATACTGCTACAATCTACGAAACAACAGTGCTTGAAGAGGTTACGTCAGAACACAATACAGTTGTTAAAGAGGACGAAGAAAAACACAGCAAAGCAAAAATTACTTACTTCGATTACAGTAATGAAAATGCTCATGTTGTATTTCCTTACGTATGGTCATTGGACAGAAGTGTTGTAAACAAGTGGCTTGCAGAAATGGAATACGAAGAATGCTTTTTTGAAGAAAAGGATACTCCATGGGCAATAAAGAAAGAACAGTATAGTCTTTATTTGGGCGAGAATGACAGAAAAACATTTGTTTTCGCAGATGAAAGCTGGTATTTGTTAACACAAAATAAATGGTATAAAGTATCCGGGTTCACAAAACCATCTGATGGAAAAAAGCTTACAATGGAAAAGCTTATTGAGATTTGTGAAACAAGTGAAACCTTGGGCTGGAGCAACTTTGAAGAATATGAGAGCCAATCAATTGGCTCCGGACTTATGATTTTATCTTATTATATCAATGAGGATTACGAGTTTCTTATTGGTGGCACAGGTGGAGAACCTGTGTATATGCGGTTGTGGTCGATTGAAGATAATACATATATAGATGTCAGAGAAGAAAGTATAAAAGAATTTATAAAATAAGCAGGTGGCGAAAAATGAAAAAAAGTTTCTTAATTACAATATTTATTATGCTTTTGTGGGGCATAAGTGCACAGGCTGCTCCCGAAGCGCCCGTATTCAGTTTAAACGGTGGTGTTTATGAGGAAACGATCACAGTTTCTTTAACAGGTGAGGGTGATATTTATTACACCTTGAATGGTGACGTGCCTACAACTTCATCTGCAAAATATACCACGCCTTTTGTGATTGAGCCCTCCACAACCACACCCCCGAAGGGCACAGTTATACGTGCGGCTGTAATCAAGGACGGCGAAACAAGCTATGTGTCGTCCAATACATATTTTGTGGGTACAGGCATATGGGACTATGTGGGTAATTATCCCTTTGTTAACCTTATTGCAACACAGTATGATTTGTGGGACTCAAGTAACGGTATTTACTCAAATTACAACTACGAGCATAAGGTGCCCGGTGTGTTCCATTACATAACAACCGAAGGTCAGACAGAGGTTAACCGCACCATTGAAATGAAGGTGTCGGGTAACGGGTCACGTTCTGCGGCGAAAAAGTCACTCAGAGTATACTTCAAAAAGACTGACCCTACGCAGTCAAAACTTTTAAACTATGACCTTATCCCCGGTGATGGAGTTGATACATATTCAAAGGTGACGTTCCGTATTTCTGACTGGCAGTCAACAAACCTTCGTGACCCATTGGCACAGAAAATTGCATCAAACACAAGGGTGGATATTGCCCACAGTGTGCCTATGGTGCTGTTTTTGAACGGTGAATACTGGGGACTTTATGAATGCCGCGAACAATACGACAAGGACTATCTTGAAGAGCATTACGGCATTGACGGCGACAACATAGTTTTCTTTGACCGCAGCTGGGTAGAGCCTATTGATTATACCGAATACAACGGTGTTACGTATATTGATAAGCTGGAATATTCCGAAGGTCCTGAGGATGATAACGAGGACGGTGTTTTGGGCGAAACATATTACCGCACACAGTGGGCATATGTGAAGAGCCTTGTACTTGACAACGACTTTGCAAGTGATGAGGTTTATGAAGAGTTTTGCTCGGTGGTGGATGTGGACAACCTTATTGATTATATGATTGTTTACATTTATTCGGGCAACGATGACTGGCCCGGTAATAACATGAAGTTTTGGCGAGTAACAGAGGAAAGTATTGACCCCACTGTTTATGGTGCTGACGGTAAATGGAGATTTATGGTGCACGACTTTGACATTTCTTACGACAATACATACCATAATACTCTTTATTTATCCACAATGCAGAAGGATGATAATTCACAGGCGCGTCATCCTAAGTTTGCAACTGATTTGTTTGAGGGTCTTTTCAAAAATGCAGATTTCAGAAACGAATTTGCTCAGCGAAGCATGGTTTATCTTCGCACGTTTATGAGCGGAACAAGCATTGCTGCAATGCTTGACGAGATGATGGCTGAACGCGAGGCAGGTAAAACTGCTGACATAGCAAGATGGAGTTTAGGCAGTCTGGCAGGCTGGAAAAACAATATAACCAATCTTAAGAATTACGCAAGCGGAAGACCAACACCTTTAAGAAATCAGTATATGGATGTTTTTAATACTTATTACAACGCCGGTATTACAGGGGTGTGCCTCTTTAATATATCGGGCGATGAGGCATATATAAGCGGCGGTAAGGTGCAGGACGGCGACGAGCTTAAAATGTTTAGTGGTATTCCTGTTACAATCGAAGCGGAAGGCTCATACATTGTAGCCATGGGAGACGGAGTTGCAAAGGTTGATTTTGGAACCATGACATTTACGCCAAACGGCGATTATACAATCACTATCGAAAAGCCCGATGCAGCTATAGTAAAGGCAGAGGTAAAGAGCGAAAAGCTTACAGCTTGGGTTGAAATCAATCAGACTGTTTATCCTACAGCAGAGCTGTATGTTGCAGGCTATAGCGGCTGTGACGAAGCAATTTTTGCTAAAAAATTAGACATCGACAATCCCACCTTAATGGTTGCTCCGGCAGAGTATTACAAGCTGTTTTTGTGGGACGGGTTGAATCCGATTTGTAACAGCTACATGGTTATTCCTGAGGATACAGACAACAAGCAGGAAGACCCCGGCGATGATAATTTTGATAAAGAAACACAAGAATTCTGATAATTAAAAGGAGATGCAAGTGCATCTCCTTTTGTATGAGCAAAAATTGACAAAGGTAACAAGATGTGCGATAATGAATATAATATTAATAGCACGAAGGAGGTAATGGAATGAATATGGTATTATTGACTGCCCTCGGGGTTGGAGGTGCAACCGTAGTAGGTGCTATGATAGGCTTTTTGTTTAAGAATATTTCACATCGGTTTTCGGATATAGTATTGAGTTTTGCAGCAGGTGTTATGTTATCTGCATCTGTTTTGGGCCTTATTTTGCCGTCTTTGGAATACGGTGGCAAATATGGGATAATAATTACAGTAGCGGGTATATTTATGGGCGCTTTTGCCCTTAACATTATTGATAAGATTGTGCCGCATTTGCACAAAATGGCAGGAGCCGATATTGAAGAGCATCACAAGACAAATCTTAATAAGGTGCTTTTGTTTGTAACAGCAATAGCAATACACAATTTGCCCGAGGGCATTGCGGCGGGTGTTGGTTTTGGTTCGGGAAATATTGCCGATGCAATGTTTATTGCTGGCGGTATTGCACTGCAAAACATACCTGAGGGTATGGTTATTATTGCGCCGATGCTTTCGGCAGGGGTTAAGCCGGGGCGTACTTTTGTGATAGCTATGATTACAGGTCTTATTGAGGTTATAGGCACTCTTATTGGCTATTTTGCGGTAACCGCGGCAAACGCAATCTTGCCCTTTGCCTTAAGCTTTGCAGGCGGTACAATGCTTTATGTAATAAGTGACGAAATGATACCTGAAACGCACGCACACGGTAGTGAGCGAGGTGCAACCTATGCACTTTTGGCAGGCTTTTGCGTAATGCTTGTGAGTGATGCACTCTTAGGATAAGAAAGGCGAAATATGAACAAACAGAAAAAATCAGCAGAGCTGTTTTTAACCTTTTTTAAGATAGGATTGTTCACCTTTGGTGGCGGATATGCAATGATAGGTGTTATTGAAAATATCTGCGTTGAAAAAAAGAAATGGCTCACACATGACCAAATGGAAAATATTGCTGTCATTGCAGAATCTACACCAGGACCTATTGCAATAAATTCCGCAACATATGTTGGCAATACTTTAGGTGGTTTTTGGGGAGCAATATGCGCAAGCATCGGTGTTGTATTACCGTCTTTTATTATTATTTTGCTTGTTTCGATGGGGCTTGATAAGGTATTGACATACCCTGTAGTGGCAAACGCTTTTAAAGGCATAAAGGTAGGGGTATCGCTTTTGATTCTTGACGCGGGGATAAACATGGCACTTAAATCAAAAAGCGGAGCATTGACCAAAACAATACTTTTGCTGTCATGTATAGCAATGATTGCAATCAATGTTTTTTCGGTCAATATTTCGTCAATTGTACTGATGCTTATTGCAGGTACTGTAGGCTTGACGGTTTATCATGCAAAAAAGCATAGGAGGGACAAAAAATGATTTTTGTTGACTTGTTCCTGGGCTTTTTTATGGTTGGACTTTTTACCTTTGGCGGGGGATATGCAGCAATACCTCTGATACGCGAAACCGTACTCAGTTACGGCTGGCTTGAAGAGGAAACCCTTACGTATATGATTGCTGTTAGTGAATCAACACCGGGACCTATCATGGTAAACCTTGCAACATATATAGGCAGCAGTCAGGCTGGGATTTTGGGGTCAGCGGTTGCAACTGTGGCTGTTGTATTGCCGTCATTTACAATAATACTGCTCATTATGAGTATCTTGAGGATATATATTGATAAACCATATGTGCAAGCGGTGCTGAATTCGCTAAAACCATGTATTATAGGCATTATTATTGCAACAGGGCTTTATATGACTCTGACAAATGTTTTTACACCTGCATTTGATATAAAAAACGGTATCATTGCAGGGA
The DNA here is from genome assembly GCA_964572985.1 of uncultured Oscillospiraceae bacterium. Lineage (GTDB taxonomy): Bacteria > Bacillota > Clostridia > UMGS1883 > UMGS1883 > RGIG1927. The sequence continues at coordinate 24,828 of CAZNIC010000008.1, forward strand.
TACTTGTCATTATTATGATAATAATGCGTGTTGTTAAGAAAAAACGACTTTCGCCGATTATGCTGATATGTTTATCGGCAATATTGGGAATAGCTGTATATGGAATGTAGAAAAAAAGGCTACGGAATTTCCGTAGCCTTTAAATTAGTTGGAAGAACCGTTAGCAAGGTTCTGTTCGTAGGACTGAATCATCTTCTTTACCATCTGACCGCCTACGCTGCCTGCCTGCTTACTTGTAAGGTCACCGTTGTAACCATTGGTAAGATTTACACCTACTTCGTTGGCAGCCTCCATTTTGAACTTATCCAATGCACTCTTTGCCTGGGGTACAAGTTTCTTATTGCTTGACATTTTCATTTTCTCCTTAAATTTTGAATTGAATTTGTTGTGATACAGCTTGAAAAAACTTTTGTGTTAAAAAGTTCTTTCGAACTGTTACAATAGTATTGTGTGCCGACCATTTGCGATATAATCATGTAAATTTTAGTTAAGTTACAAAAATACAACATTTTCAAATGTACAAAGAGGAACACCTGTGGTAGAGTTAAATAAAAATGTTGCAATTACATAATCAAAGTAAACTGATATAAAGGAGCGGTATTATGTCTAAAACAAAGGGTGGATTTACACTCCCCGGTGAATCGGGATATGAAAAACTAACTCTTGAGCTTTGTGAAAAATGGGGTGCTGATGTTATCCGTGACAGTGACGGTACAACACTTTCGGATGAAATTACCGCATCCGGATACGGCATATATTCAACTATCTGCATCATCCGCGACCACAACAAATGGGCAAAGGAAAATACGGATAAGCTGCAACAAACCTTTTTGATGACCGAGCCGAGAGTGGCAAATTGTGAAAAGCTTGAAATAGAGCTTTTAAAAGACTTTTTTGACGAACAGTTCAGAATTAACGAAACTGATGCCAGTATAAAATACTGGCAGGTTTTTGACCGCACAACAAACAACGAGGTTACGGATTGGGAATACAAAAACGGTGTTGTTACCGTAAAAACAACACCCTGGCATAAGTACACCGTAAATTTTCTTGCGTACAGAATATGGGAAGAAATTTCCATGTACAACCACACAACAAACAACTGGGACAAGGAGCATTTGATGCAGATTGACCCGATATATCCTGCTACACAGGAATATATGAAAAAATGGATGCGGGATTGGTGCGAAAATCATCCTGCCACAACGGTTGTGCGCTTTACCAGTATGTTCTATAATTTTGTGTGGATTTGGGGCAGAGACGAACGACGCCGCAATATGTTTACCGATTGGGCAAGCTATGATTTCACCGTAAGCCCGTATGCACTTGATAAATTCCGTGAAAAATACGGCTACAGCCTTGTCAGCGAGGATTTTATCAACAAAGGCAAGCTTCATGCAACGCATTTGTGTTGCGACAAAAAGAAGCTTGACTGGATGGAGTTTGTAAACGATTTTAATATTGAGTTCGGAAAAGAGCTTGTTGATATTGTGCACTCCTATGGCAAAAAAGCTTATGTTTTTTACGATGACAGCTGGGTTGGTATTGAACCCTGGGGCGAAAGATTCCCCGAATTTGGCTTTGACGGGCTTATTAAGTGCGTTTTCTCGGGTTTTGAAGTACGGCTGTGCTCAGGCGTAAAAGGTGTTAAAACCCACGAAATACGCCTTCATCCGTATTTGTTCCCCGTGGGACTTGGCGGACTGCCGACTTTTTCTGAGGGGGGACACCCAACGGAGGATGCCAAGGTATATTGGCGCAATGTGAGACGAGCTATGCTCAGAGCAAATATTGACCGCATAGGCTTGGGGGGATATTTATCATTAACTTTGCCTTTCCCTGATTTTAACGACTATATGGAAAAGCTTAGTGATGAGTTCAGAATGATAAGAGATTTCCACACTAACGGCGGTCCCGTTGTAATGAAGCCAAGGATTGCAGTGCTCTCTTTTTGGGGCAAGCTCCGCAGCTGGACATGTTCGGGTCATTTGCATGAGCATCCCGATGTAGATCTTATCAATATTATCGAAAGCTTGTCGGGAATGCCCTTTGACGTTGAATTTATCAATTTTGAAGATGTAAAAAACGGCAGATTAAAGGACTTTGACGTTCTTATCAATGCCGGAGAAAAAGGCAGCGCATGGTCGGGTGGAGACGCTTGGTGCGATAGTGAAATTGTTGAAAAAGTAACCCGATGGGCATATAACGGTGGCTGCGTGATAGGGGTCAACGAACCCTCGGCAACAGACGGATTTGACACAATGCTTACCCTGTCGCACGTTCTTGGTGTTGATATTGACAATGGCGAAAGAATATGCCACGGAAAATGGAGCCATGTTGCAACAGGCAGTGAATTAGATGTGCTTTGTAACCCCAAATGCTATATAACAAACGGTGATACCGTTGTGTTGAAAGACGAAAACGGTATACCTACACTGACTACGCATAAATTTGGCAGCGGCACAGGCATATATATGGGCGGATACCGTCATAGCGTGAAAAACGCAGGCATACTGTTAAGATTAATACTTTCATTGAGTGAAAATGACGGCAAATATATTACGGATAATATTTACACCGAATGTGCATATTATCCCAACGACAAAAAGCTTGTTGTTATAAATAACTCTGACCAAGAACAGACAACAAGTGTAAAAACCCATAAGGATACAGTAACCGTTACACTCAAACCCTATGATATTGCAGTTGTAGAACTGTCATAAAGGAATCACAAAAGGTTCTAAAGCAAATTAAAGACCGGTTGGGACAGTCCCCCTTTGGCAAATTAGGGGATAATTTGCCAAAGAAACCTTGCGAGGTTTTGTTGGGACAGTCCCGAACCGGTCTTTTAGTTTTCCATATGCTTACCCAAAAAGCCTGCGGCAGACTGGGCTAATTTGTCATGAACTTCGCCCATGGTGCCGTTTTCATTTAAGAGTATAACACTGCCGATTGTATCACCCTCCGATATAATTGGGTGCACAACTCCTGCCATATATCTGTCTCCGCCGTCAATGATGGGAAGAAGCTCATCGCCTGTTTTCATAATGAATGAGGTTTTTGTTTCCATGAGTTTTTCAAGAGCAGGGCTTACGCGCTTTTCGGCAAGCTCACGACGAGGTACGCCGCTTACTGCGATAACATTGTCCTTGTCGGTGATGACTGCTGCCGTGCCGCTTGTTTTTGAAAGTGTTTCTACGTAATCTGTTGCAAAATCACCAAGCTCGCCGATAGGGGAGTATTTTTTGAAAATAACCTCACCGTCGCGCTCTGTAAAAATCTCGAGCGGATCACCTTCGCGTATGCGGAGAACGCGGCGAATTTCTTTGGGGATAACAACTCTGCCCAAGTCGTCAATACGACGTACGATACCTGTTGCTTTCATATATAGGCTCCTTTTAAATTCAATTTTATTATCAATGATATTGTTTGAATAAAGAGGAATTTTATCCAAAGAAAAGTTTGGAAAGATTGTATATTAATCTGATGATTGAAATATGTATAAATTTGTGGTATAAATGAATTTGATTACAGCAATTGAGGAGTGATAATATAATGAATATTGCAATTGTTGATGATAACAGACAGGATGTTGAAAAAATCAAGCGTCTTTTGCAAGAATGTATTACTGATGAAGAATATGAGGTGTCTGAGTGTTTTACGACAGATGATTTTTTAAACACGCTTGACATAAAGTCGTTTGATATTGTTTTTTTGGATATTATACTGGACAAAAAAGACGGAATCGAAATAGGTCGTCTTCTCAACAAAAAGCAGCCCTATGCAAACGTGATTTTTGTTTCACAAAACCCGGATTATTTTAAGGATGTGTACAAGGTTAACCATTCGTATTTTTTGACAAAAGAACTGGAACAAGACAGGTTCAAGGATGCTGTCGATAAAGCTGTGGCAAGCATCAAACGCGACAGTTTGCTTATAGATACAAAGATGGGCGCATATAATATACGCCTCAAGGATATTGTGTATCTTGAAAGTAATCTTAAACATACAAAAATATACACCCTGGAAAAGAATGTAAGTGAATATAATATCAAAATGAAAGATGTTGAGAAAAAACTTCCGGGAAATATGTTTGCACGAGTGCACCAGAGCTTTATTATCAATATGGATTATATCAAAAGCTATGACAGTCAGAATATAGTGCTTGAGGATGGTATTAGTGTTCCCATAAGCAGAACATATTCAAAGCTGGTGCGTGAAAAAATAGCTTGCTATCTTGGAGGTATTGTATGAAACCGATAGCCGTAATAGGAATGTTTGTTGAGATGTTCATTGTTTATTACTGCTATTCGTCAGCACTTGAGAAAAAGTATCCACCGTTAAAGACTTTTATGATATATATTGCTTTGCAGGGGTTAAATTTTATAAAGTGCTGTTTTATGTTTGATGAGATATTGTTAAAATATATCACAAGCGTATTGGCGCAGTTTATTATAATTCACTTACTGTATAAAGATAAATGGTTAAGAAAAGTATCTGTATGTGTTATCTATCAAATCTGTGTAACGTTGGGCGAAATATCGGCAGTTATTCTTGCAAAATACGTGTATAGTGCTGACTTGACAAAAGGCGGGGATTTGAATGCAGAAAATGTATTATGGTCTTTAACGGCATATTTATTGATATTTTTGTTTTGTGTTATAGCGATGATGCTTGTCAGAAATGAAAAAATAAACATCGAAAACAGAATTGTGCAGTATGTATCTTTGTATGTTGGGGTGCAGATTCTGATTGTTGCAATGTTTATGATGTTTATATACGAGTATAAAATAACATCATTTATTATGATAGCGGTAATACTTGCGGTTATGGCAATATCGTTTGTTATTGCCTCCATGCTTTATAAAACCATGAAGCTATTGGCAAAAAAGACAGCGGAAGCAGAGTTTATAAAAAAAGAAGCCGACATAAAAGACAAACACTTTTTTGAGATAAAAGCACAGTATATGGAATACCGAAAGCTGAGGCATGATTTTTACAATCATATTAAAGTACTGGATAATCTTGATGACAGCGAAAAGGTCAAAAAGTATATCGATGAAATAAAACAGAAATTCGACAGTATGGAAAGGGTAAGCTACTGCAACAATCCGTCATTAGATGCACTGTTGTCGCTGAAAAACAAAGAAGCAGATGCAGAAAAAATCAAAACAAGGATTGCTGTGTGCGACTTGGCTGGTGTGACGGTAAAGGATTATGACATATGCAGCGTGGTTGCAAATCTTTTTGACAATGCAATAGAAGCGGCAAAACAAACACAGGAAAAATACATAGACCTTGAGATAAACTTAAAAGCAGACAGGCTTTTTATTGTGGTGAAAAACTCAAGCAATGAGCCCGAAAAAACACTCAAAACAACAAAAAAGGATAAAGAGCACCACGGAATAGGTTTGCAAAGCGTGAAAGAAACCGCAGAGAAATATGACGGCGACTGCGTGTTCCGATATGATAACGGAGAGTTTGTAAGCCTTGTTAATATGGTGCAGGGGGAATAGTATGAGTGTAATTGCATTTATCGGAATGACAATTGAAATGGTCATTCTATACTATTATTTTTCGACAAATCTTGAAAGAAGATACTCGAAAATAAAATCGTTCCTGATATTTTGGGTATGTGAAGGATTAAACATAATCAAATGTGTTCTGATGAGCGATATAACAGTATTGAAATTTGTTACCACGGTAATAGTACAATTTTTGTTGTTAAGCATTTTATATAAAGATAAATTGTACAAAAAAATAGTGGTATATATGACTTATCTGCTGAGTGTCATTTTGGCAGAAGTATTGTCGATGCTTATAGCCAAATATGTATACCACAGCAATTTAACCAATACGATGGAATTCAGTATTGAAAATGTGTTGTGGTCAGTGACGGCATATTTATTCTTGTTTGTATTTTGTGTGTTGGGAGCTTTGTTTCTTAAAAACAAAAAGATTGATGCAGATAACCGTGTAACACAGTACATATGTTTGTATGTTGGTATACAGTTTATAATAGTAACATTATTCTTTTCTTTTATATGTCAATTTATGATAACAGCTGTACTAATGATGTGCGTGTTAATGTTTTTTGCCACTGCATCATTCATTGTAGCATTTATACTGTTCAGAGCTATACAAAAGCTGTCCAAAAAGACAGCGGAAGCAGAGTTCATAAAAAAGGAAGCCGACATAAAAGACAAGCACTTTTTTGAGATAAAAGCTCAGTATATGGAATACCGAAAGCTGAGGCATGATTTTTACAATCATATTAAAGTACTGGATAATCTTGATGACAGCGAAAAGGTCAAAAAGTATATCGATGAAATAAAACAGAAATTCGACAGTATGGAAAGGGTAAGCTACTGCAACAATCCGTCATTAGATGCACTGTTGTCGCTGAAAAACAAAGAAGCAGATGCAGAAAAAATCAAAACAAGGATTGCTGTGTGCGACTTGGCTGGTGTGACGGTAAAGGATTATGACATATGCAGCGTGGTTGCAAATCTTTTTGACAATGCAATAGAAGCGGCAAAACAAACACAGGAAAAATACATAGACCTTGAGATAAACTTAAAAGCAGACAGGCTTTTTATTGTGGTGAAAAACTCAAGCAATGAGCCCGAAAAAACACTCAAAACAACAAAAAAGGATAAAGAGCACCACGGAATAGGTTTGCAAAGCGTGAAAGAAACCGCAGAGAAATATGACGGCGACTGCGTGTTCCGATATGATAACGGAGAGTTTGTAAGCCTTGTTAATATGACATGCCAAACAAAAAACTGATAGGTTTTCCTATCAGTTTTTTTGTTAAAAATGGTTCTAAAAGTGTTGATTATGCCAAAATATTGAAAACAACAGAACGATATGATTTAATAAGTAAAAATCAATCGGAATGAAGCAGCTGAGGCAATGAAACCTTGAGTGTTTGTGACAGATAAATAAGCTCAATATCTGTTACAAATCGTTTTCCGGACTCTATACGCTGGATTGCGTTTTTGTCAACATCAAGACCGGAAAGCTGAAGCCGCTCGGCAAGTTCGCGTTGAGATATGCCCATTTTTTTGCGGATAAGGGCAATATTTTTGCCGCAGACATTGTTTTTGCCTTCAGCTGTTTTGTTTATAAACAATAGCATCATCTCCTTTGACATTTGGTGCTTGTCAACATAAAAATTGTATGCTATAATTAATTAAAATATGACATCTAGTGAATGTCAAAAATATAAATTATGGAGGGAATTGGAAATGGCAAATTTTTGTACAAAGTGCGGCAAACCATTGTCTGAGGGCGAAGTTTGCAGATGCAGTGCACCTGCGTCAAGGCTTATAATGCCTCAACGGGCTATGGCAGAGCAGGCAAAGCCTGTGGATGAAAAGCCTGTTTGGGCGGCAAACAACCAAGAGACTGAAACAAAGCCTGTTTGGGCGGAAAGTAAAGTCGAAGCTGAACCTGTTAGCGAGCCCAAAGCTCCCCCCGAACCGTGGAGAATGAAAAGCTTTGATCCTCCGGAGGAGAGGACTGTGGAAACACCGAAAGAAAAGTATACTATTCCTTCAATACCTAAAGTTGAGGTTGATACAGAAAGATTAATTGATGTATGGTATAAATTTAAAAACCATGTTGGCATAGGCGAACCTGAAACTAATGGTGAAGTTAGGTATGAACGAGGAAAGAAGATTGTGCCCGAATGTATAAGTGCCAATGAAGGCGAAGTGCCGATTAGGCAGTACGTTGTTGCAAAGCTGAGAACTTTTCATCGGTTGCACTGGGCAGAAGGAAGACTGCAGGTAACTAATAAAAGAGTAATTTTTAGAGCTCCCGGACTTTCGCTTACAGGTAAAACAGTATTACAACATGAGTTTGCAATTGATGAAATAGCAGGCATTGAAGCAAGAAAAGAACCTAAGCTTGGTCTGCTTGAGCTTTGCTTGTCGTATTGGCTCAGTATGCTGGGTATGTTTTTTGGAGGATTGGTAGCAGGTTGGTTTTATGACTTGTTATGGTTCTTGGGATTTATGGTGTCGATGGGCTTTATGGTTTTAGGTGTTGCGCCTACGTTCTTTTTACATAAAAAGTTCCTTTTAAAAACTGTTACTGCAGGCGTTGCGTTCGGTGCAATGATGGAAATGGGTTCAAACTTCTTTGTATATGCAATGTTGTTTGTTATCTTGGCGGTATGGATTGTAAACGGTGTGCTCTACAGTATAAAAACAAATTTGGTTCTTACAATTAAGACCAAAGGTGCGAGCGGTGCTGTTGAAATCAGACGCAAAAAGAAAACAGGACTTTTTGGTTTATTGTTTAACAATTCTGCATCAGAAAAAGAAGAATACACAGGCTTTAGTAATGTATTCCCCATGCAGGACACAGAAAAGGCAATCCGAGAAATTGGTGCAGTGATAAGCGACATTCAAAAAATGGGCGACTACGGCATTGAAAAATGGAAAGAAACCGAAGAGGTTGTATCTGATTAATATAATGTAGTCTGCCAATTGTAATTAACATTGGCAGACTTTTTTTAGGAGGAAATATGTATTTAATTTCGTTGGGGTATCCGATTGGTGTAAAAAATAATGGGTTTGTCATAGAAGCAGATGGTACACAAAAAGCTGTTACGTCAGATGAAGCATTGTTGTGGATGCGTCATAACGGTGTAAATAAGCTCTCTGTTGATATCGAAATGTTTAACAGGCTTATTTATCTTGGTGTTTTGTGTTGCGGCGAAAACCTTGAAGAGATTTATAAAAAAACAGCATCCTATCATCTTGTGAGGCAGGGCTGTGGTTCGGTAAAAAACAATAAGCATGCATTGTATCTTGGTGATGATGTGTTTTTCCCGACAGAAGTACAGCACGATATATGGAAACTGGCAAATTCAAAACGAACACTTTCTGAAATATGGATGATGATTAAGTCAAAGCACGGCGACATACTGAGTATTGAATCTTTGTTTGAGAGTATTAATGCGTTAATGATTAAAAACCTGATTTTTATTATATAGGAGGGATTGTCATGGCGTGGAAAAGAGGATTTGAAGCTTTTATGATGAGCCTTTCGTTAGGTGCGGCAATGGTAGGAAACGGATATAACGAAGCAATGGAAGCAATCGACAAATACGATGCGGCGAAAGAAATTGCGGGAAATCCAATTGTGAATATTGAGGAAAGACTACCTTTAGGTTATCAGAGTGCATACGAAAATGAGCTGAATAATCTGGGGATAGAAATACAAAAGGAAGCACCTGTTAATATTAATAGCTTTGATGAAGCAAACAAACATGCAGTCGCATTTTCGGCAGGACTTGAGGGCGCAAATGATGCTCTTGAAGGAATAAGTGATCCTCTGCAAGCAAACAAAAGATTGCAAGAAGAATTAGAAGAAGCCGGAGAAGGTAAAGAACTACCCCATGAGGTATCGGACAATGTCGGTAAACTTAACGATTTTGAGCGAAAACAGCAGGCAGTGGACGACAGGTGTAATAATAGTATTGAAGCGATAGATAACAAATACAAAAATCAAGTAGATAATGTCGATAAAAACTACGAAACAAAGGCAGACCGAGTTAACAATGCGCCTATGACGGACAAAGAAAAGGAACGTGCTAATTCGAAAAACATTGCCGAAAGCTATGATGATAAAAGAGACGCCATTCACGATAGATTTTGCGAGAAAAACAATATCGCAGAACAAAGGCATGCGGATAAACAGAATATTATAGATGAGCAGTATGAAAATGATATTAATCAAAATTATGACGAACATGCAACTAAGCAAGATCAGATTAATCGTGAATATGCAGAAAGAGATAAGGCTATAGATGATAAATATAAGGCAAAAGAGGAGGCATTGCGAGCAGAAACAAGTAACGGTTTGAAAAATGATGATAATGAAGCAATTAAAAATTATAATGAAGAATACAAAAAATGTGAAGCTGACAGAAAAAATGAAAAGGCGGCAAATACACAAGAATATTTAGCAAGAACAAAGGAAAACGACAAAGACTTAGAAGAAAAAAATCAAGAAGCAGACAACCTGCATAGTGAAAGGACTGTAAAAAATAATTTGGACTTGCAAAGTGAAAAAGAAAAAAATGAAAAAGAAAAAAACATAAGTGAAATGGGCAATAAAGGTGAGCGAGATGTAAGACGACAGGAAAATAGCCCGAAAAACAACGAACAAGAAACAAATCAATCACAAAAGCCTAATTACAACTACGGACAAAGTATGTAGAAAGGAGCGCGTATGAATAAAGCCATAGAAGTTTTTGAAGGCAATCATTTGCTTGATTATCCTGTGCAGTACAATGTCAATAATCCCTGCTGCGCATTTTGCGGTGTTGACCGAATGGGAAAGAATATATATGTGCCTCTTGACGCAGAAATACTCAGCAGACATATTATGTTTTTGGGCGGCATAGGTACCGGTAAAACAAATGCTTTTTATCAGATTATGACACACTTGAAAAATGATCTTACAAAAGACGACATAATGATTATTTTTGATACTAAGGGTGATTTTTACAAAAGGTTTTATCGTCCGGGAGATATAGTTATCAGCAATGATGAAACTGCTACAGGTGCATTTGGCGTCGATTATTGGAACATTTTTAACGAGATAGAAAACGATGCACAAATGGAAGCCAATATTACAGAAATTGCAAAAACACTATTTTCGGAAAAATTGGAAAAGACAAGTCAGCCGTTTTTCCCGAATGCGGCAAAGGATTTGTTTGCGGCAATACTTACCCATTTTACAAGAAACAGTGAATATTTAAGTTGTGATAATCTTGCGCTCAGAAGATTTTTAGATGCGTCACCTACAGAGGAAATCCGCAATATGCTGAAAAGTCATGACGACCTTCGGTCTATGGCAAGCTATATTTATGATGATAATTCGCCGCAGACACAGGGTGTTATGTCAGAGCTGCAACAACTTGTGAGAGAAATTTTTGTAGGAAATTTTAAAAAAAGCGGAACATTATCAATGCGCAATCTTGTGCGAAGCAAAGGCGGTAAAGCAGTCTTTATTGAATATGATATGGGAATTGGAGGAATGTTGTCTCCAATATACAGTCTCATGTTTGACCTTGCAATAAAAGAAGCTTTGTCCCGCAAAAAAAGTGAAGGTAATGTTTATTTTATAACCGACGAGTTTAGCTTGATACCGAATCTTAAACATATAGATGATGCTGTGAATTTTGGCAGAAGCATGGGCGTAAAGTTTATGATTGGCATACAGAATATTGACCAGGTGTATGACAACTATGGCGAAAACAGAGCAAAAAGTCTTTTATCGGGATTTTTGACAAGCGTGGCTTTTAGAGTAAACGACCATACATCAAAGGAATTTATTAAAGAGCTTCATGGCAATAACCGAAAAAGAGAGGTGTATATGTCGAGTGTTCAGACCAGAGGTGTTGTTGAGCAGGTGAGAGATGCCTCTGTTGTTGAAGACTGGGACATAGCAAATCTTGGTCTGGGCGAAGCAATCATAGGCTTACCGGGAAAAGAGCCGTTCAGATTTAAATTTACAAGAGCTTAAAAAGGAGAAAAGATTATGAAATACAATGTTGAACTGATTTCATGCGGTAGTGAAAAGCTTAAAGTTGTCAAAGAGCTAAAAGAACTTTTTGGAACAGATTTGGCAACAGCAAAACAAATTTCGGAAAGTGTACCGGTGATGCTTTTAGAAAACACAGATGCAGATACAGCTGAGCGTGTCGAATATATCTTAGAATCTTGCGGTGCAAAAGTGCAATTAACAGCTTTAGATACAGGATTTGATCCGTCATTGCCTATATCGGGAAATGTGTACACAACAACGGGCACAGATAGGGAAAGATTGGTGCAGCTGTATAATGCGTATAAAGACAGAGATGCTAAATTAAAAGCTGTTACTGCAAAAATAGAAGAACAAAGACGTAGGATACCGGCGTTGGAAGGATGTATCCAAAGCGTAAGAAATGATATAGATAAAAACCGACGTTTGGTCATGTCACAGGGAGAATCTAATCGTCCTAAGGCAAAACTTTCTTTTAGATTTTATTCAGTGCCCGATTTTGACATATTAAAAACTATTTTTCTCAGTGTTACAATAGTTGTTTTTGTCTTATTCATGATATTGGTTGCGGTTGCGCCGGATTGGTTAGAAAGCTTTATTCCTGATAACATGGCAGGGCTTATGGTGTGGTTGGGCTCTCCGATTGCAGGGCTTGCTGTGTGTTTGGTTGTTGTGGTGGTAAATGTAATTAGGGATATTATTGATAGCGTAAGCAGCTATAAGTCTAATCTTAAAGAAAGAAATAGTTATAGTGCAAATAATGCAGTAAATGCGGCGGAGGAATTTTTAAGTCGTATAGAGAAACACAAAGCGGAAATCGCTGATTACGAAAATAAAATAAGTTCAATAAAAGCTGATTTAATTCGTTTGGATAAGGAAAGGCGAGAAATAAGAGTATTTGCACATGATATTCCGATACCGGGAGAATTAAAGTCTGTCAATGGAGTGGCATTACTTATTGATTACATAGATAAAGGCAGAGCATATACCATTCAAGAAGCAGTAAATCTTTATTATAATGATGTGGCACAACAGAAAATGCTTAATGAAGCTCAAAAGCAGACTGCATATGTACAACAGCAAGCTGAAAATGCAAGAATTGCGGCAGAAAATTCCGAAGAGGCATTAAAGCTTGCCCGTGAAACTGCGGCAAATGCCGAAAGAGCGGCAGATGCGGCACAAACGGCGGCAAATTATGAACGTTGGTCTTACTGGGACAGTGTGGCAAGAGATAGTAGAAACAAATAATGAATATGCAAACACAGGAGCAGAATGTTCTGCTCCTGTGCTATATGGAGATATTTGTATGAAAAAAAGGTTTATTATTTTGTTGGTTTTATATGTTGTACTGTTTTCGGGCTGTCAAAAGAAGGATGAGCAACCCAAAAAAGAGATAATTACATCTGATACCGAAGAAAAAACAGAATATGTGACCGAGGAGAAAACAAAGGAAATAACCGAAGAGCCAACCCAAGAAGAAGGCGAAAAGCATATTGACAAGTTCACCATTTACAGCGAATATAATGTGACCGAGGCAAAACAATATGACAAGATAGATTATCTCATATTTGACAGGGCACATATTAAGGACTATAGCTTTATGAAGGATATTGAGGTGAAAAAGCTGCAGGTTCTGACGAGTAATTATCCTGTGGATTTGGGATGTGTCAATACAGAATATATTGAGGCAATATTTATTCGTGATGCTGAGATTAAAAACGCAAATACACTCAAGGATGCACCAAATTTTACCAATTTGATAATAAAGAATTCAAATAATATGGAAGTGGATTTAAGCTTTTTGAATTTGTGCAAAAATATTGGTTATATTGAACTTTACAACTGCTGTGTAAAAGATTTGACATTTGCCGAAAATCTTACAGAGCTGACAAAAATTTTGGTTGAAAACTCGCAGATAAGTGATTTGAGCCCGCTTGCAAGCTGTATAAACCTTGAAGACATTGAGATAACAGAAAGCCGAGTGCGTGATGTAAGTGCATTATCAGGGCTTTTAAAATTAAATCGGCTTGATTTAAAGGACAACTATATCACTGATATATCTCCGCTTAAAACATGCTTGGAAAATAACCTGCAATATGTGTATCTTGAAGAAAATTTTATCACTGAAGCAGACGTATTTGAGTACGCAAAAGATGCGGAAGGAATAAACTTGTCTAAAAATTATCTGACCAAAATCCCGAGAGGAGTTTTGGTTGATGGAGTAATATCTGACTTGTGCAGTAATAATATAGCCCAAATATCTCCGGAAGAATTTGAATTACTGGATGAGAAAAATGTGATTATAAATCTGTTTGACAATCCGTTTGACAGCGAAACTATGGAGAAATTGGTAATGACAGGTGGCGTGTATTTAACTACATACGACGATATACATATTCAGGAAGAGGAAGCTATTGAATTCAATAACAAAATGCAACTGATTCTCAATGAATGTAATATTGGTGATGACAAGGAAAAAGTTTTCAGGACGCTTTATTATGTTGCAAATAACTGTACACCTGATTATGCCGAAGCGTCAGAACACAGAAACAACGCATACGGCGCATTATTTGATAGCGCAATGTGCATGGGAATGACAGATATCACAGATTCGATTTTAAGGCATATGGGGATAATGACAAAGCAATATCACGGAGACACTGACGACCTCTATGACAACGTGAGACATGTGTGGAATGTGGTGTACACAGACGGAGAATGGTATCATTGCGATGCAACATATTCTGTGGCATATAAAGACGCAAATGACATACCAAAGCTTGTTTTGTTAAGTGATGACGAAATTGAAAAGTACGGTCATATATTGGATGCGCAGAACATTGAGCCTTGTGATATTGCACTTGATGAAATTGAACGTAAAAATATTGCAAATAAAATAAAGAGATAGGTTGTGGCACTCCACAACCTATCTCTTTATTGTGTTATCTGATTTCGCCCTGCATACTCTGCTGGCGTTTGATTTTCTTGGATGTTGTTTTGTCGAACTCAACTTCTCTTACTCTTAATCTGCGGATTGTTTTTGAAGAGGGAAGTGTGAGGTTGATATCCTTGATGATGTCCTTAAGCTTTGCTGCAGCATCATCCACGGTGGGGCATATGTCAAAATTGGGAAGAATTTCCGCTGTGACAAAGCCTTCCTCGGCGTAAACAAGGATTTCGGAAACAAGGTCAACCGTTGCAAACTTGTTTTCCAATTCTTCGGGGGATACGTTTTCACCGTTGGAAAGGATGATAAGGTTTTTCTTTCTGCCTGTGATGAAAATGCGGTTGTTTTCAACATAGCCCAAGTCGCCTGTGTGGAGCCAGCCGTCAGCATCCAAAGCTTCGGCGGTTGCTTCGGGGTACTTGTAGTAGCCCTGCATAACGGAGGGACTAGAAACCACGATTTCACCGTCGCGGATTTCAACGGTGCATCCGTTTACAATTTCTCCAACGTCGCCTGCTGTGCTTAAGTTGTTGAAATTGCCCGTGGAAATACGGGGAGAACACTCGGTCATGCCGTAGCCCTGGCAGATAGGAATACCTAAATCAAGATAGCCTTTTTGTATCTCGGGAGCAAGATATGCACCGCCTGAATAAATACAGCGCAATCTGCCACCGAATACTGCCTGTGCAACTGCCTGCGGAGGCAGGTTCTTTGCTGTAGCGGCGTTCATAATCTGCTTATAAAGTGTTTGTGCAATCATGGGCACAACAAGCATCATCGTAGGCTGGAAAAGCTTGAGATTCATTGCAATACGCATCATGGAATCGTTGATGCAGATTGTTGTACCATAGCGAAGTGACAAAAGGAAATCGCATGTCCAGCAATATACGTGGTGAATAGGCAGAACAGACAACAGCACCTGCTCGGGGTCGCTTTCGCCGTCCGCACAGTTAACGTTGTCGATAAGGTTGGAGTGCGCAAGCATAACACCCTTTGCCTTGCCTGTTGTACCTGATGTGTACACAATGGATGCAAGGGAGGAGGGGTCAATCTCAATAGGCTCTGCTTCGGGATATTCGTTTGTAATTGAGGCGATTGTAACCAAGGCATCCTCAGCATCGTGAAGAGCAACAAAAGCCTTTACCTGAGGACAATTTGCCTTTAAATGCTCTATCATAGTCGCATAGCGTGTGTCGTAGAAGAAAAGGTTTACATCGGCGCGGTTAACGAGGTCTGTTATATCCTCAGCCTGGAGCTGAGCGTCGAGGGGAACCGTAACGTTGCCACCCAGAATTGTGCCAAAGTATGCCGCAAGGTACATAGAGCTTGACGGACCGATAATTGCCGCATGAACCTTTTCGTCACCGAAAACGGATTTGATATAGGATGCAATTTTTCTTGCATCGGAATAAAGCTTTGCATGGCTGTACTCTGCGATGTCTTTGCCCGTCTTTTCTTTTATGTAGGCTTTGTCGCCGAATTCTTCTGCAGAAAGACGCACCAGGTCAGCTAATGTTTTGATTAATGCTTTGTCCATAAAAGTACTCCTTTACTTTAAGGATTCAAAATACTTTATTGCATCGCCGATTGTGGAAAGAGTAAGTACGGCTTCTTCCTCAACCTGTACGCCGAGGGTTTCTTCAACCTCGCCAAGCATGCTCATAAAGTCATAAGATGTAAAGCCCAAATCTTCGATAAATCTGGAATCCTCTGTGATAGTTGTGGGGTCTACGTCTACATAGTTCAAAATAAGCTCTTTAATCTGTTCAAACATTGTTTTATCCTCCTTAAATTAAATCATATCAAGAATTTCACCAACTGTACGAGTTTTGTCTTCAATACCGCGGAACAATACCTTGCAAAGGTAATAATACAGATATTCCATTTCGTGAGGTGTTACTGCATCATAGCGGTATTCAAAGCTGAATGCAAGACCGTTGTCCTCAACACGGTGCATAACGGTTAAATACAAGGGCTGACCTGCCGCACCGTTAGAGTACCACATGCTCTTGTAGGGAATGTTCATTTCCTCTGCGCTGCCCTGCTGCTGCTTAAGCGTAAGCGGCTGATATGTAAGGCTCATACATTCGTAGCTTGCACCGGGAGAAAGCTTTAACTCTTTGCCGCGGAGCATAGTGTTTAAGATGGGGTCAAAGTTTGCGTGGCGGAAGATGCGGTTTTGTTCGTTCTGAATAATCTTGAGCGCATCTTCAAAGGTTGTTTCGGGTTCAATAATTGTACGAAGAGGGAAGAAGTGAATTCGTGTACCGCCGGATTTCTTTTCGAGCAGCGTACCACGACGAGCAATACAGCTCTTTAAGGAAATATCCTTTTCGTTGTTATTGAATTTGGAAAGACAAGTACGAAGACCCATAAGAAGCAAGCAAACCATGGGTGTGTTTGTTTCCTGGCAGAAATCCATAAGCCTCTGAGAGGGTTCTTCTTCAAGGTGGAACACACTGATACCCGCCTCGGGATTGCGTGATACAACCATTGCGCTTCGTGCATCGGGATTACCTGTAACCTTTCTCCAGTCTTCAAGACGCTTAGGACCTGCAAAGTCTGTGTAAATAGGCTCGTCACGATGGATTTCGTTAAGCCAGAACTCCTCGTCCTTTTTCT
Source organism: uncultured Oscillospiraceae bacterium (assembly GCA_964572985.1). Taxonomy (GTDB): domain Bacteria; phylum Bacillota; class Clostridia; order UMGS1883; family UMGS1883; genus RGIG1927. Next base: position 41,962 of record CAZNIC010000008.1, read on the forward strand.
GTGCTGCAGAGCCCTGTTCATATTCCAAATCCTTTTCGAGCTGCTTAATGTAGCTCATCATGGGCTTGGGAGGCTCGCGGTCAAAAAGACGGGATGTATAAATTTCCAAAACGTCACGGTCAAAGGCTATAAGAGAAGAGGAGTCCATAATCATATGGTCAACCTTTAAATATACGCCGTTGTAGCCGTTAGGCAATTTAACCATAACAATTTTATTCATGGGCGAATTAAAACGGGCAAAGGGTTCACGTGTCCATTTTTCCATTTCCTTGTGAGCATCCTCTTCATTCCAGTCAGAAAAGTCAACTAAGGGGAAGTCACGGTCCTCAAATGGAACAATATACTGATAAACATTGCCCTCTTCATCCTCGGTAAAGCGTACACGCATAGATTCCATGCGCATACATGCCTCGCGGATAGATTCACGGAGAACATTAAAGTCAAGCTCTGCCTGAAAATACAAACCCGTACCTATGCAGAGCACCTGAGGGGGAGCATACTTGATGGTGTAGTTGTGGATTCGCTGTGCGGCAGTTAAGGGATAGCATTTCATTACCGCACCGTTAATGTTAAATTCTTTCATCTTATCTTCCTCTCTTTATAAATATTTTTTTAAAAACTCTTTTGTTTTTTCTTCATACAAGGGCACGTTTTCGTAATATGCCGCCGCATGAGAAGCGTTTTTTATAATGACCAATTCCTTGTCAGATTGGCAAGCCTCAAAATTCTGCCTGCTCATATATGTGGGTACAAAGTCGTCCTTTTCGCCGTGAATAAAAATAATCGGCACCTTTGTTACCTTTACTGCGTCCAAGGTTGAATAATCGCTAAAGCCGTAGCCTGCGTTTTTCCTGGTGAGCATGTTGTTAAAATTCATCACAGGGAACTTGGGCAAATGATAGTCCCTCTTGAGAATATGGGAAAACACCTCAAAGGGGGAGGTAAAAGCGCAGTCTGATACGATTGCCTTTACGTTTTGCGGCAAATCGGGAAGCCCCGATGCCATAACAACTGTTGCACCACCCATTGAAACACCATAGAGAACAATGTTTTTTGGATTATATGATTTGTTTATATACTCAATCCAGGAAAGAGCATCATACCTGTCCAAAATACCAAAGCCTACGTAATCTCCTTCACTTTTGCCGTGAGCACGATTGTCAACAATAAGGCAGTTGTAGCCTTGTTTGATGAAGAAAGCGGCAATCGATGCACAGGAATCCCAACCTGTGGAGGTATATCCGTGAAAGCATATTACTGTTGTGTCAGAGGGAGTATCTGCAGAAAAATACTCGCCGTAGAGAGTGAGATTATCCCTTGATTTAATCGTAATAACCTCTTTTTCTCTATTTGAAAGAAAATCCTTGTTGGCGTGGATAATCTTTTTGTATATTTCCCACTGGGACATGTCCGCCATTTCGTTTGCATCAACTCTGCATTCAGTCTGGCGAGGGATAACTTTTTTGTATAGGGTGTATGCACCCATAAGTGAGCCTGCTGCGCCCAACATAAGCGCACCGCCCACAGCAGCCGAAAGTATAAGAATACCGCTCAATAAAACACCTCCAAAAACCTCATATTTAATAACATTTTACCATATATCGGGGAAACAGTCAAGAAATTACAAGAGGCTTAAAAAATCTTTTTCTGACAAAAAATGTAGCTTGAGAGCGGTGTTTTGGTTGTTTTTTGTGCACACGGATATGATATGATTGTTGGTATATGTGCTTAAAAACCACGTTTCGGGAATACTTTTTGTCACGTCAAAGGATGACAGGGGAGTTGACAAGCCTGTGCCAAGCATTTTTATATATGCTTCTTTTTTTGTCCATATTGTGTAAAAATCTTCGGGAGATTTTATCATTGCCTTTTCGTTTGGGGTAAAAAAGCGGACTGCAGGCTGTTTTTTTTCAGTCACGGGTTCGGTGTCAATACCTACAGGCAAGCAATCTGACACAAATACTATAAGTGAATGTGAATGTGAAATCGAAAAATGATACCCCGTGCGGTCAATATAGGGCTTGCCGTATTCGTTATAGAGGATATCTTTTGAAGATACCCCTGCTTGGGAAAGTATAAAAAGCTCTGAAAATAGCGAAGCTGTCTTATCTTTATCATTTTTTAGGGAGTGTATTTTTTCTCTTCGTTTGTCCGAGACAAGGGGGAGATACCCGTCGTATTCGGAAAAAGGTTTTAGTGGATTAAGCTGTAAAACTTTAACTTGCATCAAATCACCGTCCTTATACAAATAATCATAACAAAAACAGCGCTGCCATGCAACGCTGTTTTTAAAATATTAATTTATGCCATTGCTAAATTACATTTTGCTTTTTGGCGACGAAGAGTCTGCACAACGATTGCTATAACAGAACCGAACATCCATGCAAGGGCAATACCGCAAAGCCAAAGGAGAACTATCATAAGAATGTTTTCAACTTCTTTTGCTTTTTCGTTTGCCGCAGCTTCGTAGATGATGTCATATCTGCCGTCACCGTCGGAGTCAACGTTCAAAATTGTTGTACCGCGCTTAGAGCTTGCAACGCTTGTTGCCTGCATATCTTCGGTTACTTCGATATTGCGGAACTCACGTTTGTCGGAGTAGTTGCCTTCTTCGTCCATGTACTGAACAGTGTAGTTCATTTTACCGTCGGCTGTACCTTCGATTTCGATATCATATTCCATACCGTCCTTAAGGCGGAGGATTTTTTTGCGGTTGTCAACGGGGTCTGCATCTTCGTCATCCTCGTCCGATGTATATACAGGGTCACCGTTTTCGTCAACGTTTTCTTCAAAAGAAAGTGTGCCGAAGGAGGTGCGTGTCGAAAGCGAATCTGCGTCGGAAGAAAGAGTTTCGCCGTTCTTTGTTACTGTTACATTAACGGGACACGCGATTTCGATGTAGATATACTTTTGTCCGCTGATGGTGTCTGCCATATCACCGAAGAAGAATACGAGGTCATCGGCGTTTTCAACTTCGTAATGGTGACCGTCTGATGCAATGCGACCCATAAGGTCCTGTGCCTCGGCTTTTTCGTAGGAATAAAGCTCATGGAAAAATCCTAATGTATAGATGTAAACATCCTTGTCCTTGATTGTGTCGGCGTATTCCACAAGCTCGTCGCCAACTCTGCTTTCGTTGGGAACACCGTCACTCATAAGTACTATGATTTTCTTCTTTGCCTTGCTTGTTTCAAGCATGCGTTCAGCTGTCTGGAGGGCAACGTCAATATCTGTGGAACCACCCGAGCCCAAACGCTCAATAGATGTGATAAGCTGCTGTTTCTTTGTAGAGAAATCCGACACCATATTTGCGTTGGAAGCATATGAAACAACACCTATACGTGCGTTTTCGTCAAGAACTGTGTTGACAAATTCAACAGCGGCGTTCTTTGTTTCGTTAAGTGCTGTACCCGCCATACTGCCCGATACGTCAAGCACCAAAACAACGTCACGTTCGGATACTACATAGTCAGTGTACCAGTCGAGTGTGAAAGTGGGGTTGTTGGTGAAAAGCACGACTTCGGTTTTGCACTTGCCGCCGTCGTTATCACCATATTGCTTTTTTGCGTATTCAAGAGCTTCTTCAACGTTGTAGTATGTGCCGTCGTCGTGCTGTTTGCACAAGCCTTCGCTGATTGCAAGCGTCATTTTTGCATTGTATGATGTAAGAATTGTATTGTCAGCTGCGTAAACAGCCTCTGCACCTTTGTTCAAAAATGCGTTTGCAAGACGATTGCTTTTACCGCCGGAGCATGTGCCGATGTATATTACAGTGTTGTCAAATGCGCCGTCAACAATGCGATTGTCAAAAAACTTTGCGCTCACAAGATAGCGTTTGGAATTCATCAAAAGCTCGCCGTTTTTAATAAACGTGCTGAAAGCTGCGTCGTTTGCTTCGCTACGGGGAATGTTGAGCGACATAAGCGGACCGTGAGTAGAGTCATAACAACCATGACCGTCCCAAAGGATTACGTTATACTCACTTAAGCCGACAAGAGTATCTAAGGTTATCTCTGTGTCGTTAAAATCATCGTCATTACCGCCGGACATATCAAAGGAGTAAAGCGGAAAAGCAGATGCGATATATTCAGCAGCTTTATCCGGGTACGAAGCATATTGCTCGATGCCCTCATACTGGTCGCTGCCGACAAAGGGCTGAACAGATGCAACCTTCAAATCGGGTGAACCTGCATTGTACTCTTCGATTGCAGGCGAATAAACATAGTTACCGCCTGAGTTAAGTTCAAAAACAACACATTCGGGGTTTGTACGGTAATCGGAGATAGCGTCGTCATAATAAAGCTCACGGGCAGCAGAGCCTACAGCGCTTATGTAATCGGACACATTATCGATTGTTACTTCAGAGCTTTCGCTTTCAACCTCTGCAATGGCAGTATCAATTGCTCTTTCAACTACGAGGATTTCATCAGCTGCGTTGCGCGCCCATGTCTTGTCAGAGGGGAGAGAGTCAATCTCGCTTGTGTCTGCATCGGGTTTTTCGATTTTGTCGAGCTCGTACTCTGTCTTGGAGGATGTTTCTGTTTTGATTTTGCCGTCAACAACACTGTCGTCTGCCTTTGCCTGTGTGTGGCTTTCGGTGAAAAGTGCAAACGTGGATGATGTTGCAAGCATAACAAATGCCAAAACTAAGGATAATACAGATATCCAAAGCTTTGGGAGAACGGGTTTGGTTTTTTCTTTCTTTGCTTTTACCTTAACCTTGGCAGAGCAAAGAGGGCATTTTTTTGTGCCTTCGGGGATTTCGCCGCCGCATTTAGGACAGTTCATAGTGATACCTCCGTAAAATAAAGATAACAATATTTTAGCATAAAATGTATATTATGTCAAATAAACTCAAAACTTGTATTTCAGTGGTTTTTTTCGATAACGATAAACAGCGGTGGGCATCCTTTGCGGTTGTGAAAGGATTGGAGCATCACGGTATATTTTTGCTGGTCAAGCGCGGCAAGATAGTTTAAAAGATTGTCTTTTTCTTCAAAGCCGGTGTCCCCGCCATAGTATGAGCATATGCAGACAAACCCGTCATGAGGGATTATACCGAGCGACGCTTCGATAGCTTTTATGCTTGTGTCGGAGTGGGAAAAAATACTGTGGTCGCCTCCGGGCAAAAAGCCGAGGTTGAAAACAACACCCTTGGCAAATTTGACATAATCACAGATTTTGTGATGACTGTCTAATATAAGCTGTGCGTTTGATATGTTGTTTTGTTTTAATAACTCTCTTGTGGAATCGATAGCCTCCTGCTGGATGTCAAAAGCATATACTTTGCCCGCGTCGCCCACAAGGGTGGATAAAAGCAGAGTGTCCCGTCCGCGGCCCATTGTGGCATCAACCATTATGTCACCATGCTTTATGCGTGATTTTAAATATTCGTGTGATAGCTTTAATGCGTTTTTGTCAAAGTAAGTCATGATATATCACCTCGTGAGTAGGGGCGGATTCCATATCCGCCCGGTTTGATTAGCCAACTGCAATTTATACCAACTTGGTTTAGCAGGTAATTACAATTATATTATAAATTTCTTTAAATTACAATACGGTTACATTTGTTGAAAAAACACGAAAGATTTGGTATGATTAAAACCAAAGGATGTGAAAATAATGAAGGAAAGAAAACTTCCCTTTATGGGCGGTACTATAGTGGCGATTATAATTATTGTTGTATTTGCGTTGGTTTCCAAATTCAATCAGGGTGAAAACACTGAACCCAAAGTAATAAATGTTGAACCTACAGAACGTCCTACTTTAGGTTTTTTACCCGATACAGAGATAATCAGCTTGCCCACAGAATAAAAATTTAAAATTTTTTAAAATTAATGCAACTTTTTGAGCGTTTGGAAAGTATTATAGGTGGAGGAGGTGAAAAAACGTGTTGGTATTGACAGACAAAAAAGCAGTCTGCGAAAAATATTTTGACAGCGTGTACCGTTTGGTGCTGTGTCGCGCCAAAAATAAGGACGCCGCTGACGATATTGTGCAGGATGTTTTTTACAAATACATAAAATGCGATAAGGAGTTTGAGACCGAGGAGCACGTGAAAGCATGGCTCATCAGGGTGGCAATAAACGCATCGAACAGTTATTTTACATCGAGCTGGTTCAAAAAGACCGAACAGCTTGACGAAAATATTGTTTTTGATTCTCAGGAAAAGAGCGATGTGTATTATGCAGTGAGAGAACTTCCGCAAAAGTACCGCACGGTTATTCACTTGTTCTATTATGAAGATTTGCCCATTGCAAAAATTGCAGAATATCTGGGACTTAATGAATCAACCGTTAAATCTCAGCTAAAACGCGGCAGAGAGATGCTTTCTGAGAAGCTCAAAGGAGAATACAATTATGTTTAGAGAACTATACAAAGAAGCAAATGATAATATCAAGGGTGACAGGGCGATACTTGACAAAGCCTTTCTCAAGGCGGCACAGCCGGAGATGAAAAAAAGCCCGCTTTTGAAATATTCTTTTGTAGGTACGGCAGCGGCGGCTGTTTTGGTTTTGGGTGCGGTGTTCTTGAATGCCGACATCTTTATGGAAAAAACGCAAAACATGCCCACACCCGATGAAATCGAAAAGACTGTTGTTACACCTACAGAAAAAATCCATGAAACCAACGCTACTCTTCATTATGACACAGCCGAAGAAGCGGCGGTAACAGCTGATACGGCAGAAAATTCAGAAACCGTAAAGCGTACCGAAACTGCACACGTTGCAAATGCAAACGATACTGTAAACGAGCAGAGCAGTATAGCCGTGCCCGAGCTTGCCAACGAGCAGCCTGTTGCGGCTATGAGCCTTGAGGAGGATTTGGTGGCTGTGGCTGAAAATCAAGACGCTGCTACAAGCTTTACCCTCAGAAGACCCAATACCGAGGTTTTTGACGAAGCTGATTCAGCATGGGAAACGGACGCAGAAGCAGAAGCGGACGACAGCTTTAACATATCGGAAGAGCCGACCGAAACCGTAAGGGCAAATAAATACGCATCCGGTGGTGGTTCGGTGGCACAAAGCAACACAAGCTCGGCAAAAACCGATGGCGACCAACTTACCGCAAAGGTGTTTTCGTATATGCAGGATGCGAGCATGTATGACGATAGCGAGCAGGAGGAATACAAAAATACGGATGTTTGCCCCATTGAAAGCGTAGAAACGGCAATAGAGCGGGCAAAAAACGAATGCACTGTAGAATACGACATTGCCGACGCGTATTTTGACCCCGTAGAAAGAATATGGAAAATAGCATTCAGCTTTGCACCTTCCGATGATATGGTCATGGCAGGCGGCGGACAGAACGTTTATATGACAGAAGACGGTATTACAATATTGATAGTGTATGGCGAATGATAAAAGGGAGCTTTAAAGCTCCTTTTTTGTTGACAAAATAAGATGCAAATGGTAAAATTAATTAATAATATTGCAAAATGGAACAGGAGGGTGCAAAATGGCTGATTTTTTAAATAACGAAACCAATAATACCACGGCGAACACATCTGCACTTATAAAACGCGGCTTTATGGCACTTGAAGATAAGGACTGGGTCAAAGCTGACGGCTTTTTTGAACAGGCTCTTAACATCAATGCCGAAATTGCCGAGGCTTACCTTGGCAAATTGTTGGCTGACTTAAAACTGAGTAAAAAAGAAGAGCTTTATGGTTATAGTCGCCCCTTTGACACCAACGGCAACTACCAAAAGGCTATCCGCTTTGGTACAGACGAGTTAAAAAAAGAATTATCCGAATATTGCCTTCATGCTAAGGAAAAAAGCGAGGCTATAAGATGCGAAAACCTTTATAACCTTGCTGTAAACAATATGAACAATGGCCGCTTTGAAGATGCAATAAACAACCTCCGTCCCATAAGTAACTACAAGGACGCATCTGCCCTTGCAACTGAATGCACAAGGCTTATTGAAGAGAGGCGCAAAGAGGGCGTTTATACCTCTGCATGCAGTATGCTCGCTAATGCAAAAACAGGTGACGATGCCCTCAAGGCAAAAGCCGTGTTTGAAACTATTATTGACTACAAGGATGCGGCAAGTAAATCAATGGAATGCCTTGTCAAAGAGGACGAAATAATCAAAGCGGCAAGAAATAAAAAATCAAAAACAAAAGACTTAAAGGATACCATAATAGGCTGGGCAATAGTTGTTCTTGGTTTTGCGTTACTGGTGGGGCTCCCGATAGCTGTACCCAATATAGAAAAGCATAGCAAGTACAAGGATGCCGAAGAGCTTTTTGACAACGGCTCGCTTGGTGAAGCTTATGAGATATACGCAGAGTTAGACGGATATAAAGATTCCGAAGAAAAAATAGAAGAAATCATCGACGCCTTTAACGTAAAAACCATTGCCGCAGGCGTTCAGCATACGGTAGCTGTAAGAGAGGACGGCACCGTTATTGCCACGGGCGACACGTATGCTTATAGCTCGGGAAACTATAGTAGCGTGGGAGATTGGACGGATATTGAAGCCGTTGCGGCAGGTAGTTACCATACTGTAGGTTTAAAGAGCGACGGCACGGTAGTTGCAGAAGGTCGGGTAGCATCCTATTACAATGGCGTAGAATCCTGGTACGATATTGAAGCCGTTGCGGCAGGATACGAACATACTGTAGGGTTAAAGAGTGACGGTACTGTTGTAGCAGTAGGCGGCAACAAATATGGACAGTGCAATGTAAGTGACTGGGAGGACATTGTGGCTATCGCAGCAGGTAGATATGTTACTTTAGGACTAAAGGATGACGGCACTGTTGTAGCAGTAGGTGAGAACGGAAAAGGAGAGCTTAATGAAGTGGAATACTGTGTGGATATTGTTGCAATAACTGTAGATTATAGCGGTTATCCTCAGAAGTTAAAGCTTGACGGCAGATACACAGTAGCAATATCAGGTGCTGCGGAACTTAGGAGTGACGGTACTGTTGTATTGGTGGGTTATGGAGAAGACTTTGGAGTGAGTGGCTGGACAGATATTATCGGTATCTCTAATCGTGGACATACTGTAGGATTAAAACGTGACGGCACTGTGGTTGCGGCAGGGTATGACAACGACTACGGACAGCTTAATGTAAGCTCGTGGAGAAACATCAAAGTGCCCGAGGCATTTAAGTGATAAAAGGGGAGTGGAAGCACTCCCTTTTTCGTTGACAAATTTGTATCAAAGTGCTATAATTTCAACAATACTTTTTGGTATAAGTTGCGTGGGACATATCTCACCTGCAGGTAGGTGAATTGTTCACACTCTCAACGTATGCAGGAGATGTGTCCCTGTTCATTATAAAACAGTTGCAGTGATTCCGGATAAAAGTGAATTGACATAAAATAGGAGGCGTTTTGAATGTATAAAATAGTTAAAAAAGAGGTTTTGAATCCTACTGTTACAAGGATGGATATTGAAGCCCCCTTTGTTGCTAAAAAAGCTCAGCCGGGTCAGTTTATTATTTTAAGAGTTGATTCTGACGGCGAAAGAATACCGCTTACGGTTGCAGATTACAACCGCGAGGCAGGCATAGTTACTATCATTTTCCAGGTGGTGGGTGCATCCACCGAAAAGCTCAACCACAAAGAAGAGGGCGACTATATCGAAGACTTTGTGGGCCCCTTGGGCAAAGCAACTGATATTCACAACAAAAAAAGAGTGTGCGTTGTAGGCGGCGGTGTTGGCTGTGCCATTGCATACCCTGTGGCAAAAGGTCTTAGTGAAAATGGCTGTGAGGTACACAGCGTTATCGGTTTCAGAAACCGTGACCTTGTAATACTGGAAGAGGATTTTGAAAAGGCATCGACTAAATGCGTTAAAATGAGTGACGACGGCTCTTGGGGTGAAAAAGGCCTCGTTACAGATGCACTCCGTTCTCTTATTGAAGAGGGTAACGAATATGACGAGGTCATCTGCATTGGACCTCTTATGATGATGAAATTTGTGTGTGCTCTTACAAAGGAGTACGGAGTTAAAACCATTGTAAGCATGAACCCTGTTATGGTTGACGGTACAGGTATGTGCGGCGGATGCCGTCTTACAGTTGGCGGTAAGGTTAAGTTTGCCTGTGTTGACGGACCCGAGTTTGACGGCCACGAGGTTGACTTTGACGAAGCTATCAAGCGTAGCGGTACATACAAGACTTTTGAAAAAGGCGAAAGGGAAAAAACCTGTAACCTTTACAAAAAGGAGGTAGAATAAGATGCCTAACATGAGATTAACCAAAAACCCCATGCCCTCACAGGAGGCAGATGTACGAAACAAAAACTTTAAAGAGGTTGCGTTAGGATATACAGAAGAAATGGCAATCGATGAGGCACAGCGCTGTCTTAGCTGCAAAAATAAGCCTTGCGTAGAAGGTTGCCCTGTTAAAATACATATCCCCGAATTTATTGCCCGTGTTGCAAAGGGTGACTTTGCAGCAGCGTATGAAATCATAAGCAAGTCAAGCTCGCTTCCTGCAGTATGCGGCAGAGTGTGCCCTCAGGAAAGCCAGTGCGAGAGTAAATGCGTCAGAGGCATAAAGGGCGAAGCCGTTGCAATCGGTCGCCTTGAACGCTTTGTTGCCGACTGGCACAATGCACAGGAAAACGTTGTCATAAACAAGCCCGAAACAAACGGACACAAGGTAGCAATCATCGGTAGTGGACCCTCGGGATTGACCTGCGCAGGTGACTTGGCAAAAAAAGGCTACGAGGTAACTGTTTTTGAAGCATTGCACGTTGCAGGTGGCGTGCTGGTGTACGGTATCCCCGAATTCAGACTGCCCAAGAGCATTGTACAAAAGGAAATCGATACCTTAAAGGCACTCGGCGTTAAAATTGAGACCAATATGGTTATTGGTAAAGTGCTCTCAATTGACGAGCTTATGGCGGAATACGGCTTTGAGGCTGTGTTCATAGGCAGTGGTGCGGGACTTCCCAGGTTTATGAATATAAAGGGCGAAAACCTTAACGGTGTATTCTCCGCAAACGAGTTCCTCACTCGTATTAACCTTATGAAAGCATATAAGGAAGACAGCTCCACACCTGTATACCGTGCAAAGAAGGTTTGCGTTGTAGGTGGCGGTAACGTTGCAATGGACGCTGCAAGATGCGCCAAGAGACTGGGCAGTGACGTTACTATCGTTTACAGACGAACCGAGGCAGAGCTCCCCGCAAGACGCGAAGAGGTTGAGCACGCAATGGAAGAGGGTATCAACTTTAAGATGCTTACTAACCCTGTCGAAATCTTAGGCGACGAGCAGGGATGGGTAAAAGGCATGCTTTGCCAGGAGATGGAATTGGGCGAACCCGACGAAAAGGGCAGAAGAAGGCCCATACCCAAAGAGGGCGCAATGTGCACACTTGATTGTGACGCGGTTATCATGAGCATAGGCACAAGCCCCAATCCTTTGATAAAGAGCACAACAGAAGGCTTGGAGGTAAACTCTCACGGCGGTATTATCGTAAATGAGGATGGCTTAACAAGCCGCAATGCGGTTTACGCAGGTGGTGACGCAGTAACAGGTGCGGCAACGGTTATCCTTGCTATGGGTGCAGGCAAAGTGGCAGCTAATGCAATAGACGAAAAGCTAAAGGGTTAACAAAAAGGGCGGCTGTACCGTCCTTTTAAATTTGCACTATTGCACCACTGGTGCAGAAGAAAGGAGAGAAAACGTGAAAAGAGAAATTATAGATTTTAATTGGGAATGGTTATATAAGAATAAAGATTTAGAAAACGGGCATTTTAAAGATTTTGATGACGGGGATTTTGAAAAGGTAACGGTGCCTCATGCTAATACTATACTGAAGCATCACAGAGGTGAAGAGGGCAGGAGCTTTCTTTTGGATATCGAGGATTATCGCTTTGTAAGCTGTTACAGAAAGCATTTTACTTTAGGTGAGGAGTACGCAGGCAAAAAAATAAGGATACGTTTTGAAGCTGTTGCAACGGTTGCCACGGTTTACGTTAACGGGGTGCTTGTTGGCGAGCACAAGGGTGCGTACACGCCTTTTGAATTTGATATAACAGATGCCGTTCAATTGGGCGAGGACAACGTGGTGGCAGTAAGGTGTGATTCCACACAGCACAAGGATATACCGCCTGAGGGTTATCAGGTGGATTATTGCGTTTTTGGCGGTATTGTGAGAAACGTGAGCCTTGTTATTACAGACAAGGCGTATATTGAAGATGTTACTGTGACAACACCTGTGGCAAACTGTGAAAAGGCGATTGTTAAGGTAAAAGTCAAGCTTTCGGAAGAATGCGATTACCATGTAAGTGTTTTTGATAAAGACGCTAACATGGTTGCCGAGGGTAAGGACGAGCTTGAAGTTGAAAGCCCACGCCTTTGGGGCATTGAATGCCCATATTTATATACACTAAAGGTTGAAACCGCAACCGATGATTACGAAACCAAAATAGGCATCCGTAGCTTTGAATTTAAAGAATCGGGCATGATGCTCAACGGCGAAGTGATAAAGATAATGGGCATTAACCGCCATGAGCAATGGCCATGGATAGGCAGAGCTGTGCCGGATAAGCTCCAGAGGCGTGATGCCGACATGATAAAGCAAACAGGCTTTAATGCTGTAAGATGCTCGCATTATCCGCAAGCACCTGCTTTTTTGGACAGGTGCGACGAAATAGGACTTATCGTGTTTGAAGAAGCACCCGGCTGGCAGCATATAGGCGACGAAGCTTGGCGCGAGATTTACAAAGAAAACATCCGCGAGATGATAGTGCGCGACCGTAATCATCCGTCAATATTCTCCTGGGGCGTGAGAGTCAATGAGTCAAATGACTGTGACGAGCTTTATGAGGAGACTAACCGCCTCTCGAGAGAATTAGACCCCACTCGTCCCACTCACGGCACACGCAGGCAGGACAGCTACGAGGGCAGTAACTTTTTGGAGGATATTTACACAGCACATTATATCTACCCCGAAAACCCCATACACAAGCCGTTTTTGGTAACGGAGCACTCGTGGGACTGCTGGATGAACGGTTACGGCTTCCCCTGGGCAAGTGATGAACAGGCACTTGCATACACAAAGGATTTTGCCGATAAGGTAAACTACTACTTTGGAAATAGCCACTGTGCAGGCGGCTTTGCATGGAGTATGTTTGACTACGATAACGAGGTTAACTACACAAGGTCAAACAATGTTTTTTACAGCGGCTTGTATGATATTTTCCGCTTGCCTAAGATGGCGGCAAACCTTTATATTTCGCAGAAAGACCCCAAAAAGAGCGGTGCAAATATTTATATTGCAAACTACTGGGACGACGATAATAAACCTCTTATTGTAAAGGGCGTATCGGGAGATGCAGCACAGGGAAGCCGCGAGAAAGCGGAAGCGAAAGAGGCAGAAAATTTCTCAATAACGGTTATGAGCAACTGTGAAGCGGTTGAGCTTTACATAAACGGTAAAAAGGCAGAGAGTTCTCCCGCAAGACAATACACAAACCTGCCACATCCTTTCTTTGTGTTTGATAATATCAAATTTGAAAAAGGCGAGATAACTGCAATCGGCTATATTGACGGAATTGAAGCGACACGTTATACTCAGAGAACACCCGAAAAAGCCGCAAAGCTCAAATTAACACCCGACTACAGTACCCTCATCTGTGACGGATGTGATATGACCCAGGTAACAGTTGAGGCACTTGACAAAAATGGAACCGGAGTACCGTCGGCTGATAATATGGTAACGATACAAGTTTCGGACAATGGCAGATTTATCGGCGAAGAAAATATAAAGCTTGAGGGCGGAAGATGCGTATTTATTGTGCAAAGTAAGTATCTTGAATGCGGCACGATTAATTGCCGCGTTACGGCAGACGGACTTGAAGGTGCAGAATGTACGGTAAAAATTACTGAATAATTAACAAATCAAAATACACAAAAAACCTTGATTTTTTGTGTATTTTTTTGTATAATTAGGCTATGTGATTATGTCTCGTGAAAAAGAGAGCTAACAGGAGGTAAGAAAATGAGTAAAAAATCAACCATTCCGTTTAACGGAACACCCGAGCAGGAAGCAAAGCTCAGGGAGATAATTGCGGCGCATAAGGATATGCAGGGCGCTCTTATCCCGGTTTTGCACGAAGCTCAGGCGGTATATGGCTATCTGCCCATTGAGGTTCAGTCTATTATTGCTGAAGGCTTGGGCATATCCTTGGCAGAGGTTTACGGCGTAGTTACTTTCTACGCGCAGTTCTCCCTTAATCCCAAGGGCAAGTATGAAATCGGCGTCTGTCTCGGCACAGCGTGCTATGTAAAGGGCAGCGGCGATATCCTCGAAAAATTTAAGGAAATTTTGGGCATTGACGTTGGCGAGTGTACTCCCGACGGCAAATTTTCTCTTGGCGCTACAAGATGTGTAGGCGCATGCGGTCTTGCACCGGTTGTTACAGTAAACGATGACGTTTACGGCAGACTTACTGTTGACGATGTTCAGGGAATTCTTGACAAGTATATGGAGGTGTAAGGCATGAGAACATTAGACGAACTTAAAGCATTACGTGATAAAATAAGACCTACTCTTGCTATGCGTTTGGGCGAAGACGGCGACGCAGGCGTTAAGTATGACGTGCTTGTCTGCGGCGGTACGGGTTGTACATCCTCAGGTAGTGAGACGCTCCTTAAGGAATTTGACGCACAGCTTGAAAAGTATGGCGTAAAGGATCAGGTTAACATGGTTAAGACAGGCTGCTTTGGTCTTTGCGCGCTCGGTCCCATTGTTATTGTGTACCCCGAGGGTACTTTCTACAGCCGTGTACAGGTTGAAGACGTTGAAAAGATTGTTTCAGGTCACCTTGTAAAGGGTGAGGTTGTAAAGGAACTTGTTTATCCCGAAACACTTGACGGCGATAAACTTAAGAGCCTTAACGAAACAAATTTCTACAAAAAGCAGCACAGAATTGCGCTTCATAACGGCGGCGTTATCAGCCCCGAGCATATTGAAGAAGCTATCGGTATGGATGCTTACCAGGCACTTGGTAAGGCACTTACCGAAATGACACCCGATGACGTTATCAACTGCATTAAGGCGTCGGGTCTTCGTGGCCGTGGCGGCGGCGGTTTCCCCACAGGTGTGAAGTGGAGTTTGGTGCCCCGCAACATCGAAGGTCAGAAATACGTTTGCTGTAATGCCGACGAAGGTGACCCGGGTGCGTTCATGGACAGAAGTATTCTTGAAAGCGACCCCCATACAGTACTCGAAGCTATGGCTATTGCAGGCTATGCTATCGGTGCTGACCAGGGTTATATCTATATTCGTGCTGAATATCCTATCGCTGTTAAGAGATTGCAGATTGCAATTAAGCAGGCTAATGAATATGGCTTACTTGGTAAGGATATTTTCGGTACAGGCTTTAACTTTAATGTTGAAGTGAGACTGGGTGCAGGTGCATTCGTGTGCGGTGAGGAAACAGCACTTATGACAAGTATCGAAGGTCACCGCGGTGAACCTCGTCCTCGTCCTCCGTTCCCTGCAGTAAAGGGTCTTTTTGGCAGACCTACAGTACTCAACAACGTTGAAACATACGCAAATGTTCCCAAGATTATACTTAACGGTGCCGAATGGTTCCAGAGCATGGGTACAGAAAAGAGCAAGGGTACTAAGGTATTTGCTCTTGGCGGTAAGATTAATAACACCGGTCTTGTTGAAGTTCCCATGGGTACAACCTTGCGCGAAATCATCGAAGAAATCGGCGGCGGTATCCCCAACGGTAAGAAGTTTAAGGCAGCTCAGACGGGCGGCCCCTCCGGCGGATGTATCCCGGCTTCGCTTATCGATACTCCCATTGACTACGATTCGTTGATGGCTATCGGCTCTATGATGGGTTCGGGCGGTCTTATCGTTATGGACGAAGACAACTGTATGGTTGATATTGCTAAGTTCTTCCTTGAATTTACTGTTGACGAATCCTGCGGTAAGTGTACACCCTGCCGTGTAGGTACAAAGAGGCTATTGGAAATCTTAACTAAGATTACCAAGGGTCAGGGCACATTGGAAGATATCGACAAGCTCGAAGCACTTTGCTATCAGATTAAGAGCGCATCTCTTTGCGGTCTCGGTCAGACAGCACCCAACCCCGTATTGTCTACACTCAAGTATTTCCGTGACGAATATATCGCTCACGTTGTTGACAAGAAGTGTCCTGCAGGCGTATGTAAGGCACTCACAAGCTACTCTATCGTAGCCGAAAAATGTAAGGGTTGTTCTGCATGTTCACGTAAGTGTCCTGTTGGTGCAATCAGTGGCGAAATTAAAAAGCCCTTTGTTATCGATACAAACAAGTGCGTTAAGTGCGGCGTCTGCATGGAAACATGTAGATTTGATGCAATCGTTAAAGGTTAATAGGAAAGGAGCTGCATGATAAATGGATATGATTAATTTGAAAATTAACGGTCAGGACGTAAGCGTGCCTGCCGGTACAACAGTCCTTGAAGCTGCAAGAGTGGCAGGCATCGAAATCCCCACACTTTGCTATCTTAAGGATTTGAGCAAGACAGGCTCCTGCAGAATGTGTCTTGTTGAATTAAAGGGCGGCAGAGCATTGCAGGCTGCCTGCGTATACCCTGTAGCAGAAGGTATCGAAGTATATACAAACACACCCAAGGTAAGAGATGCAAGAAAAGCTGTTTTGGAGCTTCTCCTTTCTAACCACGACAGAAAGTGTCTCACATGCGTAAGAAACCGCAACTGTGAGCTTCAGGCACTTTGTGACGATTTGGGCGTGACAGATATTCCCTACGAGGGCGAAAGATGCCAGTATGAGCTCGACGAGCTTTCACCCTCTATTGTTCGTGATAACAACAAGTGTATTCTTTGCCGCAGATGCGTATCTGTTTGCCGCGATGTGCAGACAGTTGGTGCTATCAGTGCTGTAGGCAGAGGCTTTACAACTCAGATTGCTTGTGCATTTGACAAGAGCATATCCGAAGTTGACTGCGTAAACTGCGGTCAGTGTATTGCTGCCTGTCCCGTTGGCGCACTTAGTGAAAAAGATTCCACAAAGGCTGTATGGGATGCTTTAGCCTCCGACAAGCACGTTGTTGTACAGACAGCTCCCGCTGTTCGTGCAGCATTAGGTGAAGAATTCGGCATCGAAGGCGTTGCCACAACAGGCAAAATGGTTGCAGCACTCCGCCGTCTTGGTTTTGACAAGGTGTTTGACACAAACTACGGTGCCGACCTTACAATCATGGAAGAGGGTACAGAGCTTCTTCATAGAATTCAGAACGGCGGCACACTTCCCATGATTACATCATGTTCTCCCGGTTGGGTTAAGTTCTGTGAACATAACTATCCCGACTTTTTGGATAACTTAAGCTCTTGTAAGTCTCCTCACGAAATGTTTGGTGCTATCATTAAGAGCTACTATGCCGAAAAAGCAGGCATCAAACCCGAGGATATCTACGTTGTATCCGTAATGCCTTGTACAGCTAAAAAGTTTGAAGCAGCTCGTGAAGAGCTTAATGCTACAGGTTACCCCGACGTTGATGCAGTTATCACAACCCGTGAGCTTGCAAAGATGATTCGCACAGCAGGTATTCAGTATGCAAAATTACCCGATGAAGTGTTTGACACTCCCTTTGGTGATGCGGCTACAGGTGCGGCTGTTATCTTTGGTGTAACAGGCGGTGTTATGGAAGC